>DAOSUP010000001.1:0-175389 GCA_035378845.1 Dictyoglomaceae bacterium
TAAAGGTTCTTTTATGGCTTCTACTTGCTATAATGAATGGAATTTTCCTTTTTTCAGGAGTTTATCTTATTCAAAATTCCTATTATGAACTTGGAATCATTCTTCTTGCTGCACTTTTTTTAATAGACTTTTTTATTTTTAATCCTAAAGCTTATCCCTATAGATATACAATTCCTGCTCTTATTTTTCTTTTTTTACTGGTTTTATATCCCATATACTTTACTATTAAGACAGCCTTTACTAATTATGGCACAGGGCATATCTTTACAAGACAAGAAGCACTTGAGAGACTTCTTTATGATCCAAATTACACCTATGTAGTAAATGAGAAGCCTGTAGACTTTAAGATCTTTAGTGTTTTTGAAGATTCAAAGCCTACCGATGATTTTTTGATAGTATTTGATATAGATGGAAAACTTTATATTGGTGGTATGCCTATTCCTACAAAACAGAGAGGAAGAGAGATCCTTCTGAGAGAAGGGAAGCTTTCCCAAATTAATTCTAAAGAAATAAGTTTAGAAGGGAAAATTTTTAAGATAGGTACTTTTCCAGCCTCCATTAAGGATATAAATCGTATTGTTTCTTCAGATAAATTTTATGTTCCTCTATATGCTTTAGAAGATGCCAGTTTAGAAAAGAATACTTATTATTTTACCCTGCTTATTCAGAAATACCTTGTAAATACTGAGTATTCAGACCCTAATTCGGGTAGGGTCTTAGGTGTTAAAGTAGATACTGATGGTAGATGGAAATTTTTCTTTGTGGAAAAGCTCTACAGGCTTACTTATAGAGAGATGCAAGAAAATGGGAAAAACGTCCAGAAGCTTGTGATTGTTAATACAAAAACAGGGAAAACTTTAACTGAAGATAAAGGTTCTTTCTATGATATAGATAAAAATGGAGACCAGGTATTTTTGATTGGATATACAACTTTTGTTGGCTTTGAAAATTTTTTGAGGATATTCACTGATGAAAGAGTTTCTGGACCTTTTATGAGTATGTTTATCTGGACTATTCTATGGGCACTATTCACTGTATTCTTCTCTTTCTCTATAGGACTTGTTTTTGCTTTAGTATTGAATAATAAGAAATTAAAAGGAAGAAATGTTTATAGAACTCTTCTCATTATACCTTGGGCAGTTCCTTACTTTATCTCAGTTTTGACATGGAAAAATGGTATCTTCAATGAAACTTACGGAATACTTAATAAAATATTTCTTCCTTTTTTAGGAATGAATTCTATAAAATGGTTTAATGATCCATTCTGGGCAAAGGTTGTTTGTATTATTGTCAATACCTGGCTTACTTTTCCGTATATGATGACTATTTCTTTAGGTGCTCTTCAATCTATTCCTGAGGAACTTTATGAAGTATCAGCTATAGATGGAGCGGGTAGATGGGAGAAATTTCGGTATATAACCTTTCCATTGCTTCTTACAGTAGTGACGCCTCTTCTTATAAGTAGTTTTGCTTATACTTTTAATAACTTTACTCTTATATATCTATTGAACTCAGGAGGACCTCCTATGGTGGGTGCTACCACTCCTGCTGGTCATACAGATATATTAATCTCTTATGTTTATAAGCTTGCTTTTGAAGGTAGAGGACAGGAATTTGGCTTTGCCAGTGCTATCTCTATTCTCATATTCTTCTTGGTTGCAGGTATAAGTCTATTGAACTTTAAGATCTCTGGAACCTTTGAAGAAGTAAGGGGTGAATAAAAAATGGTAGGGAGAAAAAGATATATTTTTACTCACATAATTCTGTGGATTTTAATACCAATAATTCTTTTTCCTATCATCTGGGTAGTATCTACCTCTATAAGAAGAGATGAAGCTGCTTTTTCTACGAAGCTTTTTTCTTCAAGATTAACCTTGCAAAATTATAAGGACTTAGTAGCTCCTGAGAAGAATATGCCTGTTTTAGCACAGGAATTGCAAAATCTTATTCTGAGAACTCCCCCCTATGATACCTGGGAAAAAGAAAAATTAGAGGGGGAGATTTCTAAGGATATACAAAGTTTAAAAAGTTACTTAAAAGAAACACAAGATAAATATGGGAATGCTAAAAACTCTTTTGATCATGTAAATACTACACTTTTTTCAAAGACAGATGAGATAAAAGAAAGAACTTTATCTATATTAACAGAATTGAAAGATTATTTGGAAAAAAATCTTCCTACAGAGGGGCAGAATGTTGAACATTTGAAGATAGTACTATATAAATTTCTTTCTAATGAAAGTTATAATTCTCCGATATTTCTTTATTTAAAAGAAGATCTTGAGAAAGTTTTGGGCTATAAAATTACTTCTTATGAAGATTATAAAAAGGCTATTTCTGAGCTTAATAAAGCATATGAGAAATCTTTTGGAAGTTTAGAATTTAAGTTTTCTCATTTAAAAATGGAAATAGCTGAAAATTATGCAAAGTATGAGGTATCAAAAGAAAGATATGAAAAACTACAAGAAGATATTCTTTCTATAAATGAAAAACTTAATTCAGAAATTAAACCTGAAATAGCGATAGTTTTAGAGAAAGTAAAAAATGCAGGTAATATAAAGGATACAAAAATTACCACAGTATTATCTAAAGATATATCTAATAATCCTCTTATTTCAAAGTCTATAAAAACCACACGTTTACTTATAGAAAAGTTGGATAGATATCCTGATCTTTATGAACTAAATGAGGGCTTGAAAGAAATCTTGAGTTATCTAAAGAATCATGGGGGCAGTTTCCAGAATAATTTAGTTTCTTTATCGGTAGCTGTAGAAAATTTAAATGGAAAGATTTCACCACTTCTTGCTAAATTAGAGAAAAATATTGGAGCAATTCAGGAAGAAGAAAGAAAACTTGCTTCTTTAAAACGACAGAATGAATTCCTTGAGATGCAAGAAGAACTCCTTCAAGATGAGATAGAAGAGCAGGAAGAAAATTTAACTCCTACTACTAAACTTGAATATATCAATATTTTTATCAGAAAATTGGAAGAAAAAATAAATACTATAGAGAATAAGACAGATTTAACTGATATTGTAAGTTATTGTGCTCCGATGGAAGTGGAATTTAGAGATTTTGCTACATCCTATATATTAGATTTTGGTAGAGATAATCTGGTTGCTAAAATTGAAAATACTGCAGATAGGTTAAAATGGTTTAATGATTATAATACTTTTTTAGAGAAATTTAATTTATTTTCTAAGAACCTAAGTAGTATTATGGAAAAAATTAGTAGCTTAACTTCAGATTTTGAAAGTAAATGGGAAAATCTTCTTAATGCCTCTTTAAATAATGAAAAAGTATATATTACAGAATTAGATGAGCTTTACAATATTATAAAAACTGATTATTTGAACTTAGTAAGTTCAAATATGAATATTGTTTCTAAAAAAACAGAAGATTTAACGGATTCTATACCATATGAAGAGGTTAAGGGAGATCTTAATTACATAGATGGAGAGCTTTTTAGAGTTGATCAGATATGGAAACAAAAGACTAAACATTATTTCTTGAGATGGGTTAGAAATTCTATAGTAGTGGCAGGTATTGCTGCTATTATTACTACTTTAATATGTTCTCTTGCTGCGTATCCTTTTAGCAGAATGAGATTTTGGGGAAGAAGATATGGTATTCTTTCTCTTCTTCTTATTCAAATGTTTCCAAGTGCAGTATATATGATTGCTATATATAGTATGTTAAATCTTTTAGGAAAGTTCATTCCTGCACTTGGTCTGGATACTCTAAGTGGACTTACCTTTGTTTACTTAGGGAATATTGCTTATAACATGTATTTGATAAAGGGATATTATGATACTATTCCAGACTCTCTTGAAGAATCTGCTATGATAGATGGTGCTACAAGGTTCCAGACTTTTTATAAGATAGTTGTACCTCTTGCAAGACCTATTCTTACTGTAGTAGTAATTCTTACATTTATGAATATCTTTAATGAATTTATCTTTGCCCGAATACTATTGCAGGATGCTAAGAATTATACATATGCTGTAGGATTATGGACTTTCTCTACTGGTCCATATCAAACAGAATGGGGTCTTTTTACAGCTGCAGCTCTTTTAGGAATGTTACCTATGACAATACTTTTCATATCTCTTCAGAAGTATATTGTAAATGGACTTACACAAGGTGCTGTGAAAGGTTAAGTTATAGTGAGGAGGAGAGAAAATGATAAAAAAAGTTTATTATTATTTAGGTTTAGTTATTTTGATGGGGGCATTAATATTGATAATGAGTGGATATAGCCAAGATAAAATAATAGTTAATCCTATTGAGAATCTCTCTCCAGATTTTATAAAAGGTGTAGATATATCTATGCTTTATGAGATAGAATCTAATGGTGGTAAGTTCTATGACAATGGTGTAGAGAAAGATGCACTGCAGATTCTTAAGGATCATGGCGTAAACTGGGTAAGAGTGAGGATATGGAATGATCCTACCGACGAAAATGGGAAACCTCTTGGAGGAGGAAATTGCGATTATATAAAAATGACAAAACTTGCTAAGAGAGCAAAGGATCTGGGAATGAAAGTTCTTGTGGATTTTCATTATAGTGATTGGTGGGCTGATCCTGGAAAGCAGGAGAAACCAAAGGCTTGGAAAAATCTTAAGGGAACAAGTTTAGTGAATGCAGTTTCAGACTTTACCTATAAAACTCTTAAATATATGAAAGACAACAATGCTTTGCCTGATATGGTGCAACTTGGAAATGAGGTAAATAATGGATTTTTATGGCCTGATGGGAAACTTATTGGTGATGATGTGGGAGGTTTTGAGGGATTTGTAAAACTTTTTAATGCAGGAGCAAAATCTGTAAGAAGGGTTAGCAAAAATATCAAAATTGCTATACATCTTGCAGAAGGGGGTAATAGTAGTTTATTTAAATGGTTTTTTGGAAATATTATGGGAATGAAAGTGGACTTTGATGTGATAGGAGTTTCCTATTATCCTTACTGGCATGGTACTCTGGATGAACTTAAAGCAAACCTCAATGATATTGCAGAAAGATATGGAAAAGAAATAGCTATTTTTGAAACTGCTTATGCTTGGACTCTTCAGGATGTTGATGGACATCCTAATATTTTTGGTGGAGATCTGGAGATGATAGGAGGATATAAGCCTACTATTCAAGGGCAAGCAACTGCGCTAAGAGATATAATGGAAGTTATATCACAGATTCCAGATAATAAAGGACTTGGTATATTTTATTGGGAAGGGTGTTGGATCCCAGTAAAAGGAGCAGGCTGGAAAGCTGGAGAAGGAGATCCTTGGGAAAACCAAGCCTTCTTTGATTTTAATGGTAATGTTTTACCTTCTCTTGATGTGTTTAATCTTGTTTACCATAATAGTTATGTGAAGCCAGAAGTTAGAGAAGTTCTTTCTTCAATAAATATTAAAATCTCTACTGGAGAGATCCCAAAACTTCCTGAGAAAGTAAAGATTTTATTTAGTGATGATTCTATAAGAGCTCTCAATGTAAAATGGGAAGAGATAAAGGGAGAGCTTCTTGCAATACCTGGAGAGTTTAAGGTAAAGGGTATGGTAGGAGATGTGGGTATAGAAGTATATGCTAATATTACAGTTGTAGGGGAGAAAAATTATATTCAAAACCCGAGTTTTGAGTCTGGACTTCTTGATCCATGGATTGTAGAAGGGAATAAAGATGCTGTAAAAGTACAAAAGGCAAGCCCTCCTCAAAATGCAAAGTCAGGAGAATATGCTGTAAACTATTGGCTTGATAAACCTTTTAAGTTTGAAATGTACCAGGTTGTAAAGGGGCTAAAACCTGGTACCTATAAAGTGAGTTTTTGGATTCAAGGTGGTGGAGGAGAAAATTTATTGAGACTTAAAATAAGTGAATATGGTGGCGAGGATAAAATATTAGATATTATAAATACTGGATGGGTAAAGTGGAGTAATCCTACCATAAGCGGGATAAATATAACTACAGGACAGATAAAAATAAGCGTAATAGCAGATGGAAATACAGGTAATTGGGCATGGATTGATGATTTTGAGCTTAAGGAGGAAGAGTAACAAGTATAGTATTATTGAAGGAGGGGGGGTAAAGATATGAAATATAAAGAAGTTACCATGGAAGCTCAGAAGAGTATTGCACTTATCGCTCATGATAACAAAAAAAATGAGCTTTTAGAGTGGGCAAAATTTAATCAAGGGACTCTTTTAAAACATAAATTATATGCTACTGGTACTACAGGGGAGATTCTTGAAGAAGAGCTGGGGCTTCCTATAATAAAACTTCAAAGTGGACCTCTTGGTGGAGATCAACAGATTGGTGCTAAAATTACAGAGGGGGAAATTGACTTTCTCATCTTTTTTTGGGATCCATTAGAACCATTACCTCATGATCCAGATATAAAAGCACTTCTTAGGGTTGCTGTAGTTTGGAATATCCCTGTAGCTTGTGATAGAGCTTCTGCTGATTTTCTTATTTCCTCGCCTCTCATGTATGATGAATATAAAAGAATTGTTCCTGATTATTCTTCATATGTAGAGAGATTTAAGATAAAGAAATAATCTATATTTTCCATTATTGCATAGAAGAAAAGTTCTATGGTATAATGGGCTTTGCTTGGAGAGGTGGCCGAGTCGGTTTAAGGCAGCCGCCTGCTAAGCGGTTGTGCGGGCTAAAACCTGTACCGTGGGTTCGAATCCCACCCTCTCCGCCATCTTTTGAAACTTTTACTATCTATTTCAATTGGTTTCTCTAATGTTTTACTATATAAATCCTTTTCTATATTTTTGAATAAATTTTTATGTTATTAACACTATTTTGTTATATAATTAATCTTAGTAATATAAGAATTTATATGAGGTATATAGGGTGAAGTATAGAAAAAAAGAACTTATAGAATCAGACGTTTTTCATGGAACGCCAGATTTTCATCTTTTTGTTCATGAAGATATATTTATCTATAGAAATGGAGTAGTAAATCCCCATTGGCATAATGAATTTGAGATTGTTTTTATGGAGAGAGGAAATGGAAGATTCTATGTAGATGGAAAAGAATATAAGCTTTCCGAAGGTGAGTTTCTTTTTATAAATGGCGGTTCTATTCATTCAGGAGAAGAGATTATTAAAAATAGTATAGGTTACGCTATAGTATTTGATCTTAGACTGTTATATTCGGAGGAGCCTGATCTCTGTAAGTATGAGTATTTTATGCCTTTAATTAAAAAAAGAGTTTACATTCCCAACTACATCAATGACGAAAATATTACAAATGATATAAAAAGAATAATTGAAACCTTCAAAGAGAAACCATATGGTTATGAACTTCTTATTAAAAGTATCTTATTTGATATATTTTGGAGACTTTTTAGTCTTTATGTGAAGCCTGCCAAGGATAGTGGAAGACTGGGATATAAAATTGAAAAAATAAAAGATGTACTTGATTACATAAATCAAAATTATCAGAAAGACCTTACATTAGAGGAATTGAGTAAAGAAGTTAATATAAGTAAGTTTTATATCTGTAGAATTTTTAAGGAGTCTCTAAGGATGACCCCTGTAGAGTATATAAATAAAGTAAGAGTTGAAAAGGCTATGGAGCTTCTGAGAAATACTGATATGAGTATTTCTGAGATCGCTTTAGAATGTGGCTTTAATAATATAAGTTATTTTATAAAAATTTTCAAAAAATATATGCAGGTTACTCCTCTTAAATTTAGAAAGCAAAATTTTTATATCTAAATTATCTTCCATTATTCTTAATAAGCTTTTATTTTACTTATAAACTGTTCTTAAATTATGCTTTAAATAAACTTTAATATATGCAAAAAATTTTTATTTTTTATCAATTTTATGTTAGAAGTTCTTTTTATATAGCAATAAAATTTTAAGAAGGAGGTGTCTTACGAAAGTAAATCAAAAATTAAATAGGAGGAGTCTGATATGAAAAGGATTCTTTTAGGTTTACTTATCTCCATTTTGTTTATACTTACCTCAATTTTCCCATCTTTTGCTCAGAAATATTATACTGTTAAGTCTGGAAATTTTACACTAAATATTGATACTCAAAAGTATAGAGGAAAAACAATTTACATGTGGCAGTTCTGGCCTGAGGAAGAAAGTAGTATTCCTGGTACAAGGTCTCCAAAAAATGTTAGAGAAGAGTTTGAAAAGATTACAGGAGCAAATGTTAAGATCGTATATACCACTTGGGAAAATTATAGACCAAAGCTTAGTGCTGCAATTTTGTCGGGTTCTGGGGCAGACGTGATCTATATTGGAGCAGGAGAAAAACCCACCTGGATGATGAAAAAGATGATTATTCCCCTTAATAAATACATAAATTTTAAAGATGCAAATCTGAAGAATGCTATTGGTCTTAGAGATAGTACTGCTAAGTTCTTTACTTGGAGAGGACAGGTTTATGCAATAACCAATATATATAATGATAATGTATTTCCATATATTCTTTATTACAATAAAGAGAAGTTTGAAATGGCAGGTCTTCAAGATCCTCTTGATCTTTACAAAAAAGGGAAATGGACTTGGGATGTTTTCTTTGATATGGGAAAGCAGTTGACACAAGACACTAATGGTGACGGTAAGATTGATCAATATGCTTATGCTACATGGGCTGTAGTTCAACCATTTCTTTATACTAATGATGTAGAGATTGTTAGATATATAGGTGGAAAACCAATTTTTGCTATGGATAGTCCTAAAGCATATAGGGCGTTTCAAGCAGTATATGATATGGATGCTAAATACAAGATGAGACCTGCAGATTGGTGGGATGATCCTCAAGGGAGATTTCAGAAAGGTATTACTTGTATGGATTATTGGGGACCATGGGAACTCTCTGGTATGAGAACTGCTTTAGGAAAGAATTTAGGTATAGTGCCATTTCCTAAGGGTCCTGATAGTAAGAAGAAAAGTGCAGATATGGCAGATGATGGAGCATGGGCAATTGCATCTTCTTCTAAGAATCCAGAGCTTGCAGCACTTTGGTTAACTTATATGCTATTACCTACAGATAAAGAGCGAGATTTAATAGTAAAATCTCAAATTGAAAAAGTTGGTGGAAAAGATACATATGATCTTCTAATGGATGCAGCAACGAGGACTCAAATAGATCCAATCTCTGGAATTCCTGGATTCTGGGATTTGATAAATCAAGTAGATACTGCAAATCCTGCAAAATCTATAAAAGCATTAAAGCCTAAATTCCAAGCAGCAATAGATTCTATATTGGAAGGACTTAAGTAAGGATATTTATGGGGGAAGAGACCTAATTCTCTCCCCCTGCTTTTTAATTTTTAGAATACAACCTGTGGAGGTTGTCAAGATTGAGAAAAAAAGTTTTAGGATTAATAAAAACCCTTTTTTTAATTTTAGTATTTTTAAATACTCTAGGTATAATTTTTGCAGAAGACCAATCAGTTAAAGAACTTAATGTTATTTATGAACTTATAAGTAAGGAGAATTCTTATGAGTCTTATCTTTCACGATACTCACATGAGGATCGTCCTGAGGATACTATTGTTATTCCTGGAGTTAAATATTCTAACCATTCTAAAGACTGCGAAATAGAAGAATTAACAAATCTTACTAAAGATAAAAAGCCTGTTTTATATGTAGGAGAAAGTGGATTTGTAGAATGGGAAATTGATGTAAAAGAGGAAGGACTTTATAACATAGCAATAAATTATTATCCTATAAAAGGTAAAAACTCTGGTATTGAAAGAGAGATTCTTATTGATGGAAAGAGACCATTTAATGAGGCAAGGATTGTAAGATTTGAAAGAATATGGAAGGATGCAAATTTACCTTTAAAAGATAATAGAGGAAATGAGCTTAGACCTGTTCAGACGGAAGCCCCTATGTGGATAGAGAAGGTTATAGAAGACTCTGATGGTTTATATACAGAACCTTTCCTTTTTTACTTTTCTAAGGGTATGCATACTCTTAGACTTATTTCTGTAAAGGAGCCAATAGTTATTGATTATATAAAAATTTTTAATAAGCCAAAAGTAAAGAGTTATTCTGAGTTAGAAAAAGTTTACGAGGAGAAAGGTTACAAACCTGTAGAAGATGTCGTTATAAAAATCCAAGGAGAAGAGGCGCAGTTTAAGTCAGAGCCAACGTTATATCCGATCTCTGATAGATCAAATCCTTTGAATGAACCGTATGATTTTCGGAGAAAAGTCTTGAATATGATTGGAGGTTATAACTGGAGAAGTGCTGGACAGTGGCTTGAGTGGAAATTTGAAGTTCCTAAGAATGGGTTATATAAGATTGGATTTAAATTCAGACAAAATGCAAATCCAGGAATTCCATCAGAAAGAACCCTTTATATAGATGGAGAAGTTCCTTTTGAGGAAGCTAAAAATATAAAATTTAAATATAATACCAATTGGCAATTTAGTTACCTTGGGGATGATGTAGGTCGCCCTTATTTATTTTATCTTAAAAAGGGTGAACATACTTTACGTTTGAAAGTATCTTATGGAGCAGTAGCAGAGATTATAAGGAATGTTCTTCAAGCTTCTGTAAATTTGTCTCAACTTTATACGAAAATTGTAATGATTACAGGTCCAAATCCGGATCCTTATAGAGATTATCTTTTGGAACAAAACATTCCAGATCTAATACCTACTTTAGAGAAAAATGCAAAATTCCTAAAAGAAAATGCAGAAAAAATTAAAGCTATTGGTGGGGAAAAGGTAAGTGAGGCAGCTACCTTAGAGAGAATTGCAATTCAGCTTGAAGGGATGGTAAAAGAACCAGAGACTATTGCTCAGAGGCTTCAAAGATATAGAGATAATCTTTCTGCTCTCTCCGCCTGGGTTCTTACAATTAGAGAACAGCCTGTAGATATTGACTATACGGTTATTGCCTTTCCTAATGCTAAAAATCCAAGAATAATTCCTAATACACCTGAGAAGATTGTAGATAGTGTTAAAAAGTTTGTTATTTCTTTTATAGAAGATTACACTGCGATAGGTACTGTCTATAGTAAAGAAGAAGCTTTAAATGTTTGGGTTCAGATGGGAAGAGATCAGGCAGAAACCTTGAAGATGCTAATTGATACTGAATTTACTCCTAAAACAGGAATAGGCGTAAATTTAAATATTATAACTACTGATGCTGCGCTTCTTTTCTCCATAGCAGCAGGGGAAAATCCTCCTGATGTAGCTTTAAATGTTTCAAGAGGATTAGCAGTAGATTACGGAATTCGTGGCGCTTTGGTGGATGTCTCAAAACTTCCTGGATTTGAGGAAATAAAGAATAGATTTGCAAAATATGCTCTTGTTCCGTACGGTTTTGGTGGTAAGGTTTATGGTTTACCTATGACTCAAGACTTTCCTATAATGTTTTATAGGGCAGATATATTAGGAAGGCTAAATATTGATATTCCAAGCACATGGGATGAACTCTATAAAGTTATTGCTAAGTTGCAGAGTTATAATCTTCAATTTGCAGCAGGAACTGGAGGTACAAGTTTTGATATTTTTAATCTTCTTCTCCTTCAAAGAGGAGGAAACTATTATACTGAAGATGGTAAGAGTTGTGTCTTAAATAGCGAAGAAGGGGTAGATGCTTTCAGAGAGTGGACTAATCTTTATGTTCTTTATGGAACTCCTCTTTATTATGACTTTTTTAATAGATTTAGGACTGGAGAAATGCCTATAGGAATAGCTCCCTATACTCTTTATAATCAGTTTAAAGTAGCGGCTCCAGAGATAAGTGGCCTTTGGAGTATAGCTCCAGTGCCTGGAAGGGAAAGATCTGATGATTCTATTGATAGAAGTGTAGCTGGAAATGGAAATGCAGTTTTAATTTTTAAACAATCTAAAAAGGTAGATAAAGCTTGGGAGTTTGTAAAATGGTGGCTATCTTCCGAAGTACAAGCCAGATTTGGAATGGAACTTGAAGCAGTGCTTGGAGCAGGAGCCCGTTATAATACTGCAAACGTGGAAGCAATGAGTTACCTACCTTGGCCATCTTCTGATTATAAAGTGCTTTCAGAACAATGGAAATACTTGAGAGAGATTCCAAATGTGCCTGGAAGTTATTATACTTCAAGACATTTAGATAATGCTTTTAGAGAAGTAGTAATGCTTGGAGAACTTCCACGAGAATCTATAGAGAAATATACAAAAGAGATAAATAAAGAAATAGATAGGAAGAGAGAAGAATTTGGATTTGAATTAGCTAAGAAGCATTAGGAGGCATTATATTAAGATGCATGAAAAAATTAAAGTTTTATGGAAAGAGATTAAGAAAAATAGGGAGTCGTACTTACTTATTCTTCCATATTTTGTCCTTTTCTTTATCTTTGTAGTTATACCTGTAATCATAGCAATTGTTCTTAGTTTTACTAATTATAATATAATTCAAGCTCCAAAATTTATAGGTTGGAATAATTATAAAAGGCTGTTTTTAGAAGATGATGTTTTTTTGATTGCTCTTCAGAATACTTTCAAGTTTGCTCTAATTACTGGTCCACTTAGCTATATTGCTTGTTTGCTTTTTGCTTGGCTTATAAACGAGCTGAGCCCTAAAGTAAGATCAGTCCTAACACTACTTTTCTATGCGCCTGCTCTTTCTTCAGCAGTATTTTTTATTTGGACTTACATTTTTTCTGGTGATATATATGGGTTACTCAATGGTATTCTTATAAATCTTGGGATAATTAAAGAGCCTATATATTGGCTTCAGGATTCTAATATTAACCTATATGTACTTATGGTAATTCAGCTTTGGATGAGCCTTGGAACAAGTTTTTTGGCTTTCATTGCAGGATTTCAGACCATAGACAAAAGTCTCTATGAGGCAGGAGCAGTAGATGGAATAAGAAATAGATGGCAAGAACTATGGTACATAACACTACCTTCTATGAAGCCTCAACTTATCTTTGGAGCTATTATGCAGGTTACTGCATCTTTTGCAGTTGCTGATATATCCGCATCTCTTATTGGTTTTCCAAGCCCTCTTTATTCTGCTCATACTATAGTGCTTCATATGTGGGATTATGGGAATATAAGATATGAAATGGGATATGCCTCTGCTATTGCAGTAATTCTTTTTTTGATCACAGTACTTATCAATCAAGGAGTGAGAAAAGTCATAAAGCCTGATTAATATTTTTAAGGAGGTTTTGTAATTAGGATGAGGACAAAGCTTAATAGATCAATTTGGGGGAATATACTAATAACTATAGTTCTTATAGTTGTAGCTGTTTTTATGGCAATGCCTTTAGTTTATTCTATTATGAATGCCTTTAAGCCTTTAGATGAGCTTTTCCTTTTTCCTCCAAGATTTTTTGTGAGAAGACCAACTCTTAAGAATTTTACTGATCTTTTTTATTTAATGAGTAACTCTTTTATTCCTTTTGCAAGATATCTTTTTAATAGTATATTTATCAGTTTTTTAAGTACTTTTGGACATGTAATAATTGCTTCTATGGCAGCATATCCATTAGCAAAAAATAAATTTCCAGGGAGTAAATTCTTATTTAATTTAGTAGTATTTTCTTTAATGTTTTCTGGATATGTTACAAATATTCCAAGATTTTTGATTATGGCTAATTTAAAACTTCTGGACACATATTTTTCTCTAATTCTTCCCTATATAGGGGCTACGTTAGGACTCTTTCTTATGAAACAATTTATGGAGCAAATACCAGATTCTTATATTGAATCTGCAAGAATAGATGGAGCAGGTGAATTTAGAATATGGTGGCATGTGATTATGCCAAATGTTAAACCAGCCTGGCTTACTCTTATTCTTTTTGCTTTTAGAGATACATGGAATGATACCTATTCTCCATCATTATATATTCATAATGAGGCAATGAAGCCATTTTCTTTGGCTTTAACATATATTCAGCAGGGTGGTTTTGTAAGAGCAGGAGCTGCAGCTGCCGCAGCCTTACTTATGATGCTTCCTTCCTTAATTATATTTATTGTTACTCAAAGCAATGTGGTGGAGACTATGAAATCTGCAGGTATTAAGGAGTAGTTTCATGGGTAATAAAAGAATAATTTTGAAGCTTGTTATTATATTGATTTTACTTGTAGATATATCTTTTGGCGCAATTCCTTACTATACTTATATTTACAGTGAAAGAAGAAGACCAATTCCTTCTCTTCCTGGTTTTGAACCTGAGAGAATTGTTACAGGAGAGACTATAGAACTCAAGGAGAATTTTTTAACCCCTCAAGATCTCTTCATAGATAAAAGAAATGGAAATATATATGTAGCAGACACTGGGAATAATAGAATTGTAATTTTGGATACAGACCTAAAACTTAAGAAGATAATTAAGGAATTTGACAACAAGGGTAAGAAAGATACATTTAAAGCACCTACAGGATTATTTGTTACAGAGGATGCGAAACTTTATGTGGCAGATTCTGGAAATGGAAGAATTGTAATTTTAAATCCTAATGGTTCCTTATATCAGATTGTTGGAAAACCTGTGGGGGATATTATAAAAGAGGATTTTTCTTACATTCCCAAAAAGGTTGCGGTAGATAAATTGGGAAGGATATATGTGGTTTCAGAAAATGTGGTAGAAGGACTTATACAATTTAGTGCAAGTGGCGTTTTTGAAAGATTTTTTGGTAGTAATAGGGTGGAAGTTAATCCTGTGGAGCTTTTCTGGAGAAGGGTACTTACAAGAGAACAAAGGTCACAACTTGCTTTATTTATACCTATTGAGTATAGAAATGTGACCACTGACAAAGATGGGTTTATCTATGGGTGTGTAAGAGCTTGGTCTGATCAGGTTAAAAGGCTAAATGCTTTAGGAGATAATATTATTAAACAAGAAGGAAGAACTGGTAATGTTTATGGAGATTTGTACTTTGGTTTTACAGTGAGGGGAGAAATTGTGGATATAGCTTTAGATGACTCAGATAATCTCTACATATTGGATGGTAGAGTGGGGAAAATTTTTGTCTATAACACTCTGGGGGATTTTCTTTTTGTATTTGGAGATATAGGAAATCAGCTGGGTACTTTTCAATATCCTTCTGCTATAGAGGTCTTTAATGGAAAGGTTTATATATTAGATGAGAATAAGGCAACTATAACTTTGTTTAAACCTACATCTTTTGGAGAGATGGTTCTTAAAGCAAATTCTTTCTATGTTCAAGGTTATTATGGTAAGGCTACCGAGATTTGGGATAGAATTGCAAAGATGGATGCAAATTATGATCTTGCTTATATAGGACTTGGCAAAAATTTTCTTCATGAAGAAATGTATAAAGAAGCTATGGAAAGTTTCCAGCTTGGCTTTTATCCACAGGGATATTCTAAGGCTCTAAAAGGTTTTAGAATTGAGTATATGAGAGAGAACTTTTCAAAAATAATGAATATATTTTTAGGCTTAATAGTGTTTATCTACTTAACTGTTAAATTTGCTGGTAGGAAAATAGGGGAACATTTTACAGGTTTTGTAAAAAAATATAAACTTTTGGATACAGTACTTTTTGTATTCTATGTAATATTACATCCCTTTGACGGTTTTTATGAGTTAAGAAGAAGAAATAACGCTTTTAAAGCCTCATTAATTTTACTACCTTTTATCATTCTTTCCTTTCTTATTAAAAGAGTTATGACAGGATTTCACTTTAATCCTTATAGACCTGAAGAACTTAATGTGATTCTTGAAGTAGGAAGAGTAATAATTCCTGTTTTGGCTTGGGTCATAATAAATTGGGCTGTTACTACAATTATGGATGGTAAAGCTAAGGTTAAAGACATCTTTATTATGACTGTTTATAGTCTTTTTCCTTTAGCTCTGTTATATATACCTCAGACACTACTAAGCCATGTCTTAACTTTAGATGAGGCATCTTTTTATTATATAATTAGTACCATAGGAACGATCTGGTCTCTTTTTGTAATAATTGCCGGTATGATGGAGCTTCAAGAATACACTTTAAATAAGGTTCTGGGTACGTCTCTTTTAACAATAGGCGGAATAATATTTGCTATGTTCATTGGACTCGTATTTTTTGCTACATTCCAGCAATTTATAAAATTTCTATATACGGTATATCTTGAAATCAAATATATGGTTGGGTGAGAGGTGGATTTATGAAAAGTAGTAAGTTAATTAACATATGCAGTATTTTTTTATTAGTCATATTTATATTTATAGCACCTATTTACAGCCAAAATAATGGTTTTCAGCAGGTAGCAGAAAATGAAAAATACTTGCTTCTTTTTAATAAAGAGACAGCAGGTGTAGCAATAAGAGATAAAAGCACAGGGAAGATATTCTATCAGTTCCCTCAAGATTGGGAGCAGGATCCTTCTATGGGAGTGACAAAATTTAGTATTCCCTCTCATATAGTGGTAGAAATGGCAGATGAAGAGGCTAAAAGTTCTGTATATAATACTTATGCCTTAGGAGTTATGAGAGATAATTTCAAAGTAAAGAATATTAAAGATGGAATTAGAATTGATTATGAATTTCCCACTCAAGGGCTTCTGATCTCTATAGAATTTGTTCTTACTTCTTATGGTCTTCAAGTAAGAATTCCTATGGATTCTATAAGAGAAGAGGGAGACCTTAAGTTAAATAGAATATGGGTACTCCCATATTTCCTTTCAGGAAGTAGGAAGGACGATGGTTACTTAGTAGTTCCTGATGGTTCTGGAGCTATTGTTAGATTTGATCAAAGATTTGGTATAGAGAGGGGTTTTGAAATACCTATATATGGATATGACTATGGTCTTCCTCTATACGATATGTCTCCAAAAGTAGAAGGAATAAAGCTTCCTGTTTTTGGGGTTAAAAAAGGTGATTTAGGTATTTTAGGAGTTATAGAGAGTGGAGACCTTGATGCAAGTATTGCATGTTATGCTGCAGGAAATTCTACTTCGTATTTTAGAGTCTATCCTGTTTTTAATTATAGAAATATTCATAAATTTCTCCTCTATGAGCGTGAATCATCTACAGGACAGTCAGGAGAAGTGGTAGATGTGCTTGTAAATAAGTTTTCTCCATATACTCTTAAAAATGATATAGTGATCAATTATTTTCTTTTTACAGGTAAAGATGTGGATTACTCAAGTATGGCAAAATTTTATAGGGATTATCTTATTAGAAATGGGGTGCTACGAAAAGAAATATCTGAGAAAAAAGGATTACCTTTTAATCTAAGTATTATTAGTAGTATAAAAATAAAGACTACAAAGGCTGGAGTCCCTGTGATAGAAGTTTTCCCTCTTACCACTTTTGATGAAACTATAAATATTTTACAAGACTTTAAAGAGAAAGGAATAAAGAATATAAACCTTATTATGAAAGGTTATCAACCTGGCGGATATTTAAGTAAGATAACAAATGGGGTAAAATTTGAAGCTAAATTAGGAGGAGAAAAGGGTTTTAAGAAACTTTTGGCTTATTGTGAACAAAATCATATTAAAATAACATTTACAGCAGAAATTATTGAAGTTCATGAACAAGGGAATGGATTTTCGGTTACGAGAGATGCTAATAGATATTTGAATAATGGAGTGGCTTTTTTATACAAATGGGACCCTGTAACTAAAAAGAAGAATAGGGATTATGATCCATGGTTTTTAGTGCTTCCAAATAAACTTCCCTATTATCTCAATAACTTTTTGAGAGATCTTGATAAATATGGATTAAACAATGTGTTTATTGAAAATATGGGGAACTATATATATTCTCAAAATAAATCTCCCAACCTTCTTTCAAAAGAAGATGTTGCAATCTTATGGAAGGAAACTCTAAGTACATATAAAGAAGAGTATAGTTTTAATTTTACTTCAGGAAACTTTTATATTCTATCTTTTGCAAAGATGATTGTAGATATGCCTTTAGATTCCAGTAATTTTGCCATTGAGACAGAACCTATTCCTTTTTACCAGATGGTTATCCATGGATATATTCCTTATAGTGGGAAATCTGGAAATCTTAGGGAAAATCAGAAGAAAGAGTTTTTAAGAATGATAGAATATGGAGCAATTCCATATTACACGTTTACTTATGAGGATTCTTCTTATTTTAAAAAGAGTTTTTATAATGAAATGGTAAGTTCTCATTACAAAGATTGGATTGATCAAGCAGCCAATGAATATCATAAGATTAAGGATCTGTACTCATATATTTTAAATATTCCTATTGATAAACATCAAAAAATTATGGAAGGTGTTTATAGGGTTCTTTACAAGAATAATGTAGAAGTTGTGGTTAACTATAACAAAAAAGCAGTAAATTATAAAGGTAAAAAGATTAATGGTGAAGATTTTATATTTTTGTTAGGTGAAAATTAAGGGGGAATGTTATATGGTAATAAAAAATAAAAAAGTAAAGACTTTAGCTCAGAGACAAGCAAGAACCGGGAGATTGTTTGTATATCCTTGGTTAATTGGTTTTTTAATTTTTTTTGCATGGCCATTTATACAATCCTTAATATTTGCTTTTAGTGAACTTGACGTTTCTCCAGATGGTTATAAAGTTGTTTTTGTAGGATTCAGAAATTTTGTTAGGGCCATTAGAGAGGATCCTACTTTTATACAGTATTTAACTGCAGAAGTAGGTAATATATTGGTTGATATACCTCTAATAATAATGTTTGCCCTGTTTATTGCTATTCTTCTCAATCAAAAGTTTAGAGGAAGAGCTCTTGTTAGGGCTATATTCTTCTTGCCTGTGGTAGTAATGTCTGGAGCACTTCTTTATGTATTAGAATCCAATTCTTTGGAACAATTTAATGTTGGTGCTCAAGCGGGAATGGCACTTTCTAATTCTCCTTTCTTGCAAGGAATAGATTTTAGAGCATTTCTTATTCGTATTACAGGCAATATTCCCTTTATCTTACCTATAATAGATGCAATAGATAGAATATATGAGATTATATGGAAATCGGGAGTACAGATTCTTATATTCTTAGCAGGACTACAATCTATTCCTTCTTCTTTATATGAAGTGGCAAGTGTGGAAGGTGCTACAGCTTGGGAGACTTTTTGGAAAGTAACTCTTCCTATGATTTCTCCAATTATTTTAGTAAATGTGGTTTATACAGTTATAGATTCCTTTACAGATTATAGTAACAGTGTACTTAGATATATTTTAGATGTAGCTTTTGGAAAATTGCAGCATGGCTACAGTGCTGCTATAGCTTGGCTCTATTTCCTTATTATTGGTATTTTGCTTCTTGCTGTGATAGGGATCATCTCCAGAAGAGTGTTCTATATGAACGAATAGGAGGAAAATATGTATCAGAGAGAAGAACTTATAGCTATATGGAGACGTAGAATATCAAAAATTACAATTTCTATTCTAAAAATCTTGCTTTTTTTAGGACTATCTTATGTATTAATTAGGCCTATACTTTTTATGTTAAGTACTGCATTAAAAAGTAGAGAAGACTTGATAGATCCTACGGTGGTTTGGATACCTAAGCATTTAACTTTTGAAAATTTTAAGCTTGCTTTTAACTCTTTGAATTACTTTAATGCATTTAAGAATAGCCTTTTAATTTCTATAATACCAGCTATATTTAATGTTATAAGTTGCTCTATGATTGGATATGGCTTAGCAAGATTTAAGTTTAAAGAAAGGGAGTTTATCTTTGCTCTTATTCTTTTTACCCTTATTGTTCCTCCACAGGTTCTTCTTATTCCTCTTTATATCTTCTATCAAAAATTTGATATTCTTGGAATTATAAGTTTAATAAAAGATGAGCCTCTTAATCTACTTAATACTTATTATCCTATAATACTTCCTACTATATTAGGTGGTGGTTTGAGAAGTGGACTCTTTATATATATCTTTAGGCAGTTTTTTAGAGGAATGTCTAAGGAATTAGAGGAGGCTGCTTATGTAGATGGAGCTTCACCATTTCAAACTTACGTGAGAGTCTTTATACCTAACTCTGTGCCTGCTGTTTTAACTGTTTTTCTGTTTTCTTTGGTCTGGCATTGGAATGATGTCTTTGAACCATCAGCATATATAGGGGACTTTGAGAAATATACTCTAAGTCTTAATTTAGCTAATATTAAAGCAATAATTACTGGTGGAACTCAGATATGGGATCCTCTATTGATACTTCCTCCTCAATATGCAGGAGCAATTCTTGTGATATTACCTATGTTGATTTTTTATCTATTTACACAAAGATTTTTTGTGGAAAGTATAGAAAGGACAGGTATAATAGGATAAGTTTTTTAAATATAAATTAGGAGGTGTTCTAGATGAAAAAGCTTTTTTGGGTAACCTTATTACTTTTTCTTTTGATTTCTTCAGCATTTTCTCAAACATCAAAAGAGATATTAATTTATGATGGGGAAAAAGAAGGATCAGATCTTGCTTCTATAGGCTTCTGGGCTTCTCCAGATGGTTGTAAGGCAGAAGAAGTAGAAGGGGTTGCTTTTTCGGGAAAGAAAAGTATAAAAATTCATTTTGTTTGGACCAGTTGGTGGGCTGGTATGGGAATAAATTTTACCAAATGGGATTTAAATAACACAAGTAAAATTTTAGATCTTTCCCAGTTTAATACTTTAGAATTCTATATAAAAGCAGAAAAATCTGACAATTATAATCTCCTTATTACATTGGTAGAAGCACCTATCAATTCTAATGAAAAAGAAAAATATTCAGGGAAATTTACTATCACTGGAGGAGTTTCTACTTCCTGGACAAAAATTTCTGTTCCTCTTAAATCTTTTTCAGATGTTGATCTTAAGAGAATATGGGGTATGTCTATTGAAGTTTCTGGGACTCCTGCAGGGGATGCTACTTTATATGTAGATGATATAAGGTTTGTAAAATAATAAGGAGGAAATTAGGGTGAAAAAGACTGTAGTATTTTGTTTATTTATAATATTTATTTTTGTAATAGGAGGAGCAAAAGTGGCTACATACAAAGGTGTATTTAACTATAAGACCCCTCACCAAGCAGTAAAAGAGATGGATCCTGGTTGGAATTTAGGAAATTCATTAGATGCAATACCTAATGAAACTTCTTGGGGAAATCCTAAGACTGAATCCTATATATTTGATGATATAAAAAAGATTGGGTTTAAGAGTGTGAGAATACCTGTTACATGGGTGGATCATATGGGACCAGCTCCTGATTATAAAGTGGATAAAGCATGGATGGATAGAGTAGAAGAAGTTGTAAAAATGGCATTAGATAAAGATTTATATGTGATAATAAATGTACATCACGATTCGTGGCGATGGTTAAGTGGGGAAATGAAACAAGATAAAGAAGGTACTATTAAGAAACTTGAAAAATTATGGATGCAAATCGCCGATAGATTTAAGGACTACTCTGAAAAATTGATATTTGAAACAATAAATGAGCCAGCATATGAAGGATATTCTGATGATGTTGCAGGTGATATTCAAAATGAGGTAAATGAAAGAATATTGAAATTAATAAGAAATTCTGGAGGATTTAATGATAAAAGACTTGTGGTAGTTCCTCCTTTATCAACAGATACTTATAAGGCTGAAAAATATTTTGTTCCACCAAAAGATCCTAACATTATAATTGGTGTTCACTACTATTCTCCTTGGGATTTTACTGCTGATTGGTGGGGAAGGAAGACATGGGGAACTCAGGGAGATAAAGAACAAATGGATAAGGATATCAGGATTGTTAAAGATAAATTTAAAGATTATGCATTTATTATAGGAGAGTATGGATTATATAATGGGAATAAGCCTGCAGAATGGTACTGGTATGATAATTTGATTAGGGTGGCAAAAAAATATGATATGGCAACTTTTTATTGGGACAATGGTAATAATTATGATCGTAGGAATAGACTTTGGAGAGATGAAACCTCAATAAGATTTATAATAAATGCTTCTTATGGTAATCCTAATGCTTTCTTAAATCCTGGAGTTTTGTTTATTAAAGAGTCGGAAAATATAAAGGATAAAGAAATAAATATGGAACTAAATGGAAATGAGTTGAAAGATGTATATCTGGGAAGTAAAAAATTAGAGAAGGGGAAGGATTATGAACTTAATGGGAAAGAAAAGGTTGTATTAAAAAGCTCTTTGATAAAACAGATTTTAAAACCTGGAGAATATGGAACTTTGGGAATCTTGACTTTTAAATTTACAAAAAGTGCAGATTATCCTTTAGAAATAGTTCAATATAAAAATCCTGTTCTTTTGGATAAGCCTTTTAATATAGTAACAGGTGTTCCAAGAGATCTTAATTTTTACATAGCATTTAACGGTACTCGTCTGTGTGCCATAAAAGTATTTGGAGCTAAAGATGGAAAACCTATAAGAGATTCTTGGACTCCATATCTTAGGGGGTGGGATGATTTTAGCGTAAATGATCTTCAAGTAACGATAAAAAAGGATGTAGTAGAAAAAATAGATAGAGATGTAAAAATTATTTTTGAATTCTTCCCTGAAGGAGTTACTTTGGAGACCTCATTAGAAATTTTTAAGTAGGAGGTTTAATTTGGATGAAAAATAAAAAAGTTCTATTTGTAAGTATTTTCTTAACACTTTTTGCCTTTTTAAGCCTTGTTCCTGGATTTGGACAAAAGGTATATTCTGTAAAATTTGGGAATTACACCTTAAACATTGATACCCAAAAATATAGAGGAAAAACTCTTTATGTATGGCAACATTGGCCTGAGGAAGAAAAAAGTAGTATTCCGGGGGTAAGATCTCCTAAACAGGTAAGGGAGGAGTTTGAGAAAATTACCGGGGTTAAGGTAAAAATTGTATATGTAACTTGGGAAACAAAAGTGGAAAAACAAACTGCAGCTATTCTTTCTGGATCAGGGGCAGACATAGTTTATATAGATAGCAGACAAAAACCCACATGGATGATGAAGAAAATGCTTCTTCCCCTTAATAAATATATTGATTTCAAAAACAAGGATCTTTGGAATGCGGTAGGATTCAGAAAAACCATCTTAGATTATTTTACTTGGAGAGGACAAATTTATGCAGTAACAAATATATACAACGATAATGTATTTCCTTATATTCTCTACTACAATAAGGAAAAATTTGAGATGGCAGGGCTTCCTGATCCTTTAGATCTTTATAAACAAGGAAAATGGACATGGGATACCTTCTTTGATCTTGGGAAACAACTTACCCAAGATGTCAATGGTGATGGTAAAATTGACCAATATGCCTATACAAGCTGGAGAACATATCAGCCATTTCTCTGGAGCAATGATGTAGAGATTGTTAAATATATAGGTGGAAAGCCAATTTTTGCTATGGATACTCCTAAAGCATATAGAGCATTTCAAGCAGTATATGATATGGACACTAAGTATAAAATGAGACCTGCAGATTGGTGGACAGATCCTCAGGGAAGGTTCCAAAAGGCTATTATATGCATGGATTATTGGGGTCCTTGGGATCTTGGTACTATGAGAGATGCATTAGGAAATAAGCTTGGAATAGTTCCTTTCCCTAAGGGGCCAGATAGTAAAAAGAAAAGTGCCGATGAGGGAGACGATGCTGCTTGGGCTATAGCATCTTCTACAAAAGAACCTGAGCTTGCAGCTTTATATCTTCTTTGGACACTCTTGCCTACAGATAAAGAAAAAGAGTTGGTAGTAAAGAATCAAATTGAAAAAGTTGGAGGAAAAGAAATCTACGATATTTTGATGGATGCTTCTACAAGAGTGGTAATAAATCCTGTAGCAGGAATTCCTGGTTTTACTGAGTTGATGGATCAAATAGATGTAGCTAATCCAGCAAAGTCTATAAAAGCCTCAAGACCTAAATTTGAGGCTGCCATAAATTCTGTTTTGGAAGGTTTAAAGTAAGTTAGCAACTTGGACCTGCTGGACTCTATATCCCCAGCAGGTCCTTTATTTTTTTATATTCCTCAAATTTTTCTTCGTATTCCTTTTTACTATTGGGATTTATAATATAAAATGATTTTTCTTGAAAGTCATCTATATTTTCAGGATTTATAGCTCTTACAATAGTCCATGCTAAGCCCTTTGAAGTTAGTTCTTTTTCTGAAGATACATAAAGAGGTATATTTAAAATATTAGCCTTTAGTTCTATTAAGGATTTAAATCTGCTCATTCCCCCTGTTAATATAATCTTTTCCATATCTACACCTAAATTCTTAATATTTTCAATAATATCTCTACTTTCGTAAAAGACTCCTTCCCATACAGCTGTTTTTAAATCATCGATGGTGGTGTTATGATCTATCCCATAAAAGAAACCTTTAATAAGGACATCCTTTTGGGATAGTTTTTCTCCAAGAAGGTATGGGAAAAATAAAACTTTGCTTGATTTCTTTTTAGGCAATATTTCCCATCTCATGTTTTCCTTTAACCATTTTTTAATCCCTCCAGAGAAGGGGATCCCTGCTATTAGATAATAGAGATCATCTTTTATACATCCCACAGAGAAACCCAGTTTCCTTATGTCCTCTTTAAGGAGAGGTTCCCTTGTATGAATTAAATAGGCTTCTGCTGTTCCCCAAGAATCAAGGAGAGAATTTTTAAGATTAAGGGATAAACTTGCTACAGGGTGATCATGTCCTCCTAATATTATGGGAAACTTAGGTAGGGAAAATTTTCTGGATAAAATGGGGTTGATTTCTCCTATTATAGTTCCAAGAGGTTGTATTTGGGGAAGTTTTTCTTCTGGAATGTCAAAAGATTTTAGGATCTCTTTGGACCATCTTTTCTTTTTGATATCAAAAAGAAGCATTCTACTGGCAAGTGTATAATCTGTGACCATCTTATCTGTAAGATAGAAGTTGATGAAATCAACAGCATTTAACCATTTATAGCTTTTTTCCCATAATTCTTTCTCATATTTTTTTAACCAGAGTATTTTAGCTAAGGAGTATTTGGGAAGTATTTTTAAGCCTGTAATATTGAAGAGCTTTTCTCTTTCACACTCAAGAATTTTTAGCTCTTCAGAGCCTTTCTCGCTAAGCCATGAAAAAATTGGAGTTAGAGGATTTCCCTTCTTATCTACTAAAAGTCCTGCCTCTCCCATTCCTGTTACCGATATGCCTTCTATTTTTTTGTATCTTCTTTCTAAGCTATTAAAAAAGTCGTTAATAATTTTTAAAATAGCAAAGGGATCAATAGTATTATCCGACAAGATGGGTGTAGGAAAAGATCTTCTGAGGATTATTTTTCCATTATAATCCCACAAAAATATTTTGAAATTTGTAGTCCCAAAATCAATAGTAATAAAGTACATTAGTCTATGATATAATACAAAAATTTTTATAATTCAATGGTGAATTCATGAAAATATTTGTTACAGGGAAATCAGGTATAGGAAAAACAACTCTTTTAAAAAAGATAAATGAATTTTGTCTTAAAAGAGGAATTACCACTTGCGGATTTATTACAAAAGAGGTTAGGGAAAATAATGTTAGAGTTGGTTTTACCCTTGTAGATTTGAAAACAGGAGAAAGTTTTGATTTTGCTTCTATATTTAAAGAAACACCTTATAAATTTGGGAAGTATTTCCTTGATATAGAGAAGTTTAATACCATAATTGAGGATATATTTTGTCAAGAAGGTAAGGTTTTTATTTTGGACGAAATAGGTAAAATGGAGTTTTTATCAAACAGATTTAAGGAGAGGTTATATTCACTCTTAGAAAGTAACAAAAACATTGTTGCTTCTCTTCATAGAGATTTCATCCCAGATTTCAAAAAGTATGGCAAGATATATTACTTGACTTATGATAACAGGGATACTGTACAAGAAGAGATTAAAAAAGAACTTATGAATATTTAAAAATTTTTTTAGGTTGATTTCCTACTAAAAAGGTATAAAATATAATAAGAAAAATTTGGAGGTAGTTTTAAATATGGCTAAGAAAGTAGAATTACCTATATCGGGTATGACTTGTGCTTCGTGTGCATTGAGGATAGAAAATACCTTAAAAGAATTAGATGGTATTCAAGATGTAAATGTAAATTTATCCTTAGAAAGAGCAGAGATTTTAGGTGAAGATGTTAATATCTCTGAGATAAAAAAGAAAATAGAAGATATTGGATATGAAGTGATTACATCTAAAGCTATTCTTCCAATTATTGGAATGAGTTGTGCAAGTTGTGCTAAGAGGATAGAAGATGCAGTAAGAAATATAGACGGTGTTGTAAAGGCAGATGTAAATTTTGCTAAGGAAGAACTTTATCTCGAATATATTCCATCTTTAACAAGCTATAAGGTAGTACAGAAAGTAATTAAGGATATAGGTTATGAGGCTTTGGAACCAAAAAAAGAGGTGTTGGAAAATGTAGAAGAGAAATACAGACAAAAAGAATTAAAAGATATAAGAAGAAGATTTCTAATAAGTTTGATCTTTACAATTCCTGTCTTTATGGGAAGTATGTTTTTGAAATTTTCTCCTCTACTTCTTTTTATACTTGCTACCCCTGTACAGATTTATGGGGGATATAGATTTTACAAATTCGCTTTCTCTGCATTAAGGCACAAAACTACAGATATGAATACTTTAGTAGCTTTAGGAACTACAGCTGCTTATCTTTATAGTGTTTTTGTTACTTTTTATCCATCTTTCTTCTCAGGTATAGGAATATCTCCTGAGGTTTACTATGATACTTCTACCGTAATTATTACATTTATTCTTCTGGGTAGATATTTAGAGGCTAAAGCAAAAAGTAAAACTTCTCAGTCAATTAAAAAATTAATCTCTTTGAAACCTATGACTACTTTTGTTAAAAGAGGAGAAAACTTTATAGAGATTTCTGTAGATGAAGTAGTAAAGGGAGATATAGTTCTTGTGAAACCATCAGAGAGAGTTCCTGTGGATGGAAGGGTAGTAGAAGGTTTTTCTTCTGTAGATGAGTCTATGCTTACAGGAGAAAGTATTCCTGTAGATAAAAAAATTGGGGATAGGGTTTTTGCTGGTACTGTTAACTTAAATGGGGTTTTAAAAATTGAAGCAGAGAAGGTGGGAGTTGAGACTACCTTATCTCAGATAATTAGGCTTGTAGAAGAAGCCCAAGGTAGTAAAGCTCCTATTCAGAGGCTTGTGGATAAAATTGCAAGCATTTTTGTTCCTACAGTAATTGCTATTTCTATCACGACATTTTTAATATGGTATTTCTTTGGTCCTTCCCCATCTTTTAAGTATGCCTTGGTGAATTTTGTCTCAGTTTTAATTATTGCGTGTCCTTGTGCCTTAGGACTTGCTACCCCTACCGCATTAATAGTAGGGGTAGGAAAAGGGGCTCAAATGGGAATACTTATAAGAAATGCAGAGGTTCTTGAGAAGACAAATAAAGTTGATACTGTTATTTTTGATAAAACAGGGACGTTAACTTATGGGAAACTAATATTAAAAGATGTTATTCCATTAGATGAGATTGATAAGGATAGGATTTTAGAGATTGCTTATTCTTTAGAAAGATTTTCTGAACATCCCATAGCAAAAGCTATTGTAGAAGACGTAGAGAAATTGGGAATTTCTCCTTTACCTGTAAATAATATAAAGGAGATTCCTGGGAAGGGATTAGAAGGATCTTTAGAGGATAAAAAATATTTTGTTGGGAGATATGATGGCTTTGAAAAAAGGATAAAAGAAATATCCGAAAGCCTGATTAATGAAGCTAAAACAGTGGTAATGGTAAGTGAAGATATGAAGCCGATAGGGCTGCTTTCTTTTCAAGATGAGTTGAAGGAAGAAGCAAAGGATGTGGTAAAAAAGCTTAAGAGTATGAAATACGAGGTAGGTATGATTACAGGAGATAACTTTATATCAGCAAAGATAATAGCAGAAAAATTGGGGCTTTCGTACTTTTTTGCTGAGGTTTTACCAGAAGATAAAGTAAATAAAGTAAAAGAACTTCAAAATCGTGGTAAAAAAATAGCTATGGTTGGGGATGGGATAAATGATGCTCCCGCACTCTCTCAGGCAGATCTAAGTATTGCTATAGGATCCGGAACTGATGTGGCTATAGAAGTTTCTGACATTATTCTGATGGGGGGTGATCTGAAAGGAGTTGTAAGAGCTCTGGAACTAAGTCAAAAGACTTTAAATACTATAAAGGGAAATTTGTTCTGGGCGTTTGTTTACAATGTAATAGGAATGCCTATTGCAGCAGGAGTGCTTTATCCATTTATAGGGTTACTTCTTAACCCTATGATTGCTGGAATATCTATGGCATTTAGTTCTGTCTTTGTAGTTTTTAATTCCTTAAGATTAACAAGATTTAGGGCTTCTATGTGAGATGAAATTTATGAATAAGAACTTTATAATGGAACAAAAACTATTGTCCCTTAGGAAAGGAGGGATTGTATTATGGCAAAGGATCCTGTTTGTGGGATGGAAGTGGATGAAAAGAATCCACCAGCAGTTTCTGAGTATAAAGGGAAGAAATATTATTTTTGTAATAAAGCTTGTAAAATAGAATTTGAAAAAAATCCTGAAAAATATGTGAAATGATAAGAAGTAGGGGACATTTATGCCCCCTACTTCTTAATCTTTATAGAGTTTCTTTAAACCAATTTATACTTTTTTCAATAGCCTGATTTTCCCACTCAATAGAATTAAAAGTATGATCTGAGTCTTTAATTATCTCAAGATTTGTCTTGTGGGAATCCTTTATCCCATTATAGTAGTCATAAGCATGTTGAATTGGTACTACTGGATCCCCACTTCCATGAATTATTAAAACAGGGAGACTTCTTTTCTTTAACTCTTCTAAAGGTTTTATATTTGGTATCTCTGCTAAGAATCTTTTTCCTAATGGATTTCCACCAAGATCTATAAAATCACCATAGTCTTTTATTTTTTGAGCTTCTTCTGGATTACTGAAGAATATATCAAAATGACATACTGCAGACCAGAGTACACAAGATTTAACAAGAGGATTCCTTCCTGATACCATACTTGCTACGGCTCCTCCCATAGAAAGTCCTAATATTCCTATTCTTTCCTTATCTACGAGATCGTTTTTGGTCAGGAAGTCCAATGCTACCATAGCATCAGAGACTTCTCCTTCTACAGTCATATCCTTGAAGGAGCCTTCACTGTCTCCTGAACCTCTGAAGTCAATTCTTAAGGCACCTATGCCTTCTTTTGCTAAAGCTTCAGCAGCTTTTACAAAGATGCGATGTGATTCTATTTTAGTACCCGTAAATCCATGGCAGAAAAGCACAAATGGAGCAGGAGTCTTTTCAGGTATATGGATAACACCAAAAATCTTTTCACCAAAATTTTCAAGCACCACAGGTTCTCTTCTTTCCTTCATATCTTCACCTCCTTATTAAGATTGATATTATTTTTATTATATTCCTAAAATATGATTTTAAAAAATAATTATATGTAAAGTTTTCAAATATACGCTACAAAAATATATTAATAGCTCATTCAAAAGGTTTTTTATAATTAAGACTTTCCTATACGATCTCTTTGAGAAAAAAGATACCAATTCAATTCTAAGGAAGGAAGAAGCAGATAAGAATAAGGAGAAAAAGTGCTGGTGATAATTTTCTTTTCCCATCACCCATGTTATTTACCCCCTCCATATATTAAAATGTAGGTAATATTTTGGAGGCTCTAAAAACCTTTTGGAATCTAATTTCTATCTATATTGTTTTTCCCTTTAAAGAATTGTCAATGGATCAGTCTTCCTCAAAAATAATCTTTTAAATAAACAAATTTTCCATCCTTAAAAATATTTCTGTTATTTTTACATTATCTTCTTACCTGAAATTTTCCTATCTTTCTTCAGAAAGAATCAGAGGAGTTTTCCATAAGGGTAAACTTGATATATCTCTTCTTAATTCTCTAATCGTATCTCCATTTAAATTTAAAACTTATTGAACTAAGCCCATTTTTCTTTTACGGTACTGATCAAATATAACAGCTGCAATAATAATAATACCAGTAGCAGCAGGTTGCCAATATGCTGGGAATCCTAAAAGAACCATTCCTGTTCTTAAAACTTGCATAATTACAGCTCCAATAAGTGCACCTAAGATAGTTCCTTCTCCTCCCGTTAAGGATGTTCCACCAATTACTGCTGCAGCAATAATATCTAATTCATAACCCGAAGCTGCTGTTGGAGCTGCAACTCCAAGCCTTGCAGTCATTAAGATTCCTCCAATGGCAGTTAAGAATCCACAAAGAGTATAAACTAATATCTTCGTTCTTTTTGTATTTATTCCAGAGAGGCTTGCTGCTTGCTCGTTACCACCCACTGCATATATCCTATATCCCCAAACAGTGCGATTTAAAAATAGGGAAGTTAAAATACAAAGGACAGCCATAACAACCACAGGAAGAGGTATTTTTAACCCTAAGAAAGGAATATCATATTGTCCCCAAAATATAAAACTTTTTGGTAAGTCTCTTACAGGCCATCCTCCTGTTAATCCATAGCAAAATCCTCGGGCTATATTCATAGTACCTAAGGTTGCTACAAAGGGAGGAAGATTTGTTTTACCTACTAAAAATCCATTTATAAACCCTACTAAAGCCCCAATAAATAATCCTCCTAAAATAGACAAGAAATCTCCAAAATTTGCTCTTAACATCATTGCAGAAATTAGTCCAGAAAGAGCCATTACAGACCCTACAGATAGATCAATACCACCTGTAATAATGACCATGGTGATTCCAAAGGCACTTATAGCATTCCAGGAAAAAGCTCTTAATATATTGAAAATATTTGTGGAAGTCAAGAAAGTAGAGGTAGTAATACTTAAAAACAAAACTAAAATAATTAAAACTATAAGAATTCCAATTTCCTGAAATTTTTGGAATTTTAAGAATTGTCCAAAATTTTTAGTTGAAGTTTTATTTTTCATCTTAAACCTCCTGATAATTCATTAAATCAGTTGATATATCCAGAAGCATAAGCCATAATCTTTTCTTGAGTAGCATCTTTTTTGGAAATTTCTGCGACTAATTTCCCTTCATTCATTACTAATACTCTATCACTCATTGCTAAAATCTCAGGCATTTCTGAAGAGATCATTATAATACCTATACCTGATTTTGCTAATTGGTTCATAATGGTATGAATTTCAGCTTTTGCTGATACATCTATTCCCCGGGTAGGTTCATCAAGTATAAGTATTTTGGGATTTAAAGCAAGCCATTTTGAAAGAACCACTTTTTGTTGGTTTCCTCCTGAAAGATATAATACCTTTTGAAATATACTTGGAGTTCTAATATTTAATCTTTGGATAAAATTCTGAGCTATTTCTGAAAGTTTATTTTTATTAACAAAAAGAGTATTTACTAAATTTCTCAATATACAAATGCCAATATTTTCTCTCACTGCAAGTTTAAGTATAAGTCCTTCTCCTTGTCTATCCTCAGGAACAAGTCCTATACCTAACTTAACTGCATCTGCAGGAGTATTAATTTCAACCTTTTTCCCTTCTAAATAAATTTCGCCTTTATCCTTTTTATCCGCTCCAAATATCAGTCTTACCATTTCTGTCCTACCTGCTCCTACTAAACCTGCTACACCAAGGATTTCTCCTTTATACAATTTAAAACTGGTGTTTTTTATAACTCCTTTTTTATAAAGATTTTTCACTTCTAAAATTGCTTCTTCTGTTTTTACTTCTTCCTTCTGAAACATCTCTGACAAAGGTCTATTTACCATGAGATAAATAACTTTTTCAATATTGGCTTCTTCTTTTCTCATTACTCCCACTAATTTTCCATCTCTTAGTATGGTTATTCTATCTGCGATTCTAAAGACCTCTTCTAATCTATGAGAAACAAATATTATTGCTATTCCTTGGGTTCTCAATTGGTTTATAATTTCAAAAAGTTTTTCTACTTCTTCAAGTCCTAAGGCTGATGTGGGTTCATCCATAATAATAATCTTAGCTTTAAAAGCTAAAGCTTTAGCTATTTCAACCATTTGTTTTTCTGCTATAGAAAGATCTCTTATCATTTCCTTTGGAGATATATCAGCTTCTACCATACCTAATAATTTTTGGGCTTCTTTTTCCATTAATTCTTTATCCACGAAACCTAAATTTCCTAAGATGCTTTTTTTAATTGGTTCCCTAGCGCAAAATATATTCTGAGCAACAGTCTGATTAGGAGTTAGATTGAACTCTTGATAAATGGTACTTATCCCTAATTTTTGAGCATGATAAGGACTTTCTATCTCAATTTTTCTTCCATCAAGGAATATTCTTCCTGCATCTTTTTGATAAGCTCCACTCAATATCTTCATAAGAGTAGATTTTCCTGCTCCATTCTCTCCTACAAGTCCCATAACTTCTCCTTCGTATAATTCAAAATCTACCTTATTAAGAGCTTGAACACCTGGAAAAGATTTTGATATTTCTTCCATCTTCAATATTTGATTCATAGAAGTTTCTCACCTCCTAATTTGAAAAGGGGTATCAGTGAGTATACTCCCCACTGATACCCCAAAGTTTTCTATGTTTTCTCTTTTAGGACTTAGAATGCAGGAGGGAGTGGAGTCTTGAAATCTTTTAGTAACATTGCTCTAATCATTGCATCTACATTCTTCTTAGTAACTATATCCATTCCACTATCTACCCAATCAGGGAATTTTTCTCCTTTTGTTACTTTACGATATAGCATATCTATAGTATCGTATCCCCAACCCCAATATTTTTGTCCTACTAATCCTGAAAGAAGTCCTTCTTTAAGATATTGTAATTCTACAGGAAGAGTATCAAAGGCTACAGTAAACACCTTCTTTGATTTTGCTGCCTTTTCCCATAATGGCATAGATCCTCTTTCTGCATTGAGAGGCCAAAGTCCTACAAAGAACCATCCTCTCAATTTTGGATACCTCTGCATAGTCTCTTCTACGACTTCAACGCCTTTATTGATATCATCATAGCATGCAACAGTGGTTACAATTTTGATATTAGGATAACCTTTTATCTCATCCTTAAATCCACGCATTCTTTCTTCTAAGTTTAGTGCTCCAGGTACACCTGTAAGAAGAGCAACGTCTCCCTTTGTTCCCATGGCTTTTACTAATAATTTAGCTGCCCATCTTCCACCTTCATAGTTATCTACACCGAGATATGTAAATCTTTTACTCTTTGGGGCATCAGAGTCAAAGGTCATTACAGGTATTCCTGCATCTACTGCTTTATTAATCACATCAATTAAAGCGGTAGGATCATTACAAGATATGCCAATACCATCTACTTTACGAGCTACAACATCCTCAACTACTCTTGCTTGTTCATTAGCATCTGACGCTACTGAAGCAACATAAAGTATTTCAACTTGGTAAGGCCCTTGCTTAGATATTTCTTGTGCTCTCGCAAAAGCGCCATCTCTTCCTAATTCAAATACAGGATTGTTTAAAGATTTTGGTATCCATGCAAAGACAAGTTTCTTAGGTGTTTGTGCTGTTGCAGACATTAGTAAGAGAATAATAATTAGAAAAGAAATCAAAACTAATCTTTTCATACATTTCCTCCTAAAAGAAGTTTTGGAATGGAAAGGAAAGGTCAGCAAGAATTAAATTTTTTTTGTTTTTACATCCCCCCCCATCAAAAGAATTCGATTCTATTATGATAGAGATTTAATTAATTGTATTATATAGTAAACTTAGAGTCAATTGTTTGAATTTCCTTACAAAAAAATCCATATAAAAAAATCTTAAAATGTAAATGAGAAAGTTTTAAGATGAAAAATTATATCTCCGAAACATAAGAGAACATTTAGAGAATTACATGAGTTAATAGGGTTTGCTTATAATTATTTTTTTAAACTTTTTAGCATTTGCTTTTGAGATAAGAATAAGAAGTAATTTGTTTTTTAATCCTGAATGATTTTAAGGAAAAATTTGCTGAGTCGTAATATTTTGGCTTGACATAATTTTTTATCTTTATTATCATAATATGACCTTTAATTTAGCCCAGTGAGGCTAAAAAGGGGGTAAAATTGAATAAAAATATAGAAGCAAAGTTAAAGAATAGGCGGGCATGTCCATGAAAAGTGGATATGCCCGCTTTTTTATTATATATGAAGGGAGGGTTTTTTATGTATTTTCAAGAAAAGGCGAAAATTATGGATAAAGATGCTATTTTGAGAGCTTTAAGAAGAATTGCATATGAGATTGTAGAAAGGAATAAAGGTGTAGGGAATATTGTTTTAGTAGGAATAAGAAGAAGGGGAGTTCCTCTTGCAAAAAGGTTAAAAAATTATTTGGAAGAGATTGAAAAAAGTGATATTCCTGTAGGAAGTCTTGATATTACTCTTTATAGAGATGATTTAAATCTGAGATTAGATCAACCAAAGGTGGAAAAAACAGAAATAGAATTTTCTGTAGATGATAAAGATGTGATTCTTGTGGATGATGTCTTATATACAGGAAGAACAGTGAGATCTGCTCTTGATGCTTTGATAGATATAGGAAGACCAAGGAGTGTACAACTTGCAGTTCTTGTGGATAGAGGGCATAGAGAGTTTCCCATTAGAGCAGATTATGTGGGTAAGAATGTTCCTACTTCCAAGAAAGAGCAGATAGAAGTAAGGCTTGAAGAAGTTGATGGTGTAGATGAGGTAGTGATAGGCGAGTGGAAGGAGGACAAGTGATATCTATGCTGAATATGGAAGCTTTGATCGGTATTGAAGATCTTACTAAGGAAGAGATTGAGCTTATTGTTGAAACTTCAAGTTCCATGAAGGATATATTAAAGAGGACCATAAAAAAAGTCCCTACACTTCGTGGTAGAACTATATGTACTCTGTTTTATGAACCCAGTACTCGCACAAGATCTTCTTTTGAACTTGCTGCAAAATATCTCAGTGCAGATACCATAAGTATTGCTACATCTACAAGCAGTGTACAAAAAGGTGAAACTCTTCTTGATACTGTGAAAACCTTAGAAGCTATGGGTATAGATATGTTTATTGTAAGACATAGTGCTTCAGGAGTTCCTAATTTTTTAGCTAAAAATATAAAGGCAAAGATCATAAATGCTGGTGATGGGATGCATGAGCATCCTACTCAGGCTCTTTTAGATGTTTTTACAGTATATGAGAAAAAGAGGGGGCTTGATAATTTAAAAGTAGCAATCATTGGAGATGTATTCCATAGTAGAGTTGCAAGGTCAAATATTTATGCTTGGGAAAAATTGAGAAGCTCTGTGGTAGTATGTGGCCCAAGTACTTTAATCCCTCCTTATATACAAGATCTTAATGTAGAGGTTACATATGATTTAAATACAGCTTTAGAAGATGCTGACATTATATACATATTGAGGCTTCAACTGGAAAGGCAAAAGAAAGGTCTTTTCCCAAGCTTAAGGGAATACCATATGCTTTTTGGTGTCACTCCTGAAAGATTAAGAAAAGCTAAGAAAGATGTTTTAGTTATGCATCCTGGACCTATGAATAGAGGAGTTGAAATTTCCTCAGAGGTGGCAGATAGTATTATCTCAGTTATTAATGAGCAGGTAACAAATGGAGTTGCAGTTAGGATGGCTTTGCTTTATCTCATGTTGGGAGGTAAGGGCGATGAAGATGCTAATTCATGATGTGAAATTAGTTTATCCTGAAAGAGATATGGAAGAAGAAGGGGATATTTATATAGAAAATGGAATTATAAGAAAGATTGGAAAAGATATTAGTGTTAATGAGAATATAGATATCATAGATGGTAAAGATAAAGTAGTAGTTCCATCTCTTATTGATATGCATGTTCATCTGAGGGAGCCTGGTTTTGAATGGAAGGAAACTATTGAAACAGGTTCTATGGCTGCTGTTGCAGGTGGTTTTACCTCTATAGCATGTATGCCTAATACAGAGCCTCCTATAGATGATAAGTCTATGATTGAATTTATATATGAAAAAGCGAATAAAGCTGGACTTATAAGAATTTATCCCATAGGGACTATCACAAAAAAAAGAGAAGGAAAAGAAATTTCTGAGATGGGGGATATGTTCTTAGCAGGAGCAAAAGCATTTTCAGATGATGGGGCTTGTGTACAAAATAGTGAGGTTCTCAGGTGTGCATTAGAATATTCAAAGATGTTTGGTGTATCTATTATTGAGCATGCGGAAGATAGTAACTTATCTCAAGAAGGGAGTATTAACTGGGGAAAAACTGCAACTTTATTAGGTCTGAAAGGAATTCCATGGGTAGCAGAAACATCAATGGTAGCACGAGATATCTTTCTTTCCTCTCTAACAGGTGGTAACCTTCATATAGCTCATGTTTCTTGTTGGCAGAGTCTTGAAATGATTAAGTGGGCTAAAGAAAATGGAATAAATGTAACTTGTGAAGTAACACCTCATCATTTAGTACTTACAGAAGAGGAAGTAAAGAAAAGCAATTATGATACTAATACAAAAGTAAATCCCCCATTAAGAACAAAAGAAGACCAAGAAGCTTTGTGGGAAGGTATAAAAAACGATCTAATTGATGTAATTGCTACAGATCATGCTCCTCACCATTTGGATGATAAGATGGTAGAATATAGCTTAGCAGAATTTGGTATTTCAGGGCTTGAGACTGCTGTGCCACTGATTATCACTTATGGATATTTTCAAAATAAGATTTCTCTTGTAAAGCTCTTTAAAAGAATGAGCTATAATCCCGCTAAAATATTAAATATCCCTTATATTCCATTAGAAGAAAATGTTCCTGCAAATTTTACTCTTATTGATCTTTCACTGGAAAAAACTGTGGATAAAGAAAAGTTCTTTTCAAAGGGTAAAAATACACCTTTTCATGGTTGGACGTTAAAAGGATGGCCTATTATGACTTTTGTTGAAGGAAGAATAGTATTTAAAGAAGGAAAGATTATAAGGTGAAGGAATTTATAGGGGAAATCCTTGAAAATAGAAACTTAAATAATAAGATTTTTCTTTTAAAAGTGAAGGTTAATATGAGAGATTGTATTATTTATCCTGGACAATTTGCTATGCTCCTTATATCTGACACTTTTGATCCTTTTTTAAGAAGACCTATGAGTTTCTATGATGTATCCGAAAATCTTATAGAATTTCTTTATCAGATAGTGGGAAGAGGTACAGAACTTCTAAGTAAAAAGGAAAAAGGAGAAAAAATCTCTTTTATTGCTCCTCTTGGAAATTATTTTCCCCTGCTAAAAGAGGGAGAAAAAATTCTCTTAGTAGGTGGAGGAATGGGAATTTCCCCATTAAATTTTCTTATAGATTTCTATAGGAATAAAATTGATTTTTACTCTTTTCTTGGTTTTTCCTCATATATACAAAAAGAAGTGTATGAAAATTTTAGTAAGTACAGTAAAGAAATGATTATTTCTACAGAAGATGGAAGTTTAGGTTATAAGGGGAAGATATTGGATTTTATTCCTGAGGATCTTTATTCTTTTGACAAAATAATTTCTTGTGGACCTTTACCTATGTTGAAAGAGCTTTATAAAAGAGTAGATGAAAAAGATAAACTTATATTCTCTTTAGAGGAAAGGATGGCATGTGGTATAGGAATTTGTCTTAGTTGTGCAGTAGAAGGAAAAGATAAAATGCTTCATATATGTAAGGAAGGACCTATTTTTTCAGCGTTAGAGGTTAGTTTTAATGAGTAATTTAGAGGTTAAAATTGGAAGTCTAACCTTTAAAAATCCCATACTACTTGCATCGGGGACATGTGGCTTTGGAAGAGAGCTTATGGATTATTACGATGTAAATATTTTAGGTGGTATTGTTACAAAGAGTATAACTTTAAAGCCTCGCAAGGGAAATCCATCTCCTCGGATATGGGAATCTTATGCAGGAATTTTGAATTCTATAGGTTTAGAAAATCCTGGAGTTGAAAAATTTATAGAAGAAGAGTCTTCTTTCCTTGAGAATTTAAATACTCATGTGATTGTTAGTATTGCTGGAGAAAAGGAAGAAGAATATTATGAGGTAGCAAAGGAGATAAGAGATCTTAAAATATCGGGGATTGAACTAAATCTTTCTTGTCCTAATGTAGATGAAGGAGGGATGTTTTTTGGTATTGATCTGGAGACAGTTAAAGAAATAACTAGAAAAGTTGTAGATATAAGTAATAAGCCTGTTTGGGTTAAATTAACACCCCAAGCTACAGATATTTTGGGATTAACAAAGGCTGTAAGAGATTCAGGTGGGGAAGCAGTGGTTGCTTTTAATACTTTTTTAGGGCTTGCAATAGATTGGAGAAAAAGAAAGCCCACTTTTAGGAGAATTTTTGCTGGATATTCTGGCCCTGCTGTAAAACCTTTAGTTTTAAGATATATATGGGAATTATATGAGAAAAATATTCTTCCTATTATAGGTTGTGGAGGGATAGCATCTTTTTCTGATGTGATGGAGTTTATTTTGGCAGGTGCTTCCTTGGTGGAGATTGGAAGTGCTAATTTTAGAGATCCTTGGATAGGAATGAAGAATGTACAAGAATTAGAAAGTTATTTTGAAACTGAGAAGTTAGTTGATCTTATTGGTTTTGCCCATAAAAATAAAGAGGAGGTTTAAAATTATGAAACAGTTTGACCCTCTTATTGTAGCACTTGATTTTCCTGAGGAGAATGAGGCACTGAATATAGCAGAATCTCTTATCTCTCATGCAAAGAACTTTAAGGTTGGTTTGGAACTTTTCTCAGTGGCAGGTCCTCATGTAGTGAAGGCTTTGAGGGAAATGGGAGCAAATGTTTTTATTGATCTTAAGCTTTTTGATATTCCAAATACTGTGGTACGAACTCTTGAAAGGCTTCTTTCCCTTGATCCTTTTATGATTACCCTTCATATTTTAGGTGGAGAAGAGATGTTAAAAGAATCTGTTAAAGTGATAAAGGAGTTCAGAAGTTCAAGAAAAACGGAATACCCTTATCTTCTTGGAGTAACTGTTCTTACAAGCTTTAATGAGGAGACTTTAAGAAGAAGCTGGGGAATATCCAGATCTCTCTCAGAGCAGGTTTTATTTTTTGCTCAACTTGCTCAGGAGACCGAACTTGATGGAGTTATAGCATCTCCTTGGGAGATTGAACTTTTAAGAAATAATTTGCGAAGACCTATGCTTATTGTGACCCCTGGAATTAGATTAAGTAGAGATATCAAAGATGACCAACAAAGAGTAATGACTCCAAGGGAGGCAATGGAAAAAGGTGCAGACTATTTAGTAATTGGGAGACCAATAACAAAAAGTCCTAATCCTTTGGAGGTAATAAAAGAAATAAGGTCTCAGATTTCAGACATCCTTGAGAACAAATTTTAGAATAAGAGCATAGGTTACACTGGTTTGAGGATCCTTTTTCTACAATATATCCTAAATCTTGAAGCTGGAGGAGGATGAGATCCCATTCCTCATCAGATATATTTAAATCCTTCTTCAGCTTTTTAATATCTACAATCTCGTGATTTTTTATATATTCAAGTACTTTTTCAATCATTTTTCTACCTCACTAAAAGTGTAATTCCTGTATGAAGAATTAAGGTAAATAAATAGGCATAAGTTAAGGAATAAAAGATAGTTATAAGAGTCCATTTTAAAGAATTAGTCTCTTTATAAATAGTAGCAATAGTTGCTGCACAAGGTATATACAGAAGCTGAAATACTACAAAGCTAAAAGCAGTAATAGGGGATAGATCCTTTAAAAGAAGGTTTCCTAATGCATTTCCACTTGCTCCATAAATAGAACCAAGAGTAGAAAGACTTGCTTCTTTTGCTACGAAACCTGAAATTAACCCTGTGGTAAGTTGCCAGTTAAATCCTAAAGGAGAAAATAAAGGCATGAGAGTCTTTCCAATATTGGCAAGAATAGAGTTTTCAATATTTCCAGAGGGAATATGGGATAAAATCCATGTAATCCCTGATAGAATTACCATTACTGTTCCTGCTCTAACTAAGAAGGATTTTAATTTATCCCAGACATAAAGAGAAACTATTTTTATATTAGATATCTTATATAGGGGAAGCTCCATAAGAAGAGGAGAAAAAGAAGTTTTTAGAACTTTCCTTTGTAAAATTCTTCCACTTATCATTATGGAGAGAAAACTAATAAGATAAAGAACCAAAAGTAGGATAGGAGCATATTTAGGGAAAAATATGCTTAAAAAGAAAGATGCTACTAAAATTCTTGGAACACATGGGATAAAAGAGTTAACCATTATAAGTAATAGTCTATCCTTTTCATTTTCTAAGGTTCTCGTAGCCATTACCCCAGGCACATTACAGCCAAAGCTCATAACTAACGAGATAAAAGCCTTTCCATGAAGCCCTAATATATGCATTATTCGGTCAGTAACAAAGGCAAGCCTTGCTAAGTATCCAGTATCTTCAAGAAGAGCAAGAAAAAAGAAGAATATTACTATTAATGGGGTAAAAGAAAGTACATTTGCAACTCCCTGCCATATACCTCCTATAAGGAGATTTTTAAGCCATTCAGGTAAGAAGGAAAAAAGATTATTCAATCCTAATCCTATAAGTCCTAAGAAGTTATTCCAAGGGATACTTATGGCTTCATTTAAGAAATAAGTAAAATAAAAGATGGAAAATATTATAAGGATTGCAATAGGGAGTCCCCATATTCTATGGGTAAGAATATTATCTAATCTATCAGTCCATGTTATTACCTGCTTCGTGGGTTTTTCTAATACATCTTTTAAGATATTTTTTATCAAAGAGTATCTTGCCGATGCAACTTTAACTGGGTTTTCCTCTTTTTCTTCTACTATATTTTTAATCTCTTCCCATCCCTCATATTTCTTACAAAGTTCGACTATTAGAGGATCCCCCTCCAATAGTTTTATTGCAGCCCATCTTTTTGGATATTCGTCTATTTTTTCTGGTAGAAGAGCTTCAATTTCTTTTAATGTATCTTCTATTTCAGGATACTCTATTTTCATAGGATTAAAATTCTTGTTTTTATATACATCTATAATCTTCTCTAGCAAGTTGTCGATTCCTATTCCCTTACTAGCAATGGTAGATATGACGGGGATACCAAGTTTCTGTTGAAGCTTTTCTGTGTCTAACTTATATTTTTTTTCTTTTAAGACATCTAACATATTTAGTGCTACTATGACATTTGGACTAAGTTCCATAATCTGTAAAAGTAGATATAGATTTCTTTCTAAGGCTGATGCATCTAATACAACCACTATAATATCTGGTTTTTCTTTTATAATAAATTCTCTTGCAACAACCTCTTCTATAGAATGAGCAGTAAGGCTATAAGTACCAGGAAGATCAGTGATCTCTATTAAAGTGGAGTCCTTTTCCACATATCCTACCTTTTTTTCTACAGTTTTCCCAGGCCAATTTCCTGTATGTTGGTTTAAGCCTGTAAGTTGGTTGAATAAAGTACTTTTTCCTACATTGGGATTTCCTGCAAGAGCTACTCTAATTTTGGTCTTCTCCATGGTCCTCTACCTCCACATATATGCTTTCTGCAAGTCCCCTTCCTAAAGCAATATTTGTGTCTTTTACCCTTATAATTACAGGACCCATGGATTTTTGGACCACTAAAATTTCTTCCCCAGGATTAACTCCAAGTTCTGCAAGTCTGAAAATCTTACCTCTTCCTCCTTTTATTGATATTATCTTGCCCTTTTCTCCCCTTTCAAGGTCTGTAAGACTTTTAATCATAAGTCCTCCTCTTTTTGAGTTTTATTTTGGCATTCTTCACATAACCCAAGAATATGAATCCTAAAGGAAGTTATCTGAAAATTTTTATCTTTTATATTTAATATTTCTAAAATTTTTTCTGGGTGCTCTAAATCTTCTTCTATTACTTTTCCACAAGAAAGGCACTGAAAATGTATATGAGGTACTAAATTGCTTTCATAATGAATATGTCTTTCCTCAAAAGAGATCTGTCTTAAAAAGCCAAGTTTTTCTAAAAGTTTACATGTACGATATACAGATGTGTAAGATGCTTTTTGGTTTTGTTTCTTTATCTCCTCGTAGATTTCATTAATAGAAAAATGACCTGTTTTGTTCTTCTCAAAGAATTCAAGGACTGCAAGTCTTGGTTTGCTTAGTCTTAATCCATGGATTTTTAAATCCTCTTTCATGTTTCTATACCTCTATTGAAAAAATTTTTCATTTATCCATAAAAAATTCTAATTTATATGCAAAAATTTTTCAAGTAGGAAATTTTTAAAAACTTTTAATGAAATTATTATATAATTCATAATGTATCTGCGAAAAAATTTCCTTAGGGAGGTGATTCTTCTTTGGATTTTATTTTACAAGTTGAGAATTTGAAGAAGTATTATGGGAAATTTGAGGCTTTAAAGGGAGTAAATTTTGAAGTAAAGAAAGGTGAGGTTTTTGCTCTTATAGGTCCTAACGGAGCAGGAAAGAGTACAACATTGAGAATAATTGCAACTCTTCTTTCTGTTTCTGAAGGAAGAGTGCTTTTTATGGGGAAAGATTTGTCAAAGTATCCTGATTTTGTAAGAGAAAATATAAGCTACCTACCTGAAGAAGCTGGAGCGTACAAAAATATGAAAGGTATTGATTACTTAAGATTTATGGCAAACTTTTATGCAGTAGATCCTAAGGATGTGGAGATTTTTGTAAAAAGAGCCGAGGAAATTTCTGAATTAAGAGATAGATTAAATGATAAAATAGGGACTTATAGTAAGGGAATGGTAAGAAAACTTCTTATTGCAAGAGCACTTATGACAAAACCTACACTCGCCATACTTGATGAACCTACATCAGGACTTGACGTAATAAATGCTTTAGAGATTAGAGAGATAATAAGGGAATATGTAAAAGAGGGAACTTCTGTCCTTCTTTCTTCTCATAACATGTTAGAGATAGAATTCTTATCGGATAGAGTAGCTCTTATTGATAAAGGTAAAATCCTTGAAACTGGTACATCGGAAGAGCTGAAGGATAAATATTCTGCTAAGAATTTGGAAGAGGTATTTAGGAGGGTTGTTCAATGAAGAAATTTAATAATTTACTTAAGAAGGAGATTAAAGAGCTTGTTACTGCCCAGCTGATAATCTCTTTGGTTTTTACTCTTTTACTTTTCAATTTTATAGGAAGTATTACCAAAAGTGAAATAGAAAAGGGAATAAAACTTAGAGATGTTTATGTACTTAATCTTGATGATTCTTCTCTTTCAAAAGAAGTTTTAAATAATCTATCTTTTGCAGGTTTCAAAGTAAATTTGATGAATAACTTGGTGGAAGACAAAAGTAAAGAGAAAGCAATAGATTATGCAAAAAATAATAATATTAATTTTTTATTAGTCATACCTGATGGATTTGGACAATCCATATCAAAATTCTCTCCTATGGAGATAGAAGTCTATTCTATTATAAGAAGTTTTTCTATAGGTAGCACTGTAAATTCGGAGATGGTCAATCAGGTGGTTAATGCTTTAAATAGATATATCTCTAATAATTTCCTAAAAAAAAGGATTCCTAATATAGATCCAGAAGAGCTTAAAAATCCTATAAGAAGTAAAGAGTATGTTATAGTAAGAGATAAAATGGCAGAGGGTTCTTCTGCTGAGGTAACTAATTTTGTTCAAATGCAGTCTATTTTTATCCCTATTATTCTAATGATAGTGATAATGTATTCTTCGCAGATGGTACTTTCTGCTATTGCTGTGGAAAAGCAAGATAAAACATTAGAAACTCTGCTTACTGTACCTATTAGTAGAAGACAGATTGTAGTTGCTAAAATGTTAGGGGCAGGTATTGTGGGACTTATCTCTGCATTAATTTATATGTTTGGATATAGATCCTTTATGAGTGGAATTACAGGAGGAGTAGAGATAAATAGTACTGATTTGATTCAAAAATTAGGTCTTCAGTTCACTCCTTATGGATATACCCTTTTGGGAGTCTCTCTATTCTTGGCTATATTATGTGCTTTAGCTCTTTCTACAATTTTAGGTGTTTTAGCTGAAGATTTAAAGGGTGCTCAGAGTATGTCCTTGCCGATGGTACTTCTTGTAATGATTCCTTATTTTCTTTCTATGTTTTCGGATATAAATTCTCTTTCTCTTCCTATTAAAATTATTGTGATGGCTATACCTTTTACACATCCTTTTGTGGCTTCTCAGAATGTTCTTTTGGGAAATTATAATGTGATCCTTTATGGTATTATCTATATGCTAATAGTATTTTTACTCTTAATTTTTATAGCAGCAAGGATTTTCTCTACTGATAGAGTTCTTACTATGAAGTTAAGTTTTGGGAGGAGGAAAGCTTCTACAAAAGGAAAGAAGGTAGGACTATGAAAAAGATAGTTTTTCTTCTTTTAACAGTCTCTTTACTTATAACCTTTTCTTATGCTGAAGTCTCTTCTACATATAAGATATATGCTCAGCTTTCTCCAAATGAGAAAATAATAGGTGGGAAGGTAGAAGTAGAATATATAAATAATACCTCTTCAGAACTTTCTGAGATCTATTTTTATCTCCCTGCAAATCTTTTAAGAGAAAAGAATCCTTATTTACATGATGTATTAGAAGATTCCCAATATGTAAATGGTTTTGATCCTGGTTTTACAAAAGTAGAAAAAGTGGTAGATGAAAATAATAATCCTATTTCCTATTCTCTTGAAGAGGGTAAAATTTTAAGTTCTAACTATTCTTTGAAAGATAATTATTTAAAGGTGAAACTTCCTTATAAAATCTTGCCTTCTGAATCTTTTAAATTAACCATCTATTTTAGAACAAAATTTCCAAGTACTTACTTAGGTGATATGTCTTATGCAAAAGATGCTTTTGTTTGGAGGTTTGGCTGGTTTCCATATGAGCTTCCTTATATTAATGGTGAATGGGATAAAGGAGGAAGGCTTTTATCAAGTAATTTCTATTTGGAGCTTATGGTACCTTCTAATTTTACTGTGGCTTTAGGAATGGATGTGGTAAAAGAAGAGGTTACGGGAGAATGGAAGAAGATAATAGGAGAAAATACTTCTCCAAGAAGATCTGTTCCTATTGCTCTTAGTAGGATTTACAGAGTTTATAAGCTTTCGGACAGTACCGAGCCTGAGATCTATGTATACTATTATCCTGGAAGAGAATATAAGGCAAGGCTTCTTGCTTCTTATGCCCGAGAAGCTATTAGTTATTATTCTAATCTTTATGGATCTTCAGGACATAAAAGAATAAATATAGTAGAAGGACAGATTACAGGACTTTGGGGTATGACAGCTGACGGTCTTGTCATTCTTGGGAATAGCATATTTTACTCTTCAGATCTCATATCTCCATTTCTCTTAGAAAGAATAAATGAATGGCTTCTTTCTCACGAGATTGCCCATCTCTGGTGGGGTATTGGAATAGGTGTTGATTTTGATAGAGAAAATTGGATATCTGAAAGTTTTGCTCAGTATCTTTCTATCACTTATTTTGAAAGAAAATATGGTGGAAAAGGTGCGAATCTTTTCCCTGATCTTGGAGATGATTATTTTGTTAATTTCTTAAAGGACTCTCTTATGGGGAATATGAATTTAAGAGAAACTCAAGTGGAACTCCCCTATCTTTACTACTTAAAGGATGGATGGGATGAAGAAGTAGTGAAAGAATACTGGGAAAGTTATGCTAATGGGTATAGTAATAAAATTTACAATAAGTCTTATCTTGCTATAAGAGCCTTAGCTTCAGAACTTGGAGAGGAAAATTTTGATAAATATTTAAGTGACATTTTTAATGATTTTAAAGGTAAGATTGTAACCACCGATGATATTAAAGATTCTCTTGAAAAATATGCTGGGAAAGATTTAGAGGCTTTTTTCAAGAGTTGGTTTTATTCTAAAGGGAAAGTAGATTTTGAGATTAACAAGGTAATTTCTTACTATAAAGGTGGAAAATGGGAAAATCAGATCTATATAAAAAATAATGGAGAGATAATCATTCCTGTAGAAGTGAAAATAATATACGAGAATAATCAGGAAGAAAAGATTATTTATAATGGTATGGAAAATCCATTGAAAGTAGAATCTTACTCTCCTGTAAAAACTGTAGTTTTAGATCCAGATTCAAAAATTCCTGATGCCGATAGAGTTAATAACTGGTATCCAAGGAAGATAATTTATACTCCTAAGAGAGAAATTCCTTTAGATGCTTATGTCTTCTATTATGATATATTACCTTCTTTTAGTTTTGACCTTTTTACTGGAGAAATCTCTACTGCTTCTTATCACGTAGAATTTTACGATCCTCTGAATTTCTTAGTAATGTTAGAAGGATTTTACCAAGGAGATTATCAGGGTCTAAATTTTGCTTTTCTTTACTCTTTGCCAAAGGAAGATAGTTTACTTTTTCAACTTATATGGTTAGATCCGGATATATATGTAGGAAAGATATCTTATACTAAAAACATTTGGAGAAAATTTAATTTAGGGAATAGTGGCAATGAATGGGAGAAAGCTTATATTCTTAACTTATCCCTTTCTTATAATGAATTTTTGGATAATAAAGGATATCTTGATTTTTCTCTAACAAGGCTTGTAGATCTCTATACTAAAGCCTTAACAAATACATGGGATTTAAGAATAGGCTTTAGCCCATCAGGATTTGATTTTTACAGAATAGAATGGTTCCTTGATAAGGATTTTCTGATTTTCCCTCATAGTTATCTTCAAGTTTCTTCTCAAATAGGATATGTGAGTGGAAATACTTCTTTAGATGATAAACTTAATCTTTCTGATTGGAAATCTCTGATGTTAGGTTATTATGGAAATTTAAAGGCTTCGTTATTCTTAAATTGGAATATGCCTTTATTAAAAGATCAGGAACTTAAGTTTTTAAATCTTGTTATATTGAGAGAGGTAGATTTCAACGTCTTCTCCGAATTTGGAGGGGTTTGGGAAGACATTGAAAGTATCTCTTGGGAGAATTTAAACCTTGGATTAGGCTTAGAGTTCAAGTATAGTTTTACTACTTTTTTTGATATTCCTTTTGACTTATATTTTGGTTATGCCTTTCCTATTTGGCAAGGAACTGATTCAGGAGAGGCAGGTATAATATATTCTTATATAAATTTTGATTTTTAGTTTTATAAATATTGTCCCTACTTTCTTCCTTTTATATAATTATAAGATAAAGGAAATTTTTAAAAAGAGAGGGAGAAAAAGAATGAAAAGATATAATCCACAAGATATAGAACCAAAATGGCAAAAAAAGTGGGATGAGGATAGATTATATTATGTGACCGAGAAAAAAGATAAGCCAAAATATTATAATTTGGTGATGTTTCCTTATCCATCTGGTGATCTCCATATGGGACATATGAGAAATTATACCATTGGTGATGTGGTAGCACGTTTTTATACTATGCGTGGTTATAATGTATTGAATCCTATGGGATGGGATGCTTTTGGTCAGCCTGCAGAAAATGCTGCTATAAAACGTAAGGTGCACCCTAAGGACTGGACGTATGGAAACATATCTCGTATGAAAGAGCAGCTCTTTAAGATGGGTGTAGTATATGATTGGGATAGAGAGGTTACAGCTTGTGCTCCTGATTATTACAAATGGACTCAATGGATCTTTCTTAAGCTTTATGAGAGAGGGCTTGCTTATAGGAAAAAAGCTCCTGCTAATTGGTGTCCTAGTTGTAAAACAGTGCTTGCTAATGAAGAGGTTGTAGATGGAAGATGTTGGAGATGTAAATCTATAGTTGAGAGAAAAGAATTTGAACAGTGGTTCTTTAAAATTACTGAGTATGCAGAAGATCTTTTAAAGGATCTGGATACTTTGGAATATTGGCCTGAAAAAGTTAAATTAATGCAGAAAAACTGGATTGGAAAATCTGAAGGACTGGAATTTTATTTTGAGGTGGAAGGTAAAGAAGATAAGATATATGTTTTTACTACAAGACCAGATACAATTTATGGTGTTACTTTTGTAGTCCTTGCACCAGAGCATCCTTTAGTAGAAAAAATTACAAAGCCCGAACATTTAGAAGAAGTAAGAGAATATATAAAGAAGGCAAAGAATAAAAGTGAACTTGAAAGGATTGTTCCTGAAAAGGAAAAGACAGGGGTATTTACAGGAAGTTATGCTATTCATCCTCTAACTAAAAAACCTCTTCCTATTTACGTAGCAGATTATGTGCTTGCTACTTATGGAACAGGTGCCATAATGGCAGTACCCGCTCATGATGGTCGGGATTATGAATTTGCACTGGCATATAATCTACCTATAAAGGCTGTAATAACTCCTGAAGAAGGTAAGGAACCTAACTTACCATATGAGGATGAGGGAGTAATGTTCAATTCAGATAAGTATAATGGAATGAAAAGTTCAGAATTTTGGAATGTGGTTGCTGAAAGATTTGAGGACTTAGGTATTGGTAAGAGAAAGGTACAGTATAGATTAAGAGACTGGCTTATTTCAAGACAAAGATACTGGGGAGCTCCTATCCCCATAATTTATTGTCCAAAATGTGGAGTTGTACCTGTACCTTATGAAGATCTTCCTGTAGAACTTCCTGAGCTTTCTGATTTTGAGCCTACAGGAACAGGTGAAAGCCCTTTAGCAAAGGTACCTGAATTTGTAAATACTAAATGTCCAAAATGTGGAGGAGATGCACGTAGAGAAACTGATACTCTTGCTACCTTTGTAGATTCATCATGGTATTATTTTAGATACACGGATCCACACAATGATAAAGAACCATTTTCTAAGGAAAAGGCAGAATATTGGCTTCCTGTGGATCAATATATAGGTGGAATAGAACATGCTATACTTCATCTTCTCTATTCAAGATTTATAACTAAGGTTCTTTATGATGCAGGATATAGCTCTGTTAGAGAACCTTTTAAGAGACTTTTTACTCAGGGAATGGTATATAAAGATGGAGAAATAATGTCAAAATCTTTAGGAAATATTGTTTCTGTGGATTATATGGTGGAAAATTATGGTGCTGATACTGCTCGTCTATTTATATTATTTGTAGCACCTCCTGAGGTAGATGTGGAATGGAGTGATGAAGGAGTAGAAGGTGCAAATAGATTTTTGAATAGATTCTGGAGATTGGTATTGGAAGATGCAGAGATAGAACCTCAAATTGATGAGGAAGAGGAGAAGATTGTAGGAAGGAAATTACATAAAACTATTAAGAAAGTTACTGAAGATATAGAGAATTTTAAGTTTAATACAGCAGTAGCAGCTATTATGGAACTTAGTAATCTTTTAACAGAACATAAAAGAAAATATGGGAGGACACCTGCCTTTGAAGAGGCAATTAGAAATACAATACTTTTACTTTCTCCCTTTGTACCTCATATTACAGAGGAATTATGGAATGAACTGAGATATGATTATAGTATTCATATGCAGAAGTGGCCTACTTACAATCCTGAGCTTATAAAAGAAGAAATTGTTACTGTTGTTATTCAGATTAATGGAAGGGTTAGGGATAGAATTGTTGTGAGTGTTGATTCAACTCAGGAGGAAGTTCTTAACTTAGCACTTCAGAGAGAGAATGTAAAAAGATATCTTGATAATAAGGAGCTTAAAAAAGTTGTTTACATTCCTGGGAAGATATTAAGCTTAAGTATATAAGTTTTTAAAACTTTTTAACAATTATATATTAAAGAGCATGATATAATGTAATTTGAAGTTAAAGAAAAAAATTTAACGATTAGAGGAGGTGTATTATGACTGTTAAAGTAGGTATTAATGGATTTGGAAGAATTGGACGTCAGGTTTTAAAGGCTTTATTAGAACGTCATGCTGATAAAGTTGAAGTAGTGGCTGTTAACGATATAACTGATACAAAGACTTTGGCGCACCTTTTTAAATATGACTCCAATTATGGAGTATATAAAGGAGAGGTAAAATATACTGATACCTCTGTAGTAATAGATGGAAAGGATATCCGAGTATTTGCTGAAAAGGATCCAGCGAATATTCCTTGGAAGAGTTTAGGTGCAAATATAGTTATAGAATCCACAGGGCTTTTTACTGACGCAGAAAAAGCAAAAGTGCATATTACATCCGGTGGAGCTAAAAAAGTGATAATCTCTGCTCCTGCAAAAGGTGAAGATATTACTATAGTTATGGGTGTAAATGAAGAGAAATATGATCCTGCAAAGCATAATATTATCTCTAATGCTTCTTGTACTACAAATAGTTTAGCACCAGTAGCAAAAGTGCTTCTTGACAACTTTGGAATAGAAAAAGGACTTATGACTACAATTCATTCTTACACTAATGACCAAAAGATTCTTGATCTTCCTCATAAGGATTTGAGAAGAGCAAGAGCAGCAGCTTTAAATATTATTCCTACAAGTACTGGTGCAGCAAAAGCTATTGGAAGTGTGATTCCAGAACTTAATGGTAAACTGCATGGGGTCGCTCTGAGAGTTCCTACACCAACAGTTTCTGTAACAGATTTGGTATGTGTATTGCAGAAAGAAGTAACAGTAGAGGAAGTAAACGGAGCATTTAAAAAGGCAGCAGAAGGAAGAATGAGAGGAATCCTTGGTGTTACCGAGGAAGAGCTTGTTTCTATGGATTTCAAAGGGACCACATATTCTACAGTAGTGGATCTTCCTTCTACCATAGTAATCGGAAAGAATCTTGTGAAAGTGTTTGCCTGGTATGATAATGAATGGGGTTATGCATGCAGGTTAGCTGATTTAACAGCTTATGTAGCAGAAAAACTATAAATTTATACCAGGTTTATACTTTTTTGTGGGGAGGCATTAAGCCTCCCCACAATTTTTAGTATCTTAAAAATGCACCTATATTTTGAATCTTGTTACTTAATTCTTTATTCTTAATATATCTTAACTCTGCTCCATTAGTTACTGCTTCTTCTATGAGTTCATCCACAATATCTGCTCTTTTATCCATAGGTTTATTGCAGAATGGACACTCTTCAAGATATGAACTTATGAAGGCACAAGACGGGCACTGAAATCCTGACAGTTCAAAGCTATTATCAACTAAGATAGTTTGTACCCTTTTTTCATGTACGGCATAAGCTACATTTTCAATTCCTAAAGTAGCCTCTTTTCCCTTGGCAGAGGTTACAATTAGTGAGTCTATTAAATCATTTATTTCGGATTCTTCATATTTTTCTATAAATTCCAAGGCTTTTTCTAAGATTTCTTTAATAGGAGATTCTATATCTATACTTATCTCGCCTATTACTAACTCTCTTAATCTTTTAGGAAGGATATCTAAGAACTCAGAGATATTTTTAGGAGACGTACTTCCCAATATGATTTTTTCTTTTGCTTCTACTTTTTTATCTAAGAAATCTATTACTTCTTTAAAATGCCACAATACATGGGTCTCATGCCATCTTTGCCAATCTGTAGCTTCCCATCCACCTTGTTTGTGTTTTTTTGGTATTTCTTCTTTTATCTCTCCTTCTTCCGTTATCTCTCCTATGAAGTATTTAAAAATTCTTGCATCTCCCTTTGATAGTATGACTAAATAGTAGGGGCTATTAGCAATTAAAAGATGCGATAGAGGGCGTGTATATGGATCTTTATCTATTACAAGTTTATTTTTTATGGATGGATAAAGGGGGATCATGTAACTCCAATTTTTTGCACTACACCTAAATAAAATAATAGTATTAGCAGAGCCAAAAGAGCCTTGATCAATAATATGCTCAATATTCTCAAGATCTTCTAAAACAGATTTTTTAATTTCTCCATCTAAATTTAGAGACTCAAGAGCATTTTTTTTGAGACTTTTCCATATGATTTTGTATTCCCCTTTGGGATTTACCAAAGGGGATACATTTAAATATAGGGAAGTAATCAAATAAGGAGGGAAATTGAGATTTCCTAAATCTTTAAGTACTTCTCTGTTCAGCACTCTCTCTCACCTCCAAAAGAGCAAGATTCAGGACTTCATCGGCATGTTCTACAAAATAGAAGGTCATATCTTTTTTTACCTCTTCTGGAATCTCTTCCAAGTCCTTTTCATTTTCCTTAGGCATTATTACAGCAGTAAGTCCTGCTCTATGAGCTGCAAGTACTTTTTCTCTTATTCCTCCTACTGGTAAGACCTTTCCTCTTAGAGTTATTTCACCAGTCATTCCAATATCTTTTTTGACAGGACGTTTTGTTAATGCAGAAGCTATAGCAGTTGCAATAGTAACACCTGCAGAAGGTCCATCTTTTGGAATTCCTCCAGAAGGGACATTAACATGAATATCAGATTTCTCAAGAATTTCATAGTTTACATTTAAATCCTTAAGCTTTGATCTTACATAAGAGAGTGCTGCTTTTGCTGATTCTTGCATAACTTCTCCAAGTTTTCCTGTGAGAATAAGATTTCCTTTACCCTCTACAAGAAGAGCTTCTACAAAGAGTATATCTCCACCTGTCTCTGTCCAGGCAAGTCCAGTGGCTACGCCTATCTCGTCTTTTTCGCCCTTCATTCCAAAAGAATATATTTCAGGACCTAAATATTTTGTTATATTTTCAGCAGAAACTATAACTTTTTCATTTATACTTCCTTCTGCTATTCCCTTTGCTACCTTTCTACATATAGTGGCAATTTCTCTTTCTAAATTTCTAACTCCAGCTTCTCTGGTATATTCTCTTATAATCTTACTTAATGCTTCATCAGTAATCTCTAATCTATCTTTTTCTAAGCCATGCTCTTTTAACTGTCTTGGAATTAAGAATCCCTTTGCTATTCCAAGTTTTTGGTATTCGGTGTATCCAGGAAGTTCCAGTACTTCCATTCTATCTAAGAGGGCTGGTGGGATTGTATAAAGTACATTTGCTGTTGTTATGAACATTACTTTTGAAAGATCAAAAGGAACTCCTAAATAATTATCTACAAAGGTATTATTCTGTTCAGGATCAAGGACTTCTAATAAAGCAGCTGAAGGATCTCCTCTAAAATCTGAACCTATCTTATCAATCTCATCAAGCATAAATACAGGATTGTTTGATTCTGCTTTTCTTATTCCCTGGATTATTCTACCAGGAAGAGCACCCACATAAGTTCTTCTATGCCCTCTTATTTCAGCTTCATCTCTAATTCCACCTAAGGATATTCTTACAAATTTTCTTCCTAAGGCTCTTGCTATAGATTTTCCTAAGGAAGTTTTTCCAACTCCTGGGGGACCTACAAAGCAAAGGATGGGACCTTTCATATCGCTTTTTAATTTTCTTACTGCTAAATATTCTAAGATTCTTTCCTTCACCTTTTCTAAATCATAATGATCCTCATTGAGTACTTCTTCAGCTTTGCTAATATCTAAATTATCTTCTGTAGATTGTGCCCAAGGTAGACTGATAAGCCAATCTAAATAGGTTCTTGTTACTGTATATTCTGCAGATCCAGGGGGCATCTGTTCAAGTCTTTCAAGTTCTCTTTCTGCTTCTTTCATAGCTTCAGGAGGAAGTTTTACTTCTTGCAATTTTTGTCTAAGCTCATTTATCTCCATCTCTCTTGGATCTGTTTCTCCTAATTCTTTTTGTATAGCTCTCATCTGTTGCCTTAGGAAATACTCTTTCTGACTTTTCTCTATCTCATCTTTTACCTCATTTTGTATTTTATTAGCTATCTCCAGAATTTCTAACTCTCGCATCAAGTAATAAGTAACCTTTTGTAATCTTTCTTTTACATCAATGGTTTCAAGGATTTCTTGCTTTTCATTTACATTAAGATTTGAATTGAAGGCAATAAAATCTGCAAGCCTTCCTGGTTCTTGTATATTCATGGCATTGACAAGAAGTTCCTCTGGGAATTGAGGTATTAGGGATGCCATTTTCTGAAACAGGTTAAGAAGATTTCTCATTAGCCCTTCTATTTCAACATTTTTTTCAACCTTTTCCTCTATTACCTCTACTTTTGCTTGAAAATAAGGATCAATTTGTGAAAATTCAACAACTCTTACCCTTTGAAGCCCTTGTACAAAAAGCCTGAGAGTATTATCAGGAAAGCGTAAGCTTCTTACTATAACACCTACAGTCCCTATTCTATGGATATCTTCAGGGGTGGGTTCTTCTACAGGATTTTTCTGCATACAAAGTCCTATAAGTTTATTTCCTGAGAGGGCGTCTTCTACCAGCTTTATACTCTTATCTCTTCCTACCACAAGAGGTATAAGCATTTGAGGATATACCACTGTCTCTCTCAATGGTAATATGGGAAGTATCTCTGGTATATCTTGGGGTTGTGTTAGTTCTTTATTTTCCATGTCTTTGACCCTCCTTTCTTTACTTTTTGGGAAGAGCAATCTCCAAAAACCCATCTCTGTATACTGCTTCAGCTTTTTCTGGGTCAACTTCTGCAGGAAGATAAATTACCCTTTCAAAAGGTCCGAAATTTATTTCCATCTGATAGTATATCTCAGGATCTGCCACATATCTTTCTTGTCTTGTACCTCTTAATATTAATTTCCCTTCTTGAAAAGTAAGGTCAATGTCTTCTTTCCTCACTCCAGCTATCTCAACTAAAAGAACAATCTTGTCATCAGTCTCATAGATATCTATCCTTGGTACCCATGCGCCCCATTGCATAGAAAAACGAGAGCTTTCTCTGTGAAAGCAATCTACTATTTGGAATACATGGTCTTTAAAGGGATTATTTCCTTGCATAGATATCTTCCTCCTCTCTATGATATTCCTTTGTAGTATTTTTTCCATTTTTTTCATTATATCATATATAAAAAGTGTGACATAAATCACTTTCTTTATTTATATTTTTTAGGATATAATAAAAATGGGAAAGATAAAGATTTTTGAGGAGAGGTGAGATGTAATGAAAAAGTATTTGATTCTTTTTACAGTGATTTCCTTAATTTTCCTTACCGAGGTTTCCTTTGCTGTAACGACTTCTTTTTCTTTTAAAGATCTCTTATATGATCCAAGGGCTATGGGTATGGCAGGAGCAATGACTGCTCTTGCTGATTCGCCTACTGCTGCAATTTTTAATCCTGCATTGATGGGAGAATACTCCCACTTAGCTTTAAAGCTTGGTGTAGGATTATCTCCTCTTGATGAAACTAATATACAAAATTGGCAGACTTTGAGCGAGTACATTCAAGCTTTGGGAGAAGGGGAAGAGCCACCAGATGGAGAAATCCAATCTATGCTTTCTCTCGGAGGATATTTAAATCTTGGTATTAGTAAAATTGGAATAACTATATTTGGAGATGGAGATGTAAATGCAGATTACTATAAATACTCAAATCCTTCTCCTGATCTTACAGAAACTGCTGTTGATGTAGCTGTAAACTTAACAGGAGATGCTGATTTGAATGGAGCAGTGACAGTAGCTATTCCAGCAATTGATATTCTTGGAGTAAAATTAAATATTGGTGCTAATTTAAGAGTAAATGATACTGTAACTTTAGGAACTTCAATTGATGCATATGCTACTCCTGTGGGAACAACTATAGCAGAAACGACAGGGACTTACAATGATAGTGATTATTATAGAAGAACATATTCATTGATTGATCAAAAGTATTTAGCAGTTGATGCTGGAGCGTATCTGAGGTTTTCACCATTTATAGCAGCAGGTTTAGTCTTTAAAAATGCTTATGCTACCCCATTAGAAGGGAAAGTTACAAGTGGTATAGAAGAGGGATATTTTGATACTAATAGTGAATTAATTACTACTCAAACATACACTGAAACTTCCGGGCCTTATGATGTAGTTTTGCCAGAGCTATCTACCAAAGCAGGAGTTTTTGTAAAAATTCCTGCTATTAATACAAGAATTGCTATTGATACTGATCTTGATGCTAGCTTTCAGCCTACATTATATAGAGTAGGTATAGAACAGCCATTATTAATGCTATTAGGAAGAGTCGGAGCAATTCTTGACACGAATTTCCAACCTATGCTTTATACTTTTGGTGCTGGTATAGATTTGCGTCTTATAAAGGTAGATTTAGGAGTTGTTTTTGAACCTGAGGATCTAACAATTCCTGTTGCTGCGGCAATCTCTGGGTCTATTGGTTTCTAAGAAAAGAAAAGGGGGGGGAAAGCTTTTGCTTTCCCCCCCCTTAAGATTTTTTAGCCTTTATTAGTTTTTTAATGAAGTTTTATATCTAAGCTTATAAACCAACTCTAAAAGTTCAAGTACTGAGTCATCTGCTAAGGAATAATAAACATGCTGTCCTACACGTCTCTTCTTTAAAAGTCCTAAATTGTAAAGATCTTTAAGATTTTGAGAAGTATTAGCAAAAGATGCATTGATTATTTTTGCTATCTCTCCAGCGCTTTTTTCTCCTTCACTAAGAGTACATAATATATGAATCCTCACAAAACTTGAGAGAGATTTAAAAACATCAGCAAGACCTTCACATTCTTCCATATTAAGTTTTCTCTTTAGTTCCATAATTTTATTACTCCCTTTCTACGTGTTTTTGAATAAAAACTTTATATAAGTATAAGAAATTTCTTTATAAAGTCAAGTTTACTAAGTAATTATGATCTATTCTTTATATACTTCTTTACCTTCTATGAAAACTTTTTCTACTCTTGCTCTCATATCAAAAGGATGTGCTGACCAAATCACAATATCAGCATCTTTCCCCTTTTCAAGAGATCCAACCCTATCCTCAATACCCAATATTTTTGCAGGGTTTATAGTTAACATTTTTAAGAGATCATCTTCATTTGCTCCATATCTTAATGCAGTTCCTGCTTGAATATTAGCATGCTCTAAATGGATTACAGGATGATCACACATTAGAGAAGTTAGAATCCCCTTTTCATTTAAGATTTTTATAGACTCATAAGTCTTATCTTTGAGCTCTAACTTAGTATTAAATCCAAAAAGAGGTCCAAGGATTAAAGGTATATTTTTGCTTTTTATGTAATCAGCAATTTTATAAGCTTCTGTAGCATGCTCTATTACTAATTTGAAATCAAATTCTTCTGAGATTCTTATGGCAGTTAGGATATCATCCTTTCTATGTGCATGGATTCTTGCAGGGATTTCTCCTTTAAGTACTTTCTCTCCTATCTCATATTTTAAATCTCTCTCTAAAAATGTTTTTTCTTCTTTCTCTGCTTCTTTTTTCTTGTTCATATAATCCTGAACCTTAAAGAAGTAATTCCTAATGATAGCTGCTGTACCAAGCCTTGTAGAAGGCATCTGATTCTTCTGTCCGTAAACTCTCTTTGGATTTTCTCCTAATGCCATTTTAAGTCCTGCAATTTCTTTGACAATCATCTCATCCACAATCTTTGATTTAAATTTTATTATGGACCCTTGTCCTCCAATAGGGTTTGCAGAGCCAGGAAGAATTGTTACGCAAGTTACTCCTCCAGAAAGAGCTTTATCTATGGCAGAATCATCAGGATTAAAGGCATCTATAGCTTTTACATGAGGTGTTACAGGATCTGTAGCCTCATTTCCATCTTGGTAATAGTTTCCAACACCTTCTTCAAAAAGTCCAATATGAGAATGGGCATCTATAAATCCTGGTAGAATAAATTTATCCTTTGCATCTATAATCTCCACATCAGAATCTTGTAAGTTTACTCCTATAGCTTCAATTTTCCCATCTTTTATAAGGATATCTCCTTGAAAATATGAGGAAGTAATAGGAAATATAAAGCCATTTTTGATGAGGATTTTCATTTAATTTACCTCCTGAATTTTCTTTTTAAAGATTGCAAATTTTCTATAAAGGACCCCTCCTACTGCTTCTGCTTCTCTACACATTTTTTTATTGTTGATATTTATAGCGGATCCTTCTGCAAATACATATCCTTTTTCTCTTGCATATCTTAAAAGTTCAACAAATAAGGCTTCAGGAACCCCTTTGGCTTGGAATTTAGGCAGTACAAAAAGTAAAAATACTCGTGTACGGTTTATTTTATTTTTATATAAGAGGAATTTTAGCCATCCAGTAGGGAAAAGCCTTCCATTCATTCTTTTGAATATTTGATTGTAGTCAGGCATGGTTACTGCAAAACCTGCGGGTTCACTATCAGAAATAGCTATTTGTACAAAATCTGGAGGAATAAATTTTGCCAAATCCTTACATAAGGCAAGCATCTCTTCCTCTGTAGGAGGTATTAAATAATCATATTCTAAAGGAATAAGAGATTCTTTAAGAATATAATAAAGAATTTTTGATTCTTCAGGTACTCTTGAGTAATCGGCATGTCTTGTAATAAAGTTATACTTTTTTTTAGCATACTCTATAGTTCTTATAGATTCATCTAAAGGAAGCTTTTTCAAGTCATATTTGTAGGCAGCGAAAATATGCTCTCTTTCAAAGCCATATTCTTCAAAAAAGTCCACATAGTATGAAGGATTATAAGTAGTATATATCATAGGAGGATCTTCAAAGTTTTCTACTAACATTCCTCGGAAATCATCCCCATTAGTAGGAGAGACTGGTCCTACCATTGTCTCCATATCCATTTCTTTCAGCCAGTTTTCTGCAGTCTCAAGAAGTTCTAACGCTACATTTTTATCATTTATACACTCAAAAAGGGTGACATAACCTTCTTTTTTATCTTTCAATTTATTCATTTTTTCATCAATTCCTACTGCTATTCTTCCTACAATTTTGCTATTTATATAGGCATTAAAAAATTCATGAGGTCCGCTTTGAAAAAGAAGGCTTCCGGGTCCATCTAAAATTTTTTTCATATCCGAAATAAGAGGTGGTACCCAGAGAGGATCATTTTTATACAATTCAAATGGGAACATGATAAAATCTTTTTTCTCTTTTTTTGTGGTTACTTTCTTGATTTCTATTGACACCTATATGCCTCCTTTGCTTTACTATTTAAGATCTATTTTAATTAGTTATTTTAATAAAATCAATACAAACAAATTTATAAAGAGAGAGGTCTTTTCTCAGGTATACCAGGTCTTCTAGGAAATTTAGAGGGAGTTGGAAATTCTTTTCGGAAGATTAAAAATGTCCGACATATATCATCAAAAGATATATTTAATGTTTTTTCTAATTTACCACCAAGAAGTTCTGCTACTTTTACTTGAGTTTCCCATTCAGGAAGTTTTTTCTCGGTAGCTTGGGCGAGGAAAATTCCAGAAATTTTTAAAAATGGTATAGAGTATTCCAATACTATATTAGGTTTTGCGACACCTCTTGCAAGAGATAGATCATATTTTTCTCTATAATCTTGATTTTGAGCAAGATTTTCAGCTCTATCCCATATGATATGGATATTGGTAAGTTCTAAAATCCGCACTATTTCTTCAAGGAAAATAATTTTTTTCTTTTGGGACTCAAGGAGAGTAATTTTCCAATTTGGGTTAAGTATTTTTAATGGTATTCCTGGAAAACCTGCACCAGTGCCTATATCAATGACCTTTTCAATTGGTTCTTCTTTTATAGGAATAATACATGATAGTGAATCTACAAAGTGTTTTAATATAATTTCTTCCTCTTCTTCAATAGAGGTAAGATTTATTTTTCTATTCCAATCCTGAAGAGCTTTAAGGTAAAGAAAAAATTTTTTCTTCTGAAGAGGGGATAGAGATATTTTTAAATCTTCTAACTTTTCTTGAAAAATTGCCTCAAATTTTTCTTCCATTATAAATATTATAATCCAGCTTTCTCAAGTTGTGCTACTGTATTATTTATTTGATCCTTTGCTACTTTGGGTAGACCTGGTATTTCAAGGCTTAAGAATCCACGAGTGATAGTTGACATAGCTTCATCTTTATTAAAGCCTCTTGTAGTTAAATATTCTATTTCCTCCTCTGCAATAGGTCCTATAGCAGCTTCATGGGAAAGTTCACTCTCAGGATCCTGAGCATCTAAGATGGGGATAGCAACTATTCTGGCTTCTTTATTCAAAATAATTCCTCTACAATCTAAGAAGCCTTTTGTATCTTGGGCTTTTCCTATGATTTCACCTCTACTATAAACTTGAGAACTATCATCAGCAATAATCCTTGATACCATTTCTCCCTTAGAGTTTTTATCTTCAAACACAATTCTTCCTCCAAGATCAATATAGGAGTCTTTGCGACCATAAGTTATGGTATATAATCTGGCAATTGCTCCTTCTTTTACATAAACTGTAGGGTAGCTTTGGACAGATTTTACAGGTTTTAGAATGACATAATTGTTTATAAATACTCCTCCTTCTTCTACAAGTACAGCTGTTCTTGGTCTTACATGGAACTCTTCAGACCAGTTATGGATCATAGTGAAATAAAGTTTTGCTCCTTTTTTGATGAAGAATTCTGAGACACCAATGTGAATTCCAGGCTCATTTTTAAGATGGGTTAAACATCCTGTAGTTACAAATACTTCTGCTCCTTCTTCTACAATTATGATATTATGTACATTCTGACTTATATTGCCTTCTTTTATATATAGGCAAGACTGAATAGGATACTCTATCTTTTGGTTAGCAAATACTCTTATGAAATATCCTCCTGTAGGCTTTAATTCTGCCCATGCAGTGTACTTATCAGTATCTGGTGCCACAAGTTTTCCATAATAATTTTCAAGCCATTCATACTTTTCTAAAGCCTCTTGAATTGACATTATCTCTAATTTCCCCTTATAAATATTTTTTAGTTTTTCATAAACGACACTATGATTAATTTGAAAATATGTTCCTGCTGTATTCTCTTCAGATGGTGTAATTCCTGAATAAAGTATATTTTCTTTGATTTCATTTGGAAGTCTTTCTAAATTGTCTATAGGTTGATCATAAATAGTTTTCATGTAAGGTTCTAAATCTATATCAGGACCTAATATAGCAGGTTTATCTTTGGCTTTTAAAGCTCTATTTTTTAATTCTTCAAGATAGGTTTTGAGCATAGGCTAACCTCCTTATATATTCATATCCTTTTTCTTCAATCTGGTGTATAAGATCTAAACTACCTTTCCATAAGTATTTCCCGTCTAAAAGAACAATTACAGAGTTAGAATCTATGTAATCTAAAACCTTTAAGTTGTGAGTTACAACTATAAGATTACTTTCTTTTGATACCTTTCTTAATGCCTCTCCAATGAGCTTTAAAGAATCAATATCTACACCAGAATCGGGTTCATCTAAAAGGGCAAGCTTAGGTTTTGCAAGGAGAAGTTGTAAAACCTCACTTTTTTTCCTTTCACCACCAGAAAAGCCGTAATTTACCTCTCTTTCAAGAAAAGATTCGTCAAGATCCAAATCTTTCAAATAGCTATATATCTCTTCAGGCAAGTTCTTTTTAGGATCTATGTTTAGGATCTTCTTGAGGATATCTCTTAGCTTTACTCCTCTCACCGCAGGAGGAAGTTGATAAGCTAAAAATATACCTTTTTTAAATCTTTCATCAGGAGTTAGATCTGTTATATCTTCCTCATAAAAATAGATCTTTCCTGAGACTTTAAATCGGGAAAGTCCCATTAAGGTTCCAAGGAGAGTAGATTTTCCTGTTCCATTTGGTCCGAGGAGAACGTGTATCCCTTCTTCAAGATTTAGATTTAGCCCATCTAATATGGTTTCTCCATTAATCTCTACTATTAAATTTTGAAGGCTTAACATTTCTTTCATAAGGATAAAACTTCCTCCTTTCTTAATGTGCCTTTTGTAAGATCCTCAAGATTAATATCCTCTAAGAGTTTCAATATTTTTGATTCTATGAAATCCCATACTTTCTGAGATTGACAGAAATTTTGCTTTGTGCATGTATCATTAACATGAATGCATTCAATCAGCTTAATGGGACCTTCTAAAGCCTCAATAATTTCCTTCAATGTAATCTCAGAAGGGCTTTTAGCTAAAATGAAACCTCCTGATATTCCTTTATAGCTTTCTACCAAGTTTGCTTTTTTAAGATTTAGCATTAATTGGGCTAAAAATTCTCTTGATATGGCTTCTTTCTCAGACATTTGGCTTAAAGAAAGTTTTTTCTTCTGATAATCTTCTGCAAGAAGGATCATTGCTCTTAATCCATACTCAAGTTTTGCAGATACTTTAAACATTTTACCTCCTTTAAATGTTTAGTTGTTTGCTCAACATATACATTTTAAGTAGGATTTTATTTTTTGTCAAGGAATGGAATCTTTTTATTTTTTGTTTGTCAGGGTATAATGTTTTATATAAATCCAATGATGAAAGGGAGGAAAGGAAGAATGAAGTTTATTGCCCAACAAGAAGATTTATATCAATCTTTACAATTTGTTAAAAGTGCAGTGGCAACAAAAACTACTGTACCAATTCTTACTTATGTTTATCTTAGAGCTGAGGATGATACCTTATATCTTCAAGGGAATAATTTAGAAATAGGGCTTGCATTAAGTATGCCTGTTATTGTAGAAGAGCAAGGAGAGGTATGTCTTCCTGCAAGCCTTTTTATTGATATTATAAGTAAGCTTCCTTCTGTTACCTTAGAAATTCATGTTAATGAAAGAAATAGAGCGGTAATCCACGCAGGATATTCTGATATTGAAATTCAGGGAGAAAATACAGGAGAGTTTCCGAAGGTAGAATTTCAAGATGTAAGCGAATATAATGCTTTGTTAGATCGTACTGAATTTGCAAAGGCTATAAAACAGACAATTTTTGCAGCAGCTGAGGATGAGATTAAACAGATACTTACCGGAGTCCTCTTTGAAAGTAGGGACGAGAAATTGAATCTTGTAGCAGTGGATGGGCATAGATTAGCGTTAAAATCTCTTGAATTAGAGAGAGATTTTCCTCAAACTGTTGTTCCTGCAAGAGGTCTTAAGGAATGGCAGAAGATAATATCAAAAACAAAAGATGATAAAGTAAGTATTGCAACTTTAGATAGTCAGATTCTCTTTAATTGTGGTGATATTCACTTTATTTCCAGGCTTTTACAAGGGCAGTTTCCTGCTTATGACAAGATCATACCTACAGATTTTGTAGCGTCTTTTAGATGTAGTAGAAAGGACTTTTTTGATCTTTTGGGAAGAATGGAAGTTCTTGCAGAAATAGATCAGACTAATACGGTTAAGATTGCTATTAGTTCTAATGAAGTAATGGTTTCTACTCTTCCTTCGGAAAGAGGAACTGCTAAAGAGATTCTTCCTGCTGAAATTAACATTAGTGAGACCGGTTTAGAAATTGGCTTTAATGTGGAATACTTGATGGATCCACTGAGTAATATGGATTCCGATGAAATAGAGATGAAGCTTACTTCAAATTTAGGACCAGCTCTTATAAAAGTTCCTGAGGATGAATCCTATATGTATGTGGTGATGCCTGTAAGACTATGAAAGAAGTGAAAATTTATACAGAGACTATAACCTTAGGACAATTTCTTAAATGGGGAAGTATTGTAGAGACAGGGGGACAGGCAAAGAGTTTAATTCTTTCTGGCAAAGTTAAGGTTAATGGGGAGATAGAACTTCATAGAGGTAGAAAATTAAAAGCAGGGGACATGGTAGAGGTGGAGGGGGAGAAATACCTGGTTGTATTAGGAGAAGAATAGTTGTTCTTGGAGAATTTAAAGATTGTAAATTTTAGAAATCTTAAAAATGTTAATTTAGACTTTTTCAATGTAAATATTTTTTATGGAGAAAATGCTCAGGGAAAGACTAATCTTTTAGAAAGCATATATTATCTTTTCTTGTGTAAATCCTTTAGGACTCGTTTTGAGAAAGAGTTAATCAGATGGGGAGAAGAAAGTTTCTATCTTAAGGGAAATCTTCATTGGCAAGGACAGACTTTAGTTTTGGAGTCGGCACTGTCAAAAGATAATAAAAAGATAAAAATAAATCAGAAGACCCTTAAAAAACAAAAAGATATGGTTTTTCTATTTCCTTTGGTTTTATTTTCCCATAATGAAATAGAAAATTTTAAAGAAGGCCCTTCCCAAAGAAGATATCTTCTAAATAGTTTTTTATCTACGCTTTCCTATAAATATTACAAAGCTCTTTTAGAATATCATAAGGTTTTGTATCAGAGGAATTTGACTTTAAAGGGAGGAAGCTCTGACGTAGAGATATGGAATGGACCACTTGTTAAAAGTGGAACCTTGGTCTTATGGGAAAGATTGAAAATTATAAATGAGATTAAAGAAATAGCCAAAGAAATATCTATTGCTTTGTTAGGTAAAGAATTTTTAGAAATTGAATATTTTTCTTCCATACCTTTAGGTAATTCAGAGGAAGAGATTTCAAAGAATTTTGAGAAAGCGCTAAGAGAGGTAAAGAATAGGGATAGTATAAGGGGATACTCAACAGTGGGACCACACAGAGATGATTTAATTCTATTTGTAAAAAAAGATAATGTAAGATATGATTTGAGAAAGTTTGCATCTTCAGGTGAAGTAAAGCTTGCCTTTATAATATGGCAGCTTTCCGAGATTAAAATCTTATCAGAAAGAAGAAAAGAGAAGCCTATTCTTCTTATTGATGATCTTTTTGGAGATCTGGATGAGAAAAAACAAAAAATTGTTTGGAATGGCATCCAAGATTTTCAGATTTTTATGAGTATGACAGCAGAAGTAGATTTTCTCAAGGAATATGCACACTTCTATGTTAAAAATGGAGAGGTTTTTTAGATGTCTGGCTCTTTGTATTCAAAGCTCTGGGAGATTTTTGTGAAATTAGATATGGATAAAAAATTATGTGAATATCTTGCTATGGAACAGTGGGATAAAGTAGTAGGAGAGACTCTTGCTCTTCATACTAAGCCTGCCTATGTAAAGAATGGAGTTTTATATGTATATGTGGATAGTAGCGTTTGGGTTCAAGAACTTTCACTATTCAAGCCTAAGCTTATGGAGAAGATCAATGAGAAGCTTGTGGTCCCTGATACCATTAAAGATATTGTGTTTATTGATAAAGGAAGGAATTTTAGAAAGAGTAATGTTAGTCCAAAAAAGAAAGAAGTAAAACTTTCTTTGCGAGAAGAAGAAAGAATTGCTAAAATAGTAGAAGATATAAAAGACGAAGAGCTAAGAGAGATACTTCTAAATTTTTATAGGAGTCTCGCTCTGATTCAAAAAGGAGGTTCGGAAGATGGCAATATTAAAGAAAGATAAATATAACGCAGATAGTATTCAAATTCTTGAAGGAACTGAGGCAATAAGAAAAAGACCAGGTATGTATATAGGGGATATAGATGTAAGAGGGTTACATCACCTGGTGTTTGAACTTGTAGATAACAGCATTGATGAAGTAATGGTTGGATATTGTGATTACATACTTGTGGAGATAAGAGAAGATGGTAGTATTTCTGTAGCAGATAATGGGAGAGGAATTCCTGTAGATATACATCCTCAGGCAGGAAAGCCTGCATTAGAAGTTGTACTTACTACTTTACATGCAGGGGGAAAGTTCTCCAATTCTATATATAAGATAAGTGGAGGTCTTCATGGAGTAGGACTTTCTGTGGTGAATGCCTTGTCATCTCTTTTAGATGTTGAGATAAAAAGAGATGGTAAGATATACCATCAAGTTTACGAGAAAGGAAAACCTGTAACTTCTCTTACTGAGATTGGAGAGAGTAATGAGACAGGTACTAAAATTATTTTTTATCCTGATTCTGAGATCTTTGAAACTACGAAATTTGATTATGAAATTATAGCTAATAGACTTAGGGAACTTGCCTTTTTAAATCCAGGAGTAACTATTGAGCTTAGGGAGGAAACTACAGGAAGAAGTAGTGTTTTTAAATATGAAGGAGGACTTCTTCAATTTATAGAATATCTTTCAAAAGGCAAAGAAATACTTCATTCTCCTCTTTATTTTAAAAGAGAAGAAGGAAATTTAGTTGCTGAGGTAGTAATGCAATATAATAGTGGGTACGATGAGCTTATATTATCCTATGTAAATAATATTCATACTATTGAGGGTGGTACTCATGTGGCAGGATTTAGAAGTGCTCTTACAAGGGTTGTTAACACTTTTGCAAAAAGTTGGGGACTTTGGAAAGAAGGAGAGCCTCTTTCAGGGGAAGATGTAAGAGAGGGTCTTACTGCAATAATAAGTGTAAAGGTTCCAGATCCTCAATTTGAAGGTCAGACAAAAACTAAGCTTGGTAATTCTGAGGTTAAAAGATTTGTAGACTCTGTAGTAGAAGAAGAGATTACAAAATATTTTTCTGCAAATTCAGATGTAGGCAAACTTATTATTGGGAAGATTATTGAAGCTTATAGTGCAAGACAGGCTGCGAGAAAAGCAAGAGAACTTGTAAGAAGAAAAAGCTTTTTTGAATCTACACTCCTTCCAGGAAAACTTGCTGATTGTTCTGAAAAGGATCCTTCTAAGTGTGAGCTTTTTATAGTTGAGGGAGAATCTGCAGGAGGTTCTGCAAAGCAGGGAAGAGATAGAAGATATCAAGCAATTCTTCCCTTAAGAGGTAAGATATTAAATGTGGAAAAAGCTCAGCATCTTACTAAGATTCTTTCCAGTGAAGAGATAAAAGCTATTATTGCTTCTCTTGGTACAGGGATAGGGCAAGAATTTGATCTTTCAAAACTAAGGTATCATAAAGTTATTATAATGACAGATGCAGATGTAGATGGTGCTCATATTAGGACTCTTCTTTTGACCTTCTTTTATAGGCATTTCAGACCTTTAATTGAAGGTGGATATATTTATATTGCTCAGCCTCCTCTTTATCTTTTAAGAAAGGGTAGAGAGGAAAGATATGCTTATTCCGAAGAAGAAAAAGAGGCTGTTCTTAGAGAATGGGAATATTCTGATAATATCTATATACAACGATATAAAGGTTTAGGAGAGATGGATCCTGAGCAGTTGAAAGAAACCACTATGGATGCTCAAAAGAGAATGCTTCTACAGGTAACCATAGAGGATGCTTTAGAAGCCGAGAGGTTATTTTCAGTACTTATGGGGAGTAATGTGGAAGAGAGAAGAGCTTTCATTGAGCAAAAAGCTAAATTTGTAAGAAATCTTGATATTTAAGAAAACATATGCTTTGTAAGAAAAAAGAGATCATAAGAGAAGATGAAAATGTATGTACTTTGAAGATAGATTGCAAAAAGGATAATCTTTGTGAAGTTTTAAAAACTTTTGGAATACAAGAAGTATATAAAGGAGATCAGAATCTACTTTGGGATGCTTTAGTGACAGATGTAGCTCTTCATAAGGCTATTTATCCTGAGATCCCATTTAAAACCTTTTTACATGATGAGAAATTCGGTACAGGAGATCATAGACTTGTTCCTTTTTATAAAGATTCAGGAAAATACGTAATTACTGAAGACTATGCTCAAAAGATTACGGGAGCAGTATATATAAATCAGGATATTTCATACGGGCTTTTTTATGCTACACCTATAGAACCTGTGGAATATCAAGAATTGGGCTTTCATCTTTCTTGGATTGCAGATTTCTGGAGAGAGTATAAACCAAAGATAGAAGAAGACAGGGAGTTTATAAATGCATTAGAAGAGTTAGGATTCTCTTGGGATTATGATCATATTTCAGAAGTGACTAAATGCGGTGAGACGGCTAATAAAGATGCTCTTTATAATCTCTTTCAGAAAAATTCTAAGGCAGAGATTTATTATCTTTTCTCAAAGTCCTTAGGGTGGTATGGAGTAGTTCCTAAATATCTTGAAGAAGTAAGTCTTTCAAGTGTTTATATTGATGAAGAACTTGTGAAGCATATTTCTCATCTTTTCAGCTTAGGTGTGAGAGGGCTCCTAAAGCAAGTCAAGGATAAAGAGATAAAAAAAGAAATAATAAAGAGAGCAAAGAAAGTCTACAGTTTTGGAAAAGAAATTATAGAAAACAATAAGGATCTTTCTATCACAGATTTTCAAGTCAGACTTTCCCAGAAGATTTTGAGTGATATCTTTAATGATGACTTAAAAGTTGATTTTTCAAGAACTTCAGAATTATTGCGAATAAATTCTATATCTGATTTTGAAGATAAAGACTTCTTTTTCTTTTTTAATCTTAACTTGAAGTATCCTGAAGAATTTGCTAATGCTTACAACACGGCATTAAATAAAGCAAAACTTCCCCTCAAAAGGATTATGATGAAAAATAATTCTCTTGAACTTCCTTATTTTCTTGAGGTCTTCTCTTTAAGAGAGGGAAGATGGATTCTTACCAGATGTAACATTGAGGTAAAAAATCAAGATAACCCTTATATAAGGATATTCTCACCTTATTGTGCAATGGAGACCTTTGTTAGTAAGGAAGATTTGAGAAGTGCAAGAAGCTTTTTAAATACTCTTTATTCTTCTGGAAAGTTTCCATACGGTTTTGCCTTGATAGGTAAAGCAGGACCCTTTATGACTGAAATGAGAAGAGTTCCTAAAGTACTTGCAGTACCCGAAAAAGGTTCCAAGTATGCTCCTATGGTAGATTATTTTTTAGGAGAGTTAAAAAGAAGTGTAAATGATATCCCTGATAGTCATCTTGTAAGAATAAGACTAAATCTTCTTGACAATCTCAAGTATCTTGGAAAAATGAAATTCTCCCTTCCTAAATTTCTATCTCTTTATTTTTCTAAGCAGGAAATGTATGCTGATGAGATTTCAAGTCTCTGGAGAGAAAAAGTAGAGGAGGTATCTAAAGTTTTAAATTTCATCTCAGGTATAGAAGCTGGGGAGTATTTTCATTTAGGGAAGATTATATTATATGAAAAAGGATTATTAGAAGATTTAGGTAAAAGTAAGAAATTCTTTGATAAGTTGAAGGAAAAAGGATACGATAATATTTTTAGAGATTTTCCCTTCTCTAATAAGTTTTTGAGTGTACTGAAGGATCTTATAGAAGAAAGAGATAAAGTAATAGAAGAGATAAGAAAGAAAAAGAAAGAAGCCTCATCACAACTTCACCAGGAGAGACATTTTGTAGAATATAAAATAATTCTTCTCTTTGGAGCTCTTTTAAGAAGTCTCCTCCTTTTTAAGGAATCTTTATCCTACCTTAACTTTCGTCCATACTCTATAATGATCTACTTAGTTTCTCCAGATTTCTTTAAAGTACTGACTGATAATGCAGAAATTTATTTAGAAAAGGTAGAGTTTAAGACTTAGTTACGAATTGTGGACAGCTATTTTCTGCTTTTACGGGAATTCCAAAACACATTCCGTGAGAAGGATCATTAGAGTTTGCTTGGAAAAACTTGCAGTTTTTACATTTACGTTCCTCGGCCATCGTTACACCCCTCCCTAAGAACATTTTCCTAATTATATTTTATCACTTTTTATTGTTGGAAAAATTCAATTTTTGAGTTATAAATACTTTAAATTTAAACTTATTTAAGAAAAGAGGATTTGAAATATGATAGAAAGATTAAGAGAGCTTCTTGAAAATGTAAAAGAAGGTAATCTTTCAGTAGATGATGCTATGGAGAAGTTAAAAAGTTTACCTTATGAAGATATAGATTTTGCCAAGATAGATCATCTAAGGACAATTATTAAGGGGTTTCCTGAGGTTATTTTTTCTCAAGGGAAAACTCCCCAGCAAGTGGTAATAATAATGGAAAATCTTCTTGAGAAGAATAATAGAGTGATAGCAACAAGAGCAAGTCTTGAAGTTTTTGATAACGTTAAGAAAAGGATTCCTGATGCAGTCTACAATGAAACAGCAAGGATAATAACCGTATTAAGAGAAGAAATCAATAAAAAAGGGAAGATAGTAGTTGCCTGTGCTGGAACAGCAGATCTTCCTGTAGCAGAGGAGGCATCAATAACTGCAGAAATTATGGGAAGCTATGTAGATAAAATTTATGATATAGGAGTTTCTGGACTCCATAGACTCTTAAGTAATCTTGAGAGATTTTACTCTGCTAATGCGGTGGTAGTGGTGGCTGGTATGGAAGGAGCTCTTGCCTCTGTAGTGGGGGGCTTAATACCAAGACCTATAATAGCTGTACCTACCAGTGTTGGATATGGTGCAAACTTTAATGGTCTTTCAGCTCTTTTGACGATGCTTAATAGTTGTGTACCTGGTGTAGCTGTAGTTAATATTGACAATGGATTTGGAGCAGGCTATCTTGCTAATATGATAAATCTTATGGTGGAGGATAAAAAGTGAGAATTATTTATTTTGACTGTTTCTCAGGAATCTCTGGTGATATGATTCTTGGTGCTCTTTTAGACGCTGGGGTTGATGTGGAAACTTGGAAGAAAGAACTTGATAAGATCCCTATTGATGAATATAAACTTGAGATTTCAAAAAAGAAGAAAGGTGCTCTCTATGGTACTGATGTGGATGTTATTATAGAAGATCAGGTTTCTCACAGACATTTATCAGAGCTCTTAGATATTTTAGATAGAAGCACTCTTTCAAAAAATATAAAAGAAAAAGGAAAAGAGATTTTTTATAAGATTGCAGAGGCAGAGTCAAAGATTCATGGAGAGCCTATTGAAGAGGTTCATTTCCATGAGATTGGTGCTATTGATACTATTATAGATGTATTAGGATCTCTTATTGCTTTAGAACTTTTAGAGATTGAGACTATTTATTCTTCTCCGCTTCCTCTTGGCAGGGGCTTTGTAGATACTTCTCATGGTAGGATTCCTGTTCCTGCTCCTGCTACTTTGGAAATTTTGAAGGGAGTACCTGTATATGTAGATGATAGAGAAGGAGAACTTGTTACTCCCACTGGAGCTGCTATTATTTCTACACTTTCCTGCTCTTTTGGTGATATGCCTCATATGAGATTAGAAAAGATAGGATATGGGGCTGGTAAAAAAGACTTCTCAGTTCCAAATCTTCTTAGAGTATTTATGGGAGAGAAAATAGAGAGTTTCTCTAAAGAGAAGAATGTAATGTTAGAGACTAATATTGATGATATGAATCCTCAAATCCTTGGATATCTTACAGAGAAACTCTTCAAAGAGGGTGCTCTTGATGTTTTTATCACTCCAGTTTATATGAAGAAGGGAAGACCAGGAATGCTTCTAACGGTTATTACTACGTCTGAGCTTGAAGATAGAATTTCTGAAATTATCTTTAGAGAAACTACTACTTTGGGTATTAGGAAATATTATGTAGATAAAAAGTTTATGGAGAGAGAGATTAAAGAAATAGATACTTCTTGGGGAAAAGTAAGATATAAAAAGGCAAAATATAATAATATTGAAAAGGCGTATCCAGAATATGAGGATTGTAAAAAGATAGCCGAAAGGGAAAATATTCCAATTAAAGATATCATCTTTGAAATAAAAAAGTTATTAGAAGAAAAGGGAGAATAAAAAATGATAGTAATTATTGATTTTGGATCTCAATATACTCAGCTTATTGCTCGGAGATTTAGAGAGATGGGGGTATATTCTGAGATTTTTCCTCCCACAGTTAAAATCAAAGATCTTAAAGAAAAAGATCTGGAAGGTATTGTTCTTTCTGGAGGTCCAAATAGTGTATATGAAACGAAATTTCCTTTAGATCCAGAAATTTTCTCAGGAGAGGTGCCAGTTTTAGGTGTCTGCTTCGGATTTCATCTTATGATTCAGTTTTTAGGTGGTAAAGTGGTAAAAGGAGAGAAAGGAGAATTTGGACTTACAAAAATACATATAGTTAAAGATTCTCCTTTATTTAATTCTCTTTCAAAGGAAGAAAAGGTATGGATGAGTCATTATGATATAGTAAAAAGCTTACCAGAAAAATTTGAGCCTTTGGCATATTCTGAAAATAATTATATAGCAGCGGCTCAGTTCTTAGAGAAGTCCTTTTATGCAGTTCAGTTTCATCCAGAGGTTACTCATACAGAAAAAGGGAAATTGATACTTGAAAATTTTGCTTTTAAAATTTGTAATGCTAAAAAGAACTGGAATCTTGGGAGATTTGTTGAAGAAAAAATAAAAGAGGTAAGAGAAAAAGTAAGAGATGAAAAAGTACTTCTTGCAGTAAGTGGTGGGGTAGATTCTTCCACATTAGCAGTATTTCTTCAAAAAGCAATAGGAAAGCAATTAACAGCGATTTTTGTAGATCATGGATTACTTAGAAAGGGAGAAAAAGAAGAAGTCTATCATGCATTGACATCTCTTGGCGTAAATCTTGTAACTGTAGAATCTGAGGAAAGATTTTTAAATAAGTTAAAGGGAGTTGTAGATCCAGAAGAAAAAAGAAAGATTATTGGAAATGAGTTTATTGAAGTTTTTAAAGAAGAAGCAGAAAAGAGAGGTCCATTTAAATTTCTTGCTCAAGGGACATTGTATCCTGATGTAATAGAAAGTGCGGCTTCTTCCACAGGAGTAGCTGCAAAGATAAAGACCCATCATAATGTGGGTGGTCTTCCTGAAGATCTTGGATTTGAACTTATTGAGCCTTTTCGTTTTCTCTTTAAAGATGAGGTAAGAGAAGTAGCTGAGATTCTTGGTCTTCCAGATAATATAATTAACAGACAACCTTTTCCTGGACCTGGATTAGCAGTAAGAATTTTGGGAGAAGTAACAAAGGATAAACTTGAACTTTTGAGAATGGCTGATGCTATCTTACAAGAAGAGATAAAGAAGTGGGAGGGATATGATGAAATATGGCAATCTTTTGCAATTCTTCTTCCTATAAGAACAGTAGGAGTTAAAGGGGATTTTAGATCTTATGAATATGTAATTGCCTTAAGAATTGTGAAAAGTGAGGATGGTATGACTGCTAATTTTGTAGAAGTTCCTTATGGTATTCTTGGAAAGATTGTAAGAAGAATTACTAATGAAGTTAAGGGAATAAATAGGGTGGTTTACGATCTTACTGATAAACCCCCAGCAACCATTGAATGGGAGTAAAAAGGAGGATTTTAAAATGGAAGATTTAAAAGATTGGTTAGGAGAAAAACAGCTTGGGAAGACTGCTAAGCTCTTAAAGGAAAGAGGGTTTAGCGTACATATTGCAGAAAATAGAGAAGAAGCTAAAAAAATTGTTCTTGATTTGATCCCTAAGGATGCAACTGTCGGAATAGGAGGGAGCATTACTATAAGAGAGATAGGAGTTATTGAAGAGCTTGAAAAGACAGGGAATAAGGTGATGGATCACTGGAAGCAAGGATTATCTCCTGAAGAAGAATTTGAGATAAGAAGGGCTGAACTTATGACTGATGTCTTCCTATCCAGTATAAATGCTTTGACTCTTTCTGGTCAGCTTGTAAATATGGAATCCACGGGAAATAGAGTGGCAGCTCAGATTTTTGGTCCAAAAATGGTAATTGTAGTGGTAGGAAGAAACAAATTAGTATCAGATTTAGCTGCCGCCATATGGAGAATTAAAAATATAGCTACTCCACTTAATGCAAAGAGATTAAATCTTGATCTTCCTTGTGTAGAAGAAGGATATTGTATAGATTGTAACCATCCTAAAAAGATATGTAGGATAACTACAATCTTTGATGCTCCTCCAGCTAAAACTTCTTTTCATGTAATCTTGGTTAATGAAGAATTAGGATTCTAAGGAAAAACATAGACAAAGAAAGGAATAAGAAATAGGGCAGGTATTAAATTTGCTATCTTTATTTGCTTTATATTTAAGAGATTTAATGCTATTCCTAAAACTAAAATACCACCTACTGCAGTCATCTCTTGTACTACTAAGTCAGTTAGAAAAGGGTTTAATACTCTGGCAAAAAGAGTAATACTTCCTTGAACTATAAGAACTGGAAAAGCAGAGAATATTACACCTATTCCTAAGGCAGATGCTAAAGCAATGGAAGCTGTGCCATCAAGTAAAGATTTGGTGTAAAGAATTTGAGGAATCTGTCCAAGTCCATCTTGAAGAGATCCCATTATAGTCATGGGTCCTATACAATATAAAAGACTTGCTGTAAGAAATCCTTTTGCGAAAATATTCTGCTCTTTTGCAAATTTTCCCTCTATTTTTATTGAGAATTTTTCTAAAGCTTCATGTATTCCAATTAATTCTCCAATAACTCCTCCAATTACCATACTGAAAACAAGAGCCAAAAACTTCTCTCCTTTTAGAGCCATCTGCATTCCTAAAGCCATACAGATAAGTCCTAATGCTTCCATTAGGAGCGTCTGAAGTCCGGATGGAATTTTCTCTTTTAAAATCATTCCTATAAATCCACCAATAATGATTGCTGTGGCATTTATTATTGTTCCCATATTCTCACCTTGGTCTTTCTTGAATTACTTCTACTAACTCCTTTGCCTTTTCAAGGAATCCTTTTATTTCAGGATAATTTATTTGATAGTATACAGATTTCCCTTCTCTTCGCGTTCTTAGTAATTTTACTCTTTTTAAAAGTGTTAAATGTTGTGATAAATTGGGCTGTCTTACATCTAACATCTTAATTAGCTCAGAAACAGTAGCAGGTTTTTCTGCTAATATAAAGATAATTTTAATTCTCAAAGGATGTGCAAGAATGTGCAATATATCTGCCATATTTTGGAGGGTCTCTTCAGATACTTTTGGAGAAGATCCTTTTTGAGAAAACATCTTTATCCCTCCTTTCTTTTAATGAATTAATAATATTTTAACATAAAAAAAGAAAAAATTTCAAAGCTTATTAAAAATCTTTTGTTTTTGTTATAATCTTTAGTTAAAGACTTTTTTGTGACAGGAGGAAGGGAAAAATGCTCTACCCTATTGACAGTGAAACAAGGGAAACCAAAGATTTATCTGGGATATGGGAGTTTAGAATTAATGAAAAGGGTGATCCTATTCTTATGCCAGTTCCTGCAAGTTATAATGATGTAACTCAAGATCCAAAAATAAGGGATCATGTGGGTAAGGTTTGGTATAAAACAAAGTTCTTTATTCCTTACTATTGGAAAGAAAAAAGGGTATTTATAAGAGTGGGATCAGCCACTCATTATGCAGAAGTTTTTATAAATAGTGAGAAAGTTGTAGAGCATAAAGGTGGTTTTTTACCTTTTGAGACAGAAATTTCAGAAGTATTAAAATTTGGATCTGAGAATGAAGTAATAATAGTTGCAGATAACACTTTAACTTGGGACACTTTACCTCCTGGGGAGCTAAAGATTAAAGAAGATCCGATACATTCTAAAATACTGGATTATCATTTTGATTTTTTTAATTATTCAGGGATTCATAGACCTGTAATTCTTTATACAACTCCTAAGGATTATATTCAAGATATCAAAATTGTTACTGAAATAGACGGTAAAAAGGGTATTGTTAGCTATGAGGTTAAAAGCATTAATAATAATGTAGCTGTAACTTTAAGAGACAAGGAAGGTAATAAAGTTGCTTTCAATAAGGGAGAAAAGGGTGTTTTAGAAGTAGAAGATGCAAAATTATGGGAGCCAGGGAATCCTTATCTTTATACATTAGAAACTAAAGTTTATGATAATGATGAACCCATTGACTCTTATAGAGTAAATATTGGAATAAGAACCGTCAAAGTTGATGGAAAGAGATTCCTTATAAATGAAAAACCTTTTTATTTTAAAGGGTTTGGTAAGCATGAAGATGCGGATATAAGAGGTAAAGGATTGGACCATGTGATAAATATTAAAGACTTTAATCTTCTAAAGTGGATTGGGGCTAATTCTTTTAGAACCTCTCATTATCCTTATAGTGAGGAAATATTGTTTTTAGCAGATAGATATGGAATAGCAGTAATAGAAGAAGTCCCTGCTGTAGGAATGAATCTATGGAATCCTCATGAGAAAGTGTTTACAGATGGCAGAGTGGATTCTAAGACTTTGGAGCATCATCTTCAAGTTATAAGAGGGCTTATAGAAAGGGATAAAAACCATCCTTCTGTTGTGATGTGGAGTGTTGCTAATGAAGCAGCAACATATGAGGAAGGAGCAGAGGAATATTTCAAAAAAGTCACTGATGAAACAAGAAAACTTGATTCTACAAGACCTATTACTATTGTTGAAAGTGCATCTTACTCAGAGACAAAAGTCAGTCAATATGTAGATGTAGTATGTATAAACCGTTATTACTCTTGGTATACTGATTCTGGAAATTTGGATGTGATCTACCCTCAATTGAGGCAAGAATTAAAAGATTGGTATAATAAGTTTAAAAAGCCTATAATTCTTTCTGAATTTGGAGCAGATGCTATTTTAGGTTTTCATCAGGATCCTCCTGTTATGTTTACCGAGGAATATCAATGGGAGATGATAAGAAGATTTCAAGAAGTGCTTGATGAATTTGATTTTGTTATAGGAGAGCATATATGGAATTTTGCTGATTTTATGACGAAACAGGAAGTTCACAGAGTTGTAGGGAATAGAAAGGGTATTTTTACAAGACAAAGGCAACCAAAACTGGCAGCTCACTTTGTAAGAGAAAGATGGCATAAGATTCCTGATTTCTGGGAAAAATAGAATTATTGACAAGGGTTTTTATATTGTCTATAGTATGCTAAGTATAAAAATTAGTTTATGGAGATAAAAAGAATATGTTTGATAATTTAACAGGAAGATTGCAAGATATCTTTAAAAAACTGAGAGGAAAAGGAAAACTCTCAGAGAAAGATATAGAAGAAGTACTAAGAGAGATAAGGCAAGCTCTTTTAGAGGCTGATGTTCATTATAAGGTAGTTAAAAATCTTCTGAATAATGTAAAAGAGAAGGCTCTTCAGGAGGATGTATTAAAGAGTGTTACACCTGCGGAACAGATTATAAGGATTCTCTATTATGAGCTTACAGAGATTTTGGGGAAAGAAAGGGCAGGAGTAAACTTTGGTCCTAAAAAACCTGGAATTATTTTTCTTGTAGGACTTCAGGGTTCAGGAAAAACTACCACTGCAGCAAAACTTGCTTACAAATTTTCTCAAGAACAAAAAAAAGTGGCACTTGTTGGGGCAGATACCTTTAGACCTGCTGCTGTTAAACAACTTCAGGTTTTAGGAGAGAAAATAAAAGCACCAGTATATGCGACGGGTAGTAATGCAGAAGAAATAATAGAAGGGGCTATAAAGTTTGGAAAGGAAAGGCTTGTAGATGCACTAATTGTGGATACTACAGGAAGACTTCATATAGATGAGGAAATGATGGAAGAACTTATTAAACTAAATAATAAATTTTCCCCTTCTGAGATTCTTCTTGTGGTAGATGGAATGACAGGTCAAGATGCTGTAAACATTGCAGAAAAATTTAATGAAAGAATTCCTATTACGGGGATAATTTTGACAAAACTTGATGGAGATGCGAGAGGTGGCGCTGCACTTTCAATCAGGGCTGTAACAGGAAAACCCATAAAATTTATAGGTGTAGGGGAAAAGATAAGTGATTTAGAATATTTTTATCCAGATAGGCTTGCTTCTCGGATTTTGGGTATGGGAGATATGTCTTCCTTAGTAGAAAAGATAGAACAGAATATAGAAATAGAAAAAATGGCTCAGATGGAAGAAAAACTTAGAAAATCAAAATTTGATTTTGAAGATTTTTATATACAACTTAAAGAAATAAAGAAAGTAGGTACTTTTGAACAAATATTAGATATGTTGCCTGGAGTTCCTAAAAATAAGATAGATCCAAATCTTGGAGAGAAAGAGATCAAAAAATTTCTTGCTATAATAGAATCAATGACGATGGAAGAGAGAAGAGATCCTTCTATTATTAATGGTAGTAGAAGGCTAAGAATAGCTAAGGGTAGTGGTACCTCAGTTCAAGATGTAAATAGACTATTGAAGCAATATTTTCAGACTTTAGAAATTATAAAGCAGTTGAACAAAGGAAAAAAGTCTGTTTTCCCTTTTCTTAGATAAGTTATAAAAGGAGGTGAATAAAGTTGGTAAGACTTCGTCTAACAAGAATCGGTGCAAAAAATAAACCAGCATATAGAATAGTAGCTATAGATAGTAGACAACCAAGAGATGGCAAACATATAGAGATATTGGGGTTCTATGATCCTAAGACTGATCCAGCTACTGTTCAACTTAAAGAAGATAGAATTTTGTATTGGCTTAGTAAAGGAGCACAGCCTTCCGATACTGTTCTGAGATTACTTAAAAAGTATGGTGTGTGGGATAAATTTATTAGTATGAAAAGTCTTGTATAAAGGGGGCTTTGGTTTTAATGAAAGAGCTCTTAGAGTATATTATCAAAGCGATTGTGCAGAAACCTGAGGAAGTTGAGGTTAGGGAAGTAGAAGGGACAAAATCTGTAATTCTTGAGGTGAAAGTGGCCCCAGAGGATAGAGGTAGGGTTATTGGAAAACAGGGACAAACTGTAAAAGCTCTTCAAACTATCGTAAGGGTAGCAGGCTTGAAAAAGGGTAAAAAGGTTGTAATTGAAGTTTTACAATAGAAATGCCTTCACGATTGATAAGAATAGCTAAAATTGGAGAGCCATTTGGTATTAGAGGTGGTATAAAGATTTGGTCCTTCTTTGATCCAATATTAAATTTAAAGAAGGGACAAATGCTATATCTTTCTTGTGGAGATACTTTGCTTGTTAAGGAGGAATTGGCTCTTGAACTTGTGAGAGAACATAATAAAGGATTTGTAGTCTATTTTTCAGGAATAGATACAAGGGAAAAAGCAGAAAAGATCAAGGGGAATTGGCTTCTTCTTGATGAGAGTGAGTTACCAGAACTTCCAGAATGGCAATTTTATAGTTTTCAGATCATAGGGCTTCCAGTATATGAAATAAGTGGAGAATATTTGGTAACTATTAGAGAGATTATAGAGACAGGAAGTAATGATGTTTATGTGATAGAAAATGAAGAAGAAGAGCTTTATATCCCTGCTATCAAAGATATAATAATGGAAGTAGACTTAAAAGAAAACAAGATGATAGTGAGATTAATGGAAGAATATTGATGGATATAGATATCATAACAATTTTTCCAGAAATGTTTGAAGGACCTTTGAATGTAAGTTTGATTAAAAGAGCTAAAGAGAAAGGATTGATTAAAATTAGCGTTCATAATCTAAGGGATTTCACGACAGATAGACATAAAAGTGTTGATGATTATCCATATGGTGGTGGTGCGGGGATGGTTATGAAGCCTGAGCCTATATTTAAAGCAGTGAGATCTCTTAGGAGAAAAGAAAGTGAAGTGGTTCTTCTCTCTCCTGTAGGAGAGGTTTTTAATCAGAAATTAGCAGAAGTATTTTCTAAGAAAGAGCATCTAATATTCATATGTGGAAGATATGAAGGAGTAGATGAAAGAGTAAGGACTATAATAAGTAGAGAGATATCTATTGGGGATTATGTATTAAGTGGAGGAGAATTAGCAGCTATGGTGGTAATTGATGTAGTAGTGAGATTAATTCCTGGGGTAGTTGGAGATCCTGACTCTTTAAAAGAAGAATCCTTTCAATGGGGTATTTTAGAATATCCTCATTATACTCACCCAAGAGAAATTGAGGGGCTCAAAGTTCCAGAGGTTCTTCTATCAGGAGATCATGAGAAGATAAGGAGATGGAGAAGAAAAGAAGCTTTAAAAAGGACTCTTTTAAAAAGACCAGATCTTTTGGAAAAAGTGAATCTGGATGGTGAAGATTTAGCTTTACTAAAAGAAATTAATAAAGAACTAAGAAAGGAGGTAAAAGATGGATCTTATAATTCAGAATCTTGAAAAGGAAGTTATGAAAAAGGATTTACCTGAAGTCTGGCCAGGAGATACTGTAAGAGTAAGATATAGGATTGTAGAAGGAGAGAAGGAAAGAGTTCAAGTTTATGAAGGGGTAGTAATTGCCAAAAAACATGGAGGAGTAAGAGAGACTATCACTGTAAGAAAAGTAGTTCAAGGAATTGGAGTAGAAAGAATATTTCCTATCCATTCTCCTTTTGTAGAAAAGATTGAAGTAGTAAAAAGAGGAAAAGTAAGAAGAGCTAAACTGTACTATCTTAGAGAAAGAAAAGGAAAGAGTGCTAAAATTGCTGAGAGGATGGAAAATGAAGGATAAAGTACTGACTTTTATATCTTCTATTCTTACTAAGAGAGAAGAACTGAAAAAGTATGAATGGTATGACCTTTTAGAAACGATAGTATTTGCTTTTATTTTAGCCCTTTTGATTAAGAGCTTTATACTACAGATATCTTATATTCCTACAGGGTCCATGATTCCCACATTAAATGAAAGAGAAGCAGTATTAGTAGTTAGAATTCCGTACTACTTTAGGGAACCTACCAGAGGAGAAATAATTGTTTTTAGGTATCCTCAAGATCCTAAAACAGAGTATGTAAAAAGACTTATTGGGCTTCCTGGAGATACTGTGGAGATTAAAAGTGGAGTAGTATATGTGAATGGAGAAGCTCTGGATGAGCCTTATGTTAAAAATAAAAGTTTTGATGACTATGGTCCAATAAAAGTGCCAGAAGATAATTATTTTGTATTGGGAGATAATAGGCCTGTAAGTGTAGACAGTAGATACTGGGGATTTGTCCCCCAAAAAAATCTTATAGGTAGAGCGATATTTCTTTTATGGCCTCCTCAAAGAATAGGTACTGTGAAATAGGAGAAAGAGAGAGAGAGTTTTGGCATTATTTTAGATTTATTGCGGGTATAGATGAGGCAGGAAGAGGGGCATTGGCTGGTCCTGTTTATGCAGGAGCAGTTATTCTTCCTCCTTTCTCCTCAATACCTGTAAAGGATTCCAAGCTTTTGACTCCTAAAAAAAGAGAGGGACTTTTTGAAGTTATAAAAAAAGAAGCTATAGCATGGAGTTTTGGTTTCTCATCTGTAGAAGAAATTGAAGAATTAGGTATACTAAAAGCTACTTTTCTGGCTATGAAAAGAGCTATTATAAATCTTCAGGTAGAGCCAGAATATATTTTGGTGGATGGGAATATACCTATCCCAGAACTTTCTATTCCTCAGGAGACGGTAGTTAAAGGAGACAGGTATTGTTTGAATGTAGCATCAGCATCTATAGTAGCAAAAGTGCTTAGGGATAGATTTATGAAAGAACTTGATAAATCTTATCCTTTGTACGGCTTTGGAAAACATAAAGGTTATGCTACAAGAGAACATAGAGAAAAAATTAAGGCATTTGGAATCTCAGAAATCCATAGAAAAAGTTTTAAACTTTTATGAATAAAAAAGAAATAGGAGATATAGGAGAAAAATTTGCAGTAGAGTTTTTTGAACGACGAGGTTTTAATATATTACATAAAAATCTTAGATTTAAATTTGGAGAATTAGATTTAGTAGTAGAAAAAAGTGGAATTTTAGTTTTTGTGGAGGTAAAAACCAGGAGTAATAATAATTTTGGAGAACCTATTGAAGCAGTGGATTATAAAAAACAGGAGAAGATAAAAAAAATGGCAGAGATGTTTCTTGCAAATTATAAAAAGATAGTTAAAGGAGTAAGATTTGATGTTTTGAGTGTGATAGTTTTACCTGAAGGAAAAATATCTTCGTGGGAGTATATTCCTAATGCTTTCTAAGGTAAAGTCTGCTGTTCTTTTAGGTTTAAAATGTTATGAGGTAGAAGTAGAAATTGATATTTCACCTGGGGTGCCAAGCTTCAATATTGTAGGTCTTGCAGAACAAGAAATACAAGAGGCAAGAGAAAGAGTAAGATCAGCATTAAAAAACTCTGGATATGAATTTCCTTTAAAGAGAATAACTGTAAATTTGGCTCCTGCAGATTTGAGAAAAGATAGTGCTTTATTTGATCTTCCTATTGCTATAGGTATTCTCTCTACTCAGATTAATTTTAATTTTGATCCTAATGAAACAGCTTTCTTAGGAGAACTTGCTCTTGATGGAAGGATAAGAAGTGGCAAAGGACTGGTTTCTCTCATTTCTGGACTTAAAAATTATGGATATAAAAAAGCTATAGTTCCCAAAGGAAACGCCTTAGAATGTAGTTTAGTAAAAGATATAGAGATCTATCCAGCGGATCATTTTTCTGAAGTAGTAAAGTTCTTACAAGGCGAATTAAAAATAAATCCTTTGGACTTTAAAGTTCCTGATTATATACCTTCTTTTGAAGAAGATTTTTCTATTGTAAAAGGGCAGGAAGTTGCAAAAAGAGTTTTAGAAATTTCAGCTTCAGGGGGTCATAATGTACTCATGGTTGGTCCTCCTGGAACAGGAAAAACCCTTCTTGCAAGAACTCTTCCTTCTATTCTCCCTCCTTTGAGTTATAAAGAGGCTTTTGAAGTCACGGAGATTTATAGTGTGGCTGGACTCTTAAAAGACGAATATTTAATACAAAAAAGACCTTTTAGAAGTCCTCATCATACTGTTTCTTATGCAGGACTTTTAGGAGGAGGAAATACTCCTCAAGTAGGTGAGATTAGCCTTGCTCATAGAGGAGTACTTTTTTTGGATGAGCTTCCAGAGTTTAGAAGAGATGTCCTTGAAGCTTTAAGACAACCTTTGGAAGAAGGAAGAGTTATAATTTCAAGATCTAAATATTCAGTTACTTATCCTGCACAATTTATTCTTATAGGTAGTATGAACCCTTGTAAGTGTGGTTATTTTGGAGACAAAGAGAAAGAGTGTACTTGCTTTCCTTACGAGATTAGAAACTACTGGAGTAAGATCTCTGGTCCACTTTTGGATAGATTTGATCTAAGGGTATATGTAGGGAGAGTTGAAAAGGACAAGATTTTTGGTGATACTTCTTATGAGAGCTCTGAAGAGATTAGAAAAAGAGTAGAAAAAGCAAGAAAAATTCAAGAAGAACGATTTAAAAAAGAAAAAATATTTACAAACTCTCAGATGTCCCCTAAACATTTGAAAAAGTATTGTTCTCTATCTTTTGAGGTAAAAAATTTTCTATCTGATGTGATGGAAAAGTTGAAGTTGTCTTTAAGAGGTATGGATAGAATAATTAGAGTTTCAAGAACTATAGCAGATTTAGAGGGTAGTGAAGAGATTAAATTAGAGCATTTAGCAGAGGCAGTTTCATATAGAGGGTTAGAAGATTTTATAAAATAGTCTTAAAGAAAGGGGGGTTTTAGTTTTGAAGAAGCTCGAGGATTATTTTGAGTTCAAGAAGCATAATGCTAATTGGACTGACGAGATCATAGCAGGACTTACCACATTTGTTACTATGGCATACATTCTCTTTGTAAACCCAAATATTTTGGGAGATGTAGGAATGCCTAAGGGTGCAGTAATGATGGCAACAGCTATCGGATCTGGAATTGCAACTTTAACTATGGGACTTTATGCAAAACTTCCTTTTGCTCTTGCTCCTGGGATGGGTCTTAATGCATATTTTGCTTATTCGGTGTGTCAGGGGCTTGGTCTTCCATGGCAGGTAGCATTGGGAGCCGTTTTTATTGACGGAATAATCTTCTTACTTCTTTCCATTACCCCAGTAAGAAAATGGATTATTCAGTCAATTCCTCTTAATATTAAGATGGCAGCATCAGTTGGTATAGGACTTTTTATAGCCTTTATTGGATTAAAAAGCTCAGGAATTGTAGTAGGGAATGAGGCTACGTTGATAGGATTAGGTAATTTTGGAGTTCCAGAAACATTTCTTTCAGTATTAGGAATTATAATTATAGCATTACTTATGGCTCTGAAGGTAAAAGGAAATATTCTGTTGGGAATTATAATCACAACTATCTTAGGAATATTTATAAGAGGTTCTAATGGAGTTTCCATTACTCAGATTTCTGGTAGTATTGTTGCTTTACCCAGTTGGACTGAGTTTTCAAAAACTTTCTTATCTTTGGATATTTTAGGAGCTTTGAAATGGGGACTTTTTTCAGTGTTCTTTACCTTTACCTTTGTAGATATGTTTGATACAGTAGGGACAATTTCAGGGCTTGCAGCAAAACTTAATATATTGAGAGATGATGGGCTTTTTGATGGAGCGGAAAAAGTCTTAGTAAGTGACGCGGTAGGTACAATAGCAGGTGCTCTTTGTGGTACCTCTACAATTACTACTTATGTGGAATCTGCTGCAGGTATTGCTGAGGGAGGAAAAACAGGTGCTGTATCGTTTGTAGTAGGTATTTTATTCTTACTTTCCTTGTTTTTCTGGCCTTTGGCAGGTATGATTCCTTCTTCTGCTACAGCTCCTGCATTAGTTGTAGTTGGCTTTTTAATGATGGAGCCTATCTTAAAAGTTAATTTTAAAGATGTAGATGAAGCACTGCCTGCATTTATAACTATTATAGCAATGCCTTTTACCTATTCTGTAGCAAACGGATTGATTTTTGGAATACTAAGTTATGTGTTATTAAAACTTCTTTCTGGTAAATTCAAAGACCTCAATCCTGTATTAATTGTATTGGCAATCTTATTCTTAATATATTTAGCTTAAAACCATAATAGGGTACCTTCTTTAATAAAGGAAGGTACCCTTTTTTGAAAATAGATCTCTCTTATGTTAAAATACCCAGAAATGTTTGGCAATAATTTTAATTATGAGGACAAACCTTTTTTATACGCCTTAAGTTTTTTCCCCTCTATGTTTAGGAGATGGGAAGACTGGGCTAATATTATCTCTGTAAAAGATCTTTTTTCTCTTCCAGAGAAAGAAATCTTAGAACTTTTTTCTTATTCTTCTGTTATTCAGGAGTTTTTGATATTTAGACGAAAAATTTCATGGGAGAAATTATGGGAGGATCTCTTAAAAAGAAATATAAAAATGGTTATATATGGGGAAGATGGCTATCCTCCACTTTTGAAGGAGATCAAGAGTTCTCCACCTTTCCTTCTTTATCAAGGAATATTAGAAGGAGATAAATTTATTTCTATTGTTGGTACAAGAAATCCTACCTCATATGGAATAAAAATTGCAGAAAATTTAGCAAAAGAATTAGCAAAATATGGGTTTGTCATAGTGAGCGGACTTGCCTATGGGATAGATACTTACGCTCACAAAGGAGCATTGGAAGGTGGGGGAAGTACATGGGCAATTCTGGGAAGTTCTCTGGATCATATCTATCCTTCAAGAAATATAAATTTAGCTGAGAAGATTATAGAGAGTGGAGCTTTAATCTCTGAGTACCATTTGGGGACAAAACCTTCTCGCTATACCTTTCCTCAGAGAAATAGGATCATAAGTGGAATATCTCATGGGGTAGTTATCGTTGAGGCTGGAGAGAAAAGTGGAGCTCTGATAACTGCAGATTTTGCTCTGGATCAAGGGAGGGAAGTTTTTGCTATACCTGGAAGAATAACTGATGATAAAAGTCAAGGGACTAATAAGTTAATTCAAGAAGGAGCTAAATTAGTGGTAGATGTGAGAGATATATTGGAAGAGTTTGGTATAGAGTATGAGAAAGAAGTAAAGGTTGTTTCTTTAGATCCAGAAGAGAAAAGGGTATTGCAAATTTTAACTTTTGAACCTATATTTATTGAAGATATTTTTAAAAATGTAGATATACCTATTACGAGACTTATGTTTATAATAATTTCTTTACAAGCAAAAGGACTTGTAGAAGAATATCCAGGGCAAAGGTATGCTAAGAAAAAGGAAGTGTAGAGATGGAGGAAAATAAAAAGTTAGTAATAGTTGAATCTCCAGCAAAAGCTAAAACTATTGAAAAAATATTAGGAAAAGATTTTAAAGTGATTGCTTCTTATGGGCATGTGAGAGATCTTCCTGAAAAGGAACTTGGAGTAGAGATAGAGAAAAATTTTAAACCTAAATATGTAATTCTTCCTTCTAAAAAAGAAGTTATAGAAAATATTAAAAAGCTCTCTCAAGATGCAGAGCATCTTTATCTTGCTACTGACCCTGATAGAGAAGGAGAAGCTATTGCATGGCATTTAGTCCAAATTTTAAAGGTCCCTAAAGGGAAGTTTTCAAGAATAGAGTTTCACGAGATCACCCCAAGGGTTATAGAGAGTGCTATTAAATCTCCAAGAGATATTGATGAGAATAAGGTAGAGGCTCAGCAAGTAAGAAGAATCCTTGATAGACTCGTGGGATACCAGTTGAGCCCTCTTTTGTGGGATAAAGTTAGAAGAGGACTTTCTGCAGGTAGGGTTCAATCTGTAGCTTTGAAAATCCTTTGTGAACGAGAAAAAGAAATTGAAGCGTTTGTCCCCGAAGAATATTGGTATATTTTTGGAGAATTTGAAAATAAAGATGGAAAAAAAATATATGGTAAGCTTGTAAAATTTAAAGACGAAGAGTTAAATCTTAAAACTGAAGATGAAGTAAAAGAAATTATCACAAAGCTTGAGGCGCTCAAATACCATGTAGATGATGTTATTAGAAGTGAAGAAAAGAGATCATCACCATTACCTTTTATTACAAGTACCATGCAGCAAGAAGCCTCAAAAAGATATGGATTTTCTGTAGGAAAAACGATGAAGGTTGCTCAATCTCTATATGAGGGTGTAGATATAGGGGAAGAAAGAGTTGGACTTATAACATATATGAGGACAGATTCCACAAGAATTGCTCCTGAAGCAAGAACTGAGTCAGAAAAATATATTACAGAGAAGTTTGGAAAAGAATTTTTAGGAAAAGAGAAAAAAGAAAAGAAAAAATTAGGAGTTCAAGGAGCACATGAAGCTATTAGACCTACATCAATTTACAGGTATCCTGAGGAAGTAAAAAAATATTTAACTGAAGATCAGTATAAGCTTTATAAACTCATATGGGAGAGATTTGTAGCGAGTCAGATGTCTCCAGCCATATTTGATGTGATTGAGATATATATAACAGGTGGGGAGTTCACCTTCCTTTCCAAGGGAAGAATTCTGAAATTCCCAGGATTTTTATCAGTTTATCATGATAATGAGGAAGATGAAGAAGAGTTAGTCTTTATACCAGAGAACGGTGAAGATTTAATTCTTAATTCTTTAGATCCCAAGCAATATTTTACACAGCCTCCTTCAAGGTATACAGAAGCAACCTTAGTAAGAACCTTAGAGAGGAATGGGGTAGGGAGACCCAGTACTTATGCTACTATAATAGAGACTTTGAAAGAGAGAAAATATGTGGAACTTAAGGAGAGATTTTTAGTACCTACTACTCTTGGTAAAGTTGTAAATAAATTTTTAACTCAGAGTTTCCCACATTTAATAGATGTTAAATTTACTGCAGAGATGGAAGAAAATTTGGATAAGATTGAAAATGGAAAGATTAAAGGACTTGAGGTTCTTAATGAATTTTACCCGCATTTTAAGGAAGAATTAGAAGCTGCTTATAATAATACTCAAAAAATATTAGTGGCAGAAAAAACTGATGAAAAATGTCCTCTTTGTGGAAGTGTCTTGCTTTTGAGAAGGAATAAAAATGGGGAATACTATGCATGTTCTAAGTATCCAGAATGTAAGTATACAAGACCTATTTATGAGGAAGCAGAAGGGAAATGTCCTTTATGTGGTGGTGCTGTTGTAAAGAAGAGAGCAAGAAAAGGCAAAGGTAAGTCAAGAACTTTTTGGGGATGTACTAATTATCCTAAATGTACCTTTGCTTCTCCATATGAGCCTTTATCTGAGAAATGTCCTAAATGTGGAAGTATTTTACTCCGTAGTGAGAAATTTAAAAAATGTAGTAATAAGGAATGTGATTATATAGTTTGGACCAGAAGGAGAACAAAATCGTGGAAAAAGTAAGAGTAATTGGTGGCGGTCTTGCTGGTTGTGAAGCGGCATGGCAAGTAGCAAAAAGAAAAATTCCTGTTGAAATCTATGAGATGAGACCATTAGTAACAACACCTATTCATAAAACAGAATATCTTGCAGAACTTGTATGTAGTAATTCTTTTAAATCCACAGAGATTACTAATGCTTCTGGACTTCTTAAAGAAGAAATGAAGAGATTGGATTCTCTTCTTTTAAGAGTTGCACAAGAAGTAAAACTACCTGCAGGGATTGCTTTAGCTGTAGACCGTGAGTTTTTTTCTAAAAGAGTACAACAAATCCTTGAGGAAAATCCTTATGTTACTATAATTAGAGAAGAGATAAAAACGATACCTTCTGAAGGAATAGTAGTTGTAGCTACAGGTCCTCTTACTTCCTCTGATTTTGCTGAGTATCTAATGGATATACTTGATACAAACTCTTTGTATTTCTATGATGCAGTTTCTCCTATTATATATGCAGAAAGTATTGATTTTAAAAAGGTATATAGCGCTTCAAGGTATGGAAAAGGTGAAGAAGGCTATTTGAATTGTCCTTTAACTAAAGAAGAATATGAGAGATTTGTAACCGAACTTATAAATGCAGAGGTTGTAGACTCTCATTTCCCAGGAGAAGAGAAATTTTTTGAGGGATGTTTACCTATAGAGATTCTTGCAAAAAGAGGTCTTGATACCTTGAGATTTGGTCCTATGAAGCCTGTAGGACTCGTAGATCCTAAGGTGGGGAAAGAACCATATGCAGTGGTACAGCTTCGTCCAGAAAACATTCAAGGATCTCTATATAGTATGGTGGGTTTTCAGACAAGGTTAAAGTTTAAAGAACAGAGAAGAATTTTTAGGATGATTCCTGGGCTTGAAAATGCGGAATTTGCAAGATATGGGGTTATGCATAGAAATACTTATTTTTACGCCCCCAAATTTTTGAAGCCTACACTTCAGTTTATAAAAGATGAAAGGATTCTTTTTGCAGGTCAGATTATAGGAGTAGAAGGTTATATGGAATCTGCAGCTATGGGGATTATAGCAGGTATAAATGCGGCACGTCTTGCAAAAGGCAGACCAACTATTACTCTTCCACAAACTACAATGATAGGGACTCTTTTAGGGTATGTAACTACAAAAGTTCCAGTAAAATACTATCAGCCTATGAATGCTAATTTTGGTCTTTTCCCCCCATTAGAAATGCCAGTAAAAGATAAGAATTTAAAGAAGAAGCTTCTTGTTGAAAGAGCTCTTAAAGATCTTGACGATATGATTAAGAGGTTTGGAATTAATTTATGAAGTTAGATCTTAAAACGGAAATAGATAATTTTATAAATTATTTAAGATTTGAAAGGAATTATTCTCCTAATACTTTGCGGTGTTATTATAATGATCTTATGGATTTTTATAATTTTTGTAAAGATGATTTGGATTTTACAAATAAGAAGAACGTAAGAAATTTTCTTCAATATCTTTCACAAAAGAATTATAAGAAGAGTACTTTTGTTAGAAAAGTTATAACTCTTAGGAGTTTTTTTGAATATCTTCTTAGGTTTGAAAAGATAAAAGAAGATCTTACAATGTTTATTCCTACACCAAAACTTGAGGAGAGGCTTCCTAATTTTTTATCTGTGAATGATGTTATGAAGCTTCTTGAATCTCCTTCTATGAGTAATCTACTTGGTATTAGAGATAGAGCTATTTTAGAAACTCTTTATGCTACAGGTGTTAGGGTTAGTGAACTTGTAGGAATCAATGAAGAGGATATTAATTGGAATTATGGAGAAATTAGAGTTTTTGGAAAGAGAGCTAAGGAGAGAATTGTAATTTTGGGAGAGCATACATTAGAGGTGCTAAAGCTTTATCAGGATCATGTAAGACAAAAACTCATGAAAAATCCTACAAAAGCCTTTTTTCTAAATGCTAAAGGAGAAAGGATTAGTGATAGGGGAGTAAGACTAATAGTGGATAAGTATGGTAAGGTGATAAATAAAAAGATATCTCCTCATACTCTAAGGCATACATTTGCTACCCATCTTTTAGAGGGAGGAGCAGATCTTAGGTTTGTTCAAGAGCTTCTGGGACATGCAAAAATTTCAACTACTCAAATATATACTCATCTTACTTCGGAACAGATTAAAAAGGTTTATTTTTCTGCTCATCCGAGAGCAATCAAAAGAGAAAATTAAGGAGGTAGCTTCATGAAAAAAAATCAATTTAAAAAATATCTACTTTTAGCATTATTACTATGTGTGCTTAATTTAGGTATTGCAAAAGAGTCTTTCTTAGTAGATTTTTCTAAAAATCCCCCCAAGGGAAATTTAGTCTTTGAGTTAGGGAAAGGCATGTCTTTGGAGAAAGAAGATGGAGATTTTCATTTAGTATTTTTAAAAGGAGGAAGCTCTTTAAAGATCTATACACCTGTGTCTTCTCTTACCTCCCCTAAGAGGATAATATTGAGAATTACAGGAATGGCTTCTTCATTTTTAACACAAGATTCATGGGCTCCTGTGGAAATAATAGTGAATTCCAAAACTTTAATAAAGGGATTTGATTTTGGCACTGATTTCTATATTACTCCATCCCTAAATATTTCAGAATTCTGGGTTTCTGGACAAACAAATGTGATAGAGATTTGTCTTGAAAAAGAGGCCAGTGGTGAGTTTTGGGTTAAAAAAGTAGAAATTGTTATTTATGAAAAATAAAGTGCTCTTTATCAAACCATATAATTTCCTTTCTCTCAAGGGTCCCTTCTAACTGAATATCCTTAGGAAGAGAAAATACTATTAATTCTTCCTTGCAAGGTATTCCTGAAAGAGCAAGAATTAAGCTTTGAAGGAAAGAGATCTCTTCTTTTACTTTATATAAAGTGTTCAGCTGATAATTTTTTTTGCCAATGAATTGAAAATCTGCTGAAAGGCTCGCGTAGTAGGAAAAGTTTAAAGAATATGTTATAAACTTGACATTTTTAAGATAAAAAGATAGTGCTTCCCATATAAAATTTTGGGATCCAAGCTCTGAGATAGATAAATTTTTAGTATCTTCATTGATGGGAATTTGGTTCTTATAGATGAATTCTTTAATGGTATCTATTACTTTGGTTATTTCTATCTCTAAAATTTTTTTTCTTTCTGATTTTAAAAATTCTTCTCTCATATCTCTTATAAGGTTTATTTTCTGAATAAATTGATATAGGGTCTCCTCGTTTTTCTTGCTCCACTCTTGAAATGTTTTAAAAGTCTCAAAGGATTTTAATAAATTTTCTTCCTCTCCTTTTTGGAAGAAGTATAGGTATCTTAAGGTTTCTCTCCCCCAAGAAAAAGGGAAGTACATATCTTTGATAAGGTCTTTCATTACTATTTCTATTATTTCATTGGGAACTTGTTTCATCTTTTAAAATTCCCTTTAAATAATTAATGGCTTCTTCTCTTGTTTTAATAAGATTTTTTACCTGGGCTTCTATAAGCTTTTCCTTTAATTCTCCTACTAAAGGTGACTGTTTTAAATTGAAGATTTTCATAATTTCTTTACCATTTAGTAAGGGTTTTGGTAGATTTTTAATATCAAAGAATTCTTTTAATAGCTTCTTTGCAAAATCTAATATGCTTTTTTCTCCCTTTATGGCAAGTTGATCAGCAGTAAAAAGTAGTACTAAACCTGGTGTATCCTCCTGTACTCTATTAATTAATTTATACATAGATAGATTATTTAAATTTTGAAGAAAGTTTATAAGATACATATGATGTTGAATTAATTTCTGGTAAAAAGTTATCTCTTTATTGCTAAATCTAAGTCTTTCTCCAATATCTTGGATTATTATAGCTCCTTGTTCTGAGTGTCTGTAATAATGTACAAGTCCCTTTTCGTCAATAGAAAAGGTCTTTATTTTACCTATATCATGAAAAAGAGCCATTAATTTTAAGGCTTCCTTCTTTGAGTATTCTGAAAAAATTTTCTCTTCTAAATATAGTTTGATCTTATCATTTAAATCAGGAAATAAGTTTTCTAAATGAAAGTAGAGGAATTCTAATGCTGATAGGGTACTTAGAGAGTGTTGAAAAGCATCTTCATGATGGGGGTTACTCCATGGAATTTTTTGTAGCTCTATAAGTTCAGGAAATAGTATCTCTAAGGCACTAGTTTCTTCCATTTTTTCCCATATATCTTTTGTGAATGGATTCCGCAATATTTTGTATATTTCTTCATGAATTCTTTCTGGCTTTACATTCTTAAGTCTTTTCCTCTCTCTTTTCATATTCTCTAAGGTTTTCTCCTCAATTTTGAAACCAGCCCCGATAAAACGAAAAGCCCTAAGAATTCTCAGAGGGTCTTCTTTAAAAGACAAAGGAGAAGACATTTTTAAGATATTTTGAGAGAGATCTTTAATCCCATTTAATGGGTCTATAATCTGAAAGTCTTTAAGATTTAAAGCAATGGAGTTTATAGTAAAGTCTCTTCTTGACAATTCAAGGAATAAATTTTTTTGATATATAGGGGTAAAGTCTAAGTTATAAGTCCTTTTATCTTTTTCTATCACAATTCGGTAATATTTGCGTTCATCGTCTAAAGTTACTAATTTCCCTTTAAATATATGAGATAACTTCTGTAAGAAATCATAATTAAAAGGATCTAATAGAAAATCCAAATCTTTTGCCTCTTTTCCTAAGAGAAGGTCTCTGATAAAACCTCCCACTAAGAAGGTCTCTTCATAATAGATTTTAGAGAGTTCTCTTATTATTAGCAGGATCTTCTGTACCAAAGGATCTTGACTCATTTTCAAGTAACCTCTTTATGTCTTTTATCTCTTCTTCTTTTAAATCTCTATGGAAATTATAAGGTATCATTTTAGGACTTTCATTGTAATACGGTCTATTACAATAGGGACAGCCCAATGTTTTGAAAATTTTTGGGAAAATAGGATAAGTTAGATTTAAGATTTCTTGAGTTAGGATTAATTTGTCTTCATTGAATAATAGATCTTTAAAAGAGATAATTCTTTTTTGAAGAAGGTAGGTGATAATTTGTATCTTTCTGTAAGTAAAGTGTTCTGGAGGTTTTAAATGAGAGATGGGTGTGCCGGAAAGAGGCGTAAAAGCAAATAAAGCAATTGTTATTTTCCAGTTAGAAAGTAAGCTTATGGTTTCTATGAGATTTTTTTCTTTCTCTCCAAGACCTACAATTATATGAGTTGTTATCTTCCCTGGAAAAATCCTACTTGCTTCTTCAATAAGAGAGATTCTATCTTCCCATCTTCCTTCTTTTATCTTTTCAAAAATTTCCTTTTCTCCTGCATCTAAGGAAAGATTTATTCTATCTATCCCTAAGGAGAAAAAGTGTGAGATAGTATTAATATCTTCAAAGGGAGCAGATATAGAGATAGGAATATTAAATCTTATTAAGTTTTTTAATATTTCTTCAGTGTAATTTTCCCATTCTGAGGTCTTAGTTACTTGTAAACATATTCTCTTAAAATATTTTCCTCTTTTTTGCATCAGTATATAAAGTTCTTCTAAATCTACAGGAGGCCAAGATATTCTTGAAAGGAAAAATCCCTCTCTTTTTACTTCTCTTGCCTGAATACAAAAAGCACAATTATTTAAACACTTTACAGGGGTAAGAAGATACAAGGTAGTAGGTGAGTCTTCATTTATTTTTTCTTTTTTCAGGATCTCAAGGCTTCCAGAAGACACGCTAATTTTCATAATAGGGCACAACATTCCTCAAAAGTTTTGTATTTCTTAGACATTGATAAATTTGGATGTGGGTTTACAATGGCTTTAAAACCCATATTTAAAGCTAAGGAATCTAATTCATATCTATACTTTCCTGCAGGTCTTACACATCCAAGATAAAATTTTGTTTCAGGTAGAACTTTTTTTGTATATTTCCATAGAGCCTCAATTTCTTCCAATTTAGGCAGAGATATTTTTTCAAAAGGTGTTTCTTTGATAGGGGTTAATGCAATAAAAATAAGTTTTTCGGGTTTTTCTTTAGAAAGAAAGTCTATGGCGTCATATTCTTTTTCAATTTTCCCATAGTTTGCCCCTAACAAAAGATGGGGGCTTATGGGGATATAATTTTTGATAAGAGAATATGTCTCTTTAAAAGCTTCTTTGTCTTTTTTAAGATGAAACACATTTTTTATCACAAAATCATCAAGAATAAGATCAAAAGATACCATATCCGGAAGATTTTTAATTTGTGCCATCTCTTCTTGAGAGATAAGTCCCAAGTGAAAGTTGAGTTTTAGACCTCTTCTTTTTAGCCTTTCAATATCTTCTAAATTTTTCAAGGGTAAAGATCCTCTCCTATTGAATCCTCCACTTATGAGTAAGCTTTTATACGTATCTAAAGGGATTTTTTTCTCTATATCTTCCAGTAAAGTCATACTTTTTAAAAAGTGTGCTTTACAATGATCGCATTGCAAAGCACAAGCCTCTCTAGTAATACTAACAGGAAGGGTTTTTATGGGTTTTACTACTGTTACTTCCATGTGACTTTCAGTGTTTTTGCAGCATAGGCCTCATCAAGCCTTTTTACAGGAGTAGTATGAGGTGCAGTTTTTACTTTCTCTATGTCTTTCTGTATTTCCTGATCAATTGTCCTCATTATTTCATAAAATTGATCTAAAGTTTCTTTATTTTCTGTTTCAGTAGGCTCTATCATTAGTGCTTCTTCTACTATAAGAGGAAAATAAATCGTAGGAGAATGCATTCCAAAATCAAGGATTCTTTTTGCGATATCAAGGGTTTTTACTCCCTTTTCTTTTTGATATTTCCCTGAGAGTACAAATTCATGTTTACAGATAGATGGATATGGGAGATATAAAATCTCTTTTAGTTTTTCTTTTAAATAATTAGCATTTAGTACTGCCATTTCTGTTACCCTTTTTAGTCCTTCTGTTCCTAAAAGTCTAATATATGCATAAGCTTTTAGGAGAACTAAAAAGTTACCATAAAAACTTCTAACTCTTCCAATGCTTTTAGGTATATTGTAATTTAAATAATATTTCTCTCCATCAAATTCTACAGTTGGTTTTGGAAGATATTCTGATAAGAAATTCTTTACACCAACGGGTCCAGCTCCTGGTCCTCCTCCTCCATGAGGAGTGGAGAAAGTTTTATGGAGATTTATATGTACTGCATCAAATCCCATATCTCCAGGCCTTGCGTACCCCATTATTCCATTTAGGTTTGCTCCATCATAATAAAGTAAGGCACCTTCTTCGTGAACTATTTTTGCTATCTCTAAGATATCTCTTTCAAAAAGTCCAAGAGTGTTAGGATTTGTTAGCATCAAGACTGCAATTTTTTCATTCAGATATTTAGAAAGAGTTTTAGGACTTACGAGTCCTCTCTCATCAGATGGAACTTCTATGATTTTGAATCCTGCCATAGAAGCACTTGCAGGATTTGTACCGTGAGCAGAGTCAGGAACAAGGACTGTATCTCTGTCCTCTCCTTTATCTTGAAGGTATTTTTTTATTATAAGTAGGGCAGTAAGCTCTCCGTGGGCACCTGCTGAAGGCTGGAAAGTAAACCTATCCATTCCTGTAATACAAGAAAGGAAGGTAGAAAGTTTATATATAATCTCTAAGGCACCTTGGGATAGAGATTCAGGAGTATATGGATGTAGATCTGTAAAATATGGATTTTGAGCTATATCTTCATTTATTTTTGGATTGTACTTCATAGTGCAAGAGCCCAAAGGATAAAATCCAAAATCTACGCCATAATTTTTAATAGATAAGTTAGTAAAATGTCTTACTACTTCTACTTCGCTTACTTGAGGAAGGGGGAGATCTTTTCTAAGAAGGTCTTCAGGAAGAAGCTTTTTAGGAAGGTAATCTTTCTCAGGTTCTGGAAGATTAATGGTAGGGCGACCTTCTCTACTAATTTCTCTCAAAAGAGGAATATCTTTCACTGGGTAGCCTCCTTTAGGGAAGAGATAAAATAAGAAATATCTTCAATGCTGTTCATCTCTGTTACTGAAATTAGAAGTTCTTTATCTCTTTCAGGATAAAATGTGGAAAGAGGTATGCCTCCTAATATTTTTTGGGTTTCTAATCTTTTTAGTATCTCTAAACTCTTTTTAGGGACTTTTAATATAAACTCATTGAAAAAGAAAGAGTCCTTATAAGTGAGTTCTAAACCTAACTCTTTCTCAATCTTATCTATTAGGAGATGTGCTCTTGAAAAACATATTTCTGCTACTTTTCTTATACCATTTTTCCCTAAGAGGGATAAATATATACTTGCTGATATGGCAGAAAGTGCCTCATTGGTGCATATATTAGATGTGGCTTTTGCTCTCCTTATATGTTGTTCTCTTGTCTGAAGGGTATTTACAAATCCTCTTTTGCCTTCTACATCTTTTGTCTCTCCTACAATTCTTCCTGGCATCTGTCTTATAAATTCTTTTTTAGTAGCTAAAATTCCAAGATATGGTCCACCGAAGCCTAACGGTATGCCTAAGGATTGCCCTTCTCCTACTGTAATGTCCACATTATATTCTGATGGTGGTTTTAAAATTCCTAAGGAAATAGGGTAGATTGAGAGTATAAATAAAGCATTATTTCTATGAATAATCTTTTCTATCTCTTTTAATTTAGTTTCTATAACTCCAAAAAAATTTGGGTTTTGAATGATAACACAGGATGTATTTGGAGATATCATTCTCTCAAGTTCTTCTATGTTAGTTTCTCCTCTATTATTTATAGGTACTTTCTTTATTGTTATTTCTTGGGCTGAAAGATAGGTATTTAATACTTCTAAATATTCTGGATGGACACCTTCAGATACTATAACTTCCTTTTTGGAGTTGATTCTTGTAGACATTAGGGCAGCTTCTGCTATTCCAGAACCTCCTTCATATAGTGATGCATTTGCCACATCCATTCCTGTGAGATCACATATAAGACTTTGGTATTCAAATATTGATTGTAATATCCCCTGACTTATTTCAGGCTGATAGGGAGTATAAGAGGTATAAAATCCTGGATATGATATTATGTGTTTAACTACACTTGGGATATAGTGTCGGTAAGCTCCTCCTCCAAGGAAAGAGATATAATCCTTCCCAATATTTTTCTTAGCTATCGTTTCCATCTCTCTTATAAGATCAATCTCTGAAATAGGAGGAGTAAGTCTAATATTTTCTTTAGCTGATTTCCTAATTTCTTCTGGTATGTCTTTAAAAAGTTCCTCTACATCTTCTATTCCTAAAAATTCAAGCATTTCTTGGATTTCTTTTGGTGTGTGAGGGATATAAGTCATCTATTATGCCCCTATAAAGCTTTTGTATTCCTCAGCAGAGAGCAGATTGTTATACTCATTTAGATCTGTGATCTCTAATTTTGCGATCCATCCCTCATTGTAAGGATCTTCATTTATAATCTCAGGTGTTTCTTTTAGTTTTTCATTTACTTCAATTACTTTTCCTGAAAAAGGTGAGTAAACATCTGAGGCAGATTTTACAGACTCAATAGTTGCTAATACTTCTCCTTGTTTTAGTTCTTTTCCTACCTCTGGAAGATCAATATATACAATATCTCCTAATTCTTCTTGAGCATGATAAGAAATACCAACTATTGCGACTTCCCCTTCTAATTTTGCCCACTCATGCTCTTTGGAATATTTTCTATCTTCAGGATACATTTTTTTTCTCTCCTCTCTTTAAAGATGTATTTTTAATAAAAGGAGTCTTAACTACTTTTGCCTTTAATAATTTTTCTCTAATCTTTATTTTTATCTCATCCGAATCTATCTCTCCATAGATATATCCCATTCCTATACCTTTTTTAAGTATAGGAGAGAAATTACCACTTGTTACATATCCAATTTTTTCTTCTTTATTATTGTAGATCTCGTATCCTTGTCTTGGAACACTATTTTCTAAAAGTTCAAAGGCTATTAAAAATTTTTCTTTTCTATCCTTCTTCTCTATTAAGGCATCTTTTCCTATAAAATCTCTATTTTTATTGAGTTTTACTACCCAATCTAAATTAGCCTCCCATGGAGTAGTATTCTCATCTATTTCATGTCCATATAGTGGATAGCCCATCTCTAATCTTAAGGTATCCCTTGCCCCTAAACCACAAGGTACAACATTCTCTTCTTTTACAAGATAAATAAAGATCTCTCCTGCCTTTTTAGGAGAAATGACAATCTCAAAACCATCTTCTCCAGTATAGCCTGTTCTTGAGATAATGGCTTCTTCGCCAAATATCTTTCCTGTGGAAAAATGATAATATTTTATAGAATTTAAAGAGATGTCAGTAATCTTTTGGAGAATCTCTTCTGATTTAGGACCTTGTAATGCCATAAGCATTAATGAGGAAGTTATATCTTCAATCTCAATATTATCAGGTTTATATTTATTTAACCATGAAATGATCTTCTCTGTGTTAATGGCGTTTACTACTAAGAAGAAGTTCTCTTCGCTAAGCATATATACAATAATATCATCCATGATAGTACCATTCGGAGTTAATATAAGAGAATACTGAGCTTTTCCAGGATATAGTTTGTAAATATCATTAGAAGTTATATATTGAAGAAAGTCATGGACATTTTTCCCTGAAATAAGGATTCTTCCCATATGGGAGATATCAAATATACCTGCTAAATTTCTTACTGCAAGATGCTCTTTTAAAATACTAGAATACTCTAAAGGCACCCACCAGCCTGCGAATTCAAAAAATTTTGCACTTACAATTTTATGCTCCTTTTCTAAAGGGAGCATCTTTAACATAGTTATAAACTCCTTATTGAAAGATGTTCCGGGCTGGAAGAATTTCTCCCAGCCCGGTTTTTAGTCTGTCCTTACTTCTTTACAGCTTCACGAAGTTCTTTTCCAGCGCGAAATACTGGAACTTTTGTGGCTGGAATTTTTATTACTTCTTGTGTACGAGGATTTCTTCCTGTTCTAGCTGCTCTTTTCCTTACAGAGAAGGTTCCAAACCCCACAAATTGTACTGTATCCCCCTTAGACAAAGCCTCAGTGATAGTTTCAAGTACTGCATTAACGACTTTTGTTGCTTCTTTCTTCGTGATTTTTGACTTTTCGGCTACTTTGGCAATGAATTCTGCCTTCTTCATCCTTCTTCACCCCCTTTCTTTAATAGGGTATATTTTAAAATTTATGAAGTTTTCGAAAGTTCCCAAAGTTGATCAAGATCTTCTAAATTCAGATCTTTCCAATTTTTTCCTGATTCTTTGACTTTTTCCTCAATAAATTTGAATCTTTTTATAAATTTTCTATTTGTTTTCCTCAAAGCAGACTCTGGTTCAATATCTAAATGCCTTGCTATGTTTACTATAGAAAACAACAAATCCCCAATTTCTTCCTCTATTTTTTCTTTCTCTGAGGTTTCTATTGCTTCTTCAAGTTCTTTTATCTCCTCATATATCTTAGGAATGACATCTGTAGTCTCTTTCCAGTCAAAACCTACATGAGATACCTTTTCTTGTATTCTGAAGGAAGAAAGAAGAGCAGGCATGTTATTAGGGATGCCATCTAAAATCCCCTTCCCATTATCCTCACTACTTTTTATTGTTTCCCAATTTGTCAAAATATCCTTTACCTCTTTTACCTTTATATCTCCAAAAACATGTGGATGTCTTATTATTAATTTATTTTTTAGATCTCTACATACATCTGCAAAGCTAAACCTATCTTCTTCTGCTGCCATAATGCTTTGCATTAAAATATGTAATAAAACATCTCCAAGTTCTTCTCTTATTTTTTGGGCATCATTTTCCTCTAATCCTTCTATAAGCTCATAAGATTCTTCTAAAAAGTAAGGTGCAAGTGATTGAGGAGTTTGTTCTTGATCCCAAGGGCACTCTTTTCTTACTTTCTCTACAACCGAGAAAAGATCTATAAATTCTTTAGATATCTTTTCTTTATTGTCCATCCTTCTTTCTCTCTATCTTTTGAAAATATGATTTTCAGTAAAATTATAGCATCAAGTTATAAAAAAGCAAGTATACGCCGAAGTTTTTCTTAAAAGTTTATCCAAAGATAAGAAAATTGCTGCTTTCTCTAAAGATAGATTTTAGAACTATTCATCAGTCTTTGGAAGAGGAGTTCTTGCTTCTTTTCGGTAGAAGACTTGTTGAATTTGTACTAATTTTCTCCAAATTCTCATCCATATATCTTTATCAGAGAAGTCTTTTTCTATCTTTGCTTTATTTAATTCTTCTTCAAGCCATTGTGAAAATACCTTACTTTTTTTGTTATAAAGTAACCTATCTTCTATCTCTGTTTTTGCCTGAAGATATGGAGTAGTATATGCTTCTTTTATTTCAGTTACTTTAGTAATATAGTAATATCCGTCTTCTGTCTTTATAGGCTTACTTATCTGATTAAGAGGTAATGTAAATGTAATTTTTTCTACTTCTTCTGGAAGTTCTCCAATAGATACGTATCCTAATTCCCCACCACTATCTTTTGTAGTAATGTCTTCAGAGTATTTCTTGGCTGCATCAGTAAAGGTAATCTTATTACTTATTAACTCGTTATATACTTCGTTTGCCTTTTTCTCGTCTTTTAATACAATAGAATAAACTTTAAACTGTTTTGGATGTTCAAATAATTGTATATTTTCCTCGTAATATTTTTTTGTCTCTGTCTCTGTTACCCTTTCATCTTTTCCAATCACATCTATGAGTTTATTAGCAAGTAAATTCTTCTTAATTTCTTCTCTAAAGGTGTTTCTATCAAGTCCATATTGAGCAAGGGCAAGCTCAAATTGTAATGTGGATGGAAATTCTTTTTCTATGTCCTTTAATGTGGAGTCTACCTCCTTATTTGAGATGCTAATTCCTCTTTTTTTAGCCTCAGCCTCAACAATTTTCCATTGGGCTAAGTCATTGATCGTTTCTTCTTTGACCCTTGATAATAGTTTTTGCCCATCAGTAGTGGTAAAATCTATATTAAACATAATAGAATACTGATCTTTCATAAAGTTTAGCCTATCTTTATATTCTTGTCTACTTACAGGTATCCCATTTACTTTGATTACTGGATAGTTTTTCATCTGATGGTACACAATACCTACAAATCCTGCTGATAAAACAAAAATGACTGCAAAAACAACAAAAATAGTTTTAAGGACACTTTTTCCACTCATTTCTTCACCTCATATTTCAAGATTTTTTAAAAACAAATCTAGTAGCGATTATAACACAATTTTAGTTGATGTTGGAGAGATCATAAAGAAAATCAAATATAAATTCCCCCTTCTTTTTGAAATTGCCTTTTGGAAGTGTTAATATTTTCTCTTTTTCCCCTTTATAAGTGAATTTTACATTATTTTCTGTGATCTCAATTTTTGCTATATTTAATTGCTCACCTAAGAACTTTATCTTTGCAAATAAAAAAAGGTCTTCTACTTTTTCTGGAATAGGTCCATATATATCTTCCATTTCTTTTTGTATCTCTTCTATTTCTTTGAGGTCTTCTATGCTTACTAACTTTTGATAGAAATAAATTCTGTCACTACTTTGAGGTATATATTCCTCGGGAATAGTTACAGAATAAGGATGAGTAATTTTGCAATTTGTTTTATCTCTATGTTTTTCATTTTTTAACTCGGAGATTGCCTCTTCTAATAGTTGAAGATATAAATAGAAGCCTACAGAATTAATATGTCCATGCTGTTCTTTTCCTAAGATTTTTCCTGCTCCACGAATCTCTAAATCTCTTAATGCAAGTCTGACACCAGATCCGAGACTTGAAAACTCTTTTAATGCCTCAAGTCTCTTTATACTTTCTGCAGAAAGTTTTTTGATAGGAGCATGTAAAAAATAAGCATATGCTTGTTTATCTGCTCTTCCAATTCTTCCACGAAGTTGATAGAGTTGTGCAAGCCCCATATGTTCTGCATTTTCTACAAATAAAGTATTAGCATTAGGTACGTCAATACCAGATTCTATTATGGTTGTGGAGATAAGGACATCTATTTTCCCATCGTAAAAGTCGCCCATTATTTTGGTTAATTCTTCATCATCCATTTTTCCATGAGCTATTCCGTATGTTGCTTCTGGAACTAATTCGGAGAGAAAGGCTTTTACTATTTCAAGACGTGATATATCATTGCATACATAATAGACTTGTCCGCCTCTTTCAAGCTCTCTTCTTATTCCCTCTTGTATAACCTGAGGATTATATTCCAACACAAAAATCTGAATAGGAAGTCTATTTTCTGGTGGAGTTTCAAGGATGGAAAACTCTCTTATACCAGCAAGAACCATTGAGAGAGTTCTTGGTATTGGGGTCGCTGATAAATAAAGAATATCAATGCCTGGGTATTTCTTTTTAAATCCTTCTTTTTGTAATACGCCAAATCTATGTTCCTCATCTACTATAATAAGACCCAGATCTTTAAATTGTACATCTCTTTGCAAAATCCTATGCGTGCCAATGATTATATCAATTTCACCCTTTTTAAGACCTTCTAAAATTCTTTTTTGTTCAACTTTTGGTTTCAACCTACTTAGTATCTCTACTTTTACAGGAAAGACTTCAAGCCTTTCTTTGAAAACTCGCCAGTGTTGATATGCAAGAATTGTGGTGGGTACAAGAATAGCCACTTGCTTTCCGTCAAGTACGGCTTTAAAACTTGCTCTTAACGCAAGTTCTGTCTTTCCAAATCCTACATCCCCAATAAGGACTCTCTCCATAGGTTTTGAGGTTTCCATATCTTTCTTAATTTCTGTCAATGCTTTAATTTGATCTTCGGTTTCTATATAAGGAAAACTTGCTTCTAATTCTTCCTGAAGTTCGTTATCTGGAGAAAAGGCAAATCCCTCTTCAATTTCTCTTTGAGCATACATCTTTAATAATTCTTCTGCTATTTCTTTTGCAGATTCCTTAACTCTTCTTTTTGTTTCTTCCCATTGTTTTGTTTCTAATCTACTTATAATAGGAGGTTCTGGAGAAGAAGAGATATATCTCTGAATAAGATGCATCTCTTCTAAAGGAACATATAAGAAGCTATTATTGGCATACTCTACCGCAATAAATTCCTGGACGTTGTTTTCTATCTGAAGCTTCTTTAATCCTCTAAATATTCCAATTCCATAATTTACATGTACTACGTAGTCACCATCTTTAAGAAAGGAGAGATCCTTAGGTTTGAGCCCTTTTTCTACTTTTGGTATTTTCCTTCTCCTTCTGCTTCCAAATATTTCATGGTCAGTAAGTACAACAATCTTTTCTTTTTCCCAGATAAATCCTTCTTTTAATTTTTCTCCTAAGAGGTATTTTATATTCAGATCTTTGAGTCTTGTTCTAAGAATCTCTTGATGCTCGGAGGATATGTATATTTCCCATCCATTTTCTATATATTCTTTTAAACTTTTTTCTAAAAACTCTCCTATACCTCTATATTGGGATGGAGAATAGAAAGAGAATGTAAGATCTGGCTCTTCTAAGTTGTGGAGATCTACATTTTGGAAATGAGAAAACTCCTCTAAGAGTTCGTCTCCTATGAAATAAATTTTTTCTTTTATCTTATCTTTTCTTATTTCAAACGTTTTTTCCCCTTTTTCTTCCCATTTTTCAAGAAGTATTTTAGCTTCATTTAAATCTTCAAATACTATGAGGGTATCTTTAGGAAGATAAGAAATAAAACTTGTTCTTTTCTCTAAACTTTTTGAAAACACTTTTTCTTCGTCCGATGGCTCTATAAGTTCATGTAAAGGTGTTAATATAAACCTTTCAATATTTCTGATGGATTTTCTGTCCTCAAGATTAAAAAATCTCATAGAGGAGATTTCATCACCCAAAAATTCTACTCTTATAGGAAGCTCAGAAGTGACGGGATAGATATCTACGATCCCTCCTCTAACCGCATACTCTCCTAACCCTTCTACATATCCAACTCTTTTATAATAGTTCTTTGCAAGAAAGTTTTCTAAGTAGTCTCTACCTATTTCCTTTCCAATCTCTAATATTAAAATTTCTGCGGAAAAAATCTCCTTAGGAAGTAGGGGATATATAAGAGATTTTAAAGAAGCAACTATAATAGGATTTTTCTTCAAAATTAATGTTGTTAAGGCTTTCAATCTTTGACCCTCAGTTTGATGAGATCTTAGAGGCTTTTCATAAGGGAAATGAAGAAAGGCAGGGAAGATATCTATATCTAAATCCTCAAAATCCTCCCAATAATTTAGGTTATCTTCTTCATTAGTGACCCAGAAAACAGGTTTTTTTATCTCTTTGAGAAGAGAAAGAAGGAGCGGATAGACTCCTTTATATAAGCCTTGAATCTTGACACTTTCATTCCTTAGAATTTTCTCTCTAAGAGTAAGAAAATCTTCACTTTTTAGAATTCTATTTATGAATGGCATCTTCTGTTATATAACCTTTGAGCTGTTTCCCAGCCATCTTTTATTATAGTTTCTATAATCTCAGGTGATAATTTTATAATTTTATCTATGATTTCTTTTTCTTCTTTTGTAAATTCACTTAGTACATAGCTTATTGTTAATTCTTTACTTTCTGGCTTACCAATACCAATTCTTAATCTATAAAAATCAGTGGTAGCTAATTCTGAGATTATAGATCTTATTCCATTATGACCACCATCTTTTCCGTCAAACCTTATTCTTAAAATTCCAGATGGTAAGTCAAGATCATCTTGAATTATAAGAAGGTCCTTAGATTCTAATGGGTGCGCTTCTAAAAATTCTTTAACTCCTTTTCCACTCAGATTCATATAAGTCTGAGGTTTTATAAGAAAAATTTTGGTTTCTATTATACTTCCAGATGAAATTAGATTTAATCCTACTTTTCTCCATGGATCAAACCTGAAATATTCTCTTAGATAGTCTACAACCATAAAACCCACATTATGGCGGGTATTTAAATATTTTTCTTCAGGATTTCCTAAACCTACTATTGCTAAGCTTTTCACGTCTCTTTTGGAAATATGATCCCAGCGTAGCCAACTACTGCAGAGTAATCTCTTGTTATATCCCCAGAGGTTTTGTGATCTACTAATAAGCCTCTTTTAGCTCCTAAGGCTTTAACTACCATAATAGTGATTGCAATAGGTCCAGCCCCACAAATAGAGATATCTTTTTCTCTTACTCTTTTCAAAAATTCTTCTTCATTAAGATCAAGAATGGATTCAATAGCATAGAGATCTTTTTCTTTTACTGACTGTTGGGGTTCGTAATGACAAAAATCAGAGCTTGCAATAATTAATACATCTGTCTCTACCTGGGAGATAGCTTTTTCTATTGCTGTCCCCAAATCTCTGAGGATTGGAAGTCTATAATCTGCTACAGTTATAGGTACTATCTTAAAATCTTTCTTTAGAAATTGTAAGAAAGGTAATTGAACTTCTATAGCATGTTCAGGGGTATGAGCAGAAGGATCTTCTCTTAAATATTCAGAATATTCTAAAATTAGATCAGAAAGCTCTTCATCTATATTTATATCTCCTAAAGGAGTACTCCATATACCCTTCCTAAAAATTGCTGCAGGAGCACCAAAGCCATTATGATTAGGACTTAAAATTATTATTTTTTCAGGAGTGTTTATTTTTGAATAGACTGCTCCTGCTGTCCAACCTGAATAAATATATCCTGCATGAGGCACTATACACCCGTAGACAGGAGTAGGGTCTATCCCTTTAATGAAGTTACTTAGTAACTTCATTAGTTCTTCTCTATTTGCAGGATAAAAATATCCTGCAAAATGTGATAATCTTCTCATCATATGGTATAATTATAACCGATTTTTATAAAAATAATGAGACTTTTTAACAGAAGTTTAAAAAATCTTTTCTAAAATTAAACTTAGGATAAGAAGGGAGGAGTAAAAAAGATGTCTAGAAAATGCGATATTTGTGGTAAAGGACCTTGGGTGGGTTTCCAAGTGAGCCATTCTCATCGCAGAACAAAGACAAGATGGCTTCCAAATCTTCATAAAGTTAGAGCTGTAGTAAATGGCAAGGTAAAGACTATAAATGTTTGTACCAGATGTTTAAAGGCTGAGAAAGTACAAAAGGTTGTATAACTATGATGGAAGAAAAAATTAAAGATGTCATTTCTTTAATTCATGATAAAGAAAAAGAAGTTGAGAAAGAAGTAGAAGAGGCTAAGGGATTTTGGGAAAACTGGTTAAAGGAGAAGATAAACGAACGGCTTTTGCAAGAAGAAAAGGAAAGGGAAAAAATCTTAGAAGAATTAGCTGAACTTGAACAGACTCATAAAAAGGAGCTTTTAGAGAAAGAAAAAGAATTAGAGAATAAATATGAAGAGGATCTTAAAAGATATAGAGAAAGGTTAAATTCTAATCTTCCAAAAGCTTTGGAATTCATATTAGATAAGATAAGGGAAGAATAAATATGGCTATTTTAAAACTTGAGAGATTCTGGGTAGTTCTCCCTAAGGATGAAGAAGGAAAAATCTTAGAAATATTTAAGGGTTTTCCTAATATACATTGGGAAAAGCTCTCCTCAGAAGTTTCTACATCTGGTGGGGGGACTTACGGAGAAGCTATAGGAAAAATTGAAGAGATATTGAAAATATTAATGCGACTTTTTCCAGAAAAAAAGGGACTTCTTGAAGCGTTTTTTGCAGGAAGAGAAGAAATAGATGATGTAGAATTTGAAAGATTAAGAAGTGAGATCCATTTGGAAAGTATATATGAAGAGTTAAAATCAATAGAGAAAACCCTCAATATATTAGAGGAAAAAGAAAAATTTCTTCTTTCTTTATATGATGAGACTGCTTACTGGTCTGAATTAGAAGATAGTCTTGATTTTCCAAGGACTTTTAAGAGATTTATTCTCTACAGTGGAAGCTTTAAGCCGGAAAACTGGAAGAAGTTTTTAGAGGATGCAAAAGATATTTTGGAAGTTTCTTGGTATAAGGTTATCAATACATCAAGAGAAACTAAAGTTATTTTTTTAATCCCTAAGGAAAATAAGCCTACTTTTGAGGAATTGCTTCAAAAATATAATTTTGATTATAGAAGAATTCCTTATCTGAAAGGAACACCATCTGAAAATCTAAAGAGAATTTCTTCTTCTCTTGAAAAATCAAAGCAAGATTTGGCTAAACTTTTAGATAGAGCTAAGAGTATAGCAGAGAAAAAGAGAAATATTTTAGCATGGTATGACTATTTTATATCAAAGAGTTCAGAGCAGAAAATAAATGAATATCCTTATAAGAGTAGATTTTTTGATATATTTTCTGGATGGATTCCAAAGAGGGATAAAAACAAGTTTTTAGATGCATTAAAGGCAAGAATTTCTAATTGTGGCTTTGAGACCAGAGATCCACTTCCTGAAGAAGACCCTCCAGTTATTTTAGAAAATCCTAAAATAATTAGACCTTTTGAATTTCTTACAAAATTATATGGTCTTCCCCCTTATGGTTTCATTGATCCTACGCCCTTTATGGCGCCCTTTTATATGTTGTTCTTTGGCATCTGCTTAGGAGATGTGGGATATGGAACTCTCTTGCTTCTATCTACAATTTGGATTAAAAAGAAATTTGGTCCGGAAGAGGATACTAAGGACTTGATTGATTTACTTTCTGTCTTAAGCATCCCTTCTATTTTTATTGGAATACTTACATGGAGTTTCTTCGGAAATCAAATATTTTTAGGACCTGATGGAAAGTTTTTAGGAATACTACCTTTGATTAATCCAAGTCAGGATCTTATCGCTGCTTTAGGAATCTCGCTATTTATTGGAATAATAGCTCAATTCTATGCACTTATTTTGAGATTTATATCCTGTTTGAAAGTGGGAGATTGGCAAGGTGCTCTCTATGATGCAGGACTTTGGATATTATTTTTAGGTTCACTCCTTTTATATTTTGGATCCCAAGCCCTTAATATTATCCTTCCTCTCCCTATAGATATCTTTAAATATCTTATTTTTGTTGGGCTTGTTGGTCTTGTACTTACTCAGGGAAGAGATCATAAAGGGATTGCAAGGTTTGTTGTGGGATTGATAAGTTTATATGGAATATTGGGAGGGTATGGTCTTACTTCTTTTATGGGAGATATTCTTTCTTATTCCAGGCTTTTTGCTTTAAACCTTGTAGGATCTATTTTTGGATTTGTGATTACAGACTTAGCAAATATGCTAAGAGGTATTCCTATAGTAGGTTGGGTATTACTGGTTTTGATCTGGGTAGGAGGTCAACTTTTGAATTTTGTACTCAGTGCCCTCTCTGCCTTTATCCATTCTACAAGGCTTCAGTTTCTTGAGCTTTATGGAAGGTTCTTTGTAGACGGTGGTAGAAAGTTTTTACCTTTTAAGGCTGAAGGAAAGTTTTTTAAAGTAAAGAAAAATTACGATGGGAGGTATTAGTATGATAGGGTTAACAATTGCTCTTATTGGAGCTGCTCTTGGAGCAGCTCTTGCATCAGCAGGTTCTGCAAAGGGAGTAGGAATAGCAGGAGAAGCTGTTGCTGGAGTGCTTTCTGAAAAATCAGATCTTTTTGGTACGGCACTTATCTTACAAGCACTTCCTGGAACTCAAGGGTTCTACGGATTTATTGGAGCCTTTTTAATTCTTCTGAGATTAGGACTGCTTGGTGGTAATGTTCCTAACCTAACCCTTGAACAAGGACTTGCAGTATTTGCAGTAAGTATCCCTCTTATGGTTGGTGAGTTTATGAGTGCAATTTGGCAGGGTAAAGCTAGTGCTGCTGCATTGCAGATGATAGCCCAAAATCCTGAGACTTCTGGACAAGCAATAATTATTTCTGCTTTAGTTGAGACATATGCTATTCTCTCTCTTATTATATCTATTATACTTCTTTTCTTTGGAGTGAAAATCTAATGTCTTTGGATAATGTGTTAGAAAGACTTGAAAAAGAAAAACAAAGTCAGATTCAAGAAATAAAAGATAAGAAAGAAAAAGAATTCTTAAACTTTGCTACCGAAAAAGAAGCAGAAATTCAAAAATGGAAAGATGAACAGAGAATGAAGCTTGAGGAGAAAATTAAATCGGAAGAATCGGCTCTGCTTTCTAAAAAAAGATTAGGTTATAAAGTAAAAGTAGCAGGACTTGAGGTAGAGATTGTAAATAATTTGAAGAAAGAAGTTCTTTCTAAGATAAAAGAGTTATCTCAAGAAGAGTATCAAAAGATGTGGGAGAGGATTATTGAGAGAGATAGTCTTAGAGATGCAAGAATTTATCTTTCAAAGGAAGAAAATAAATTAGATGTAAAGAGACTGAAACAAAAGTATAATTTGGAAGTTATGAACGAAAGGGTAGAAGGGGCAGGAGGATTTATCTTAGAAAAGGGAGATTTTGTTGTAGATCTTACTTTAGAGGTTATTCTTGAAGAGTTTTTTGATAGATATCTTTTGGATATAGCTAAAATATTACGTGGTGAAGAATAGTTATGTATGAGGAATATCTTTTCTTATCTACAAATTTAAAAGCTAAATTCCCTAAATTTATAGATAAGGCTCAATGGGAATGGCTTAAAAATGCCAATCTTACAGATTTGCTGGACTGGCTAAAAGAAACGTCATATGCTTTTATTTCTGAAATAGGATATCAGGAAATTGTTAGGATTTTAACTGAAGATTTAAAGCTGATCTCTAAAACTGTAAAAAGTCCTTATATAGAGATAATGCTCTTTGATCTAATGGTTCATGATGTAAGAAATTTGATAGAGGGAATAGAGATTTCAGGAAAGAGAGAGGTATTTTACGGATTACCTTATAGTCCATATTTTGGAGATCTTAAGAAAGAAATTTTAAATAGATTAACTAAAATATGGCAAGAAACTAAGGATTTGCGCATGTTAAATCTTTTTGTTGATGTAGCAGCATTAAATCTTTCTAAGGAGTTCTTAGAAGATTTAGAAAGTGAAAAAGTGAAAAATTTTTGGAAGTTAAGAAATAATCTTTATTTAATAAAGGTGTTATTACGAATTAAAAAGATAAACATATCTCCAGAGATTCTTAAAAAAATAGATTTACCTAAGACTGATCCTGAGGAGCTTGTCAATTCCTTAGGTAAACCATATATAGAATTTTTGAAGGAAGTAGAGAATGAAGATATAGATCTTTTAATTAAGAAATATCTTTTCAATTTTATGCGAAAAAACTTTAAGAATGTGGTAAGTGGACCAGAAGTGGTGTTATATTATTTTTATAATAAGCTTTGGGAGATGGAAGATCTGTTAACTCTTATAGAGAGTAAAAGAAATAAAATTCCTAATCAAATCTGGGAGAAAGGACTACTAAAAATAAATGATTGAAGGGAAGATTGCCATAATAGGATTAGATAGCTTGGTTGAGATCTTTAGAGTTTTTGGGTTAGATGTATTTCCAGTGAGAAATGCAGATGAGGCATTTGAGATATATAGCAATCTTTCTGAAGATGAGTATCCTGTTATTGTTGTTCTTGAAAGTGTAGCAGGTAAAATCATAGAAGGTTCCAAAAAGGAAGCTCTATTAATTCTTCCAGATACTTTTTCAGATAAGAAATTAGGAGAGGAAATTTTAAGAGATTTGGCGGAAAAAGCCTTAGGCATAGATATTTTTGCTGAAGGAGAGGGATATTATGGAAGGGAAAATAGTTAGAGTAGCAGGTCCTCTTGTAGTAGCAAAAGGACTTGCTAATGTAAAGATGTATGAAATGGTACGTGTGGGTGATCTGGAATTATTTGGTGAAGTGATAGGTTTAGATAACGATTTGGTATATGTTCAGGTATATGAAGAGACACAAGGTATAGGTCCAGGAGAGCCTGTCTATCCTCTTGGAGAACCATTAAGTGTAGAGCTTGGACCTGGTATTATAGGACAGATTTATGATGGAATTCAGAGACCTCTAAATAAGCTTGCGGAGAAAAGTGGAGTATTTCTAAGTAAAGGGCTTTTCCTTCCTTCTTTAGATCGGGATAAAAGATGGGATTTTGAGGCTAAGAACATAGAAGGAGAGTATGTAGAAGGTGGAGATATCTTAGGAATTGTTTATGAAACTTCGGCTTTAGAGCACAGAATATTAGTTCCTCCTCAGTTAAAAGGGAAGATTTTAGAATTAAGGAGCGGATCTTTTACTGTAGAAGAACCAATAGGCATATTAGAAGATGAAGAAGGTAAAAAGATAGAGTTAAAGCTAATGCATAAGTGGCCTGTAAGATATCAGAGACCTGTAAAAGAGAAGTTGCCTCCTAATATTCCACTTATTACGGGACAAAGAGTAATTGATACATTCTTTCCTTTAGTAAAGGGGGGAACTGCTTGTGTGCCTGGTCCTTTTGGTAGTGGAAAGACTATTATTCAACATCAACTTGCAAAATGGGCAGATAGTGACGCTATTGTCTACATAGGTTGTGGAGAACGTGGAAATGAAATGACAGAGGTGTTGATAGAATTTCCAGAGCTTAAGGATCCAAGAACAGGGAAACTATTAATGGAGAGGACTATTCTTATTGCTAATACTTCTAATATGCCGGTAGCTGCAAGAGAGGCATCAGTTTTCACAGGTATAACTATTGCAGAATATTTCAGAGACATGGGATATCATGTGGCACTAATGGCTGATTCTACTTCTCGTTGGGCGGAGGCAATGAGAGAAATTTCAGGAAGACTTGGAGAGATGCCTGGAGAAGAGGGATACCCAGCTTATTTGGCATCTCGTATTGCAAGCTTTTATGAAAGATCAGGATTTGTTCGTTGTTTAGGAAAAGATAATAGACTCGGTTCTATTAGTATAATTGGTGCAGTTTCTCCTCCCGGAGGAGATCTGTCTGATCCAGTAGTACAAGCGACTTTAAGAGTAACAAAAGTATTCTGGGGACTTGATGCAAGGCTTGCTTTTAGTAGGCATTTCCCTGCGGTAGATTGGTTGGTTAGTTATTCTTTGTATTTAGAACCTGTAAGTAAGTTTTGGAAGGAAAAAATAGCAGAAGATTGGTATGAAATGAGGCAGGAGGCTATGTCTATACTTCAAAGAGAGGCAGAATTACAAGATATTGTAAGATTGGTGGGTATGGAAGCTTTGTCACCGCAGGATAGGCTTATCTTGGAGACAGCAAGATCTATAAGAGAAGACTTCTTGCATCAAAATGCTCTTCATGAAGTAGATACATACACATCTTTGAGGAAGCAGTATCTTATGCTGAAAAATATCCTGAATTTTCACGGTGTTGCTTTAAAACTGATAGACGAAGGAATATCTCTTTCGGAGATATTGAGATTTCCTGAGAGAGAAAAGATATCAAGGATGAAGTTTATCTCGGAAGATAGAATTGATGAAATTGAAGAACTTCTTGATGAGGTTAATAATAAGCTTTATGGGATAAAGGAGGGTGCAAGAGAACATGCCTAAGGAGTATACATTGGTATCTAAGATAAGTGGACCTCTTGTTTTTGTAGAGAATATTGAAGATATAAAATACGGAGAAGTAGTAGAAGTAAAACTTTCAAATGGAGAAATTAGACAAGGACAAATTTTAGAAGCTCAAGAAGGTGCGGCATTAATTCAGATGTTTACAAGTACGCAAGATTTATCTCTTAAAGGGATGAGAGTAAAATTTTTAGGACATGGCCTTGAGATAAATCTTGCCCCAGCTATTTTGGGAAGAACTTTTGATGGACTTGGAAGACCAATAGATGGTGGACCCGAGATTATTCCTCAAAAAAGAATGGATATTAATGGAAGTCCTATAAATCCTTATTCTCGTGAATATCCGTCAGAGTTTATACAAACAGGAATCTCTGCTATAGATGGAATGAATACATTAGTTAGAGGGCAAAAACTTCCTATCTTTTCAGGAGCAGGGCTTCCTCACTCTGCGCTTGCGGCTCAGATTGCAAGACAAGCAAGACTTTTAAATGAAGAAGAGAAATTTGCGGTAGTCTTTGGAGCTATGGGTATAACCTTTGAAGAAGCAAACTTTTTTATAGAGGATTTTAGGAAAACAGGTGCTTTGGAAAGGACTGTACTTTTTATAAACCTTGCGGACGATCCTGTTATTGAAAGACTTGCAACTCCTAAATTTGCTCTTACAGCAGCAGAATATCTTGCTTTTGAATTAGATATGCATGTGCTTGTAATTCTGAGTGATATGACTAATTATGCAGAAGCTTTGAGAGAAGTCTCTGCAGCAAGAAAAGAGGTTCCTGGAAGAAGAGGATATCCAGGTTATCTTTATACAGATCTTGCTACTCTGTATGAGAGAGCAGGAAAGATAAGGGGAAAAAAAGGTTCTATAACCTTAATACCTATTCTTACTATGCCTGAGAATGATAGAACTCATCCAATTCCAGATTTAACAGGATATATAACTGAGGGACAGATTTTTTTAAGCCAAGAGCTTCATAGAAGAGGTATTTATCCTCCTATTGATGTACTTCAATCTCTATCAAGACTTATGAGAGGTGGGATTGGAGAAGGAAGAACGAGAAAAGATCATAATGATCTTTCTAACCAGCTTTATGCTGTTTATTCTCGTGGACTTGAGGCGAAAGAGCTGGCAGTAGTTTTAGGAGAAGCTGCTTTAACAGAAGAAGATATTCAATTTTTAAACTTTGCTGATGAATTTGAGGATAAATTTGTAAGACAAGGAGAATATGAGAATAGAGGTGTCTTTGAGACATTAGAGCTTGGCTGGAGACTTCTAAGAAAACTTCCAAGAGCAAGTCTTAATAGAGTAAGACCTGAATATCTTGATGAATTCTGGGGGAAAGAAGATGCCTCTTAAAGTTAATCCTAATAGAATGGAGCTTTTAAAACTTAAAAGAAGACTTGTTATTGCAAAGAGAGGTCATAAGCTTCTTGAGGATAAGTTAGAAGGACTTATCCGAAGATTTATGGAAGAGACTCGGAATTATAAAATATTTAGAGATATTGTAGAAAAAGAATTTTTAGAATTTTTAGCTTTAGGCGGCTTTACCTATATAAAGATGTCGGGACCTTTATGGGAGAGTCTAATCTATGTAAATGAAGGAAAGACCACTCTTACTCAAAAAGTAGATAAGAAGATGAATATTACTGTGAGAGAAGCTGAAATAAAGGAGATTTATCATCCTTTGTATAGTCTTTTAGAGACTAATCCTTCTTTAGACTCTTTATCTCTGATGTGGGATAAACTTTTAGAAGATATGGTGGAACTTGCTAATAAGGAGAGATATTTTATTTCTCTTGCAGAAGAAATTGAGAGGACAAAAAGAAGAGTTAATGCCTTGGAATATAAACTTATTCCTCAAATAGAAGAAACTATAAAGTTAATTACAGTAAAACTTGAAGAGCTTGAGAGAAGTAATTTCTTTAGGATGCTGAGATTGAAAGAGTTATAGATGGAAGAAAAACTTGCGTGGAAAGAGATAAATCTATCTGCCCTTTTACATAATTTGAGATTGATCCAAGCAATGATTGGGAGTAAGACAGATGTTATTGCGGTTGTTAAGGCTGATGCTTATGGGCATGGAGTAAAAGTTGTCTCAAGATTTCTTCAGAAATTTGGTGTGAAGAAATTTGCTGTAGCTTATGTAGATGAAGGCATAGAACTCAGGGAAATAGGAATAGAGGGAGATGTGATTATTCTTTCCCCTCAACTAAAGGATGCTATTCCCTATTTATTTGAGTATAATTTGACACCTGTGGTTTCAGACATAGATTTTTTAAGAGAATTAGGTAAGTATTCTCAAAGAAAGGAAAGAAATATAAAGTTTCATTTAGGAATAGATACAGGAATGGGAAGGGAAGGATTAGTACCACCTTTTAATATAGAAGAGATAAAAAATGCTCTAATAAATTTTAAAACTTTACATTTAGAAGCTATAACTTCTCACCTTTCTTCTCCAGAGGATAAAGAGGATCCATATAATCTTTTTCAAAAGAGAATTTTTGAAGAGGTTAGGCTAAGATTTAGAGAAGAAAAGGATATTTTTTCTCACCTTTTAAATACAGGGGGAATATTTAATTTTTCAGATTTCCATTATCAAGGGGTAAGACCGGGAATATCTTTGTATGGCTATGGAAATGAAAAGCTTCAGCCAGTAATGGAAGTGAAAGCAAGAGTTACTCTTGTGAAAGAGCTTCCTTCAAACTGGGGAATTGGCTATGGTCACACTTTTATTACAGAATTTCCCACTCGTATTGCTCTTATTCCCATAGGATATGCTGATGGCTATCGTAGGGAATTATCTAATAAGGGTAGAGTATTAATAAAAGGAAAATATCATAGGGTTTTAGGAAGAATATCTATGGACCAATTTACTGTGGATATAAATGATGAAGAGGTTCAGGTTGGAGATATAGTTATAGTTATGGGAGAGGATAGTGAAAATAAAATAGATGCTCAGTGGATCGCTACAGTTTGTAGTACTATACCTTATGAGATTCTTACGGGCTTTGGATCCTCTAAAAGACTTAAAAATTTTTATAAATTTGAAGGTAAAATCTTAAAGGATCCTATTGGGGAATTGAATTTATAATTTTTTTTATAAATCTTTCTTCATCTTCTTTTGTTTCTATCTCTCCTTTGAGGTGTTTTATAAATAGCTCTTTATATATTTCTCCAATTTTTTGACCTCTTAATCCAAAATCAAAGAGATCTTTACCAGAAAGATAAGGAACTTTATTCTTTAGTGATTTTATTTTAAGAATCTCTTTACCTATATTTTTGTTCCTTGTTTTTAAGGATAGTAGCAGAAGAAAATCTTCTGGTAAGTCCGATATCTCTTTTATTATTTTGTCATTAAGTTCCTCTAAATCGCTATATTTTTTTAAAAAACTAAATTGAAGGATCACTTTTTTAGAAAAGTGTAATTTTTTTAGCCACTCTGTTCCTCCCTCCTCTTCTGCTTCGCATATAATATTTAAAATTTGTAAATAGTATTTGTCAGGAAACTCTTTTCTCAAGATTTTGTTTATCCTGTCAAAATTTTCAGGGACTTTCTTAATAGGAAAAATATATGAGATAGCATTCAATTCTTGAATTCTTGTTATAACTTTTTCTGGTTCCGGCTCTTTTAATATCAGGATAATTTCTTCTCTTAATCTCTCTTCACTTATCTTTTTTAGAAATCCCTGTTCTATAGCCTCTTTTAAAAGTTCAAAGGTTTTCTCTTCAAAATTGAAAGAAAGTCTTGTTTCTAATCTTATACCTCTTAAAATTCTTGTAGGATCTTCTATAAAACTTAGGTTGTGAAGAATCCTTAGTTCTTTTCGGGTTAAATCTTCTAATCCTCCATAAAGATCAATAATTTCCCCAAAATTTTCTAAATTTAAACTCATAGCTAAAGTATTTATAGTGAAATCTCTTCTTTTCAGGTCTAACCAAAAGGAGCTTCTTTGTACTTGAGGAAGACTTCCTGGTTTTTCATAGTACTCCATTCTTGCGGTAGCTATATCAATTCTTTTTCCATCAAAAATTATTTCACAAGTTCCAAACTGTTCATGTATCTTAATGTCTCCTGGCCATTTATCCATAAGTTTGTGAATAATAACATTTATATCTCCCTCTACCACTATATCTAAATCAAAATTAGGGATACCTAATAATAAATCTCTTACAAAGCCTCCTACAGCATAAATAGCTATATTATATTTAGAGGTTAGTTCTTTTATCTCTTTTAAAATTTCATGCCATGGAGATTCTTTTAGTTTTTCTTCCTCTACCTGGAATATACTACCTAAGGGGGCATAAACCTGAGTTTTCAAAAATCTAAATCTTAATATATCTTGTCTTGTTACTATTCCCACAATTTTGTCTTCATCTAAAACTGGAATTCTCCCTATATTTTTCTCTACCAATAAATCTTCTATTACTGAAAGAGGAGTATCAGGAGTAACTGTTATTACAGGTTTAGACATAAAAGATTTAACCTTCCTTTTAGAAAGGTTTAAGTTTATAGCCTTTTCTACATCTCTCCTGCTTATTATTCCAACGAGTTTGCCATTCTCTTCCACACAAAGTCCTCCATATCCAAGTCTCATCATAATTTTGAATGCTTCTTTTATAGTTATGTCTGGTGGAATGGTTACTACGGGATAAGACATGATATCCTTTGCAACAAAATTTCTTGGAATATATCTTTTTAATCTTTCCCTAATTAGACTTTCTATAGAATCTAAGCTAGTATTTTGAGTATCAAGGACAATAGTAGTAGCAGTGGCATGTCCTCCAGGATTAAAGTCCTTTAGAATTTCTCTTAAGTCCACTCTTGGAGTTTTTGATCTTCCTAACACATAAATCTTATCTTTTACTTGAAGTATTATGAAAAGAATATCCCCTTCTTTTTCGTCAAGAACTTTATGAGCTAAGATAGAAAGTCCCTCTACATATTTCTCTCTACTTACAGTTGTAAATATGATTCTATAGCCTCCAATGTATTCTTCTTTGGAATTTTGTAAAAGATCGTTCAAAAAATCTTTTTGTTCATTAGTCAGTTTTTCGTAAATATAGTAGTTCACAATATTTAAATTAGCTCCACGTTCTAATAGAAAACTTGCTGCTTTTAAATCCCTCGGGTCTGTAGTAGTAAAAGTGAGATTCCCTGTATCTTGATATATTCCAAGTAAAAAGATTGTTGCTTCTATAGGATCAATAGGAATATTCTCTCTGATAAGTTTTTCTACAAGAATAGTAGTGGTAGATCCTACATTTTCAATGTACTCTACATCACCTCTTATATCTCCTGTTTGATGATGGTCATAGATCTCAATAATAGAACTTTGGCTTTGAATGATAGGCTGGAATTTTTTATCTATCCGATTTAACCAGTGATTATCCACTAATATAATTTTCTCAATCTCTTGAGGAATATCAGGCTTTTCCTGAAATCTTAAAATGTCTTTATATAAAAGATAAAATTCATAGACCTTTCTCTCCATGCTTTTATCAGTATATGCAATAGCTTTGGGATACAATTTCTTGGCTGCATAGAGAGATGATAAAGCATCAAAATCTAAATAGTTATGAGTTAGTATGAGCTGAAGTTTTTCTCCCATTATATAGGTTTAAAAGGAAACTCCTCCTTTTTATATGGTGCTACCTCTAATATTTTTTCCTCTTCTTTTGTTTTTATTTCCACTTTCACTTTACTATTATCTCTATGGTCACTATAATGAGCAGCAATTCTACATATAATTTCTAAAAGTTCCATATCTTTTAAATTTATGTTTGGGACAAGAACTATTGGGGAAGGTTCTTCAGCTTTTACAATAGTATCCTCTAATTTGACAAGTTCTAAAAGTTTTTCATTTTCTTCTTTTTTCCTTCCTACAATGACCTTTATTTTAGGATCTAAACGAAAATGTCTACCTATTTTTAGAAATTCTAAATCTCTCTTTTCTATATTATTAGAATATTTAAAAAGATCAGCAAGTCTTCTGGAAAAATTTGGTTCTGTTAAGAGGCAACCTCCTGCTGGTGTTGGAATCTCTTTAAGACCAACGTCTTTTGCAAGTTCTAATTGAATTTTTCTTGATCTTCCTTTTATATCAAGTAATTTTTCTCTGTCAATAGTTCCTTCTCTCTCTGGTTTTGTAAGAGGAAGAAGTTTAGCTGAGAGTGGTCTTAGAAGAATATCTTCTGTTCCAGAATATTTCTCTACAATTTTAAGGGATTGTTTATTTTGGGACATAGGTCTTTCTCCTAAGACCTCTCCTGTTACAATGAAATCGGCATTAAATTCTTTAAGAAGTTCTTTTGCTTTTTTACACATAAATGCATGGCAGTCTATACAAGGATTTATATTCTTTCCATAACCGTATTTAGGGTTTTTAAGAATTGGAATATATTCCTCAGTGATATCTATGATATATAGTGGTATCTTAAGAAAATCTGCAGCTTTTTGAGATAAATCTGCATTAAAAAAAGGAGTGTAAAAGGAAATTCCAACGACGTCAATTTCTTGCTGGAGAATGAGCCATGTAGCTAATATACTGTCTAAGCCTCCAGAGATAAGGGAAAGGGCTCTTGCTTTTTTCATAAACTTTCTACAGTCTCCCTATCAAGCTTTTTAATTACCTCCAAGATTAATTTTTTAGCTGATAAGAAATCATCAATATTTATTATACTTGTATGGGAGTGAATATATCTTGCAGGTACACTTATAACAATGGAGGGTACTCCCTTAGCATGGATATGAATTCTTCCTCCATCAGTTCCTCCTCTTTCTAAAGCAGAAAACTGTATGGGAATATTTAAAGAGTCTGCAGTTTCAATAAAAAGTCTTCTTAAGTTAGGATTAGGGATCATAGTAGCATCGTAAAGAATAATGGAAGGTCCCTTCCCTAAGGTAATTTTTTTCTCCTCGTTTATACCAGGCATATCGGTAGCAATATCTGATTCTAAGACTATTGCTACATCTGGATCTACCACATAGGAGGACGTAGTAGCTCCTCTTAGTCCAACCTCTTCTTGGACTGTAGCAACAGTATATACAGAATTAGGATGCTGTGAATTTTTCAATTCTTTAATTACTTCTATGAGAAGGGCACAGCCAACTCTATCATCCCATGCTTTTGCAAGAAGCATTTTAGAATTTGCCATTACAGTAAACTCACTGTATGGAGTAATGGGATCTCCAGGTCTTACCCCCATATTTAGAACCTCCTCTTCATTAGTAGCTCCTACATCTATGTACATCTGTTTTTTCTCTACGACTTTTCTCGCTTCTTCTTCAGTTAGGATGTGAGGTGGTTTTGAGCCAATTACTCCTATAATTTTCTCCTTCTCTGTATGTATTACTACCCTTTGAGAAAGTAATACTTGATCCCACCAACCACCTAAGGGAATAAATTTTATAAATCCGTCTTTTGTAATATTTTTTACCATAAAGCCTATTTCATCCATGTGTGCAGCAAGCATGACTCGGGGTGATTGACTACCTCCTTCTTTCTTGAATATAAGACTTCCCAAACGATCCTCAAGAAGATCTGCTGAATCCTTTAGATAACTTTTGGTTACTTCTTTTATTTCTTTTTCATATCCTGAGACTCCTGCAGCTTCTGTAATTTCTTTTAACATTTTCATTAAATCTTCACTCATCTTTTAATTCTCCTTTCTGAAACTTATACTTAAACAGCATTATTTATTTTATCAGATATTACTCTAATTTAGTCGGATTTTTTATTTTCTAAGATATTTCGTAACCTTTTTGTCTTAAAGAATTAGTCTTAAACCTCTATCTATAGATTTTATAATCTTTATTTTATAGCCTTTTTTTATATATTTTTCTAAGATAGATTCTGGAATCTCGTCTTTTTGTAATACTGCAAATATTGTAGAGCCTGTTCCTGTAACACCTGTATAAGGAGTGATTTCTGATAGATCTTTTTTAATCTCTTCTAACTCAGGGTATATCTTAAAAAGTATGTTTTCAAAAAAGTTAAAAGGTTTAAGCAAAATACCTTTTGAGTAATGATATAGTATGGAATTGAAGTCAATATGTTCCCTTAAGTCTTCTTTTCTAATCTTAGAGTAAATTTCCTTGGTACTAATCCCAAAATTAGGGGAAATGAGAAGGAATTTAAACGTGTTATGAGGTATCTTTTTGATGATCTCTCCCTTTCCTTCTGCTAAACAAGATCCTCCATAGAAAAAGAAAGGTATATCTGCTCCAAGATCCTTTGAGATATTAGCCATATCTTCTTTTGAAAGTTTTGCTTTTGTAAGGAAGTTTAAAGCGTATATAACTCCTGCTGCATTAGAACTCCCACCTCCAAGTCCTGCCTGGATGGGTATCTTTTTATTTAGGAATATTTTGCATCCTATTTTTATCCCTGTTTCTTTAACGAATTTTATATAAGCTTTGTAAACTAAATTTTCTTCTTCCGGAATTTTTAAATTACTTTTTAAAAGGAAATAAGGATAGGGAAGAAGTTTGATTTTTAAAAAGTCAGATAGATCTATATTATGAAGGAGAATTTTTATATCATGATATTCGTCTTCTCTTTTTCTTACCACATCTAAAAAAAGGGTAACTTTTGCGTAAGTAAGAAGTTTAACTTCCATAATTTTCTACCATGTTAGCTATACTTATAAATTCTTCTAACGACAGGGTTTCTGCTCTTCTTTTAGGATCAATTTTTAAAGATTGCAAGATTTCATTCCATGGAATGGTGGGAAATGCTCTTTGAAGATTATTTATTAAAAATTTTCTTCGCTGTCTAAAGCTTTCCTTCACAATTTTAAAGAATAATTCTTTATTTTTTATCCCTCCAAATTTTGGAGAAAACCTTAATCTTAAGACTACAGATTCTACGTCTGGTTGAGGAAAAAATGCATTAGGACTTACCTTTGTTAATATCTCATATGTATAGGTGAGTTTTAAAAATACAGAGAGAGAGCTGTATTTTTTGCTACCTGGATTAGATATAAGTCTTTCAGCCATCTCTCTCTGTAACATAATTACCATTAAATCTGCATATGGTCCCATTTTTAAATATTCTCCTAATAGAGTTCCCGAGATGTAGTAAGGTAAATTACCTGTTAATTTATAAGGGCTATTAATAATCTGAGATATATCAATGTTCATTATGTCTTCAAATATAATATGTGTGTTAGAAAAATTTTTTAAAGTTTCCTCAAGAATAGGTTGGAATCTTGTATCTATCTCTATCCCAATGACTTTTTGTGCCTTTTTAGCAAGTTCAACAGTCAAGGTGCCAATACCACTACCAATTTCAAGTACTGTATCTTCATGAGATAATTCTAAGCCTTCTATAATTTTATATAAGACTGATTTTCTTACTAATAAATTTTGTCCTAAGCTTTTTTTAAGATATATTTTATGGTCTTCTAAGATTTTTATTAGTGCTTCTTTGTTCGTTAGATCCATTAAGCAATTCTTTTTAATAGATAGATTTGGATCTTTCTTCTTCCAAATTCTATTACTTCTTTTACTGTAGGATAGCAGAGATCAATTCTCCAACCTTTTATTAATCCTCCTGTATCTCCTGCTATAGAAAAACCGTAATTAGGAACATATATAGCACTTCTCAGAGGGATATATCTGGGATCTACTGCTATAATACCTTTTTTTGCAATCCAACCAAGGGCAGTAATATTATTGCCATCACCACCAGTCCATGGTTCATAAGCTGTTGCAGTTACCTGGATAGGTTTTACAGCCTCAAACACAGCTGATTTTAAGTTTAAGTGTTTTAATACAGGGGAAGTAATATTTATTATTTTGGGCTTCATTTTTTGAAGTTCTTTAGAAGATACCAGGGTTTTTTTCTCAAGTTTCCCATTTACTTCTCTTATTCTATAAGTTTCTAAATATTTCCCTGGTTGTCCCTTTTGTATTACTTCTTCTTTATAGGTTTCTCCTGCGGTAACTTTTAATATCATTTTAGGCTCCACAATTTTAGTGTTTGTTGTATTTTTTTCTGTTACTCTTGTAATTTTTATCTCTTTTATTCTTTCTGTAAGTGGGGTTCTTGCTGGAGGACTTATAATATCATATTTTGAAAGTTTTATTTTCTGATCTTCCAATACTTCCCATACAAATCCTGCGTTAGTTTTTATCTTCATAGGTTTTTTATTTCCATCTACAATTACGATTTCCCTTATGGGTCTTAAATGAATAGAGTTTCTCCATAGACTGGCTTCTATCTTAGCAGTTGTTATAACTACAAGACTTCCAAAAAATATAGCAATAGAAATAATTTTTTTCATCCTTTTATCACCCTCCTAAAAAAGTGTTTACCAACTCTTAATATAAATGGTTTACTAAGTTCTATATCTAAATTAATATCTTCTATTTTCACGCCATCAATCTCAACTGCTCCTTGAGATATTAATCTTTTTGCTTCACTATTGGTTTTAGCTGCCCCTGTCAAAGTTAGAAGTTTTACAACCCAAATTTTATTAGTGTCTTTTATTAGTACCTCTTCTACTTTTTCTGGGAGTTCTTTGTTACTAAATATCCTGTTAAATTCTTCTTCGGCTTCTATACCTGCTTTTTCTCCATGATATATTTTTACTATCTCTTTGGCTAATCTTGCTTTGGCATCTCTGGGGTTTAAAATACCTTCTTTCATTTCTTTTTCTATTTTTCTTATCTCTTCTTTAGAAACTTCAGTAGCAAGCTCAAAATATCTTATTATTAGCTCATCAGGTATAGACATTACTTTTCCATACATTTGGTTAGGAGGCTCTGTGAGTCCTATATAATTTCCAAGACTTTTACTCATCTTCTGCTTTCCATCTAAGCCTTCTAATATAGGCATAAGCATTGCTACTTGTGGCTCCATTCCGTATTCTCTTTGGATTTCTCTTCCCACAATTAGATTGAATTTTTGATCTGTCCCTCCTAACTCAATGTCTGCTTTTATAGCTACCGAATCATATGCTTGAAGAAGAGGATACATGATTTCATGAAGAAAAATAGGTCTCTGTTCTTTAAATCTTAGTGCAAAGTCGTCTCTTTCAAGCATTCTTGCAATTGTATATTTGGATGTCAGTACAAGCATATCTTCTAACATCATTTTCCCAAACCATTCTTCTTGATATCTTATTTCAGCTTTAGATATATCAAGAATTTTTCCTACCTGTTCTTGATAGGTAATAGCATTCTTTTTCACCTGCTCTGGAGTGAGAGGTTTTCTTGTCTCTGATCTTCCTGATGGATCCCCAATTCTTGCAGTAAAATCCCCTATGATAAAGACTACCTGATGACCTAAATCTTGGAATTGTTTTAGCTTTTTTAGTACCACAGCATGTCCTAAGTGAAGGTCAGGCGCAGAAGGATCTGCTCCTAATTTTATCCTTAAAGGTCTTTTTTCTTCTTTTGCTTTTCTTAGTTTTTCTTCTAAGCCATTTTCTGGAATAATCTCTACCACATTACTTTTTAGAATTTCTAATTCTTCTTCTATACTTAATTTTTTCATCTTTGAATCTCCCCATTTTCAAAAATTTTCTTAAGATTTTGTTTTTTGAGAATGTAAAGAAGAATAGGAAGCCCTATTCCATAAGTGGCTACTCCCTCTCCAACACCTATATAGATAACATTAAGAAGATAAGGTAATTTAAAAAAAGTATGAAGATATAAGCTTATACCAAAAGCATTAATCAAGATAGGGGGAATAGGTGTCAGATATATGGAAGGCATTTTTTGAGTAAGATAAGCAGCAACTAAAGTAAAAAGGCTTCCTAAAATTATGTCTATCCATCCTCCTGGGCTAAAAAGATTTGCTATTATACATCCTATAAATACTCCAGGAATAGCTAATGGATCTATGAACGGGAAAAGCGTTAAAAATTCAGAGACTCTCACCTGTATAGGGCCGTAACTAATAGGACTTAAAATAATAGTTAAGGCTGCATAAATAGCTGCATATATACCTACTCTTGCTATTTTTTTTGAAGACATATCTTTTCCCTTATAATTCTAAATCCTCAGCAATAGATTTCATTACTTGAAGTCCAATGTCTATAAACTCTTCTAATGACAAACCAATCTCCTCGCATTTTTTAATCTGCTCACGGTTTGCTCCTCTTGCAAAGCTTTTTTCTTTAAATCTTTTTAATATAAAATTTACATCAAGAGGAGCAAGTTTCTTCTCTGGATGTACTAATGCTCCTGCTACTATAAGTCCTGTAAGTGGGTCTACAACATAAAGAGCTTTTGCAAGAAGAGTTTCTCTTTGAGATCCATTTAATTCATTATGACCTTTTATTGCATCAATAATATCCTTAGGTAGATCGCTATCTTTTAATAGTTCCTCAGCAATTAGACCGTGTTTTTCTGGTTCTTTCTCTGTTAATTCATAGTCAACATCATGTAAAAGTCCTGTAATTCCCCATTTCTCTTCATCTTCGTTAAATTTTTTTGCTAAAGCTCGCATTATGGCTTCTGTAGCAAGCATATGTTTTATCAGATTTTTATTTTTTACATGGCTATTTACTTTATTTAGTGCTTCTTCTCTATTCACTTTTGTCCCTCCTTTATTAATATGAAAGCATCCAAACCTCTGTATTTGCTGGGATTGTCTCTTTTATAACTTCCACTTCTTTTTCTTCCCATCTTTTTACAGGATAATTTATTCTCTTAAGAAATTTGTCTACAGTATCTATGTCAAGTCTTGAATGGGGAGTTTTATAATGCATAGGAATTACAATCTTAGGTTTTAGAAATTCTACTATTTTTGCTGCTCCTTCAGCATCAATAGTAAAAGTTCCTCCCACTGGAATGCAGAGAATATCTACTCTTCCAATTTTTTCTTTATGCTCTTCTGTTAGATTGTGTCCTAAATCTCCTAAATGAGTTATTCTAATTCCATCAGTTTCAATTATAAAAATAGTGTTTGTGCCTCTTTTTTTGCCTTTTTCTTCGTCATGATAGGTACTTATTCCTTTGATTGTAATATCATAAATAGAACTTTCTCCCTCTCCTTCAATAGCAATAGGCTTTCCTTTTACGATATTTATAGCATTATGGTCAAAATGGCTATGACTCACTGTTACTATATCAGCCTCTACTTCTGGAAGTGGATAGCCTACTGAAGTATCAAAAGGATCGGTTATAATTTTTTTACCTTGAGAATTTGTAAATAGGAAACAAGAATGTCCAAACCATCTGATTTTCATTTTTTCATACCCCTTTTACATTTTTTCGGGAGCAGAAACTCCTAATATACTTAAGGCATCTTTAATAACGATTCTTACAGCATCTATTAGAGCAAGTCTTGCCAAAGCCAAATTTTTGTCTTCTACAAGCACCCTATAAGAATCATAGTAGCCATGGAATAGAGTGCTTAAATTAAGAAGATAAAAAGGAAGCTGGTGAATTTCTAATGTTCTTGCTATATCTTCCAATCTTTCGGAATATCTTAATAAAGTAAGAATAAGATCCTTTCCCCTTTCTTCTTTAATGAGAGAAAGATCTGCATTATCCAAATCTTGCAAATTATATCCTAATTCTTCTGCATTTTTTAGAATACTACAGCATCTTGCATGGGCATATTGTACATAGTACACAGGATTTTCTATACTTTGCTTTTTAGCAAGCTCTAAATCAAAGTCCAACTGGCTTTCAGCACTCCTTAGAAGAAAGAAAAATCTTATAGGATCCCTTCCTACTTCTTCTTGTACTTCTTGTAATGTTACAAAGTCTCCTGTCCTTTTTGACATTTTAATTTCTTCGTTTCCTTTCATAAGACGTACCATTTGTACTAAAATAACATTAAGGATCTCTCTGGGATATCCTAAAGCTTCTATAGCTCCTGTTAGTCTTGCTACATGGCTATGATGATCTGCTCCCCATATGTCTATAATCCAGTCAAATCCTCTTTCTATTTTATCCAAGTGATATGCAATATCCGCTAAAAAATAGGTAGGTTTACCATTACTTTTTAGTAGTACCCTATCTTTTTCATCTCCAAACTTAGTGGAAGAAAACCATATGGCTCCGTCTTTCTGGTATGAGTAACCTTTTTCTTCAAGGATTTTTAAAACCTCATTGAGTTTCCCATTTTTATGTAAAGTTCTTTCACTGAACCATAGATCGTATTCTACTCCAAAATCTATAAGAGTTTTTTTAATGTCTTCTAATATTTTCTGAAGGGCATATTCTTTAAAGAATTGTTTCTTTTCTATGTCATTTAATTTTTCTATCTCTTCTTTCTGAGATAGAATTTCTTTTGCAAGATCTATAAGATAGTTTCCATGGTAACCTTCTTCGGGAACTTTATAATCAATCCCTTGAAGTTGCATATATCTAGCGTAGAGAGAATCTCCAAGAAGATCTATCTGAGTTCCTGCATCATTTATATAAAATTCTTTTTCTACCTTCCATCCTATTCTTTTAAATAAGTTTGCTAAAGAATCTCCTATAGTTACCCCTCTTGCATGGGCTATATGCATAGGTCCAGTAGGATTGATACTGCCAAATTCTAATTGAATTTTGTTATTTTTAGGAGGTAGTTTTACTAATTCATCAAGATTTTTCCTAATACTTCTAAGAGTATCCCATAGGGCATTTTCGTTTAGGGAAAAATTAATAAAACCAGGGCCTGCTATCTCTACTTTACTAATGTATGGAGATTTTTCTATTTTTTCTATAAGCTTTTCTGCCACAATTCTTGGCGGTTTTTTATTTTTTTGAGCAAGCTGTAAAGCTACAGCTGTAGCATAATCTCCATATTCTTTTTGTTTTGGCGTCTCAATTATAATCTCCACATCATCTGTAGAGATATTCTCTTCCTGTAAATTTTTAACAGCTTTTTCTACTAAGCTGAAAATATGTTTTCTCATTATTTTTACTCCTGTTTTATAAGGAATTTTTCGGTTAAACTTTTAGTTAATAATATACAATAGAAATTCTTAACACGCAACTTATGACAGAAGTTGTCATTATAAACTTTGAAGTTTTGATGCTTCTGTTTTAAAATTAAATATATGGAAGAGATAGGATTATTAATTAAAGAAAAAGCTGAAAGATTTCCCGAATCTCCTGGAGTATATCTTTTCTACGATAGCTCAGGGAATGTATTATATGTAGGGAAAGCAAAAAATTTGAAGAAAAGAATTGCTTCATACTTTTCAGAGTCTTCCTCCTTGAAAGCAGCATATTTACTAAGAAAATCATCTGATCTCAATTATATTGTGACTGATTCAGAAACAGAGGCATTGCTCTTAGAAGCAATACTTATTAAAAAGCATAGACCTATGATGAATGTGCAACTTAAAGATGATAAGCAATACCCTTTACTTAAACTTACTTTGAATGAGGAATATCCAAGACTTATTCTTGCAAGAAGAGTAGAAGAAGATGGGGCAAAATATTTTGGTCCTTATCCACAAGGTGGAACTGTGAGAGAGACTATTTCTATTGTTAAAAAACTTTTTAATCTTAGAACTTGTTCTTGGAATTTACCGAAGAATAAACCTAAAAGACCATGTCTCAATTACTATATAGGAAATTGTAAAGCTCCTTGTCAGGGATATATGAGTAAAGAGGAGTATTGGGGAATTGTAGATGATGTTTCTTCCTTTTTAGAAGGTAAATATCAAGCAATAATAGAAAAATTTACTAAGGAGATGAATGAGTATGCTAAGAATCTTGAGTTTGAAAAGGCAGCAAATGTGAGAGATAAGATAAAAGTTGTACAGAATTTAGGGGAAAAACAAAAGATTTTTTCTCTTAGTAAAGATGATAAAGATTTAGTTCAATATTACTTTGAGGATCATAAAGCTAAAATGTTAGTTTATCTTATAAGAGAAGGGAAATTAATTGAAAGAAGAATTTTTTCACTAAATATTCCTTATTCTTCTGATAAGGTAGAGATTTTGGAAAGCTTTATGCTTCAATATTATTCTCAGCGAGAAATTCCTAATATAGTAGTTATACCTTTTTCGCTTTCTCCTGAGACTGAAGAATCTTTAGGAAAATTTCTTTCAAATAAAAAGGGTATGAAAGTTTTTATTAGAACTCCAGAAAATGAGGATGAAGAAAAGCTTCTTGAGATGGCATTAAAAGATCTTAATATTGAAAGTCTAAAGACAGATAAAGTCTGGATTGCTCTTTTAGAACTACAAAAAATTTTTGGTTTGGAGGATATTCCCACATCTATAGAGGGATATGACATATCAAATCTTCAAGGTAAAGAGGCTGTAGGCTCCAGGGTTTACTTCTATAAGGGTTATCCTGATAAAAATAAATATAGAAGATATAAAATTAAGAATGTAGAAGAGACTCCTAATGATTATCTTATGCTTCAAGAAGTTTTTAGAAGAAGGCTGGGGAATATAGAAGAGGATCCTTTACCCGATATTATTCTGATAGATGGTGGTAAGGGACAATTAAATTCTGTCCTTGAGATTTTTAGTGAGATGAATATCAAACCTAAGGGGATTCTTGCATTGGCTAAGGAAAGAGAAGAGATCTTCTTGCCTGGAAAGAGAAGTCCTTTACTTCTGCCTAAGGATTCTCCGCCTTTATTATTATTAGAACATGTAAGAGACGAAGCTCATAGATTTGCAGTTTCCTATCATAGAAAGGTCCATAAGAAAAAACTATTGGATTCTACTCTCTTAAAAATCCCTGGAGTTGGAGAGAAGAGATTAAAAATTCTTCTTGATAAATTTTCTTCCTTAGAGAATATTAAAAATGCTTCCTTGGAGGAGTTGAAAGAGATTCCTAGTATTCCTGAAAATTTAGCAGAAAAAATTTATCATTATTTTCACCAATGATGCTTAAAAAAGCTTTGACAAATTAAGAGAAAAAGAGTATACATTTTAAAAACAAAATCCTTCTTAAAGGAGGGAATAAGGAATGGAAATATTTACAGGAACTGAAAAAGTAAAAAGGGGGCTTGCTCAGATGCTGAAAGGTGGGGTAATAATGGATGTCACCAACGCAGAGCAGGCTGAGATTGCGGAGGAAGCTGGGGCAGTTGCAGTAATGGCATTGGAGAGAGTGCCTGCTGATATAAGGGCACAAGGTGGAGTAGCGAGAATGGCTGATCCTAAGAAGATAAAAGAAATTATGTCTGCAGTTAGTATTCCTGTCATGGCAAAGGTTAGAATTGGGCATTTTGTGGAAGCACAGATTCTTGAGGCTCTTGGAGTAGATTTTATAGATGAAAGTGAAGTGCTTACTCCTGCTGATGAAAGATATCATATAAATAAACATTTATTTAAAGTACCTTTTGTTTGTGGTGCGAGGGACTTAGGAGAAGCATTAAGGAGAATTGCTGAAGGAGCTGCTATGATTAGGACAAAGGGTGAAGCAGGTACAGGAAATGTGGTGGAAGCTGTAAGACATATGAGACAAATTATGGATGAAGTAAGAGCTGTAGCTCTTCTTCCTGACGAAGAGTTGGTAAGTAAAGCAAAGGAATTAGGTGTTCCCTTGGAAGTGCTTATTGAAACGAGAAAACTTGGTAGAGTCCCAGTAGTGAATTTTGCAGCAGGAGGTATAGCGACTCCTGCAGATGCTGCTCTTATGGTGCAACTTGGAGCTGATGGTGTTTTTGTAGGATCAGGTATATTTAAATCTAAGGATCCACGAAAGAGGGCAAGGGCTATTGTTCTTGCAGTAACTTATTATGATGATCCGTATGTACTGGCAGAAGTTTCGGAGGATCTTGGAGATCCAATGCCTGGGATTGATGTAAGAAAATTAGAAGAAAAAGAATTGCTGCAGACGAGAGGTTGGTAAAAGATGAAGATAGGAATACTTGCTGTTCAAGGTTCTATTATTGAACATAAAAAAATATTGGAAAAAATTGGAGTTGAGACTTCATTAGTAAAAAAAGAGGAGGATTTAGAAAAGATAAATGGAATAGTACTTCCTGGAGGAGAAAGTACTACTTTTATTACTGTACTTAGTAATTTAGGCATTTTTGAAAAGCTTAAAGAGAAAATATTTGATGGACTTCCTGTTTTAGCTACTTGTGCTGGGCTTATATTTATCGCAAAAAGGATAGAGAACTACCCTGAGCAGAAAACTCTTGGAGCTCTTGATGTTACAATTTCACGAAATGCTTATGGCAGACAAAAGGAGAGTTTCTCTACATATTTAGACATTCCTATTCTAAGAAATGGACCATTTGAAGCTATTTTCATAAGAGCACCGCAAATCTCAAATGTGGGAAAAAATGTAAAGATTCACGCTTCTTTCAATGGTAAGCCTGTATTTGTAGAGGAGAATAATATCATTGCTTTGACCTTTCATCCAGAGCTTAGTGATGATACAAGAATTCATGAGTATTTTCTTACAAGGTGTAAAGAATAATGATATGTGATCTCTGCCATAAGAATAAGGCAGAATATATATTAGAAGTTAATAACGAAGAAGGAAAAAGGAGATATTCTTTGTGTGAGAGTTGTCTTCAGGAGATTGTAAGAGAAGTTCTTCAATCCTCTATGCTTTTTGAAAAAGAAATTAAAGATTTAGATAATTGTCCTAAATGTGATAGAGAGTGGGAAGAAATAGAGGAAAGCGGAATAGTTGGATGTTCCTATTGTTACGTACATTTTGCAGATAAATTAGAATCTATGATATCCCAATACCATGGTGAAAAAGTCCATAAAGGTAAGGCTCCAAAGAAGACTGTGAAAAAGATGGAAAACATATTGAGGTATAAGATAGAACTTTCTAAGGCTATAGAAAACGAGGATTATGAGAAAGCAGCTGAGATAAGAGATATTCTACGTAAGTTTGGGAAAAAGGGTGAATGAAAGAATTTTTTTATAAATATTTGAAATGGATAGGAGAAGGAAATCCATATAGAGAAGTAATATTAAGTACAAGGTTTAGGCTTGCAAGAAATATTGTTGACTTTCCTTTTCCACCTCAGGCAAGTACGATACAAAGAAAGAGGCTTCTTAATAAAGTGGAGTGGACTCTTAAGAATGAGAGGAATTTGGCTCAATTTGAACTTTGGAATGTTGAAAAACTTCCAGGGGTTGTACAGGAATCTTTTATTGAAAAGCATTTGATGAGTGATGATCAACTTAATAATTTGTCTGGTGCTGGACTTATAGTGGATAAAAGTGGTAAACTTAGCATAATGGTTAACGAAGAAGATCATTTTAGATTTCAAGCATTAAGTGGTGGATTTGATATAAAAGAAAACTGGGAAGATATACTTTCTTTAGAAGATCTCTTCTCTGAGTATTTTAGTTTTGCTTTTGAGGATAAATTAGGTTATCTCACTTCTTGTATAACAAACCTTGGATGTGGACTCCGAGTTTCTTTTCTTGTACATCTTCCAGGACTGGTTTACTCAGGTAGAATTAAGGATTTTCTTAGAAAAATTAGAGCTTCAAAGATCTTAGTAAGAGGGCTTTATGGAGAAGGCACTAAGGTAATAGCTGGATTTTATCAGATTACTACTCGCTCTTCTTTGGGATATAGTGAAAATCAACTTGTAAAAAAGATGGGAGATATTGCTCAAAAAATAGTTCAAGAAGAAATGTTAGCAAGGGAACTCCTATTAGCAGAAGATAAAAGATTGGTTGAAGATATAGTTGGCAGGGCTTTTGGTATATTAAGGCATGCTAAGTATATTAATAGTTTGGAAACTATAAATCTTCTTTCTGATATAAGATTGGGCGTTTCTATTGGTATTATAGATATGCCTTTAAGAGTATTAGATCTTTTATTAATTTTGACTTTACCAGCTCATGTACAATTAAGAGAGGATAAAGATCTGGCTCCAGAAGAAAGGGATGGAGTGAGAGCAGACTTATTGCGTGATGTTTTCAAAAGTTATAAAATACATTAGGGAGGTGTCATATTTAAGGAGGTGTATAAAACATGATGGATAAACTAACACAGAGAGCATACAGAGTACTACTCTTGGCGCAAGAGGAGGCACGAAGGCTTAATTATTCCACAGTAGGTACGGAACATATTCTCCTGGGTCTGCTACGTGAGGAGGGAGGAATTGCAGCTCAGGTTTTGATAAATTTGGGTTTAGACCTTAATTACCTTAGGAGTGAAATAGAACGTCTCATAGGACGTGGTGATGGTACTTCCTATGGCGCACTTCCCTTTACTTCTCGCGCTAAGAAAGTGTTAGAATATGCTTCTGAATCAGCTCAGGAGTTAAATCATAATTATATTGGTACAGAACACTTACTCCTTGGACTTCTTAAGGAAGGTGAAGGTGTAGCAGCTCATATTTTAGAAGGTATGGGAGTAAGATTAGAGGATGTTACAGTTGAGATTTTGAAATTATTAGGCGAACCTATTGATCCCACCAAGATTAGAGGAAAACAGATTTCAACAAATACTAATAGGAAAAAGAGACCAATTACTGCTACTCTAGATGAATTTGGTAGAGATCTTACTCAACTTGCTAGGCAAGGGAAATTAGATCCTATTATTGGAAGGGAAAAAGAATTAGAGAGAATTATTCAGATATTAAGTAGAAGAACAAAGAATAATCCTGTACTTGTGGGGGAACCGGGTGTCGGTAAGACCGCCGTTGTGGAAGGTCTTGCTCAGAAAATTATAGAAGGTGATGTTCCTGAAACATTACTTAATAAGAAAATCATTGCTATTGATATGGGAAGTATTGTTGCTGGTACAAAGTATAGAGGAGAATTTGAGGAAAGAATGCAAAGAATTATTGAAGAAGTGAAGATGGCAAAAGATATAATATTATTTATTGATGAAATTCATACCTTAGTAGGAGCAGGAGCTGCTGAAGGTGCTGTGGATGCTGCAAATATCTTGAAACCTTCTTTAGCAAAAGGTGAGATCCAGTTAATTGGAGCCACTACTCCGACCGAATATAGACAATATATAGAAAAAGATGGTGCTTTAGAAAGGAGACTCCAGCCTGTAATAATAAATGAGCCAACAGCTGAAGAAACGTTAGAAATATTAAAAGGTTTGAGAGAAAAATATGAGATTCACCATAGGGTAAAGGTTCTGGATGAGACATTAGAGGAAGCTGTGAAACTCTCGGTTAGGTATATTACTGATAGATTTTTACCTGATAAGGCTATCGATGTGATTGACGAAGCATCAGCAAGGGTAAGGCTAAAAAGACCAAAATCTACTGCTCATAGTAATTTAGAATTAGAACTTGCAAGAATAAGAGAGCAGAAAGAGATTGCTATTAGGAATCAGGCTTTTGAAAGAGCAGCTCAATTAAGAGATGAAGAAAGAAAAGTTGAAGAGTACCTAAAGAATTTTTTAGAGACCACATCTTCTGAAAAGGTAGGAGTTGTTACACCAGAAGATGTAGCTCAAGTCGTAGCTATCTGGACTGGAATTCCTGTAGCGCAACTTCTTATGGAGGAAAGAGAGAGGCTCCTTAGAATGGAAGAAGAGCTTCATAAGAGGATTATTTCTCAAGATGATGCTGTAAGTGTAGTTTCAAGAGCTATCAGGAGATCAAGGTCTGGTTTAAAGGATCCTCGGAAGCCTATAGGAGGTTTTATGTTCCTTGGTCCAACAGGTGTAGGGAAGACTGAGCTTGCAAGGGCTTTAGCTGAATACTTATTTGGAAATGAGAATGCATTAATAAGACTTGATATGTCAGAGTATATGGAGAAATACTCAGTATCAAGGCTTATTGGAGCACCTCCTGGATATGTAGGATATGAGGAAGGTGGACAGCTTACTGAAAAAGTTCATAGAAGACCTTATTCTGTAATTTTATTTGATGAGATAGAAAAGGCACATAGTGATGTGTTTAATATTCTATTGCAAATAATGGATGAGGGTCAACTTACTGATGGACATGGAAGAAGAGTAGATTTTAGAAATACAATTCTAATAATGACATCTAATTTTGGGGCAGAGTACTTTAAGCAAGAGTCGTCATTTGGTTTTGCATCTAAGGAAGATAGAGAAAAATCTTTTGAAAAGACAAGAGATTTAATACTAAGTGAAATGAAAAAATATTTTAGACCAGAGTTTTTAAATAGACTTGATGATATTGTATTCTTTAAACCTCTTACAAGAGAAGATCTAAGAAAGATTATAGATCTCCTCTTGAAGCCAATTACTGAAAGAATTAAGGAAAAGAACTTGGATCTTGAGATAGGTGATGAAACTAAGCAATTTCTCTTAGATAAGGGGTATGACCCTCAATATGGAGCAAGACCTCTCAAGAGGACTATTCAATATTATATAGAAGATCCATTAGCAGAGTTTATACTTGAAGGAGACTTTAATGAAGGTGACATAATAAAAGCTGAATTAGATAAAGATAATCAAAAAGTTGAATTCAAAAAAATAACTTTAGTAAAGGAGCATTCTCAGTAAATTATGTAGATGACAAAAATTAAGACAAAATTTGTATGTCAAGTATGTGGATATGAAAGTATAAGGTGGCTTGGCAGATGTCCTAACTGTCAAAGTTGGAATTCTTTTTTAGAAATTTCTGAAAAAGAAGAGAGGGTATTAGAAGATAAGACAGATTTAAAAGTTGTAACTATTGAAGAAATAGAGGAAGAAAGTGCAAGAAGATTAGAGACAGATTTTAAGAGTTTTGATCAACTTCTTGGAGGGGGAATTGTAGAGGGGGCTTTAATTCTTTTAGGGGGAGAACCTGGTATTGGTAAATCTACCTTTCTTCTTCAGATTGCTCTTTCTTTACAGAGAAGGGGGAATAAAGTTTTATATATATCTGCAGAAGAATCATTACCCCAAATTAGTCTTAGATTAAAAAGATTATATTCAGGTAAAATTGATATTAATTTTACTACTGAAAAAGATATAGATGTAATTATCCCTTTTATTGAGAAAGAGAAACCACCAGTAGTAATTGTTGATTCTATTCAAACGGTTTATTCCTCCGAGTTCCCAACCTCTCCTGGGAATGTGGTTCAAGTTAGAGAATGTACTATAAAACTTATGAATTTAGCCAAGAAAGCTGGAATCTCAATATTTCTTATAAGTCATATAACTAAAGAGGGAGATATTGCAGGTCCTAAATTATTAGAACACTTAGTTGATGTGGTTTTATATTTTGAGGGAGAAAGATATCATGATCTAAGAGTTTTAAGAGCTATAAAAAATAGATTTGGGCCTACAAATGATTTGGCTTTGTATGAAATGAAAGAGGAAGGATTGATAGAAGTAGCAGATATATCAGAAAGGTTCTTAGAAAATAGGAATAAAGATATATCTGGATCTGTTGTTGTACCTGTAATGGAAGGCACAAGACCAATTTTAGTAGAGTTTCAAGCTCTTGTAAGTAAAACAAATACTTCTTATCCTCGGAGGATAGCATCTGGGATAGATTTAAATAAATTAATCTTAATTCTTGCTATTCTTGAAAAAAAGCTACGCCTTAACTTCTTAGATAAAGATGTATTTTTTAATGTAGTTGGAGGAGTAAGAGTAGATGAGCCTGCAGCAGATCTTGGTATTGCTCTCGCAGTTTTTTCTGCTTTGGTAGATAAACCTTTTCCAAACGATACAGTTGCAGTAGGTGAGCTTGGACTTGGGGGAGAAGTAAGGTCTATAGGGAATCTTGAGAAAAGAGTAAGAGAGGCTACAAAACTTGGTTTCTCTAAAATTTTAGTTCCTAAGAATGTAAAGATTAAAGATAGAAATATGGAGTTTATCCAGGTTTCTCACATATATGAAGGTATATCAAAAGTTTGGGGAGAGGGAGGATGGCGGACTTAAAAAAGTTTACGGTTCAGGCTCTAAAAGTTGTAGCACCAGGCACCCTTTTAAGAGAGAGCTTAGAACAGATCGTAAAAGCAAAAACTGGTGCTCTTATAGTAATATGTGATATAGATAAGCTCAAACCTATTATGAATGGGGGATTTCCTTTAGATATTGAGTTTACACCTAATAGGCTCTACGAACTTTCAAAAATGGATGGAGCTATGATTCTTAGCAAAGATTGTAAAAGAATACTTTTTGCAAATGTAATTTTGCTTCCTGATCCTAATATTCAGTCTATGGAAACAGGGGCGAGACATGCTACTGCGGAAAGGGTAGCAAAACAAATAGGATGTCTTGTTATAAGTGTATCTCAGAGAAAAGATACGATTACTCTTTTCCAAAATGATTGGAAGTACGTTTTGAGAGATGTGGAAGAAATACTAACTAAAGCATCTCAAGCTCTTCAGACCATGGAAAGATACAGAAATATATATGACAATCTTCTACAAAGATTAAATAGCTTGGAACTTGAAAATCAGGTGAATTTATATGAGGTTTTATTATTCCTCCACCGAGCTTATATGCTTTTTACCATAGGCAAAGAGGTAGAAAATTATCTTATTGAATTGGGTACCGAGGGAAGACTTATTGAAACTCAGCTTGAAGCACTTCTTACTGGTGTAAAAGACGAAACTATTCTTGTAATAAAGGATTATGCAAGGGGAGAAGCTAATAATGAAGAGATTTTTAAAAGACTTATAGATAATTTTAAAGGAAACTTTCAAGAGTTTTCATCAATTGCAGGAGAGATTCTTGGGTATAAAAAAGAAGATGTGGAACTTAATATTGTTGTTACTCCCAGAGGATACAGAATACTTAGTAAAATGACTTCTGTCCCAGCTTCTGTTGTAGAGAATATTGTTAAGTATTTTGGCAATTTACCAAAGATTCTTGAAAGTAGTTTTGAGGATTTAGATAATATTGAAGGAATTGGGGGGGTGAGAGCTAAAAAGATAAGAGAAGGTTTAACGAGATTGCAAAGATTATCAGGTGCTTTTTAAAATAGATTGATTTGTTTTAAGGATTTATTTTTTTAAATATATTTATGGGGGACTAAATCTTTATGAAGAGAAATTGGAAGTTATTATTGATAGTGGGTACATTTATCCTATTTTTAGGACTTTTTTTAACGTCTCTTTTTATGGTACTTAGAGAAAATAGAAGTTGGATTTCAATTTTCAATTTATTCCTTACCTCTATTGTTTTTGTAATGTTTCTAATAATTTTTAGGAAGTTCAAATTCTTTGATTTTTCAAATTTCCCATCCATAAAAATTCTTGATACAAGCGTCATAATAGATGGAAGAATTGTGGATATTTTGAAGACCAATTTTATAGAAGGGAAGATTGTTATTCCCCGGTTTGTTTTAAAAGAGCTTCAACAACTTGCTGATTCTTCTGAATCTCTTAAGAAGAATAGAGGAAGATTTGGTTTAGATAATCTTAGCCAAGTGAGAAAAGAATTGGAAGATCGGGTAATGATTTTAGATACAGATTTTCCTAAGGTTCAAAGTGTGGATACAAAGCTTGTTAAACTTGCGAAAAGTCTTGGTGGGAAAATTGTAACCAATGATTATGGGTTAAACAAGCTTGCAAAGATAGAGGGAATAACAGTCTTGAATATTAATGAACTTGCTAATGCTGTTAAACCTATTTATCTTCCAGGGGAAGAATTAGCTTTAAGTATTATAAAAGAGGGTAAGGAAGCAGGACAGGGAGTTGCTTATCTTGATGATGGGACTATGGTGGTTGTTGAGAATGGGAAAAAATATATAGGTCAGACTATCAAAGTTGCAGTTACAAGTGTTTTCCAAACAGCTGCTGGAAGACTTATTTTTGGTAGGGTAAAAGAGGATAAAGAGTCTTGGAAAAAATAGTAGGTATTATTGTTGGAGCTGGCAAAAGTAAAAGATTTGGAAATGATAAACTTTTGGAGAACTTAGAAGGAAAGCCTATTATTTACTATTCTATTAATACCTTGGGGAAGATTGCGGAAATAGATGAGATAATATTAGTTGCAAGAGAGGAAAATATCCCTTGGCTTGAAGAGAAGTTAATAGAATGGGACTTTAATAAGGTCTCAATGATAGTTGCTGGAGGAGAAGAAAGGCAAGAATCTGTTTATAATGGATTAAAATCTATCAATGGTTTATGTGAATTTGTACTAATACATGATGCTGCAAGACCATTAGTCTCATCAGAAAAAGTGAAAGGTCTGATAAATTTTTGCATAAAAAATAGAGTAGGAGGCGTTTTAGGAACTCCTGTGAAGGATACTATTAAACTGGTAGATGAGCATAAAAAAATAAAAAGTACCCTTGAGAGAAATAAACTTTGGAGTATCCGAACGCCTCAAATGTTTCCATACTCATGGATTATAGAAGCCCATGAAAGAGCAAGGAGAGATAATTTTTTAGGTACTGATGATGCAGTTTTACTGGAACGATTGGGCTATTCTGTTTATATAGTAGAAGATGATTTCTTCAATATAAAACTTACTACAAAAGAGGACCTATTATGGATGGAATGGTGGTTGCAAAAATCCGAATAGGATTTGGTTATGATGTGCATCCTTTTGAAGAGGGAAGAGAGCTTATTATTGGTGGAGTAAAAATTCCATATGAGAAAGGATTAAAAGGACATTCTGATGGAGATGTATTAATTCATGCTATTGTAGATGCTTTACTTGGTGCTTCTTCTTTACCTGATATTGGCTATTTTTTCCCTGATACAGAGCCTTCTTTAAAAGGAATTTCAAGTTTATATATTTTGGAGAAGGTAAAAAATATTCTTCTGGAAAAAAGGGTTTATATAATAAATATAGATTCAGTAATTGTTGCTGAGGAGCCTAAGATTTTACCTTATAGAGATCTTATTATAGAAAAGATTATCGCTACTTTGGAAATTGAAAGAGAAAAATTTAATGTGAAAGCTACTACTAATGAAAAACTTGGTTTTGTTGGTAGAAAAGAAGGAATTGCTGCTTTTGCGGTAGCGCTAATATCTTATAAGTGATATTAAGTAGGAGTTGTTTATGGAAGAAAAAATTTTTGGCAAAAATGCTGTTTTAGAAGCTTTAAAAAGTAATATAAGTATTAGTAAGGTTTCTATTGCCAAAAATATACATTTTGATAAAAAGCTTCAAGAGATTGTAAATCTCAGTAAAGAGAGAAATATCCCGATTCAATATGTAGAGAAATCTTGGCTTGATAAGGAATCAGGAGGAAAATCTCAAGGGGTTGGAGCTTTTCTACTATCTACGCCATATTACTCATGGGAGGATATAGAACCTTCTCTTAATGAGAATAGTATAGTGGTAGTGCTGGATCATATACAAGATCCTCATAATTTTGGAGCAATTGCAAGAACATGTGAATTTGTTGGTGTTTCTGCAATAGTAATTCCAAAGGCAAGAAGTGTGGGTTCTACAACCTCTGCTTTCAAGAGTTCTGCAGGTGCACTTTCTTATATACCTGTGGTAAGAGTTGCAAATATCGTTGAATTCTTAAAAAGATTAAAAGGTGAAGGATGGTTTATTGTAGGAGCCGATTTAGATACTGAAAATTTCTATAATGAAGTTGTATATAAGACGCCACTTATAGTAGTAGTTGGTAGTGAAGGAGAAGGACTTCATAGACTTGTAAAGGAATCTTGTGATATTTTAGTAAAGGTTCCTTCTTATGGAAAAGTAGAATCTTTAAATGTTTCTGTGGCTTTAGGAATAATTCTTTATAAAATAAGGGAAAAGATATGAAAGAAATGTTACAAGACTTCTTTTTTTATTTGAGGTATGAGAAAAATGTCTCAGAGAACACTTTAAATGCTTATGTTAGAGATATTTCTCATTTTGTAGATTTTTTAGATAAAGAAAAGATAAATATCAAAAATTTTAAGAGAGAAGATTGGCAAAAATACCTATCTTCTCTTTATGAAGAGTATAAGGTTAAATCTATCACGAGGAAAATTTCAGCGATCAGATCTTTCTTTAAATTTCTTGTAAGAGAAGGATATGTAAAGAAAAATTATAGTAGTTTTATACAACTGCCCAGAATCCCTTTAAATCTTCCTGAAGTACTTAATAAAGAAGATATGGAAAAGTTTTTGAGTTTACCAGACCTTACAAGCTTAATAGGGATTAGAAATCAAGCAATTCTTGAAACTTTTTATGCTACAGGAGTAAGAGTCTCTGAGCTTGTGGGACTTAATTTGGAGAGTGTAGATCTCCAAGAAGGATATATAAGATGTTTTGGTAAAGGAAGTAAAGAGAGAATTGTGCTTTTAGGCGATTATGCTAAGGAGAGTCTTAAAAGATATTTAGATGTTAGAAGTGAGTTTAAACCTAAGGATGATAAGGCACTATTTTTGAATAAAAATGGGAGTAGAATATCAAGACAGGGAGTATGGTATATAATAAAAACTTATGCAAGAATTTTAAAACTTCCCGAGAAAGTAAGTCCTCATACTTTTAGACATACTTTTGCTACTCATCTCCTTTCTCAAGGAGCAGATATTCGTATTGTGCAAGAGCTTTTAGGACATTCTGATATTTCTACTACTCAGATATATACTCATGTGGTTTCAAATGAGCTTCATGATGTCTATAGAAAGGCACATCCTTTACTAAGGAGGAATAAAGATGAAGAAGGTTATTCTCATCGTTCTTGATGGAGTTGGAATAGGAGAACTTCCAGATGCTTATAAATATGGGGACGAAGGAAGTAATACATTGGCAAATACTGCAAAAGCAGTGGGAGGGTTAAAACTTCATAATATGGGGAAACTGGGAATTTCAAATATATATCCTATAATGGGAGTTCCAAAAGAAGAGAAACCATTAGGGTTTTTTGGAAAGATGACAGAAGCTTCTCCTGGAAAAGATACTACCACAGGTCATTGGGAAATATCAGGGATTATATTGGATAGACCTTTTCCTATTTATCCTAATGGTTTTCCTGAGGAGATAATATCAGCCTTTGAAGAAGCTATTGGAAGAAAAATTTTAGGAAATAAACCTGCCTCAGGAACAGAGATAATAGAGGAATTAGGTGAAGAACATTTAAAAACTGGATATCCTATTGTTTATACCTCTGCAGATAGTGTATTTCAAATTGCAGCTCATGAAGAGGTAATTCCTGTGCAAGAGTTATATAAAATGTGTGAGATTGCAAGACAAATTCTCCAAGGAGAACACGCAGTGGCAAGGGTTATAGCAAGACCCTTTTTAGGAAGTCCAGGTAATTTTTATAGGACTCCAGGAAGGAAAGATTTTTCCTTGCCTCCTCCTAAGAAAACCTTATTAGATTTTTTAAAAGAAGCAGATTATGATGTTATAGGTATTGGTAAGATTGAAGATGTTTTTGCAGGAAGAGGAATAACTTTATCTTTTCATCAAAAGAGTAATGATGAGGGGGTTGAAAATATTATTAAAGCATGGGAATTTTTAAAGAAAGGAATGATTTTTGTAAATTTGGTAGATTTTGATACTTTATATGGACATAGAAATGATCCAATAGGTATGGCAAAAGCTTTGGAAGATTTTGATAATGCTTTACCTAATATAATGGCGCTTCTTTCTGGGGATGATCTATTGATAATAACTGCAGATCATGGATGTGACCCTACAACCCCAAGTACAGATCATTCAAGGGAGTATGTGCCTCTTTTAATATACTCTCCTTCTTTTAAGAATGTTTTTGATTTGGGAATTCGGAGTAGCTTTACTGATTTAGGTAAGACTTTAAGTGAATATTTTGAGGTTAATAATGACTTAGAAGGAGTTAGTTTCTTAAATAAGATTATGCAAGGATGGAAAAATTTATGAGAATGGTAGATATTATTTTAAAAAAGAGAAATGGTGAAGCTCTTTCAGAGGAAGAGATCTCCTTTGTAATTGATAGATATGTAAAAGGAGAAATTCCCGATTATCAGATGGCAGCATTATTAATGGCTATTTATTTTCGTGGGATGAATATATATGAGACATTAACCCTTACTAAAAAAATGGCTTATTCTGGAGATGTTCTTGATTTATCTTCTATTGCTGGAATAAAGATTGATAAACACAGTACAGGAGGTGTAGGTGACAAGACTACACTAATTTTTGCTCCACTAATTGTCTCCTTAGGCTATAAAGTTGCAAAAATGTCTGGAAGAAGTTTAGGGCATACAGGGGGAACGATTGATAAGTTAGAATCAATTCCTGGTTTTAGAACTACACTTTCTGAGAAGGAGTTTTTAGATCAGGTGAAAAGAATAGGTGTAGCTATTATAGGGCAAACGGAGAATTTAGTACCTGCAGATAAGAAGATCTATGCATTAAGAGATGTTACTGGGACTGTAGATGTAGCACCTTTGATTGCAAGTAGTGTTATGAGTAAAAAGATTGCAGGAGGAGCTGATGTCATTGTTTTGGATGTAAAAGTAGGAAAGGGTGCCTTTATGAGAGATATAAATTCTGCAAGGGAACTCGCAAAACTTATGGTGGAAATAGGTAAGGGCTTGGGTAAAAAAATTGCTGCTATTATATCCCAGATGGAGCAACCCTTAGGAGAAGCGGTAGGTAACGCTCTTGAAGTAAGAGAGGCTATAGATGTTTTAAAAGGAAAAGGTCCTGAAGATCTAAAGGAACTTGTAATTGCTCTTGCAATGGAAGCTCTTAACTTGGCAGGTTTAGAGAAAGATAGGGAAATATTAAGAAAAAAGATTGAAGATAGTATAACAAGTGGGAAGGCTCTTAGAAAATTTGAAGATCTGATTGAAGCTCAAGGGGGAGATCCTCAGGTTATTTATGATTATAATTTGTTACCTACAGCTAAAATACAAAAAGAATTATATCCCTTAGAAGAGGGATATATGGAAGATATGGATACTTACAAAGTGGCTCTTTCTGTAATGGCATTAGGAGCTGGAAGAGAGAAAAAAGAGGATAGTATAGATCTTGCTGTGGGAATAAAGCTCTATAAAAAAATTGGGGATAGAGTTCTGAAGAATGAGCCTATAGTTACTTTTTATGCTAATGATTCTGAGAAACTAAGGCATGCACAAGAAATCTTTAAAGATGCAATAAAAATAGGAGATGAAAAGAAAGAGCCTTTGCCTTTGATTTTAGATATCATCTTATAGGAGGTTTTATATGGCTTTTAGTAATATTACATTGTATATATGGAGGTTTGTAGCTATTCTTATTGCTATCACTGTTCATGAATATGCTCATGGAAGAGTGGCAGAAATAGAAGGAGATCCTACTGCAAGGCTTTCAGGCAGACTTACTTTGAATCCTTTAGCTCATATTGATCCCATAGGATTCCTTATGCTTCTTATTTTTCGTTTTGGCTGGGCAAAGCCTGTTCCTGTAAATTTTAATAATTTAAAGAGAGGAGAAAAAAGTATCATCTTAGTGTCTCTAGCGGGACCTCTTGCTAATTTTTTACTTGCGTTTTTAGTGAGCATATTTTGGAGAATTAAGCTCCCTTTACCCATAGGTTTTATAAGATTTTGTATTGAACTTGCCTTATTGAATGTTTTTCTTGGGATATTTAATCTTATTCCTATTCCTCCTTTAGACGGATCTCATATATTAGCATCTATTCTACCTTATAAATATAGAATTCAATATGAAAAGATTGGGGTTTATGGTTCTCTTATTCTATTAATCTTAATAATAACAGGGCTTATTTCTGATATAATAAATCCTATACTTTATCTTTTCTATCATCTTTTAGGACTTTATCTTTGATTATCATATAATATATTATTTAGGAGGATTTATTGATGAAAATGGGAAGAATACTTAGCGGAATGCGACCTACGGGTAAACTTCATTTAGGGCATCTACTGGGTGTTTTGGACAACTGGATAAAGCTTCAAGATTCTTACGAGTGTTTTTTTGAGATTGCAGATTGGCATGCATTAACTACTCATTACAGAGAGATTGAAGATTTAGTGGAGAATGTATTTAATATGCTCTGTGATTGGTTAGCAGTGGGTATTGATCCTAATAAGGCAGTAATTTTTAGACAATCTGATGTGATTGAGCATGCTGAGTTATCTCTTCTGTTCTCTATGTTTGTACCGCTACCATGGCTGGAGAGAAACCCTACTTATAAAGAACAGTTAAAAGAGATGGAGGGTAGGGACTTATTAACATATGGTTTTTTAGGGTATCCTGTATTACAGGCAGCAGATATACTTATATACAGAGCAGATACGGTACCTGTAGGTGAAGATCAGCTTCCCCATTTAGAGCTTACCAGAGAGATTGCAAGAAGATTTAATTATTTTTATGCTCCTATATTCTGTGAGCCTCAAGCAAAGCTTTCAGAAGTTCCTGCAATGGTAGGTACTGATGGAAGAAAAATGCACAAGAGTTATGGGAATGCTATTCCTTTAGATACAGAAGAGGAGGAACTGAGAAAGATGGTAAAGAATATGGTTACCGATCCTGCTAGGATAAAAAAAACTGATCCGGGACATCCCGAGGTGTGTACTGTATTTGCTTATCATAAGATATTTAATAAAGCAGAGGTTGGAGAAATAGAAGAAGCTTGTAGATCTGGCAAGATTGGATGTGTAGATTGCAAGATGAGACTTGCTGATAAACTAAATGAATATCTTTCTCCTATAAGGGAAAAAAGGAAGATTTACTCTCAAAATAAGACTCTTACCTGGGAAATTTTAAGAGAAGGGAATAAAAAGGCAAGAGAAGAAGCCCAAAAGACTATGGAAATTGTGAGGGAGGCAATGAAATTAAAGATAGAGATGTAATATTTAATCCATTTTTGAATATAAAAGAGTTTATTCAAGAAGAGGTGGATCTTTCAATCTTTCCACTAAAAGATCTTATTGATCAGTATTACTTTTTAGGCGAAGAAAAGTGGAAAGACTTGGATCTTACCACTTCTTTTTTGGATGTAGCTACCGATATTCTGGAAAGTAAAATTCGTAAACTTTTTCCTATAAAGAAAAAAGAAGAATATAAGAAAGAGGATAATATAATTTTGGACAGAGATGAAAATTGGAGAGAATTAGTTCCTCTTTTACAAGAAAGGGAAGCATTATCTTCTCTAATATTTAGGCGAAATAAAAAAGAAGAGATAATTATAGAGGAGAATGAAAAAATAAATCTTACAGAATTCTATATTCTTTTTTTACGGAAGAGTAATATTCAACTTGATATGGATTATTTAGAAGAAGAGAGTTTTTCTATTGAAGATAAAGTAGAAGGTATTTTATTAAAGAAAGAGGGAAAATTTTCTGAACTGATAAAAAGGAAGAGTAAACTTGATATAGTTTGTTATTTTTTGGCTTTATGTGATCTAATTAATAGGGGGAGATTAAAAGCTTGGCAAGAAAAATGGTTTGGAGATATCTATTTTAGGGTGATAGAAGATGAAAGAATTACAAGAAATGCTTAAAAAACAGATAGAAGCTTTGATCTTTGTCTCTGAAAAACCTATTTCTCCTAAAGAGATAAGTAAAATTTTAGAAATATCAGAGCAAGAAGTGGAGGAAATAGTCATGGAATTGAAAAAGGAGTACGAAAATAGAGGAATAAACTTGTATAGAATAAATGGTACTTACGAATTTGGTACATCTCCTGATACTGCTCCTGCTGTATGGAGACTTATCTCTAAAAAGAGGGAGAAGCTTACCAAATCGGCATTAGAAACGTTGGCTATCATTTATTATCATCAGCCTATTACAAAAGCTGAGATAGAAGCCTTCAGAGGAGTAAAGGTAGATGGAATAATATCTCAGCTTCTTGATAAGAGATTTATCAAAATTGTTGGTAGGAAAGATACTATTGGCAGACCTTTTTTATATGGTATTGGCGATGAATTCTACAGATATTTTGTGGTGGAAAATATAGAGAATTTAAAGAAATGACTGAGAGATTGCAAAAATTTATTGCTCAAACAGGAGTTACATCAAGAAGAAAAGCAGAGGAGCTTATTATACAAGGAAGAGTTACAGTAAATGGAGAAAGAATTACCACTCTTGGATTTAAGATTGATCCTGAAAAAGACATCATAAAAGTTGATGGAAAAGTTATAAAGCTGTCAGAATTTGTTTATGTTGCTCTTTATAAACCTAAAGGATATTTATCTTCTCTGTATGATCCTTTTGGAAGAAAGACTGTAAAGGATCTTCTAAAAAGTAAAGTGTCTGTTAGAATCTATCCAGTAGGAAGATTAGATCAAGATAGTGAAGGACTTCTTATATGTACTAATGATGGGGAGCTAGCTAATTTAGTGATTCATCCAAGATTTAAGATACCAAAAGTTTATGAGGTGCTTGTAAGAGGTATTCCTGAGGAAGAGGAATTGAAAAAATTAAGAGAAGGTGTTATCTTAGAGGAGGGAAGGACACTACCAGCAGAGATTTCGGTTCTCTGGGTGGATGTTAAAAAAAATATTTCTCTTTTAAAGGTAGTTTTGTATCAAGGTTGGAAAAGACAAATTAGAAGGATGTTTGCTCTTTTTGATTATGAGATTTTAAATTTGAAGAGGATACAAATAGGAGAAATACACTTAGGGAACTTGAAACCTGGAGAATTAAGGTATTTGAATAAGAGGGAAATGGAATGGTTGAAGAGTTTAAAAGCTTAGGAGAATATTTTAAAGAAGAGAGATTAAAAAAGGGAATAGACTTAAAAGAAATCTCTCAAAAAACTAAAATAAGTTTACGTTATCTTGAAGCCATAGAAAATGATGATTTTGACAAGGTTTCAATCTCAGATTTCTATAAAAAAGGTGTTGTAAGAAAATATGCTAATTATCTTGGGTTAGATGAGAGTGAAATTTTAGAACGTTATCGTTCTCAGTATGGAGAAGAAAAAGAAGTTTTTGTAGAAACATCTAAAAAGCAAAATGAATGTAAGTGGCAATACATAGTTTATTTATTTATAGCAGTTATAGTTTTTTTGACCTTCTATCTTACTACAAATTATGATTCTCAAAAACCGGAATATGTTCCTTCTGAATCTCAGAATAATAATATAGCTTTTTCGGAAGTTGATACATATACTCCAGCCGTTGAGATATATACTCCAACTGTAGAATCTACTGAAGAGATTTATACCTCTACAATCAAAGTAGTAGCTATTGATAGAACATGGATGAGGGTTACCTATGAAGATGAAGTAATCTACGAAGGAATTCTAAATGCTGGAGATATTAAAATATGGACTTATTCTCCTCTTTTGTTCCATGTTGGAAATGCTGGGGGTATAGAAGTATTTTATAACGACGAAAGTTTAGGAGTATTAGGAAGGAAAGGAGAAGTATTGAAAAAGCAGATTCCATGAAAAAAGCAGGAGTAATACATTTAGGATGTGCTAAAAATCAGGTAGATACAGAAATACTTATGGGGTTTCTGAAAGAAATGGGATACGAATTTACCTCTTCTGAGGAAGAAGCTGATTTATTGCTTGTTAATACATGTGCCTTTATTCGTCCTGCTTATGAAGAGGCTGAAGAAAATATAAAGTCTTTGAAAAGATATGAAAAGGATGGCAAAAAAATTATAGTTGCAGGGTGTTATGTAGAAAGATTTAAGAAGGAGCTTTTAGAAAAATTTCCTTTTGTAGATTTATTTATAGGTCCTGGAAATTATAATGAATTTAAAGAACTTATCAGAGAAAATTCTAAGGGAAGAGTTGTTACCTCGCCTGCATCTTCTTTTTTATATAATTCAAAGATGGAAAGGGTTTTGATATCTTCCCCTCACTGGGCATATGTAAAGATATCTGAGGGTTGTAATAATTTCTGTAGCTATTGTACAATCCCTTATATCCGTGGAAGAGTAAGAAGTAGAGCTATTGAAGATACAGCTGCAGAGGTAAAAAAACTTGTAAATTCTGGCGTCAGAGAGATTAACTTAATTGCGCAGGATACCACAAGGTATGGAGAAGATATCTATGGGAAATCGTCTCTTTTAGATCTGCTTAAAGAGTTAAACAAGATAGAAGGAGACTTTTTTATAAGAATTCTTTATGCTTATCCCACCCGAATTTCTCAAGACCTTGTCTCTTTTATTAAAGAGTCTGAGAAAATAGTGCCATATTTTGAAATACCTCTGCAACATGTAAATAATAAGATTTTAAAGAATATGAATAGACCTTATACAAAAGAGGATATTAAAAGACTTTGGTGTATGTTAAGAGAGGCTTTTGATGATGTAGTGTTAAGAACAACTTTTATGGTAGGCTTTCCAGGAGAGACCGAAGATGAATTTCAAGAACTTTTAGAGTTTATTGAAGAATATTATTTTGATAAAATTGGGGTTTTTACATACTACCCTGAAGAGGGTACTATTGCCAAAGATTTATCTTTACAAGTTCCAGAGGAAACTAAGGTTAAGAGATTAGACCTTCTTATGAGAAAACAGCAAGAAATCTCTAAGAAACTAAATAGGAAGCTTTTGGGAAAAGAATTTAAAGTGATAATAGAAAGATCTAACGGGAAAGTTTACTATGGAAGAAGCTGGAGAGATGCTCCTGAGGTAGATGGAGTAATATTTGTAACCTCTCCATCAGAACTCTCTTTAGGGCAGGAAGTGAAAGTAAAGATAACAAAATATAAAACTTATGATCTTTGGGGAGAGGTTGTATGAATCTGCCAAATATGTTGAGCATATTTAGAATTTTTGTAGTTTTTCCTCTCATTTTATTATTAGATGTAAATCCATATATAGCCTCAGTTTTATTTTTAATTGCTATTTTTACCGATTATTTAGATGGCAAAATTGCGAGAAAACATAACAAGGTTTCCGATATGGGAAAATTTCTTGATCCATTAGCGGATAAGATTCTTGTAATAAGTATACTTATTTTTTATGTTAGTAAAAATGCAATATCCTTTTGGATTGTTATTCTTATATTGTTAAGGGAATTTGCTGTAACTGGCTTAAGATCAATTTTAGCTCAAAAGAATATAGTTTTGCCTGCTTTAAAATCTGGCAAGATTAAAACTTTTTTTCAGGATTTTGCTATTCTCTTTTATATGTGGAACCTTCCTTATAAAGAGTTTTTACTTATAATAGCTTTAATTTTAACATTATACTCTGGGGGTTTTTATTTTTATAAATATGGGAAAGCAATATTTTAAAGAGGAATCTACTAAAAGATTGTTTATAGCTGTAGAATTTCCAGATGTAGTTAAGGATAAAATCCTTCTCTTTCAGAATGAACTGAAAAAAGTCGTAAGTGGTAATGTTAAATGGGTTGAAAGAGAAAATTTCCACATTACATTGAGATTCTTAGGAGAAATTCCAGAAGAAATGATAGAGGATATTAAAAAAATTATGGATGAGGTGGTAAAATATTTTTCTCCTTTTTATATATCCTTTGACATCTTTGGAGCTTTTCCCTCGTTAAATTCTCCAAGGGTTTTATGGATAGGCATAAAAGATGGATTAGAGGATCTTCAGACTCTTTATTCAGTTTTGGAAAAAAGAATAGTAATGGAAGGATTTCCAAAAGAAGATAAAAACTTTTCTCCTCATCTTACTATAGGTAGAGTTAAAGATAGGATTAAGATAACTCAGGAGATAAAGATGCCTATTGAAGATAGGATTTATATTGATGAGATAATACTTTTTGAAAGTAAACTTACTCCTCAAGGTCCTATTTATTCTCCTCTTTATAGATCAAAATTTCATAGAGAGACAACGTAATTTTGAAAAATTTTTAGAAAAACTGCAAAAAATGACAAAATATATCATTTTTCTTTAAAATTTTCTGTTTATCTCTTGTTTTCTTCTGAAAAACTCTTGTCAAAAGCTTTTATTAATGATAGAATTGCATTCGTAAAAAATTCTATGAAAGGAGGCGGGACCGGAGTGAAAATCACAGGAAAGTCTCTGGGGAGGCATATATTAGCTGAGATGTATAATTGTAATAAGGAAATTTTAAATGATGTGGAAAAAACCAAAGAGATAATGGTCAACGCAGCTGTTATTGCAGGAGCAGAGGTAGTGGAGGTAGTATTTCATAAATTTAGTCCTTATGGAGTTAGTGGGGTAGTAGTAATATCCGAATCACATCTTGCTATACATACTTGGCCTGAGTATGGATTTGCATCTGCAGACCTATTTACCTGTGGAGACCACATTAATCCCTGGAAGGCTTTTGAGTACTTGAATGAGTTCTTACAGGCAGAGCAGGTAGTTACTTTTGAAATGAAGCGTGGAATTTTGCCTATAGATGCAGGTAATTTTACTTATAAACCGGAAGAAAAAGAAAGGGAAGGTGTAGGTTGACTGGCTTTTAATAATATGGAAAAGGTGGATAAGACATGGATGCTTATTGGGTTATAGAAAAGAACCATCCTAGTGAGATCCACTGGCATGGTGTTAGTAGATTTTATTATACTGGAGAGACTCATTACCAGAAAGTGGAGGTTATAGAAAGTACTTTCTATGGCAAATGTCTTGTTCTGGATGGAAGAATACAGTCTAGCAAGAATGATGAATTTATATATCATGAAGCTATAGTCCATCCTGCACTGCTACTTCATCCAGCGCCCAAGAGAGTTTTAATTATAGGTGGAGCAGAAGGTGCTACTTTAAGAGAGGTTTTGAAACATAAAGACGTAGAAAAAGTTGTAATGGTAGATATAGATGAAGAAGTTGTAAAGATCTCTCAAGAGTACTTGCCTGAATGGTCTCAGGGAGCCTTTTCTGATGTTAGAGCCGAAGTTCTGTTTAGAGATGCAAGGGCTTATTTAGAGGAGACTTCTGAAAAATTTGATGTAATTATAAGTGATATTTCAGAACCTATGAAAGGAAGCCCTGCTGTAAAGTTATTTACCTATGAGTTTTATGAAATTATGAAAAGGCGTCTTACAGAAAATGGTGTTTTTGTTATGCAAGCTGATACAACCCATCACTTGAAAATTTCTTTCCATTCAGTAATGAACTCTACTTTAAGAAAAATCTTCGGAAAAGTTAGATCTTATCAAGTATATGTTCCTGCTTATGATTTTATCTGGAGTTTTATTTTTGCAAGTGATAAAATAGATCCCAAAGAGATTTTGGAAGAAGATATAGATAATCGATTAAAAGAGAAGGATATAACTAATTTAAAGTTTTATGATGGGGAAACGCATAAAATGATGTTTTCTCTTCCCAAAAATATAAGGGAGTTAATAGAGAAAGAAGATAGAATTGCATACGATAATGCTCCTCTTTTCGCAGTAGAGGAATAAAAGGAGGTTCTTAATGTTTTGCTGTGAGGATTGTCCATATTACAATGAGTGTCTAAATCATAAAGTGGGTTGTTGTGCACAGTGTCCTCACTACTCAGAATGCTACGATGTAAAAGAAAATTACAATTCGGAAGGATAACTTAAAAATGGCAAAAACAAAGAGTAGTAAAAACAAAAAAGAAAGAACTATAAGAATTGTAGCGTTAATAGTTGCAATCTTTTTCCTACTGAGCATTTTCATTATGTGGGGAGTATATTTTATTGGTAGATAAACAAGATATTATCTCTTTTATAGGATTTATGGGTAGTGGAAAAAGTACAGTTGGGTCTCTTTTGTCTGAAAGGTTAAATTTTCATTTCGTTGATCTTGATAAATATTTAGAAAAAGAAGAAAAAAAAAGTATAAATGAAATATTCGCTGATGAAGGGGAAGATTTCTTTAGAGATAGAGAATCCTATTATCTACAAAAGGTTTTACTAAAATCTAAAAACATCGTCCTTGCTACTGGTGGAGGAGTGATACTTAGAGATGAAAATAGAAGCTTATTAAGAGAATATAGTTTTGTGATATATCTTAAAGGAGATTTTGATACATTAATAGAAAGACTTGAAAATACTTACGAGAAAGAAAAGCGTCCTCTTCTTAAAAAAAGTAGAAAAGAACTTTACGAGTTATGGAAATATAGAAGTGATCTTTATGAAAGTACTGCTCATTTAATTATTGAGGTGGATAACAAAACACCTTTTCAAATTGTTGAGGAGATTATAAATATATATGAAAAATTGTAAAATTTTGGTCATTCATGGACCAAACTTAAATCTTTTAGGTAAACGTGAGCCTGAGATTTATGGGAATATAAATTTTGATTCTCTAAATGAACTTATCAGGAAGAAAGCAGAGGAAAAAGGATTTGAGGTAGAAATTCTTCAATCCAACTGGGAAGGACAGATTGTTGATTGGATTCAGAACTTAGGCGATAGAGTAGATTTCATAATTATTAATCCAGGAGCTTTTACTCATTATAGCTATGCTATAAGGGATGCCATTTCCTCAATTAAAACTCCGGTCATAGAGGTCCATATAAGTAATATATACTCCAGAGAAGAATTCAGACATAAATCTGTGATAGCTCCTGTAGCTTTAGGACAGATATCAGGGCTTGGAATTTATGGCTATCTTGCTGCTATAGATGTTATAGATTATCTTATAAAAATATAGTTTTTCAATACTTCTAACCTAAAGATCTTATAATGCATCTTGCAATAATATATTTAACTACAGGAGAGATTTTGCTTAACCTGCAGTAATACCTTTAATAATAAGCTCTAAATCTGATGGATTGGGGCTTGCCATTAGTGCCTCATTGTTATCTATAATATTGTTCTTATATAATTCAAACAAATGTTGATTAAAGGTTTGCATCCCTTCCATTCTTCCTTCTTGTATTACTCTTGGAATTTCTGCTAATTTATCTTCTCTAACCCATTTTCTTACAGTAGAAGTGCCTATTAGTACCTCACAAGCTGGTACAAGTCCTGTATTATCTTTTCTTTTTAATAACCTTTGGGATATTATACCTACCAATGTATTTGAGAGCTGAAATCTTATTTGATTCTGTTGATGAGTAGGAAACATATCTACAATTCTGGAGATAGTAGAAGCTGCATCAATGGTATGAAGAGTACCAAGTACAAGATGTCCTGTTTCAGCAGCTTGAAGTGTTACAGAAACACTTTCTACATCTCTTAGTTCTCCCACCATAATTACATTAGGATCTTCTCTTAGCGCCATTTTGAGAGCTGAGAAAAATGAAGGTGTATCAATGTTAACCTCACGTTGGGATATTAAAGATAGTTTATCAGTGAATACATACTCTATTGGATCTTCAATAGTAATGATATTTAAATTTTCATTTTGATTAAGATATTCAATCATTGCTGCCAAAGTGGTAGATTTTCCTGAACCAGAAGGTCCAGTAACTAAAATAAGCCCTGCTTTTTTGGTGGCAAGACTTTTTAAAATTTGAGGGAGTCCTAATTCTTCTATAGAAGAGATGTTTAATTTAATGAGATGCATAGATATGCCTATTGTTTGCTTCTGCATGTATACATTTACCCTAAATCTTACTACATCCTTTTTTTCATAAGGGAAATCTACTTCTTTATCTCTAAGAAAGATCTCTTTTGCAGTAGGAGGCATAATGCTAAAAGCAAGACTCTCTGTTTCTTCTGGCGTAAGAGGATCTTCTTTTAAGAAAAGAATATCTTTTAAAATTCTTACGGCAGGAGGAGTTCCTGCTTTGAGATGTATATCGGATGCATCTGAGTTTATTGCAAGATTCAAAATTTTCTCAAATTTTTCTTGATTAATATTAATTCCCCCTTTCTATAAGTTTTTTTAAACTATCATAAATTTTTCTATTGACCTTCTGATTTATAACTTTTTCTGCTAATTTAATAGCATTCTTAATTGCTTTTGCTTTTGATCTTCCATGAGAAATTATGACTGGTTCATTTATACCAAGTAATGGAGCACCTCCAAATTCGCTGTAATCTAAGTATCTTTTTATCCCTTTAAATTTAGGAGTTAAAAGTCCTCCAAGAATTTTACTCCATGTAGAGCTTTTCATTTCGGAAGATAGAAGTTCAAACATTATTTCTGCTACTCCTTCTGCAGTTTTTATAGCTATATTTCCTACGAATCCATCACATATTATTACGTCTGCGATTCCTCTAAGGAGATCTTTTCCTTCTATATTCCCAACAAAATTTAAAAGAGGATTTGTTTTAAATAGATTAGTGGTCTCTTGTACTAAGAGATTTCCTTTCCCTTCTTCTTCTCCTATACTAAGGAGTGCTACTTTTGGCTCTTTTACATTAAAAATCTCTTCCATGTAAATTTTCCCCATTATAGCAAATTGTTCTAACCATTCCTTTTTACAATCTACATTTGCACCTATATCTAATATTAAAGAGGGATGCGAAGTTATGGTAGGAAGAACTGTAGCTATAGCAGGCCTATTAATCCCTTGTATTCTTCCCAAATATAATAAGGCGCTGCTCATTACAGCCCCCGTGTTTCCTGCAGAAACCATGCCGTCAACTCTGCCTTCTTTTAGAAGTTTTATACCTTGTACGATGGAAGAATTTTCCTTTTCTCTTACAGCAAAAGCAGGATGCTCATGCATATCAATTATTTGCTCAGTATGGAAGATCTCAATCTGGTCTGATTTAAAATCATATTTTTTAAGTTCTTTTTCTATTTGTTCCTTCCTACCTACTAAGATAATAGTAGTATCTGTCTCTTTTGTAGCTTCCACAGCTCCTTTGACAGTTTCCTCAGGTGCAAAATCTCCGCCCATAACATCCAATGCAATCTTCATTAATAAATCGCCCCTTTCTTAAAATTATATCATGTTTTTGATTATTTCCTTTAATTTCAATGAAGCATTGTATACATCTCTTTTTTTAATCTGATATTTTATTGCTACTAAATTTATTGCATCTTTTAAAGAAACTTTTTGCTCTATAATCTCATTTATAATTAGCGCCTCGGTACTTAACATTTTTTCTTGTTCCTTTATAATATCTTCGGTATAATGTACTACTATTGTGTATTCTCCCTTTTCTTTGTAAGGATCTTCTTGTACCATTTTTTTAACCTCTTCTATTTTCCCATAATATGTTTTCTCAAAAAGCTTTGTTATTTCTCTACAGATGCATACTGTAGAGTTTGGGAACTCTTCTGTTATAATGTCTATAAGAGAAATAATCCTTTTTGGAGATTCATAAACGATAAAAGTTTTGATGCTTTTCTCTCTCATCATTTTTAGGCTTTTTACTCTCTTATCTTTCTCTTTTGGGAGAAATCCTAAAAAGTAAAATTGGTCTGTAGGAAGACCAGAAACTGATAATGTAGCCGTAAGCGAAGATGGACCTGGAATAGGTATAACTTCTATATTATTTTCTCTTGCTGCTTTTACAATTTTGTATCCCGGATCCGAGATGCATGGTGTCCCTGCATCAGAAACTAATACTACATCTGAGTTCTTTTCTAATAAATGCTCAAGAACTTGCTTAGTTCTTGTCTCTTCATTATATTTATGATAAGAAATTAGTTTTTTATTCTCTATATTATAAGCTTTTAGAAGGATCTGGATATGTCTTGTATCTTCTGCAGCAATAATACTACATCCCCTCAGGATTTCTAAGGCTCTGATAGTTATATCCTTTAGATTCCCTATAGGAGTTGCTACTACATAAAGTTTCCCCATACTTTATAATTATAAAGTTATTTTTATACTTGGCAAATCTTTAAAGGTGAAGTAGAATTATACTTAGATGAGGAGTATGACTGCTTCAGCATTTAGGGAATTTTCTGTAAATAGCCTAAACTTTTTTTTAGAACTTAAAGGCTATAATCATCGTTTTTTAGATATTAGAATAAATGTTCCCGAAAGTATTTCATTCTTAGAGAAAAATATAATTAATGAAATAAAGAAATATGTAAAGAGAGGGTATGTAATTTTTTCATTAAAAATTCTTAGAGAACGTGATTCAGCAATAAAACTTAACTTGTTTCTTTTAAACGAAATTCTGAAGAATTTAGGAGAAGTTACAGGTAGAAAGGAAACTATTGATAATTGGAAAGAAATACTTGCTAATCCTCAAATATTCATTATGGAGAATCCTGTTCTTGGGAAGGAAGATTGTGAAAAAGTTATAGGAGAGATAAATTTTTTGCTTCAGGATTTCTATAAGGTAAGAGAGATGGAAGGTAGAAGTATCCAGGTTGCTATAGAATATAGTCTTTCTCATGTGGAAGATTTATTGATGGGGATTAGAAAGGAGGAAGATTTGTGGCAGAGAGAAGCAAAAGACTTTTTGAAAAAGAAGCTAAAAGAGTTTGAATTTGAGGGTATTGATGAAAGTAGATTATACCAGGAGCTTGCTCTTTTACTTATGAAAACAGATATTAATGAAGAAATTCAGAGACTTTCAGAGTTCGTTTTAAGATTTAAAGAGGAGTTACAAAAAGATGAAGTAGTAGGAAAAACTTTAGAATTTATACTCCAGGAAATGGGAAGAGAGATAAATACTCTTTCCAGTAAAACTGCAAAAACAAAGATTATGTTTTATTCTATAGAGATAAAAAGAGAATTGGAAAAAATGCGAGAATTAGTCTTAAATGTTGAGTAAAGGGGAGTGTAGAGATGATAAAATTAATAAATATTGGGTTTGGTAACTTAGTAGTCAGTTCAAGGATTGTAGCTATAATAAGTCCTGATTCGGCTCCTATAAAAAGATTTTTATCTGATGCAAGGAGTAAAAATGAATTGATAGATGCTACTTATGGTAGGAAAACAAGAGCAGTATTGGTTTTAGATAGCGGACATATTGTTTTGTCTGCATTGCATCCAGAGACTATTGCTTCCCGTATAGAAGGAGAGGCAAAGGAAGAGGAGACAAATGGATGAACTTTCGTGGTAATCTTATTGTCCTTTCAGGTCCATCGGGGGTAGGCAAAGATGCTATTTTGGAAGGTATATTGAAAATTGTTCCAAGACTTGTAAAATCTGTATCTTTTACTACAAGACCTAAGAGACCAGGAGAAAAGGAAGGGAAAAGCTATTTCTTTACTGACGAAGAAACTTTTAAAGAGATGATAAAACAGGGTAAGTTTTTAGAATGGGCTTGTGTACACGGATATCTTTATGGTACTCCTAAGAAATTTGTAGAGGAAAGATTAGCTGCAGGATATGATGTAATTCTAAAAATTGATGTACAAGGTGGTGTAAATGTAAAAAAAATATGTGAAGATGCAAAACTTATCTTTATTCTGCCTCCCAGTTTTAATGAATTAAAAAGGAGACTCATGGATAGAAATACAGAAAGTGAAAAAGATCTTGCTACTCGTCTTAAAGATGTCCCTCTTGAAATTTCCCGTATTTCTTATTATGATTATGCTGTTATAAATGAGAATTTGAATGAAGCTGTAGATTTAGTAAGGTGTATAATTTTAGCAGAAAGACACAGGTTATACAAAGAAAAGGTAGAATATTATATAAAAAACTTAGGAGGTGAAGTAGATGAAAGAAATGACTATTGATAGTCTTTTAGAAAAAGTTCCTAATAAGTATATTCTTACTGTTACAATCTCCAAGAGAGCAAGACAAATAGTGGAAGAGTTAAAGTTTCTTAAAGCAATGGCAAAAGATCCTATTCAACTTGCTATGGAAGAAATTATTAAAGATAAGATAACTTATGATGAAGGAGGAGATTCTGAAGATTAAATTTGGCGAAGGTTGCAAAGGTAATCTTATTTGATACTCGTATTCCTGAGAAAGATTTTCTTTTTTATTCTATCCCTAAAGAATTTGAATTGAATGTAGCTATAGGTAAAGCTGTTATAGTCTCATTAAAAAGAGGTAAAAAGCTTGGCTATATTTGGGATGTTTTAGAAAAAGATAATTTAGATTTTAAACTTCAATCAATTTTTAGAGTTCTTGATGAGATTCCACCGTTAGGAAAATCTCTTATTGATCTTGTAAATTGGATAAGTGATTATTATTTAAATTCTTTGTACAAAACTGCAAACTACATCTTTCCCAGAGGAATAGAACTTGAAATTACCCGCTTTTTAAAAGCAAAAAATGTAGCTCTTCTAAATATGACCAAGAGAGAAGATCGTGTATTTTTAGCTTTATTTGAGGAAAAAACTATAAAAGATTTAAAAAAAGAAGTTGGTAATGTTTCAGAAAGTATCATAAGAAACCTCTTAAAGAAGGAAGCTATAGAGGAAAGATTTGAGATAAACTTGAAAGAGAAAGTTCCACGCAAGATGGTTTACTTATCTGAGAAAAAAGGAAAAGAATGGAAGCTTGCAGATTTCTTAGAAAAAGATAAAATTTTAGAACTTATAGATAAACCACTTCTTCTTTTTGTAGAATCAAGGGAAGAGAGGTGGAAAATATACCTTGAACTGATAGAACATTACTATTCTCAAGGGAAGGGAACATTAGTAGTTTTCCCTACAGTGGAGAGCTTACTTCAATTTGGAGATTTTTTATCAGAGAATTCCCCTGTTTTTTTATATTTTTATCACGGATTTTTGACGGAGGCACAAGCTTATAAAGTATTTAAAATTGCAGGGACAGAAGATTCCGTAGTAGTTTTAAGTACAAGTAAAGGTCTATTTTTACCATTTAAAAATATGGGTTTGATAATTGTAGATCAGGAGGAAAATGAATTTTACAATATGAGAGAGAAGGAACCAAGATATGATTCTATTTCGGTAGCTTTAAAGAGGGCAGATTTAGAGAAAATACCTATAGTTTTGGGCTCTAGTGCTCCATCAGTAAATTCTTTCTATAAAGGTATTCAGAAAGAATTTTCTATATATAGAAAACCTTTATTGAAGAGAAAGAAAATTATAGTTTTGGATATTAGAAAAAGAAGAGAAGAAGTGTTGGACAATTTTACTTTGCAAGAGACAGAGAAAATGCTAAGATTGGGAAAACAAGTTTTCTTTTTATTAAATAGGCTTGGATTTTCCACATATATTCAATGTCAGGATTGTGGATATATATTTATGTGTCCACATTGTAATAGTCCTTTAGTTTTTCATTCAGAAGAAAAGATTCTAAAGTGCCATTATTGTGGATTTTATACTTTTCTTCCAGAGAGATGTCCTAATTGTGAAGGATATAATTTTATATATGGAGGAATAGGAACAGAAAAATTATGTAAATACTTGAGTAAAATTTTTGGTAAGTATACTATACAGAGATTTGATAGTGAAGTAGAAATTCAAGATAAAAGTATCTTAGATATGAGTAATATAGTAGTAGGAACAAGAATTATAGAACCTTGGATTTCAGGAGATAATGTAGGATTACTAGTAATTTATAATTTTGATAGTTTTTTACATTTTCCTGATTTTGCTATGCCCGAAAAAGCCTTTGGACTAGTTAAGAGGATAGAGAGTGCTTTTAAAGGAGAGGAGATAATAATAAGGACCTATTCTCCTAACCACTATGTATTAAGAGCTTTGAAAATTGGATCATATGGTACCTTTTTATCTCAGGAATTAACCTTTAGAAAGATGTTGTTTTATCCTCCGTTTAGTTATCTTCATCAAGTAATTTTAGAGGGAATAGATGAGGAAGAGGTATTGGGAGAAGGAAATCAAATGGTTAAAAATATGGAGAATTATTTTGGTGATAATATTGAAATTTTAGGTCCCGCTCCATTTGTTCCACCTTTAATAAAGGGGAAATATAGATATCATATAGTGATAAAAACTAAGGATGTAAAAGGGAAATTAATAGGAGACATTATAGAAAAAAGTAAGTCTTCATTTTCTAATGTAAAAATTACTATTAATATAGATGTAAAAGAAATAATATGAGGTGATGCTAAATGATACTTGAGATAAGAAAAATTGGAGACCCAATATTAAAAAAGAAAGCTAAAAATGTAGAAAAGATAGATGAAAAAATCAAGAAGCTTATAGAGGATATGTTTGAAACTATGAAGTTTGCAGATGGTGTTGGTTTGGCAGCTCCACAAGTTGGGGAAAGTCTAAGGGTTATAGTTATTGATTTTGAGGAAAATTCACTGGTTCTTATTAATCCTAAAATTATAGAACAAGAAGAGGAAAACATGGATTTAGAAGGATGCTTGAGCATACCTGGAATTGAAGTTCCTGTAAAAAGAGCAGAAAAGATAGTTTTTGAAGCTCAAGATATTAATGGGAAACTAAGAAAATATAAAGCAAAAGGGCTTTTTGCAAGAATTATACAACATGAGATGGATCATTTGGATGGAGTTTTGATTATAGATAGGATATTAGAGGAAAATGTGAAGGTTTAAAGATGATAAGAATCGTATTCTTTGGAACTCCAGATTTTGCAAAGATAGTTCTTGAAAAGATATATCCTCATGTGCAAGTGTTAGGTGTTTTCACTCAGCCTGATAAGCCTAAGGGAAGAGTAAAAAAGTTATTATCTCCTCCTGTGAAAGTGTTTGCAATAGAGAAGGGAATTCCTGTATTTCAGCCTGAGAAATTAAGAAGTAAAGAGGTAAAAGATATCGTCAAAGAGCTAAATCCAGAAGCCTTAGTAGTAGCCTCTTATGGTAAGATTATTCCTGAAGATTTACTATTTATACCTCCTTTGGGAGGGATAAATGTGCATGCTTCTATTTTACCTAAATATCGGGGAGCAGCTCCTATTGAAAGAGCAATTCTTAATTGTGAAGAGGAAACTGGTATCTCAATAATGAAAATGGATGCTGGTTTAGATACGGGTCCTGTGTATACTATAAAGAGAATACCTATTTTTCCTGAAGATGATAAAGGAACGCTTACTGTGAAACTTGCAAATATAGGGGCAGAGACTCTTCTTGAAGTACTACCTCTTATTAGAGATGGAAAAATAATCCCTTTTCCTCAGAAGGATGAAGAAGCAACTTATGCTCCTAAGATTACAAAGGAAGAAGAAAAAGTAGATTGGGAAGATAGCGTGAAAAAAATCTGGTGTAAAATACGAGCTTTTTCTCCTGAGCCTGGTGCTTATACCTTATTTAGAGGTTTTAAGTTAAAGATTTACAAAACTTCCTACGAGTTTACATCTTTGGATAAAAGTATTCCTAATGGTACAATAATAAAGATGGAAAAAGAGAAAGGTATAGGAATAAAAGGAAAAGATGGGATACTGTGGATTTTAGAAGTACAGCCAGAAAGTAAAAGGAAGATGACCTTTAAAGAATTTATAAATGGGTACCGTCTAAATATAGGAGAACTTGTAAATTGAAGAAAGGAGGTGGAGTGATATGTTTTTTCTCTGGGATCCTACATATATATTATTAATTCCTGCATTGATTCTTTCTATCTATGCAAGTGTAAAGGTAAGGTCTGCATTTAACTACTTTTCAAAGATTCCAAATAGCAAAGGAATAACTGGTAGAGAGGCAGCGGAGATTATTTTACGTTCTCTTGGGTTATATGATGTAAAGATAGAGCCTATACCAGGTACATTAACAGATCATTATGATCCAAGAGCAAAAGTTTTAAGACTTTCACAATCTGTACATTCTTCGCCATCAATTGCTGCAGTAGGTGTTGCAGCTCATGAAATTGGGCATGCAGTACAAGATGCTACTGGATACTATGCTTTGGTACTTCGTTCTTCCCTTGTTCCTATAGCTAATATTGGAACTCAACTTGCTTTTCCTCTTTTCCTCTTGGGTTTTATTTTTGGAAGCTCAGGTTTAATGAATGTAGGAATACTTGCTTTTTCTGTAGCAGTTCTTTTCTATATTGTTACTTTACCTGTAGAGTATAATGCAAGTAAAAGGGCAAGAGAACTTCTTCTTTCTACAGGGATTGTTAGTACTCAAGAGGCTGAAGGTGTAAAGAAGGTTTTGAATGCTGCAGCTCTTACCTATCTAGCTGCTGCTCTTACTGCCCTTCTCAACCTCTTCCGTTTAATTCTCCTTGCAAATATGAGAAATAGAAATTAATGGAAGTTAGGTTTAAGGCTGCAGAGATTTTATACGAATTGGAAAAGAGGGAGGCTTATGTTAATATTCTATTGAAAACTAAGCTTCCCTCTTATAATTTGTCTTTGAAGGAGAAATATTTTATTACCGAATTAGTCTATGGAGTTACCAGGTGGAAATCTACATTAGATTATATATGGAAGAGATTTGTTAAGAAGGATAGACTTTCTTTATATGCAAAAATACTTTTGAGACTTGTAGTCTATCATACTTATTTTTTAAAGGATACAATTCTCCCAATAGTAGTGGATGAGGTTGTTGAAATAGCAAAGATAAAAGCTCCTAAAGAGAAGAGTGTTATAAATGCAGTCTCAAGGAATATAATTAGGGAAAAAGAATATCTTGACTTAGTATCAATGCCTTGGGATATAAAATATGCCATGCCTAATTTTATTCTTGAAGAATGGGAAGATTATTTAGGAATGGCAGAAGCTATTAAAATTGCTTCTTGGAGTAATAGACCTTATGAGATCTCTATAAGAATAAATACTTTGAAAACCAATAAAGAAATATTAAAAACCGAATTGGAGAAGAGAGGAATTTCAGCAAAGGATGGATATTTGACGGAAAATTCTTTGATATTAAAAAATGGAGTTGAATGGGAAAAGCTGGATCTTTTTAAAGGTGGTTTCTTTGTGATACAGAGTGAGGCTTCTATGCTTCCCCCATTAATTTTAGATCCAAAACCTGGGGAGAGAGTAATTGACTTATGTGCTGCACCGGGACTTAAAAGTACCCATATAGCAGAAGTCATGGAAAATAAAGGAAAAGTTGTTTCAGTAGATATAAATAAGAATAGGAGTAAACTTATAGAGGAAAATTCTGAAAGACTGGGTATATCAATAATAGAAACCTTAAATATGGATGCTCTTGATCTTCCTAATTCTTTTGATTCTGCTTTTGACAAGGTTCTTCTGGATGCCCCTTGCACAGGTTTTGGAGTTATAAGACATAAACCTGAGATAAAGTGGAGAAGAAATAAAGAAGACATCTATGAACTTTCAGAGTTGCAGCTCAGATTATTAGAAAAAGCAGGAAAGATGGTTAAAAAAGGGGGAAGAATTTTGTATAGTACTTGTACTTTAACTTGGAGTGAGAATGAAGGAGTTGTCCTAAAATTTTTGCAGAACCATCCGGAGTTTAGGCTTCAAAAATTCCATTTCAAAGATGAAAAATATCCAGGTATCTTTAAGGTTTTACCTTATAAATATAAAACTGATGGGTTTTTTATTTCCTTGTTAGCCCGTGAGTAGGAACATATTTTCTTTTGATAAAAAGGAGTTTGAAAAAGAAATGGAAGGATGGGGAGAACTATCCTATAGGGTGGATCAGGTTTTTGATTGGATCTATAAAAAGCTTATTTTTGATCCTATGCAAATGACTAATCTACCTATACCTCTTAGAGAAAAGCTTAAAAATAACTTTTCTTTTGATCTTCCTAAAATAGTTTCTAAAGTAAAAAATATGAATACAAAAAAGTATCTTATGGAACTTGAGGATGGAGAAAAAATTGAAACCATACTGATGAAGCATTCTAATAGAAGAACCATATGTGTATCTACACAGGTAGGGTGTTCTTTTTCTTGTGGATTTTGTGCTACTGGGCTTATAGGGTTAAGAAGAAATCTTCATGCAGAGGAAATAGTTTCTCAGATTTTGCTATTGGGGAAGGAGCTTAGGGAAGAAAATGAGAAAATTAGTAATATAGTATTTATGGGGATGGGGGAGCCTTTAGCTAATTATTCTTCAGTTATAAAAGCTTTGAGGATTATACATGAGGACTGGGGTTTAAATATAGGTGCAAAACATATTACTATCTCTACCATAGGGATTGTCCCTAAAATTTATGATCTTGCAAAAGAAAATCTTAAGGTAAGACTTGCTATTTCCTTACATGCACCTAATAATGACTTAAGAGATAAAGTAATTCCTCTAAATAAAGAGTATCCTATAGAAGATTTAATAGAAGCAGCATGGTTTTATGCTGAGAAGACAGGTAGGAGAGTAACTTTTGAATATGTACTTATAAAGGATTTTAACGATAAACCTGAACATGCAAGAGAGCTTATTACTCTCTTGAAAGGAAAACCTGCTCATGTAAATCTAATACCATGGAATAGAGTCTCTGAGTATCCTTGGGATACACCAAGGATGAATTCTATAGAAAGATTTGAGAGATATTTAAAAGAGGCAGGGTTAAAAGTTACTTTAAGAAGATCTTATGGAAGCAACATTAGAGCAGGGTGTGGACAGCTAAGAGCTGTATATTTACAGAAAGTTAAGGAGGGTAAGAAGTGCGAAAACTAAGTAATAAGGAGATAGTTTTATATGTTCTTATTGCTATCAATGTAGTTATTTTAGGAGTTAATATATATTTTTTCCAAAAGGCACTATTTAAAGTGGACGAGTTAGTGACACCACCAAATGTACTAAATAAGAACATTATAGAGGCAACTAAGATGCTTACTGCTAAGGATTTTAAACCTCAAATAGAAGGTATACTTATGGATAAGAACAAAGAGCTTTTAACTATTTTAGATCAAAATCCATTAAATACTGATGTACCAAAAGGAAGCATTGTGGGTTTATGGATAAACTTACCTGCTAAGTTAGTTAAAATGCCTGATGTAAAATATAAGGATATAGGGGAAGCAAGAAATATCTTAGAGGGACTTGGCTTGAAAGTAGAAGTGGTTTCCCAAGAAAATGGTTATGTAGTAAGACAAGCACCAGAGGCTGGCTTTTATATAGAGAATGGAGGAAATGTTGTTATTTGGACTTATACAGATGTTGAAGAATCTAATGTAGAAGAATCTACCATAGAGGAATCTACTATAGAGGAATCTACCGAGCCTAATTTCTGATGGAGGGGAATAAGAAAATGGAGGTAAAAGTTTATCCCTCTCTTTTATCTGTGAATGTTTTGAATGTGGAGTATTCTATTAGATTAGTTGAAAAAATTGCTGATGGACTTCATGTGGATATCATGGATGGACACTTTGTACCTAATTTAAGTTATGGCCCCTCTTTTGTAGAGGCAATTAAAAAAAGGACTGATCTTTCTTTGAATGTGCATTTAATGGTGAAAGAACCAGAAAAGTTTGTAGATCTATTTATAGATGCTGGGGTAGATGAGCTTGGTTTCCATATTGAAACCACTTATCATCCTCAGAGATTAATAAAATATATAAGAGATCATGGAGTAAGGCCCTTCGTAACCTTAAATCCTGTAACGCCTCTAAATTCTATAGAATACCTTTTGGGCGATGTGGATATGGTTCTTCTTATGACTGTAAATCCAGGATACGGTGGGCAGGAATTCTTGCGTTTTTGTTTAAAGAAAGTAAGAAGGCTTAGAGAAATGGCTGTAAGAGAGGGTATAAGTTTAGATATAATGGTAGATGGTGGTATTGACCTAAGTACAGCACCACTCGTGGTAGATATGGGGGCTAATATTCTAATAAGCGGATATGGAATATTCGGTAGTAATGATCCTGCTGATACCATTCTTAAGATGAAGTCATTAAAGTTTAAGGAGGTTTGAATCTATGACACTTATATATGTACCTTGGTTTATTCCCTTAATTATAATTTCTATTCTCATACTACAGAGGAGCTTAGAGAAAAGGGAGACTGAAACATACGAGACTGATGCTAAAAAGTTTATAAAAATTGAGGGAAGTGAAGAAGTAATTCCACCTTGGAGAAGAGAAGAACAAAAGAAGGAAGAAAATAAGCCTAAAAAAAGAGGTGTTTTGTTCTGGATCCTTAATAGTATATTAATCCTTTATGTGCTTTTTGTTTGGTATATAGCGCAGTATCAAGGTTTTAATAAAGGGATATATGAAATAATTGCTGGATTTACAATCTCTTTGTATTTCTTTTATTTAGATATTCCAGGTCTTCTTAGTAATATTTGGATCTATAGGGAGTATCCTGGTAGTATAAAAGGAGAAATTGTGATGAGTAAACATTTTGTTCTTGCATCAAAGAAAAATGAGACAAAAGTATTTTTAACTATTCTTTTCTTCTATTATTTAGCTACTTTTTCTAACTTTATTTTAGGAGGGTTATTAGCTCTTGTTATAAAGATATGGATGATAGATAGAAGAATTTCTAAGACAACTCTTCCGGATTGGTAAAAGACATAGGAAAGAATAGTTTTTTGCCTTTTATAGTTGTTTCTTCATAATTTACATGGAAGACTTCTCTTAGAAGAGAAGTAGAAAGGATATTTTGGGTTTCTCCATAAGCTACAATCCTACCATTTTTTATTGCTAAAAGATAATCTGTATAGAAAGACGCTATATTTATATCATGGAAAATTGCCATTATTAAGAGTTCCTTGCTTAGATTTTTTATGAAGTCCATAAAGACTATTTGATAATAAGGATCTAAATTATTTGTGGGCTCATCTAAAAGAATAATTTGAGGTTCTTGAACTAAAACCCTTGCGAGCATCACTCTTTGTTGTTCTCCTCCAGAAAGTTCATATAGTTTCTTCTTTTTAGAGCTTAAAGTATTAGTAATAACCATTATTTCATTGATTTTGTATATATCCTTCTTACTTAGAGGTCTCCATGAAGGATGGTGAGGATATCTTCCTAACCTTATATATTCTTCTACTGAGAGAGAAAGGTCTAAAATAGGTTTTTGGGAAAGAAGGGCTACTTTTTTGGCAATTTCTTCTTGCTTATAAGTCTTTATGTCTTTTTCAAAGAGAAGAATATTACCTATATTTGGCTTTATATAGTTTATTATTAATCTAAAAATAGTGCTTTTTCCAGCTCCATTGGGACCGATGATACCAATAAATCCCACATTAGGGGATTTCCATGTAAAGTCTTCTAAGACTATTTTTTTATTGTATCCTGCGAAAACATTTATAAAGTCAATCATTTTTTCTTTACTAAGAGATAAATAAAGAATGGTACTCCAAAAAAAGATGTAATAATTCCTACAGGAATCTCTGTTGGGTAAAAAAGCATTCTTGCCAATATATCTGAAGAAAGAAGTAATATGGCTCCGCTTAGAAAACTTGATGGTATAAGCCATGAATAATCTGGAGTTTCCCATACTCTCATCATATGAGGTGCAATTAGCCCAATAAATCCTATGGCACCAGATACAGCTACAGAAGGTGCGATGAGAAAAGATAAAAGAATAAGAATGATAGGCTGATATTTTTTTAGAGGAAGACCAAGACTATAGATCTCTTCCTCACTTAAAAACAACAAATTAAATTTTCTTCTCCACAGCAGTGCCCATGGGATACCAATAAGAGAATATATAAAGAGTATTGTAAAATGAGTCCATCCTTTACCATTAAAACCCCCCATTAGCCAAAAATAAATTCCTTGGAATGTCTTCTGTTTTAGAAATAATAATAGAGCTACCACAGATGATAAAAGGGAATTTATGGATACCCCCAAAAGGATAATAGTAGTAGAAGATGAAAACTTTTTGTTGAATAATATAAGTATTGCAAGGACTAAAAAGGCTCCTAACATAGAAACCCATGGTGTAAAAATAGGATCAATATCCCATGTACTTCCAGCTAAAAGAAAATATAAAGTAGCTCCTAATAAAGCTCCAGAAGAAAGTCCTATTACATGAGGCTCTGCCAAAGGATTGTGAAATAGGCTTTGTAATATAGCTCCTGCTACACCTAAATTCCCTCCAACTAAAATAGCTAAAAGGGTGCGAGGGATCCTTATATCCCATACTATGATCCCCCGATTATCTGTTTTATCTTGTAAAAGATGAGGAATATCTAATAAGGAAACTCTAAAGCTTCCAACGTTTATGGAGCAGATAAATAAACAAACAAGACATAGTAAAAGTAAGACTATTTTCTTATTCATAAAGGAATTTCAGGATATAAAAGCTCAAATAACCTTTCCATGCCTTCTATCAAACGTGGCCCGGGTCTAAAGACTAAATCATCATTTATAGTATAAACCATCTTATTTTTTACTGCATTTGTTTGTTTAAGCATTGGATGATTTAATATGGATTCTTTTGATATACCTGAAGTTTCTCCAATAAGAATGACATCAGGATTTTTTTCAAGGATATATTCTACACTTAGTACAGGATATTCTGGTTCATTTTTTTCTACGATATTCTTTGCTCTCACTTTTCTTAATAGATCTCCTAAAAAAGTATTAGGAGAAGCAGAAGTAAATGGGTCATTCCATAATAGGAATAAAACTTTAGGCAATTTTTTAACCTGAAGGGCTTTCTTTTGAATATTTCCCCATCTTCTTAGCATATCATTATGTACTGCTCTTGCTTCTTTTTCTTTACCTATAACTTTACCAACTAAGAGTATATTTTCTAATACATCTTCAAAATTTTTAGGATCTAACACTAAGAAATTTGTCTGAGGTAAAGATTTTTCTAATTGGTTGAAGATTTCTTTAGGAAAACTCTCATAAAGTATAATTAGATCTGGATTTAGGGAGATAATTTTTTCTATATTAGGATTGCTAAATCCTCCTACTTTTTCTTTCCTTTGTGCTTCTTTTGGAAAATTGCAATAGTCGGTAACTCCCACTATTTTTTCTTGTGCGTTTATAGCAAAGAGAATTTCAGTAGCAGAAGGAGCAAGAGAAATGATCCTCGTGGGAGGAGTATTTATTGTGATACTCCTCCCCATATCGTCCTTTACAGTGATAGGAAAGGCGAAAGAGAAAGAAATGATAAATAAAAGGACAAAAACAAGAATATAAATGTTCTTTAACTCTTTTTTAGGCATATAATCTTATTACCTCCTATTTACGTCCTCTCAAATCCGATAGTTACTTCTTCCTCATATACCTTTAGTTTCTTTTTAAATGTATTATTAGGAATATCTACCTCTTCAATACTTACTGCTAATATTTCCCTGGAAAGCTCTTCTTTATTCTTCTCTATGATTTTTTTAATCCTTTCAGAACCTTGATAATATAGTTTTATTCTATCGGCATAATCTAATTTAGCTTCTTTTCTTAACATTTGAATCTTATGCTCTAATTCTCTTAGCATCCCTTTATTTAAGAGTTCTTCAGTAAGTTTAGTATCCAGTGCTACCTCTACATTTTCATCCTTATATACTAATATTCCGTCTCCTTCTTCTATCTTTCCTATTACGACATTTTCTATATTTAATTCTTGTTTTATATATTTTACAAGCTTTTCTATGTTTTCTTGAACTCTAAGATTTAACTTTATCCAAAGAGTAGATAATGGTTGTTTTATCTTAATATTTGCTTGATTTCTCAGCATTCTACCAATGGCGACTATCTCTCTTACTGTGTCCATGTCTTCCTCAAGCTCAGGCTTTATGAGTTCTTTGTTTTCATTGGGATAGTCATTGAGATGTACACTTTCTGGTACATCTTCTTCAGCGACTCTTATAATCTCCTGATATATCTTCTCAGAAGTGAAAGGTATAAAGGGTGCTGAGAGTTTTGAGAGTTCTTTTATTACTGTGAAAAGTACGGTATAAGCAGCCCATTTATCCTCATCTTTTTCTGATTTCCAAAATCTTTCTCTATTTAGTCTTACATACCAATTACTTAAATCTTCTATAACAAAATTTTGGATAGATCTTGCTGCAGGTGTGGCATTAAACTTATCCATGTCCTCTTTTACCTTAATGATAAGGGAGTTTAATTTAGAGATGATCCATCTATCTGATAGGTCTGTAAGCTCTGTAAGAGGTATAAGATGTTCCTTAGGCGAGAATCCATCAATTTCTGCATAGATGGAGAAGAAAGATAAGGTATTCCAGAAAGTAAGTAAGAATTTTTTAAGAACGTCATTTACAGCTTCGGCTGAAAATCTTAAAGGTGTCCATGGTGGGCTTACTGTGAAAATATACCATCTAAGAGCGTCTGCACCATATTTAGTAAGTATTGACCATGGGTCTACTACATTGCCTTTATGCTTACTCATCTTTTCGCCTTTTTCATCTAATACCAGTTCTGTAACTAAGACATTCTTATAGGCAGGTTCATTGAATACAAGAGTTGAAATGGCAAGTAAGCTATAGAACCATCCTCTTGTTTGATCTATAGCTTCACAAATAAAATCTGCTGGAAAAGATTTCTTGAATTCCTCTTGGTTTTCAAAAGGATAATGCCATTGAGCAGCAGGCATAGCTCCTGAATCAAACCAACAATCTATAACTTCAGGAACCCTATGCATTATACCACCACATTTAGGACATTTAAGGGTTATTTCATCAATATAAGGTTTATGAGGATTGAAATTATTAGTATCTGTTATTCGTAATTCTTTATAACTCCCTATACATTCTTCATATCCGCAAGAGTCACATATCCAAATGGGGAGTGGTGTTCCCCAATATCTTTCTCTACTTAACGACCAATCAATATTATTGGCAAGCCAGTTTCCAAATCTTCCATCTTTTATATACTCAGGGTACCAATTTATTTTTTGGTTGTTATTTATAAGAGCTTCTTTTACTTCTGTAGTTTTAATATACCAGGAGGATCTGGCATAGTATAAAAGAGGAGTATCGCATCTCCAGCAGAAAGGATAAGTATGGAGATATTTTTCCTCCCTGAATAGTAAACCTTTATTTTTGAGATCCTCTATAATTAATGGGTCTGCATCTTTAATAAACATTCCTGTCCATGGAGTTATCTCTTTTGTAAATTTTCCATTTTGATCTATAGGTTGTAGGAATGGAAGATCATATTTTCTGCCTATTTGGAAATCCTCATCTCCAAAAGCAGGAGCAATATGTACAATCCCAGTTCCCTCATCTAATGTTACAAAATCACCAACTACTACATAATGAGAAGGTTTATTGAGAGGCAGGAATGTGAATAGGGGAATATAGGGCGTTTTTTCTAAATCTCTTCCCTTGTATTTTCCTTCTATGGAGTAGTTTCCTTCTGGTAAGACATAACTCAGTCTTTTTTCTGCCAAAATATAATGTTCATCATTATATTTAACTTTTACATAATCCTCTTCAGGATGTACTGCAAGAGCTATATTTGAGATTAGAGTCCAAGGAGTTGTAGTCCAAGCAAGGAAATAAGTATCTTTGCTATCTTTTAACTTGAATTTTACAAATACAGAAGGATCTTGTGTCTCTTTATATCCTTGAGATACCTCATGATCAGAAAGAGCAGTTTCACATCTGGGACACCAGGGTACAATTTTATACCCTTTATATAAAAGTCCCTTTTCCCAGATATTTTTAAGTAGCCACCATACTGATTCAATATAATCATTACTAAGGGTGATATATGGATTGTCCATATCAATCCAGAAACCAATTCTTTCCGTAAATACTCTCCATTCCTTTTCGTATCTGAATACACTTTCTCTACACTTTTTATTAAACTCTTCAACCCCATATTTTTCAATTTCTTGTTTACTGTTTATTCCAAGTTCTTTCTCAACTTCAAGTTCTACAGGAAGTCCATGGGTATCCCACCCTGCTTTTCTTGGAACATAGTATCCACACATAGTTTTATATCTTGGGAAAATATCTTTATAAATTCTTGGTAAAACATGTCCCGCATGGGGTTTACCATTAGCAGTTGGTGGACCTTCATAGAAATTAAACCTTGGAGAACCCTTTCTAATCTCCAAGGATTTTTTGAAGATATCATTGTCTTTCCAAAATTTCAGTATTTCTTCTTCCATTTGTGGGAAGTTTATTAGTGGTGGAAGTTTCTTGAACAAGCTATCCCTCCTTTCAAATTATATAAGTTAGGTTAAGTATATTATATAAAAAGTTTGTGTCAAGAATTATAGAATTTAGAAAATAAAAAAGGGTGGGAAAGATTTCTTCCCCACCCTTTGAAATTCCTCCAAATTAATGTAGAAAGATAGGTAAGAATACTAATGAGATTACAGACATAAGCTTTATCAGAATATTAATAGATGGACCTGCTGTATCTTTAAATGGATCTCCTACAGTATCTCCTACTACTGCTGCTTTATGAGCATCAGATCCTTTTCCACCATATTTTCCACCTTCAATCAATTTCTTGGCATTATCCCATGCTCCACCTGAGTTTGCCATAAATATTGCTAAAAGACCTCCTGAAATAATTGCTCCAGTGAGCATTCCTCCAAGAGCCTGTTTTCCTAATAGAAAAGCTATTACAAAAGGTGAAAGGATCATAATTATACTTGGGAGGACCATAGCTTTTAATGCACCACGGGTACTAATATCTACACATTTCTTATAATCTGGTTCTGCTTTCCCTTCAAGAAGTCCTTTTATTTCTCTAAATTGTCTTCTTACCTCTTCAACCATATGACCTGCTGCTTCTCCTACAGCTTTCATAGCAAGTGATGAGAATAAGAATGGTAACATTCCTCCAATTAGTGCCCCTGCAAGTACACTTGCATTAGATACATCTACGTATTGAATTCCTGCCCATTCTTTAAAAGCTGCGAATAGAGAGAGAGCTGTTAAGATGGCAGAACCTATAGCAAATCCTTTACCCATTGCTGCTGTAGTATTTCCATAAGCATCTAAGGAACTGGTAATTTCTCTTACTTCTTCTCCTTGATGAGACATCTCTGCTATACCACTGGCATTATCTGCTATAGGACCATAAGCATCTACAGATAATGTAATTCCAAGGGTGGCAAGCATTCCTACACCTGCAACTGCTACTCCCCACATGCCATTAGCTAAATAGCTTAAGTAAGTACCAATAGCAAGTGCTACTATACTGAGGAATGTACTTTCCATTCCTACAGAAAGTCCTGTGATTATATTGGTAGCAGGACCTGTGGTACTAGCATAGGCGATTTTTTCAATAGGTTTATTGGATGTATAGTATTCACTTATTAGACCTATCGCAATTCCATCTAATATACCTATAATAGATGCCCAGAAAGGACCTAAGTTCCCTACTAAGTTTTTAGAAAGGAAAAAGGAGCCTATTGCAGTGAGTATAGATGTTAAAAATGTTCCGTTTCTTAATGCATTTGCTGGATCAGCATTTTTCCTAGAAGCTATTGTTTTTACAAAGACTATACCTATGATTGATGCAAATAAACCTATAGTTGCTAATAAGAATGGAAAAAGGAGTCCTTTCATATCTGCGTATGCAAAGCCAAGTACTGCTGCAGCATGGATGGCTCCCACATATGATTCATAGAGGTCTGCACCCATTCCAGCAATATCTCCTACATTGTCTCCCACATTATCGGCTATTACTGCTGGATTTCTTGGATCATCTTCTGGGATGCCTGCTTCAACTTTTCCCACTAAATCTGCTCCTACATCTGCAGCTTTTGTATATATTCCTCCGCCTACACGAGCAAAGAGTGCAATAAAACTTGCTCCAAGGGCATAACCGCTAATAACCTCAAGTTTTAATCTGGGATCTGGCATTAATCCACTAAGGAGTAAATAAATTAAACTTGAGCCAAAGATACCTAAGCTTGCTTCCATCATTCCCATTACTGAACCACCTGAAAAAGCTATCTCAAGAGCTTTCCCAGGACCGTGTTTTGCAGCTGCCCATGTAGTTCTTCCATTGGCACGAGTAGCAACCTTCATTCCAATATACCCAGATAGCATGGAAAAAGTAGCACCAATAAGAAATGCAAGTCCAAGTAAAGGCTGAAGTACTATACCCATAAAGATAGCAAAGATAACTACAAAGATTGCTACGGTTTTGATTTCTCGGTTTAGAAAGGCATCCGCTCCCTGTTGAATAGCTTTTACAATTTTTTTGATCTCTTCTGGACCTTCTTCTTCCTTAAGAATGCTTCGGGCTATAAGGTAAGTAAAAATAAGACCGATAGCTCCTGAGATAGGTACAATCCAAAGAAGGTTTTGCATATTTTACCCTCCTATCTTTAAAAATTTTCTCCTCCAATTATCTTAGGTGCTATAACTTTAATGTCAAGTTAAAATTATTTTAAAGTAAGATTAAGATTTTTAATTTTTTCGCTGAACTCTTCTAATAAGCTTTGAGCTTCTCTTAAAGATGGCGCTTCTGCATATAAAAGAAAAGCTGGATCTTCAGGATGCGGAATGACAAGTATCCAAGAGTTAGTGTAGCTTATTTTTATGCCATCGGTGTAGTCTATGTTATTATCCACATTTTCTTCAATAAGTCTTCTCATTATTTTGCCTTTGTTTTCCCAAGAACAATCTACAGTGGCTTTTATTTTATATAGCTTAGAAATTTGAGCTATGATGTCTGAAAGAGTAATGTCAACTTTAGAGTAAAGTTCTAAGAATTTAATTAGGGCGTATATACCATCAAAAGATGCTTGGAATTCGGGGTAGATAAATCCATCTTCACTAGCTCCAAATTTTGCACCACTTCTTAATGTAGTCCTTGCAAGTTCAGAAGGAGAAGTTTTACTTCTTATGATCCTTCCACCTAACATATCTGCTATTTTTTCTATGGAATTTGAGATAGTGACAGGAACCACTATCTGACTTTGAGGATAAACTTTTAATGTGAGATATGTTATAACAAAGATTAGATCGTCCTTAGATAAGTATTGCCCATCGGGTGTAATAATTGAAAAGTTTTCGCCATCATCGTTTATAATTATTCCAAAATCAGATCCTACTGCTTGAATAATTTGTAATACTTCTTCTGGGGTAGTACTTACTTTAGTAAATTCTTCTCCATAGAGGTTTAATGATACGCTTTCTATTTTAAGTTTAGAAATAATACTGGGAAGAAATAGAGATGAACTATTGCCTTGATAGTCAATTATAATTTTGTATTTACGTTCCGAAATGCTTTTGGTATCAATATTTTTTAGAAGTCCTAATGTATAATATTCAATTGTATGTGGAGGGAAGTCTATCTCTCCAACTTCATCAGAATAAGTTCTTCTAAAGTCTTCCCTAAAAAATATATTTTCAATTTTCCTTTCAGTATTTTTATCTATATTCACGCCCCTATTATCAAAGAGCTCAATTAAAATTTTCTCATTATCAGAAGGCGAAATTCTAATATGGATTCCTGCATTAGCATTGAGATTCTCTATAGAGTATCGTGCTATTGGAATAGGTAGAGTACGTATATCAAAGACATTTACTCCTGAAGAAAGAATTCCTGTAAGAATAGCTCTTTTTATCATTCTACATGCTGGTCTTGAATCTCTGCTCATTACCACATATGAAGATTTAGGTAAAATTGTTCCAAATGCAGCACCTATTTTAGTAGCAAGTTCTGGAGTTATGTCAATATTTATCTTACCAGAGATTCCTCTTTGTCCAAAGAGAGTTCTCTTAAAATGGCTTCCCCATATAATACTTGTGTTCACAGTTGTTCCAGCTTCTATTATCTTATTAGGCCATATTTTTATTCCATTATTAATAAAAGCTCTTTCACCAATAGTGGTACCATCTCCGATAGTAGTTCCATCTTCTATCTTTGTGAAGTTTTTTATATTACAGTGACTTCCAATAATAGAGGAATATATAGCGGTTTTTTTGCCAACATATGTATTACTGAATATTATACTTCTTTGGATTTTTGCTTCACTATCTATATATACTGAGTCTCCGATTATTGTAGGTCCTAAAATATTGGCATTATTCTCTATTTTTGAAAACTGACCTATATATACAGGGGGTCTTATTAAAGCAGAAGGGGATATTTCTACATCTTCTTTGGCATAAACTCCTGGAAAAATTTCTCTACCTGGAATCTTTATTCTTACTTTCCCCTGAATAACATCAAAATTGGCTTGTAAAAATTGTTCTAAGTTGCCAATGTCACACCAGTATCCCTCTGCAAGGTACCCATAAAGAGGTGCTTCTTTTTCCAGAAGAAGAGGAAATAGATCTTTACTGAAATCAAAAGGTATATCATCAGGAATATAGTTTAAGACCTCAGGTTCTAATATATATATTCCTGTATTGACACTATCACTGAATATTTCTCCCCAGCTCGGTTTTTCTAAAAATTTTGTTATTTTTCCATCTTTATTGGTTATTACTACCCCATATTCTAATGGGTTTTCTACATTGGTTAATACAATAGTTACCAATGCTTTCTTTTCTTTATGATATTTTATAGCTTTTTGAAGATTGAAATCTGTAAGAGCATCTCCACTTATAACTAAAATTCTGTCTCTCGGCTTATTTCTTAAAGCAAACTTTACGCTTCCTGCTGTTCCAAGGGGAGATTCTTCTATAGAATAATCTAATTTTATGTTCCAGTTAGAGCCATCATCAAAATATCCTTGAATTACTTCTGGTAGATAATATAAGGTTGCAGTAAAGTCTCTAAAACCCTGTTCATAAAGGAGAGAGATAATATACTCCATGATAGGCTTGCCTACTATATATGCCATAGGTTTTGGCCTTGTGATAGTGATAGGTCTTAATCTTG
>DAOSUP010000002.1:0-154949 GCA_035378845.1 Dictyoglomaceae bacterium
GCCTTAGGCACGCCGCCAGCGTTCATCCTGAGCCAGGATCAAACCCTCCGTCCAAATATATATACCTATATATCAGCCAGATGGGCTGATCCTAAACCCCTTCTTTATTACCTTCGCCCGCTTCTCTTCTCCTTATTCTCCCTCTTTCTAAGGTGCATTCGCCTGCTTCTCATTCAGGCAGTATGCATTCTATCATATACTATTCACTTTGACAAGAGGGTATTCTCATTTTTTTAAATAAAGATTTTAAGCTTCAGAACTTTCATCTGCCTTCTCTTTTCTTTGAAATCTGAACATTTCCAAGATCTCATCCACTGTGGTTGCATCAAAAGCAAATTTATCATCACGGATAAAACCTATCACCCTCGGAAATCTTAGAGCATAACCCAAACCATCTTTTTCTTTTCCACAAGTATGAATAGGACTTCTAGTTATTTCATCAGCTTGAATTTCTACTACATATTTAGGATCAACCCATACATCAGCTTCAATCAAGGAATCTACATTATAAGGTTTATTCTCCACTTTAATTTCATCAAGAATCTCTCTAAATTTAACCCATTCTTCTTCTGTAGCCCCTGTACCTATTTTAGCTATAGTTTTAAAAGTATCACTACCTTTATCATATACTCCCACAAGAAGTGCACCTATACCAAATTTTGCCCTATGCCCTCTTCCTTTAAAATATCCTAATATAACGCAATCTACCGTGTCACTAAGCTGACTCTGATAAGAACGCTTTAATTTTATCCAATTAAAATTCCTAACCCCAGCTTGATAAGGAGCATCTAATCTTTTAGCCACAACACCTTCTAATCCCTCAGTAATGCACTCCTCAAAATAGTTCTGAATTTCCTTGGGATCATTTGTGATAATATTTTCAGTAACAAAAATTTTTTCTCCCTTTTCCACAGCATTTTCAAGTCTTTCTCTTCTTCTTATATATGGAAGAGAAGTAATATCTTCACCATCAATATACAAAATATCAAAAGCAAAAAGCTGAAGAGGAAAAAGTTCCGCCATCTCCGAAATATTATATTTTCTCTTTCTTTGGACTGTAACTTGAAACGGATAAAATTCTCCTGTCTCAGGATCATATGATATAGCTTCTCCTTCAAGAATTACACCTTTAGATTTTACTTGTTCTAAAATCCCCTCTACTAAATCAGGAAACATATGAGTATTATCTTCTAAGTTTCTTGAAAAGATCCGCACCTTATCATCCATTCTATGAATCTGACATCTAAAACCATCAAATTTAGGTTCTATAGAGCACTTTCCAAGTTTCTTTATAATATCTTCTACACTTGGGACTCTTTCTGCTAAAGCCATTCTTATGGGTCTTCCTACTTGTACTTTTATCTTTTTAAGAGCCTCTATACCACCCTCCCAAAATACTTTCGCCACATATCCTAAATCTGAAGTTATATTGAAAGCTCTCTCTATAAAAACTCTTAGACTTTTGTCTTTTGCAAAAGCAAAAGACAAAGCATCCATTATGGTAGGCTCCCCTATCCCGAGTCTAAGTTTACCAAGGACTACTCTTACTACATATTTACCACCTTGTGGGGTCAAAGAATTAACTAAATAAGCAAGTCTATTTACCTTAGCATCTACACTACCTTCTCCTGAAAATGTAGCAATTTCATAAAGAACATTAAAAACTTCTATTACTGACAAATCTTTTCCCTCACCTTTAGAATTTCTGAGGACTATCTCTCCTAAATCTCCTATTTCTTTATGTATATTTTCAACTTCTATCACAGGTTTATTCAAGGCTGTAGCTACAGCTCTTAAGGCAAGCTTTTCAGAGATTCCAAATTCTATCTTTTCATATTCAGGAGCTACTCTCCCATTTAATAAGTAAATAATTTTATCTATTTCTTCCTTATCTGCTTCTTTAAAAAGTTCAGATAAGATTTCTATCATTTCATTTCTCTTTGTAGTAGCTTCTATCTTTTGAAAATACTCTGAAAGTTCACTAAATAACATATTTTCTTACCCCTTTCTCTTGAATTATCTCTATCTTAATTTTATCATTATTCAAAGGTAAAACTTCAAAAAAGGAGAATAAAATTATGAATAACTTTGTAAAAAGTCATGGACTTGGAAACGATTATATAGTTTTTGATAAAAAGCAAATAAATTTTAGTTTATCAGAAAGGGCTATAAAACTTATCTGTGATAGAAACTTTGGGATAGGTTCTGATGGAATTCTACTTTTAGAGAAAATCAATACAGAAGAATTTAAAGTAAGGATTTTTAACCCTGATGGAAGTGAGGCAGAAAAAAGTGGAAATGGTATAAGAATCATTGCAAAGTTTATATGTGATTATAAATATACTGACAAAAAGGAATTTACTATAAATACTCTTGGCGGAAAGGTAAAAGCTCATATCTTAGAAGAGAAAAATGGACGAGCGAAGATGATAGAAGTAGAGATGGGAAAAATTACTTTTGATAGCACTGAAATACCAGTTAAGGGTGAGAAAAGAGAAATCATAGATGAGGAAATTGAAATAGATGGGGAAAAAATAAGAATAACATGTCTTTCTATAGGGAATCCTCATTGCATCTTTTTTGTAGATAATATTGATGAAAATAGAATCAAGAAGATAGGACCTCTATTAGAGAATCATTCCCTTTTCCCAAACCGTACTAATGTTCAAATGGTAAAAGTTTTATCCCCAGAAAAAATAGAGATAAGAATATGGGAAAGAGGTGCAGGATATACCCTTGCATCAGGTAGTAGCTCCTGTGCAGCTGCCTCTGCAGCTTACAAAAAGGGATTAGTAGGAGAAAAAGTAGAAGTAATAATGCCAGGAGGAAACCTTGCAGTAAGAATAAAACCAGATTGGAATGTAAATTTAATCGGTCCTGTAGAAGAGACTTTTAGAGGAATATTGTCAGAAGAGCTATTAGAAAAAATTATTCAGTAATTTTCATATCTTCTAATACGTCAAAGATTCCATAATAGGGGTAAAATTTTAGATCTTTAAAAGCTGGTTTATAAGAAATAGATATTAAAGGAGATACTATACTTACAGTGGGATAGTTTTTAAGCCAGAGTTTTTGAATCTTTGAAAAGATAATTTTCTTTCCTATGGGACCTTTTAAAGTCATTGCAGTATGTATAAAATTATCTATCTCCTTCTCCCAAGGAGTACCAGGAATTCTCTGGAATGGATTAAAGATATGCATACTACCATTATCTAAAAAGAAATCTATATTATGTAAAGGATCCACGCTATCTCTATATTTAAATAAAACAAGCTCCCAATTTAAAGTAAACTTAAGTCTTGCCATTATTGAATCTTCATCTAAAAAGATCCCAGTTAATTCTATGCCAGCCTTCTTAAAATCCTCTTTAAGAATCTCAAAAATCCCATTAGAAATCTTATCTGAGGCAAGTATAATCTTCAATTCTAAAGGATTTCTACTTGAATCTTCTAATATCCCATCACCATCTCTATCCTTGAACCCTAAACTCAATAATAACTCTTTTGCTTTCTCAGGATCATAGTTATTACTCTTAACAGGGGTATAATACAGATTCCCTGGTGAAAAAATACCATAAATAGGAGAAACTCTACCTGAAAAGTTTTCAACTATGGCATCCCTGTTAATTAATAAAGATATAGCCCTACGAAAACGCAAATCTCTAAACCAAATTATTTTATACTTAGGTATATTAGCTCTTAAATTCTGATTGAAAGAAAGCATATATATATCAAAACTTGGGATATACGAGGTTATAAACTCATTAGAATTCGTATATTCTTCCCAATCTAAAATAACATCACATTCTCTCTTTTTGTCTACACTATAGGTTATCTCAATCTCTTCAAAATATGGAGAAGAGTTTAACTCATTACTTTTCCAATAAGAGGGATTTTTCTTTAATAGCATGGTCTCAGAAGAAAAATCTACTAATTTATAAGGACCTGTACCTATCAAGCTTAAGACATTTAAATTAGTTTTCTCATTCTCAATTTTCTCAAAGATGTGTTTTGGCAAAATCGGGAAAAGAAAATAAGAATAATCATAAAAAGAATCTTCAAAAGTCACCTTCACGGTATAATCATCAACTTTTTCAATACTCTCCAAAAATCCATTTTTATTTTGAACTTGCTCTTCTCTAAGGTTAAGGGTATAAATTACATCATCGGCAGTAAAAGGATATCCATCATGCCATTTTACATTATCTCTCAGATAAAAAATCCATACCTTCCCATCTTCCTTTATAGACCATTTTTTAGAAAGCTCCCCTTCAAATTTTTTAGTTTCAAAATCCAGTCTTAAAAGAGAATTAAAAATTAATTTCGTAAAGTTAAAAGAGGAGAAGTCATAAGAAAAGAGGAATCTATTAAGATCAATTTCTCTTTCTGGGATAAATATTTTTATATTCCTTTCGGAAGATCCTCCCAAAAGGGCATTTGAAAGTAAAATTAACAAAATAAATACTAAAATACTCTTTTTCATAATCTTAACTAAAGATTTTTCTTAAATTCTGTAAGCTGTAATAGATGATTTTTCTCTTGCTTTATTATCTCATGTAGAATTTTCTTATCTTTTTCTGGAATAAACCTTTCCAACTCATAATAAAACAGAATTGAATCCTTCTCCAAGTTTATTGCAATATTTAGAACTTCTTCAATATTGAAGTAAGATCTTTTCATCATATCATCCCAATTTATAAAAACTTGAGAATCTACAAAAGCATGAAGATATTTATTAGCTTCCTCATCAGGATAGGCAGATATAAAACCCTCTTTTTCTATCTCTTTATAGATCTCCTTAAAAGTAATAGCATGTTTTTTCTCTTCTATTGCAAGAAAAGAGAAAAATCTTTTTAAATCTTCTTTTTCAGCTTTATCTTCTAACATTTTATAAAATTTTTCTCCTTCTTCCTCAATATGAATTGCCATCTCTAAAAGATCAGCAGAAGAAAACAACTTAACCATTCAAATCCCTCCTTATTATACTATCTCCCCACAATTATTATATCTTCTAACTTTAAATAGAGAAGATCCTAATGCCCCATTAAACTCCATCTCTTTTCTTGCTTTAGTAGATTTAAGAATAGCCTTTAAATTGCCCGAAATTGTCATTTCAAATATGGATTCGGAGAACTCACCACCATTTTTTAAAGATAAATATAAAACCTCTTCTAACAGTGACTCAGGTATCAATATCTATTACCCTCCATAAAAATTTAGGAAGGATAAAAACCCCCTCCCATTAAAAAAATCCAAATTTATAGAACTATTGCCCCTACAGGGCAAGAATCTGCAGCATCTTGGCAACACCCTGCAGAGTCACAATTCGACCCTTCAATAACTACTGCTTTCCCTTCGTCATCCATTTCAAAAACATCAGGACAAAGTGAAGAACATACTCCACAACCAATACAAAGCTCTCTATCAATTTTTGGTGCGTTCATCTCAATCCTCCTTTTACCCAAAATTTTTCTTTTAAGAGAATAAAAAATTTTATTTTAAAAGTCAAATTTTTAAAGGATTTTTATTAAATAAAAATTTTTGCTATCATATAAAAATATGAGTTATAAATTAGTATTTTACAACTCTAAAGATAATAAGTACAGTATAAATGCATTATTAGGAGCCGTAGAAGAAGACCAAAATCTTGAATATATACCTATTTATTTTGCTCCTGAAAAAGATCCTATCTCTTTTTTAAAAAAGATTGTAGATGATAAATCTCAAATCATATTTTGTATATCTTTTTTTACAACCCAATTTTTTAATATTAAAAATCTAATTGAGAATGTAAAGGAAGAGTTTCCTGAAATAATTCTTATAGCAGGTGGCCCACATCCTTCAGGAAATCCTTATAGTGCCCTAAAATTGGGATTTGATATCGTAATAAGAGGGGAAGGGGAAAAAGCTTTTCCAAATGTTATTAATAAACTCATAAATGGAATGAGATTAAAAGGCATATATGAAGAAAAACAAAGAATAAATTTAGATGATTATTTTTCTTTTTCTAAGAAGTTTGGAAGATTTGGACCTATAGAAATTAGCAGAGGATGCCCATATGTTTGCTATTTTTGTCAAACCCCACAAATTTTTGGAGCTAATGTAAGACACAGAAGTATAAGTAAAGTTTTAGAGATAGTTGAATTCATGTCAGAAAAGAATCTAAAAGATATAAGATTCATAACTCCCAATGCATTCTCCTATGGATCTTCTGATGGTAAAAACATAAACTTACAGGCAATAGAAGAGCTTCTTTCAGGTATAAGAAAAATAATAGGAAAAGAAGGAAGAATATTTTTTGGATCTTTCCCTTCTGAGGTAAGACCAGAATATGTAACTGAAGAGACTATAGAGATCATTAAAACATATGCTGATAATGATAATGTTGTTATCGGTGCCCAGTCGGGGAGTCAAAAAATTTTAGACCTTTCTCATCGTGGTCATAAAGTAGCAGATATATATAGAGCGGTAGAAGTCACTGCAAAAAATGGTTTAAAACCAAATGTAGATTTTATCTTTGGGCTTCCTTACGAGGAAGAGGCGGATATAGAGCTTACAACTGAGGTTATTTTAGATCTTATAAAACTTGGTGCCAAAATTCATGCTCATACTTTTATGCCTCTTCCACAAACTCCTTTCTCTAAATTTCCTCCAGGAAAAATCTCTGAAGAAATTAAGAAAACAATAAATAAACTTATCCCTAAGGGTGTAATCTTTGGAAACTTTAGAGAACAGGAAAAATTAGCATGGAATCTATATAATTATTTCTCTTCAGAAGCACTATAAAGAATTGAGATAATAATCATAAACATACCTAAAAGTTGATAAGAATTAATAGATTCATGCAAGAAGATGACAGCAAAGATTGTAGCAATAACTGTCTCCCCAATTAGTACTATGGAGGTAGATGTGGGAGGTAATACCCTTATAGCATAATTTGCAAGGGAATGTCCTATAAGTTGTGGGACTAATGCAAGAAGAAGAAATTTAATATAAGTATCCAGAGTATATCCTGTAAAAGGTAAGCCCAAAAAAAGAGATGCAAAGAGAAGTATAACTCCAGATATAAAATAGACGGAGGTTATATATGTAGAAACCGATATATCATCAGAGATATATCTACCCATATAGAGATATATAGCAAAAGTTATAGCACCTATTATAGAAAGAATTTCTCCTTTACCAATCTTTAAAGTTAAACCACTCTTTGTAATTAAAACTATTCCTAAAATAGCGAAAACAAAAGAGAGAAAAAACTTTTTAGAAGGAGATTTTTTCTCAAATATAAAAGAAAAAATAGCAATGAATATAGGACTTGTATTTACAAGCACCACTGCATTTGCTACAGAAGTCAAAAATAAGGCTGAAATCCAAGAATAGAAATGAATCCCAAGGCAAAACCCAGATATCATTAAAAAGGGTAAAGAACTTTTTACATGTTCTATTTTTCTTCCATTTAGGAAAAGAAGAATTACAGAAGAGATAAGTAAACGGTAAGTAGCTATTATAAGAGGTGGAGCACTGGTTAATTTTATAATTAAGGATGCAGAACCCATAGCAATAACAGCTATAAATAAAAGAAGATATGCCCTACTCTTTTCTTTTAATTTTTCTTCCATTTATTCTATTTCTAAGCTTATATCTAAACTTTTAACAGAATGGGTAAGTTTCCCCATAGAAATAAAGTTTATTCCTAACTTTGCAATATCTTCTAAATTTTCCATGGAAACATTTCCTGATACTTCTGTAAGAACTTTACCTTTAGTTATCTCTACACATTCTTTTATCTTATTTATATCCATATTATCCAAAAGTACCATATCCACATCACATTCCAAAGCTTCTTTTAACTCTTCTAAATTAGTAACCTCAACTTCAATCTTATATACATGAGAGATATTTTCTCTCACTTTTTTTACAGCTCCTTTGATATCTCCTGCTACTTTTATGTGATTATCTTTTATAAGTACCATATCATATAAGGAGAATCTATGATTTTCTCCTCCTCCTACCTTTACCGCATATTTTTCCAGAATTCTTAAAAGAGGGGTTGTTTTACGTGTGTCTAAGATCTTTACTCCATAAGGCTCTACAATTTCAGCACATTTTTTTGTATAGGTAGCTATACCAGATAATCTTTGGAGAAAATTTAAAGCAGTCCTTTCACCAGAAAGAATAGCTCTTGTGTTACCATAGATCTCAGCAATCACATCTCCGTTCTTAACCTTTTCTCCATCTTTAAAATTTTCATTAAAAGATATCTCGGGATCTAAATATCTAAAGACTTCTCTTGCTATTAGGAGTCCAGCTATAACCCCTTCCTCTTTCGCTAAAATCATCGCCTTAGAAGACATATTCTCAGGCACTATGCTATCTGTAGTGATATCTCCAGTTCCTATATCTTCATTTAGAGCTTCTTCTACTATTTTTCTTAAAAGATGGTAAGGAATTGACCTCACGATATATCACCTCTTTATCTTTCTCCCACACAATATGTTTTCTCCAAGAATCTTCCATTTTAGGAAAATCTATTCTAAAATGTGCCCCCCTACTTTCTCTTCTTAAAAGTGCCGAATTTACAATAAGATAGTCTAAAATTAACATATTTTTATATTCATAAAAGTTTCTACTTTTATGAGTTATACCATAAACCTCATCTATTAAATTCTCAATTTCTCTTTTTGCCTCTTTAAGCTCCTTTTCCTCTCTTAGAATTCCAGCCTTTTCCCAAAGTAAGTTCTTAAGCTTAGATATTCTCTTATCACAATCTAAGAATTCTTTTCCCTGAAGAGAAATATTTCTTTGAATATTCAAATTAGTTTTAGCTGGTTTATCACTCAATACAGCATCAATGCATCTTTTACCAAAGACAAGAGCCTCTAAGAGAGAATTACTAGCAAGTCTATTTGCTCCATGAAGACCTGTACAAGCAACTTCACCACAAGCATATAAATTTTTTAAACTTGTTCTACCGTATTCATCAGTTTCTATTCCTCCCATATAGTAATGGGCTGTAGGAGCTACAGGGATAGGTTCTTTTGTGATGTCGTATCCATACTCTAAACATTTTCTATATATATTAGGAAATCTTTCTTTTATCTTTTTATCTCCAACAGGACGAAAATCAATATATATATCTTTTTGTGTCTCTATCATTTCAATATACATAGCTCGGGTTACCACATCCCTTGGAGCAAGATCTCCTAAAGGATGGTAGTTTAACATAAACCTTTCGCCAAAAGAATTTATTAGAATTCCCCCTTCTCCTCTTACTGATTCAGAAATAAGAAATCTTTGAGGAGCATCCATCTTTAAAGCTGTAGGATGAAACTGGAAAAACTCCAAATCCATTACTCGTGCTCCCACTCTATACGCTGAAGAAATTCCATCACCCGTTGTAGTTAAAGGATTAGTAGTATTTGCATAGATCTGCCCTGCTCCTCCTGTGGCAAGAATTGTATATTTTGCAAGAATAATATCTATTCTTTTTTCCTTTATATCCCAAAAAACTCCTCCTATCACAGTATCATCTTTAGTTAATAGCTCTAATAGCATATGCTCTTCAAATAGATCTAAATTTTCTTTTTTCTCTACAGCTTCTATAAGTGCCCTTGCCACTTCATATCCTGTAGCATCCCCATGAGCATGAATAATTCTTCTTCTACTATGAGCAGCCTCTCGTGTAAAGGAAAGTCCATCTTTCTTATCAAAAATTGCACCCAGCCTAATAAGATCTTTTACTCTATCAATACCCTCGTTTACCACTATTTTTACAATTTTTTCCTCACAAAAATCAGCTCCTGCAAGAATAGTATCTCTAAAATGAAGCTCAGGAGAATCATTGGGACTCAAAGCAACAGCAATTCCTCCTTGAGCATAATAAGTATTACTTTCCTCAAGTTTATCTTTTGTAAAAAGAGCTACCTTAAAGCTTTCAGGAGTATAATAAGCAGCAGTTAACCCTCCTACCCCACTTCCTATGATAATAAGATCATACTCCTGGACAAAGTCCTCTTTAGAAAAATTAGAAATATATCTTTCTATATTCATAATGAAAGCATTCTTTCAATAGGTTTCAGAGCTTTTTCTCTTATGGTTTCAGGAACCTTAACTTGAGGCTCCATGTTCTCAAGAGTACAGAGGATCTTTTCTAAGGTAATTTTTTTCATATTAGGACATACTGCAAGAGGAGATGCTAAAATAAATTCTTTCCCTGGATTTTCTTTTCTTAACCTGTACAGAAGCCCCGCTTCGGTACCAATAATGTACTTTTTATTAGTATCTTCTTTGCAAAATCTTAATATCCCACTGGTACTTGCTATCTCATCAGCTATATCTAAGACTTCTTTTCTACATTCTGGATGAACGACTATTTTAGCATCTTTATGTTCTTCTTTTAATCTAATTATATCTTGTGGCAATATTCTCTGGTGAGTAGGACAAAAACCATCCCAGATAATCATCTCTTTGTTTTTAACCTTTTTGCTTACATAATATCCCAGATTTCTATCAGGAACAAAAATAATCCTTTTCTCTGGAATTTTTTCTACTACCAATGCAGCATTAGCAGATGTACAGATGTAATCACTTTCTGCTTTTACCTCAGCTGTGGTATTTACATAAGATACAACTATGGCATCTTTATACTTTTCTTTTAAATCTCTCAAGTCTTGAGCGGTTATAGTGTTTGCTAAAGGGCACCCTGCATTCATATCCGGAAAAAGAATTATCTTATTAGGAGCAAGTATTGAGGCTGTTTCTGCCATAAAATGTACTCCACAAAAGACAATGACGTCTTCTTTTACATTACTCGCTATTCTTGCTAATTCTAAGGAGTCCCCAGTAAAATCTGCTATCTCTTGTACCTCAGAAAGCTGATAATTATGAGCAAGAATAATAGCATTTCTTTTTTTCTTTAATTCTTTTATCTTTTCCTGAAGCATTTTTCCACCCTTTAATATTTAATTTTGTTGGATATTTCCAACTTGATCTTCTTGAGGGGGTTTCTTTTCTAATTCTCCTTCTAATTCTTTCACTCTTTTAGAAAGCTTTGTGATATTCCTTTTATCTCTAACCAAATTAGGAATAACACTTAAAAAAGAAAGCACCGCTCCTATAGAAAAGGAAAGAAATGTAACAGTTGATATCGTGGTTTGAAAAGACCAATAAAAAAAATGTATGGTAATTTCAGTCTGATTCTGCAGAGAGAATAGTAGAGCTAAGATTACTCCTACTAAAAGAATTATTATTAACTTACTCATCTATTTTACCTCCTCATAACTCAGTTTAGTTTAACTTATTAAATTATAACTTTTATAACTTTTTAGGAGAATAACTTAGAAGAATTAAACAAAAAGGGAGGAAACTCTCCTCCCTTTTCACAAATTTTTAATCTCTATCACTTTTTTATGTTTTTTGAGAAATTTCTACCGGTTCAAAAATAACTGTTGCCATATCTCCTGTTTTTACTAAAGCTGCATTTGCCTCATCAGTATCCACATGAAATTCCCATACAAATTTACCACTTACTCTAATAAGCACATTTTCAAAAGTCACTGCACGTATTCCCTCAACTCTTACTTTTACTATTTGTTTATCAGTAAGTCCTAACTCTTCTGCCATATCTTTAGGAGTATGAATATGTCTCCTTGCTATAATCACACCCTCTGGAATTTCAATCTCTCCCAACGGTCCTCTTATTCTTATCCCAGGAGTTCCTTCAATATCTCCTGACTCTCTTACTGGAGGCTGAACTCCAAGATTAATAGCATCAGTAAGAGAAATTTCTACTTGAGTTACCTTTCTTATAGGACCAAGTACCCTCAGTTTTAGAGCTCTCCCTTTTGGACCAATCGCTTCTACTTCTTCTGCTGCTGCAAACTGTCCAGGTTGGGATAAAGGCTTATATATATTTAATTGGGCACCCTCACCAAATAATCTCTCCAGATCTTCCTGAGAGAGATGTAAATGACGCGCCGACACGCCTACGGGTACTTTTACTTCGTTCATTCTTAATATTCCTCCTTGAATATTTTACTTTTTCCTTAAGATTCCTCACTAATGTTATATCATTAATAGAAAAATTTTTAAAGCTTAAAAAATATAGTACTACCTCCGAGGAGGAATTAATCTAATATAATCTTCTAATGTACCATCATCTAAGCAACATTCAATGATTCTCTTACCTAAGGGATCAAGATCAAGAGACATAAACTTCTGTAATTCTTTTTTAAAGAAACTTTTAAGCATCTGTGCACCTTTATAATAAGCTTCAGGACCTACCTCAGGTTGTTGGTCTACTTGAAGAAAGGCTTTTGGAATATAATGTCCCTCTACTTTAAGCATTTCTAATGCATACCCCAAAAGCGGACATCCTGCAGGTTTTAATTGTTCAGGTCTAAGTCTTGCACTTCCTCTCTTAGCAAGATATTCCCTTACAATCCATTGAGGCATAAATCCCACTCTATAAACTCCTATATATTGATTGGGAATAAGGATATACTGAGTATTAGGATAATCTAAAATCTGCTGTAAAAGCAGATTGGCTTGTCTCACCATCTTCCCAGTAGCAAAAGGCCAATAAGAACCTACTCCTTCACTGCTCATAAAATCATCTTCGGTGACACTGGGATTATCATATCCTCTTGGGCTTACAAGTCTCCATAACCATGCAAGAGCAGCAGGAAGTACATGAAATAAACCCACTATTCCATAAGAAGGATTTTCCTTTGTACAAGGTGGAGTCCTAAGTCCAAAACTTCTTACATCTATCTCAACAGGTTCATCAACAATATCTGGTATAAATCTTCTTGGGATTATTACTCTTGGATTAGGACATGGTTTCCCAGGTTCATCCATAATATGTTCCCATATAAGAGCTGTAGCTCCTGGATGTCCTTCTATATTTAGAAAGATTAATGGCTCTGGTGGATGAATAGTCAAACTTTCCAGTTGAGGATCTGTACCATAACTTTTAATATTGTCAAGTCTTACAAACCATCCCTGTTCTGCATCTTTTACTGCCATCTTACCTCTTCCTGTCTGAAGACGAGGATGGCAAAGAGCCATATCATCAGTCACAGGTTGTATTTCACAAGATTCTTTAACTTCAATATAAAATTTCTCCCCAGAAACAATATTTATTCCAAGAAGAACACGATTATCTTTTTCTCGGTGCATCTGCTGGGTCATCTCACTTTTACCACCACCACTTGCTCCTTCATGCATAATAGTAAGTACATTATCATAAGGGGTAATTATTCTTACTGTTGATGCATGAGCAGTTACCCAACCTTCCATCTCTCCAATATTTAAAAGTACGCCATAAATACCCTTTTTAGCACTGGGACCAGGATAAAGATTATATGAAAAAACCTCATGTTTTCCATTTATCCTGTTGTGGACTACTATTTGTTTACCATCAAAATGAGTATGTCTAAAAGGAGGAGCAACATATACAATAGCAATAGGATCAAAATCTGTTTTAAGCTGACCCCTCGGTATAAAACCCTGAATATCTGCTAAAGTACCAGCAAAGAAAGCAGCATTAGATGGAGCAATTAGTAAAGAAGGATATCCATGTTCAAATCCTCCTGACATAAAGGGCATAACAATAAGCTCTTGATTTTTTAGCCATTCAAAGGTCTTCTCTCTTAATATATCAAAATCCTCCATAAATTTCTCTTTAAAAGTTGGTTTATCGGTATCTCCCTCGTCTCCTATCACAAGACTATCAGGATCTCTTCTTCTCATATATATATCAGGATAATTTACTACGATTCCATTTTTACATCTTGTTACAACAGCTTCCACTACTTCGCCCTTACCAGGCACATCATACTTTACCTCAAACTCCATATTTCCTTTTTCACCTAATGCAAGGTCAAAAAAATCTTCTCTCTTTTCAGGAATAATAATTTTTTTGCAAGAAAGAAGAATGTCTTCTACTTCTTTTGGGAGTACAAAATAAGATATTTCTTCTCGGATCATACTCTTTTCTCCTTTCTCCTAAAAATAAACAAAAAACCAACAATTTTACCTTTATACTATTGAGGTAAATTGTTGGTCACCATTGATCAATTTTAAATTCTTTAATAAATTTAACACAAAAGATCTCAAAAATCAAACAAAAATTGTCATCAAACTTCTTTTTTGCTAAAATTCATTGAAAGATTTCTACGGGAGGTTTCCTAATGGACTATGAAGAGGCAGTAAACTATGTCTATAGTCTCACAAACTATGAAAAGCGTTTAAATAAAGTAAGTTATGCAGAGAAAAAATTTTATCTTGAAAGAATGAACTATCTCTTAGAAGTGATGGGAAATCCTCATAAGAAATTAAAAGGTTTTCACATAGCTGGGACAAAGGGGAAAGGATCAACTTCAGCCATGATCTTTTCTGTTTTAAAAGAAGCAGGATATAAAGTAGGACTTTATACCTCTCCTCATCTTCAATCCTTAAGAGAAAGAATCTCAACTCAGGATGGCTGGATAAGCCAAAAAGAATTTGTAGAATTGTTAGAAATGGCAAAGCCATATATTCAAAAAACAAAAGAACATCCTATTTATGGATCGCCAACTTTCTTTGAAGTTTTAACTTCTCTTGCCTTTCTTTATTTTTATAACAAAAAGCTTGATTACGTGGTAATTGAAGTGGGACTTGGAGGAAGACTTGACGCTACTAACACAATTACCCCACTTATATCTGTAATAACCCCTATAAGTTTTGATCATACACATATCTTAGGAAATACCCTCTATCAAATTGCTACAGAAAAAGCCGGAATTATAAAAGAAGGCATTCCTTTAGTGTCTTCTCCCCAAGACCCAGAAGCATGGGAAGCTATAAAAAAAATAGCCGTAGAGAAAAATGCCCCTTATGTTAAAGTTGATGATGCTTATAAATGGAATAGAATAGACTCTAATCTTTCAGGACAAAGATTCAGATTAGAAGGAAATGGAACAAGAAAAGAAATCTTTATCCCTCTCTTGGGACAGCATCAAATTATTAATGCTGTTACCGCATATGCTGCTTTAAGAATGAGTAATTTGAATCTAAATCTTTCTGCTATCAAGCAGGGATTTTCCAAAGTGGAGTGGAAAGGAAGGTTTGAAATTATACAAGAAAAACCTCTCATAGTGATCGACGGAGCTCACAATGTCTCTTCTGCTATAGCCTTAAAAGAAACCCTCCAAGACTATGTCAATTTTAAACACTTATTCTTAATATGCGGAATGATGAAAGATAAAGATGCTCAAGGATTTATATCCACTTTAGATCCTTTAGTCTTTAGCTTTCACTTTGTACCTCTTCCAAGTCCACGTACCAGATCTCCAAAAGAACTTGCTGAGATGGTAAACAAAGATAAACCAACCTATATTTATGAGACTTCTGAAGAGGCTTTTAAGGATGTAATTAAAAGAGCCTCACCTACAGATTTAATTCTCATTACTGGTTCTTTATATCTTGTAGGTGAGGCAAGAGATTACTTTTATGGAAAAATAGATTAAGATTTCAATGCAGACTTAAGGTATTCAAGAAATACATTCTCTGGTACTGCTCCTTCAATCTCAACTTTATCATTTATTATGGTCTTTGGTACAGCTGTTACTCCATATTTCTCTGCTAAATGAGGGAATTCTATAGATTCTACCATATCAGCTGTTATAAATTTGTTCTCCATTGCAAATTGATGAGCAAGTCTTACTGCCTTAGGACAATAGGGACATGTAGGAGTTACAAATACTTGAATATGTACAGGTTTATCCACAGTCGCAAGAACCTTCTTTGTTTCTGGAGAGAGTTGAGTTTCTCCACGAGAGATATCCATAATATCTTCAATCAAACTTGAGAACTCATAACCTGATGGTAGCCCAAAATATCTTACATTAAGTACCTCATTATTTTTCTCAAAAAGAATAGCTGGGATTTTATCCACATTATACTTCTTAGCTATTATTTCATCTGCTAAAAAATCATGTATCTCTAACTCAAGGAGATTAGAAATTGATGTAAGTTCTTCTAATATTTCCCTTGTCTGTTGACAATATGGGCATTCAACTCTTCCAGGTACTACCAACTTACTCCCTGCAGATTTATCACTGAAGAGAATAATTTTTACTTTGTCTTTTAGATTCTCTTGAAATAAATTTTCTAAATATTGACGATCCTCATCTTTTAAAAGTGCCATTTTTTATTCCTCCTTATTATTAATTTCTTCTAAAAACTTACTGGCTTCTATAGCTGCAACAGCCCCATCAGCTACAGCAGTTACTAATTGTCTTAATACCTTACCTCTAACATCTCCTGCAGCATATATTCCTGGTACAGAAGTTTGCATTTTTTCATCGGTAATTATAAACCCGTTAGGATCTAAATTCAGAATGCCTTTAAAAAGTTCTGTATTTGGAATCAATCCTACATAGATAAACACACCATCCACAGGAAATGTCTTTATCTCATGAGTCTTCAAATCTTCAAGAATTAACCTTTCTACTTTCTTCTCACCTTCAATAGCCTTTATTATATGGCTCCATAAAAACTTAATTTTAGAATTTGAAAAGGCTTTTTGTTGAACAATTCTTTCTGCTCTCAAAGTATCTCTTCTATGGATAATTGTCACATCTTCAGCAAATTTTGTCAGGTATATAGCCTCTTCTAATGCAGAATCTCCTCCCCCAACTACTGCCACCTTTTTCCCAGTAAAAAATGCTCCATCACAGACAGCACAGTATGAAACACCTTTACCTCTAAGCTTATCCTCTCCTGGAACCTCTAATCTTCTCGGTCTTGTTCCTGTAGCAATAATAAGAGACAAAGATCTATAAGTTCCATTAGAAGTTTCAATTATTTTCCAATATCCTTCAACATAAATTCTTTGTACATCAGATTCTAAAATTTTTACTCCAAATTTCTTAGCTTGAGTCTCCATTTTCTTAGCCAGTTCCTCACCAGTAATACCTTCTGGAAAACCAGGATAATTATCTATCTTTTCTGTGAGTATCGCATTTCCACCAACCGATGTCTTTTCTATTATTAAAGTCTTCAAAAGATTTCTCCCTGCATAAATTCCTGCTGTAAGTCCTGCAGGACCTCCTCCAAGAATTATCACATCTTGCTCTGTATCTATCTTTTCTTCAGTCCTTGTTAAAGCTATAAAGTCCATTTGTTTCCATAACCTCCTTATTTATACCTCATAAAGTATACCTAAAAAGTATAAATTATGCAACTTTTATGGGGATAATGTAAAAATAGGCTGAAGCCCTTTCGCAGACTCTCTAAGATAATTTAGCTCTTCTTCAGTTATTGGTTTAAAATTATCACCAACTTCTAAAGCCCACGGGAAAAACTTATATTCTCCAGGTGGTATAGCTGCGGTAACTCCTTGAGATAGAGTAAATCTTAATGCTAATTGTGCAAGTTCTTTGTCATCTATAGGTTCGTACCAACATTTTTCATAAATTTTTTCTTTTCCCTCTGGTATAATAGTCTTTGCCATAGCCTTTAATGCAAGAATGGTAATATTTTTCTCCTTTGCTTTTTTCACTACTTGAGGTCCAAAATTACCATTGAAATAATTAACCCAATTTATAGGGAAAAGGACAGAGTCAAATTCAAAAACATCTAAGAGCTTCATAGCAACTTCTACTGAATGGGCAGAAAATCCAATATATCTTATTATTCCTTCCTTTTTAGCTTTTAAAAATGCTTCTAAGGCTCCATTAGGACCTATTACTTTTTCAAAATCTTCTTCTGTAGTCATACTATGTAACTGATATAGATCAAAATGATCGGTTTCAAGTCTTTTCAGAGAAGCCTGAAGATCATTCCACGCCTTTTCCTTAGTTCTTTCTGTAGTTTTACACGCTAAAAATATCTTATCTCTTTTTCCTCTCAATGCAGGTCCTAATTTCTCTTCTGCATTTCCATAAGAAGGGGCAACATCAAAATAATTTATTCCTCTATCAACAGCTTCTAAGACACGATTATTGGCTATTTTTTGATCTTCATTCATAACTAAAATTCCACCAAAGCCAATAATGGAAAGAAGTTCTTGATTCCTTCCGTATGGTCTCTTTAACATATGCATTCCTCCTATCTTATTTTTTAATTTATTCTATTCTTAAAAAATTATATTTAGCAAGTGCTTTATTTTTCCTTTACAAAAAAATACTCTTTCACATATAATATATACACCCCCTCCTTAGGAGAGGCTGGAACCTCAAAAACTCTTCCAGCCTCTCGCCCAAATATAAGATTGACATTAGAAGATAAAGATTTAAGATAAAATTTAGAGAAATAATTTTTGGAGAAATAACTTAATGAAAACAGTAGAAATTGAAGAGGAAGAACGAAAAACCATAGGAAAAAATGTTCTTAAACTTGCTGTTCCAGTACTTCTTGAAAACCTTTTTCAGCTTCTTTTCAGTTTCGTAGATATGATATTTGTTGGATTTTTAGGAAGCACCGCATTAGCTGCCGTAGGATTAGGACTACAAGTTATAAATGTTATTCTTGCTATTGTTGGTGGACTTACTACTGGTACAATGGTCATGATAGCCTATAGTATAGGAGCAAAAAAATATAAAGAAGCGGAAAAATATTTAACAAATTCACTCTCTTTGGGACTATTCCTTTCTGTTTTCATGCTTATTTTTGGAATATTAGGTGCCGATAAACTTCTATATTTATTAGGAGCAAGAGATGAACTTTTATCATACACATCAGTTTATCTAAAATATATACTAATACCAGGATTTCTTATAATTTTTATGTCTGTAATCTCTGCTGCTCTGCGTGGTGCAGGTGATACAAGAACTCCCTTATATATCACTATGACTTCAAACACTTTAAATATTTTTCTTGATTATGTTTTAGTATTTGGAAAATTCGGGTTTCCTAAAATGGGAGTTGCTGGAGCTGCTTTAGCAACAAGTCTTTCACGTTTAGTAGGTGTTATTCTTCTATTTATAATTATATACAGAAGAAATTCAGTTTTTAAATTTCAGGATTTTGGCTATTCTATACTCACTCTTGAGAGGGATAAATCATCAAAGATATTAAATATAGGTTTTCCTATCTTAGTTGAAAACTTACTTTTTAATATTGGAGTCCTTATATATGCTTCAATAGTGCTAAGTCTTGGAACAGAAGTCTATGCAGCCCATCGTATAGTCTTAAATGCAGAGTCCTTATCCTTTCAGCCAGGATTTGCCTTTGGAGTTGCTGCTACAGCCCTTGTAGGGCAATATAAGGGAGCAGGAGAAAATGAAAAATCACTTATAGCCTCTTTAGAATGTTGGAGAAGAGCACTTATTCTTATGAGCACCGTTGGACTGCTTTTGTTTCTTTTCCCTGAACCCCTCATAAAGATGTTTACAAGGGAACAAAATGTAATTAAGTTAGCTGTTCCTGCTTTAAGAATTATTGCTATAGCACAACCACTTCTTGCTACATCTAATGTCATCTCTGGCTCCTTGAGAGGGTCTGGATTTACAAAGATTCCTATGGTCTTTAGTGCAATTGGAATGTGGATTATAAGAATCCCTTTAACCTATATACTTTGTATAAAAATAGGAATTGGACTTGCTGGAGCTTGGATCGCTATGGCGGTGGATATATCTTTTAAAGCCATAGCTAATTACTATACCTTCATAGTCCGAAAATATTTTCTAAAAGAAAGTATAAAACCATCTAAGAATGATGAAACTCTCTATAATTGACCTTCCTAAAGTAAGATATAACGATGCTTGGAATTTACAGAAAAAGCTTCACTCTCTTAAAGTAGAGGATAAAATTTCTGATACTCTTATTCTCTTAGAACATTATCCAGTTATAACCTTAGGTAAATTTGGAAAGGGAAGTAATATTTTAAAGACTAAAGAAGAACTAAGTTTCTTAGGTATTGAATGTTATCAGGTAGAGAGGGGTGGAGATGTTACATATCATGGTCCAGGACAATTAGTAGGATATTTAATTTTCAAAATTGATGGAGTAAAAAATTTTGTATTAAAAATAGAGAACACGTTAATTAAATTATTGGAAAACTATGGAATAAGAGCCTCTATAGACCCTAAAAATCCTGGGGTATGGATAGAAAATAGGAAAATTGCAGCAATAGGAATTACTATTAAAAGAAGCGTTTCTTTTCATGGCTTTGCTCTAAATATAAATAATAACCTAACTCCGTTCTCTTATATAGTTCCTTGCGGACTAAAAGATAAAAAGGTTACTTCTATGAAAGAAGAGACCCACCTTCCTCTTTCTATAGAGGATATTAAAGAAAAGATAAGCAAACTTTTTACCACCGAATTTGGGTTTCAGGAATATAAAATCTTCAAGTTTTCTTCTTATATGGAGGACTCCATCCTTGCATCGCTCTTGGAGGACCTATAATCTCAAGAAGAGCCATAATCTCTAGCATATTCTTCTTCAGGCTTTCTTCTATAAAAGATTCCCCTTCCTCAGTTTTAGGCTTTGCTTCTTTTTTTATTTCTGAAAGAGGTTTTAATCTAGGTTTAACCTCTGGATAGTCCTCAGAAACAATCTCTTCTGGAATTTTTTCTTCTTGATATTCAACCTTCTTAATAGTTACAGACTTTGACTTTGTTTTTTGAGCTTCTTTTACTGCATTTAATATGGCACTTAAAACCAAAAAAATAATATATAGGTAAAGGATCCATTCAAGCATTACTCTTTACCCTCTTCCTTAGGTTGACTAAGTTTAGAAATAGCTTCTCTCATAGCAGTGTCTGCCATAATATTCTTAAGAGTATAGTAGTCTAAAACTCCTATTTTCCCTGTTTTTAGAGCCTCTGCTATTGCTAAAGGTACTTCTCGTTCTGCTGCTATAACATTTGCCCTCATCTCCTGGGTTAAAGCTTTCATCTCTTGCTCACGAGCAATAGCAAGAGCTCTTCTACTTTCTGCCTGTGCCTGGGCAATTCTCATGTCTGCTTCTGCTTGATCCATCTTTAATCTTGCTCCCACATTGTTTCCTACATCTATATCTGCAATATCTATTGATACAATTTCAAAAGCTGTTCCTGCATCAAGTCCTTTAGCAAGTACTGTTTTAGATATACTATCTGGATTTTCTAAAACTTCTTTATAACTGTCAGAAGACCCGATAGTAGTAACAATTCCTTCTCCTACTCTTGCTATAATTGTGGATTCTCCTGCTCCTCCCACAAGTCTTTCTATATTTGCTCTTACTGTTACTCGTGCTTTAGCCTTTAATTCTATTCCATCCTTAGCTACAGCTGCAATCACAGGAGTCTCAATCACCTTTGGATTCACACTCATCTGGACTGCTTCTAATACATCTCTTCCTGCAAGATCTATGGCTGCAGCTTTTTCAAAAGTTAAAGGTATCCCAGCTCTCTGAGAAGCAATAAGAGCGTTTACTACCTTATCTACATTTCCTCCTGCTAAATAATGGGCTTCCAACTTATCCAACGTAACCTCCACAAGTCCTGCTTTATGTGCTTTAATAAGAGAGCTAATAATTACACCTGATGGCACTCTTCTGAGTCTCATCCCAATAAGATCTGTTATCCTGATAGCCACCCCTGCTGCAAGAGCAGAAATCCAAAGTCCTAACGGGACAAAACTGAAAAAGACAACAACTAAAACTATTACTAAGATTAAAATTAAAAAACCATATGCAAAACTCATTTTTCACTCCTCCTTACAAAAATTTTATTCCCCTCTACTTTAAAAACAACAACTTCCACATTAGGTTCTATAAATTCTGATTCAGCATAAACCTCTAATTTTTCCCCATCAATCTCCACAAAACCTGTAGGTCTTAACATTGTTAATGTAATCCCCTTCTTATCAAGAAGATCTGTCCTCTCCTTTACAGCAGTATAACCCAAGTCTTTCTTTTGATCCTTAGGAATATTTAACGTTCTCCATACTCTACTTCTTGGAAGATAGAAAATAAGAAATATTATTAAAGAAGCTACAACAAAAATACCCGTTAGTATAGCTTGTAACATCCCCCCTTTTTGGACAATAGTCCAATATACACTTAAAAATATAGAAATACTCCCTGCAATACCTGGAATTCCAAAACCAGGTGTATGCATCTCAATGAAAAGAAGAAGAAGACCAATCAAAAATAAGATTACAGGTTCAAGTCCTGCAAGTCCTGCAAGATAATGACCTCCAAAGAAAAGACCAAGACCAGTTAATGCTAAAATTTCGGGTATTCCAAGACCTGGAGTAAATATAGCTACATAAAGACCAAGCATTCCAACAGTCAAGATTATACTTGATACTGTAGGATCAGTGATAAACCTAACAAAATTTTCTGACCAAGTAGGATACAGCTCTATTATTTTTTCATTTTCAAGCTTAAAGTATTTTAGTAAAGACTCTCTATCAGGTAATATTTCATCAGCAATTTTCCATTTCTTTGCTTCTTCTGCGTAAAGAGTTAAAATCTTACCTTTCTCTTTTAAACCAGGAATTACAACACTTGCATCTACCATTCCTCCTGCTATCTTAGGATCTCTCCCTCTCTTTTTTGCAGTACTTTCAAATTCTGCTCTCAATGCAGAAATTTCTTTTTCTTCTGCAGGTCTTGGCTCTGCAGCTCCAATACTTCCTGAAGGAGAGATGATAATTTTCTCGCAAGATAAGGCGATTAATGCACCTGCAGACCAAGCTCTATCTTTTATAAAAGCAATTGTAAGAGAAGGTGCTTCTAAGATTACATCTCTTATTTTTGTTGCAGCATCAACTCTTCCTCCAAAGGTATCTATCTCAAAGATAAAAGCTTTTGCACCCGAGTGTTCTCTTATACTTCTTTCTACAAAAGCTGAAAGCCCCAGTTCAATAGTACCTTTTATAGGAATTACACATACTCCTACATTTTGTTGAGAAAAAGAGGTAGAGATGATAAATAACATTAAAATCAAAACCAAAAGTTTTTTCTTCAAAAAATTATCCTCCTTTCTCCTTAGCATAATAGATACTAATATAAGGGATCAAAAAGGAAATAGGAAGCAAAGAACAAGAGATTTCTAATGGAATAAAGAACCTATCAAGTCCTGAAATAAGTATCAAAGCAATATTTCCCAAAAAGCTTATAATATACGCCTCTTTAAACCTTCTACAAATCACTTCTTTTATAACAGGGAGATAAGTAAGGAAAAGAAAGTCTACATTAAGAATTTTAAAATAAAATAAAGATAGAATCAGAATTAAATCAAACAAAGAAATTATAAAACTTTCTTTAATTTCCCCTTTTATAATTAAAAAATAAATAGTTCCACTATATATGATGGTAAAAACAAAAAAGAAAATACTTATACCCTTAAAAGGCTCATTAGATAAGGCATAAGCAAAAAGCAAAAGAAAGGTAAGAAACCTCAATCTTGCTATTACATCATCCATTAAAATTCCTCCTTAGATAATTATTATATCATCTTTCCTCTTCTGTTGCTATGTTTGCCTCTTCCAAAGTTTCAGGTAGATATAGTTCATCTCTATCATCGTCATACTCAAAGAGTTCGGCATATCTACCCCAGTCTATTAACACATCCAGCTGTCTTTCTGCCTCTTTTGGCGTAAAGTGTTGCTTCAAAAGATCCAAAAAGAATGGACGAGGTACTTTATGATTTGATTTTGATTGTAATACTTTCACAATCTGTTTTAAGAAAGGTACTTTTTCTATAGATAACTCTTTAAATATCTCTTTTCTTTCCAAAACATCGGCATCTGCAAACTTACTCCCTGCTTCAGTAAGTATTAAGTCTCCTTCTTTTACCTCAGCAAACCCTAATATTTCACAAGCCTCTACAATTGGAAGCAAATCTTCCACATCCATCAAAAGTTCCTCTCCTAATTTATAAATATCCACTTTACCATCAAGATCATCAACCAATTCCACTAAACCTGTGATAGATCCTACGCTTGCCTGAGGTATATTAAAGTGTCTCCTATCTTTCCAAGAAATTTTCTCTAAAGGTTTACCCGTAAGAACCCCATATATATCATCTACTATTTCTACAAACTCATACGATTTCTTATCTCTCCAATGAGGTAGATCTATCGTTATCTCTTTTATTACCCTTCCTGGATCCTTACTTAAGAGAATAATTCTATCAGCCATATAAACTGCTTCTTCTATACTATGAGTTACAAGGATTATTGCCTTTGTAGGAATGCGCTTTTCAATCCAAAGATCAATAAGATCATTTCTTAAGTTCTCTGCTGTAAGTACATCAAGAGCAGAGAAAGGCTCGTCCAAAAGAAGTATATCTGGATCCATCACTAAAGCCCTTGCAAAACCAACTCTCTGCCTCATTCCTCCTGAAAGTTCTTTAGGATACGCATTTTCAAATCCATCAAGCCCAATAAGATCAATAGCTTCTAACACCTTCTTCTTTCTTTCCTCTGGAGAAAGACCAAGATTTTTTAGCCCTAACTCTACATTCTCAAAAACGGTAAGCCAAGGGAAAAGAGCAAAATTCTGAAAAACCATAGCCACACCAGGGTTGATACCTTTTAACTCTTCTCCTTTGAAATAAACTTTTCCTTGTTTAGGCTTTATAAGTCCCGCAATTGCTCTAAGAATCGTTGACTTTCCTGATCCTGATGGTCCTAATAAAGCAAGAAAATCATTCTCATTTACTGTAAAAGTAATATTATCAAGAACTGTAATTTCTCCTTCGGGAAATTTAAAGCTTACACTTACGTTTTCTAATCTTAAAAGCTCCATAGCTTTCCTCCTCTAAATTTAAGATAATAACTCTTCTGACATTTTAAATAGTCGTTTCCAGAAAAGCCTGTTTATTGCTACAACCATTAATGCCATAGTTAAAGTACTCGCTGCAAGAAATGCATTATTTCCTGTAGCAGATGACTCTGTTATTAGTGCTCCAAGACCTTTTATCTTAAAGACTTCATTATGAAATGAAATATATTCTGAAACTATACTCGCATTAAATGCACCTCCCATTGCAGTTATACCACCAGTAACAAGATATGGGAGTATAGAAGGTAAAATAACTATTTTCCATTTATCTCTTACACTTAGTTTACATAAATCTGAAACCTCAATAAGATCCTTAGGAATAGACATTCCACCAGCCATAATATTAAATAACAAGTACCACTGAGTACCAAAAAGCATCAAAAGAATACTTGCTATATTCAATCCACCTGAAAGATCTACAAGATACATAACGATAATAGGAAATATCGCAGTTGCAGGTACAGAAGCTACTACCTGCACAATTGGTTGAAAGATTTTAGAAAGATTTGGATTCATTCCTATTTTTACTCCTACAGGTAATGTCCATAAAAGGGCAATACCAACTGCTATACTGACTCTTAGTAAGGTCATTAAAGCAGAAGTTAAAATCTCTCCCCATCCAGAGAGAGGTATCTTCACAATTAACCCTAAAAGCCCTATGAATCCTCTTAATACTAATATAAGAATTAAAGCCAAAATAAAGCCATTGAATATTTTACTCAAAGAAGATGTTCTATATGTTTTTTTATTAGTCTTTTGACTTCTCTCTACAAAAAATTTATCCAATCTTTCTCTTATAGGATCAGTAACATACTCTCTTATTATTCTTAAAATTCTTGATCTACGATACCATAAAAGAACCCTTGATTCATAAGTCTCCTCTCCTTGAACTAATTCCACTTTAAACTTTTGACTCCACGCCAAAAGAGGTCTCCATACCAATTGATCTAAAAGAATAATCATTGTTATTAAAGTTAAAAGTCCATAGAAAATTTTTGGCATATCTCCTTTCATAGAAGCAAAGGATAGATAAGAGCCAATACCAGGAAGAACAAACTGCTGATTAGTAAGGGTAAACATTTCACATGCCATTAGGAAAAACCAACCACCTGCCCAAGACATCATACTATTCCATATTAAACCTATTGCAGAATATGGAAGTTCCAAATGCCAAAATCTCTGCCAAGAATTTACTCTTAGCATATTTGCTGCCTCTCTTAGATCTTTTGGGATTGATATAAGAGATTGGTAGAAACTAAATACCATATTCCATACCTGCCCTGTAAATATAAGAATAATAGCAGTAATTTCTAACCCAAGTTTTGAACCAGGGAAAAGGGATATCACTGCCATAAAGACAGGAGGTAAGAAGGAAAGGACAGGGATAGATTGTAATATATCCAAAAGTGGGATAAGAATCCTTTCAAGATTTTTTTTGTAAGCTGCAGCATATCCATAAATAATAGTAAAAATAAATGAAAGTATATACGAAAGAATCATTCTAATCAAGGAAAATAGCGCATAAAGAGGAAGCCTAGTAGGAGTTAAATCAAGCCCTACAGGTTGGGTTGGTTCCGAGTAAATTATGTTTAAAGATGAGATACCGTATATAATACTCCCAAGAAATAGGAGTATTATTATATCTCCTATAGAAAATTTCCGATATTTTATAGGAGACCAGATTACCCTGGACATTTTCTCTGGCCTCCTTCCAGTAAGGGAGAGTACTTTCTCTTTTCCATAATAATCCTTCTCCTTTCTTAATAGTTTCTTCAAAAACTACAAAAAGGCATCTCGGAACTACATCTTCATTCCTACTACTCATATATCTGAATATCTCCCTCCCTTCTAAAATAACTTTTAATTTTGCTTTTTTGTTATAACACTTTGAGTTATACACGTCAACGAATTAATGATATTTTCGCACCTTCTCTAAAACCGAATTTTTCAAAAAAGCCTGCCTTAACTTCTAATGCATATCTATAAGGCTTTGGACTTGTATAGATAGGACATTCTTCTCCTTCACAAGGAACCATCCTTTGAATATTAAAGATTTTACCTTCTGCGTCAATAAATGCTATATCTAAAGGAATGTAAGTATTTTTCATCCAAAATCCATCCTGAGTATCTTCTGGAAAAATAAATATCATTCCATATCTCCAAGGGATATCTTTTCGGTACATTAAACCTAAAGTCCATAATTCATCTTTATCAGCAATCTCTACAGGAATCTCTATAGACTTCCCATCCTGAGTAATTCTTAATCTCCCTTTAGGAAAGTTAACTTTATTTGAAGAGAAATTCTCTACATATAAAACAGATATAAACAAGATCAAGCCTATTAAAACTGATATATAAATCTTCCTTTTCACCTCTTACTTATTCCTCCCAATTAAGTTTTTTCATTCTGATTAAATGTTATAATATAATAACGAGAATGAAAAGAGAAATTGCAGAACTTCCATTACATTCAGGTAAAGCACCTTCTTGGCTTTTTCAAAGAATGAAAAAGTTAGCAAGAGAGATTATTCTCCTTTTTGCCGTAGAAGGAAGAATTAATGAACTGATAATAAATCTTTCAGATCCATACTGGTTTCAATCCTTAGGATGTGTCCTTGGGTTTGATTGGCATTCTAGTGGACTGACTACAACCACAGGAGCCGCATTAAAAGAAGGTTTAGGAGATCTTTATAAAGAGATAGGATTATTTATCGTAGGAGGCAAAGGAAAAACAGCCATTAAAACACCAGATGAAATAAGAAATCTTGCAGACAAAATAGGTTTTGATCCAGAAAAATGGATAAATATCAGTAGATTAGTAGCAAGAATTGATAATAACGCTCTCCAAGATGGATACCAACTTTATCATCATCTCTTGATCTTTACTTCTAATGGAGACTGGTGTGTAATACAGCAAGGAATGAATGAAAATAATAATTATGCAAGACGGTATCATTGGTTAGGTAAAGAAATAAAAAGTTTCGTGGAAGATCCTCATAAGGGAATAATAACTTATAAAAAGGAAAATGTTGTATTAAATTTGGTAGCTAATGAAAGCAAACCTGCACAGGAAATGATAACTCAACTTTCTGCAGAAAATCCTAATGAGACAAAAGCACTTTGGGAAAATGTATCTCTTAAGCTTCCAACACATCATCCAATTACCCCAAAAGAGATAAAACCTGAAAATCTCAAATCTATACTATTAAAAACTTATGAGAATCCACCAAAAGACTTTCAAGAGCTTCTTCTTAGAGAAGGGGTAGGAGCAAAAACCTTAAGAGCTTTAGCATTGATAAGTGACTTAGTATATGGAAAACCTGGAAGTTATAAAGATCCTGCAAAATTTTCCTTTGCCCATGGAGGTAAAGATGGATATCCCTACCCTGTTGATAAGAAAAACTATGATAAAAGTATTGACATTCTTGAAAAAGCAATAAAAAATGCAAAGATGGGGAAGAAAGAGGAAATTGAAGCATTCAAAAGATTATCATTCTTCTTTAAAATCTGACCATCCCTTTTTACTATAGATATGAGCAAGTCTTGTGGGCTCTGGAAGTCTAAAATTCAATGTTATTTTAAGAATAATGTCAATAGCACTTTTCAAAGATACTCTATGCCCTGAAGAGACAAAAACAGGCTTTACTTTCTCTTTTGTACGAAGAGCCACACCAACCACTTCACCGTTACAATAAATAGGCTCAAAATCTCCTCTTTTCTCTCCAGGTTCTTTATAATTCCCCACAAGAGGTTTCTTAGCACAACCTATACTTGGCATATCTAACACCACTCCCACATGAGAGGCTATACCAAGTCTTCTTGGATGGGCTACTCCCTGACCGTCAAATATAAGTATATCTGGTTTTATACTTAGTTTTTCCCATGCCTCAATAATACCAGGACCTTCTCGGAAACTTAAGAAGCCAGGGATATAAGAAAAACTCTCGTCAGTAAAAGAGTAAGATATATCGCAGATTTTTAAGCTTTCAAAATTACATACTATTATTACCGAAAGAAGTTTCTTATGAGAAAAAGAAGTATCCACACCACCTATGTATTTGATAGGATAAGAAAACTTATCTTCTAATATAACCTTACCACTTAAAAATTTCTGAAGAGCTAATGCCTCTTCATGACTTTTATAACAAAAATATTCTTTATAATCCATATATCTCTATACTTCCACAACTCTTATCCCAGGATGCATCTCTAAACTTTTCTTTAAATATTTTTTTCAGCATCTCGTTTCTTTCGTAAATTTGAGTTATTACTTTTATAAAACTCTCCCTGGGGATCAATCTATAAACACCATCTTCCTTCTCCACTTTAATAAATTTATAAGGCACAGTATAACTTGAAACATTAAAGCTTCTGTAATCTCTTATGGTTTGAAGAATCATTATTAACTCTTCAGGAATAAGTATTTTTCTTAAAATTTTTATCTCATCATAATTCTCTTCCCCTTCAAAATTAGTTAAATTTTCTTGGGTAACAATAAACTTAGAGTAGATATTATGATAATCCCTATTAGGAATAAGTATCCACTCACCATATACCTTTTTATTTAATCTATTAACAAATAATTTCGTTATAATTTCTTCAAGCAAGCCTGGAATTATAAATAAAAATGCGTCTTTATCAGGTAAAATTTCTAATAGATCATTATCTTTGAATAAGCAAACTCCAAAATTTATTTTCTCTCCCTTTCTTCCCTCAAAAAGAGAAAGAGGTATCTTTATCTCAACTATATCATTTATCACAGAAAAATTATTCTTTTCTAAAACTTGCCAATTTTCATCTCCCTGAGCTAAAAGAATTTCTGAATCATCATTAAAAATATTAAGTTCTAAAGCAATAGGAAAACAAAAACTTTCCTTTCTCCCTCTAATATGTCTATTTCTAAATAGCTTCTGGGGATGAGAAAAATAGCATCTAATAGAAAAATTTTCTTTAAAAAGTTCCTTTAGATTTCCTCTAAAATCTAATCTAAGATAAAGATTATCTAAATCATATGTATAGTAAATCCCTTTTATATAATTTTGGGGACCATCCAAAAGATTAAGAGAGGAAAGATCCCATTCAGAAGAATGAGTTATTTTTCCATCTAATACTGGAGTAGAAATAAAGCTTTCTCTCTGTTGCCAAAGAGGTTTTCTAATAACTATAGGAATATCTAAAAAAGATGGGGGTGTGATTCCTAAAGATGTATAAACATTTTTCAGATGATTTCTAAAAATCTGGTCAAAAATTTCATCATGACCAGAATTCTGGTCATCTCCATACCACCAGAACCAATCACTACCCTCAGCAGCATACAAACTTGTCCAATCTAACTTGTTTTTAAGTTCAGGGTCTCGCCTCAATTTTCTTTCTATAAAATTTCTTACAATAGAAAGATAATCCCAGGCTATGTTTTCTTCTTTTTCTCCAATCCATGTAGTTAAATCTGTATCTACCCAAGATCCAGTGAACAAAGTGTTAAGCTCATCTTGTGGAGGAAACTTGTTTAAAAAATCTCCTACTGTAATAGTCTCTATCTCTGAAGATTCAGAAATAAAATTATATAAATATCTGAGGAAATCTCTACCATCATTATCATAGTACTCCCAGCAATTTTCACCATCTAAGGCTATTGTTACAATAAAATTTCCATCAGGAAGAGATTCCTTGATTTTTAAGAGTCTATTAAAAAGATCCTTTGCCCCATCGTAAGGAGAAAAATTCATATATACAAATCCTATTCTATCAGACAAAAATTGATCTCTAAAAACCATATCCACATATTTTCCATTTATATTTATTCTATAAGGTTTATATAAAATATAAGGCTCCGATAAAAATCCTTCGGAATTTCTAATCACATCTTTACTTATGGTTCTAAAGAGTATCTTTTCATCACTTATCAACCACTTAATTCCAAGGTCATAGGAGAGCTCCACCACCTCTGGACTTACAGCCTCTTCTGATGGCCACATTCCTAAGGGTTCTTTCCCAAAAATATTTTTGTAAAAATCTTTTCCTAAAGAGATTTGACTCTTTGCATCTTCTTTATATCTAAAAGTAAAGGATGGGAGAGGTAGATCAGGTGTAGCAATTTTAGCAGAGTTAGTATCTATAAGAAGAGGAAGTATGGGATGAAAGAAAGGTGAAAAAATTACTTCAATCTGTCCTAATTCCTGCAATCCTTTGTAAAGAGAAAGGATAGCACTCATAATTTCAAACTGTTTATCTATTAACTTTATCTTTTCTTCCTCAGTAAAAGATCTTCCTTTAGCACATAAACTTTTCAAGAATGTATCCTTTTCTCTTAAATCAGGATCAAACCAGGCTAAATTATAAAGCGTTTGTAGATCTAAAAAATCCTGCTCTGTATAGTTTTCTCCTTTTTGTCTTTTTTCATAAAGCTCTCTAAATCTTTCAAAAGGAGAAATCATCTTTCCAATATTTAAAAGGAAAAAATTATCCAAGATAAATTTTTTATCCTCTTCCGAAAGATCATGTGCTGGAATTAAAGTCTTTTCTAACCAATCATCTGTGGTTTTTCTTTCTAAATATTCTTGAATCTGCAAAACAAGAGAAGGGACTAAATTAAAAGTTTGTTTGATTTTTGGAAAATCCTTCAATATAGATACCATATTGTAGTAATTTTTAATTGCATGAAGCCTTACCCATGGGAAAAAAGAAAATTTCTTGTTTGTATCCCTATAGTAAGGCTGATGCATATGCCATATAAAAGCCACATAAAGTTTCTCAGCCATTAGAAAAACCTCCTATTAAAACGTGAAATCAAAAATATAATACTACAACAAAAACAACTTTTTAAAGCTTGACTTTTAAATTTTACTTCTCTAAAATGGTTAAAATCTTCTTGGAAGAGATTTTAAAGAGGAGGCAAAGGAATGAATTTCAATGAGCGATTCTTAGGTGAAGCCTTAACCTTTGATGATATATTGTTAGTTCCAGCATATAGTGAAGTAATTCCAAAAGAAGTATCTGTAGATACCTATCTTACCGAAAAAATTCATCTAAATATCCCTATATTAAGTGCTGCTATGGATACTGTTACAGAGGCAAGAATGGCAATTGCTATAGCAAGAGAGGGAGGACTTGGCATTATTCATAGAAATCTTCCCATAGAAAGACAAGCCGAAGAAGTGGATAAGGTAAAAAGATCTGAGCATGGAATGATAACAGATCCTATCTGTCTTTCTCCAGATCAAAGTGTAGGTGAAGCTCTGAGTATAATGGCAAAATATCACATATCGGGACTTCCTGTTACTGAAAAGGATGGCAAGCTTGTGGGAATTATAACAAACAGGGATTTAAGATTTGAAACTGATATGAACAAAAAAGTATCTGAGGTAATGACAAAGGATAATCTTATTGTAGCTCAGATAGGAGTGACTATAAAAGCTGCACAAGAGATCTTACAAAAATACAAGATAGAAAAACTTCCCATAGTGGACAAGAATTTTAAACTTAAAGGTTTAATTACTATAAAGGACATACAAAAAATGAAGCAATATCCAAATGCAGCAAAAGATGATAAGGGAAGATTATTGGTAGGAGCAGCTGTAGGTACTGGGCAGGATGCTATAAAAAGGGCAAAAGCTTTGGTAGAAGCAGAGGTAGATGCGATAGTTATAGATACTGCCCATGGACACTCCAAGAGAGTTCTTGAAACCGTAAAAGAACTTAAAAAACTTGTTAGTAAAAAAGCAGCAATTATAACTGGAAATGTAGCTACAGCTGAGGGAACAAGAGCTCTTATTGAAGCAGGTACTGATGTGGTTAAGGTTGGGATAGGACCAGGATCCATATGTACTACCAGAGTTATAGCTGGAATTGGAGTACCTCAATTCTCCGCTATTTTAGAATGTACACAGGAATCTAAAAAATATAATGTTCCTATCATTGCTGATGGGGGAATAAAATTTTCAGGAGATATAACAAAAGCTATCGCTGCTGGGGCTCAGGCAGTAATGCTTGGAAGTCTCTTAGCAGGAACAGAGGAAAGTCCAGGAGAAACAGAAATTTATCAGGGAAGAAATTTCAAGGTATATAGAGGCATGGGTTCTCTTTCAGCTATGAAGGAGGGAAGTGGAGAAAGATATTTCCAAGAGGGATCTGATAAGTTTGTTCCTGAAGGAATTGAGGGAAGAGTTCCTTATCGTGGACCTGTTTCTGAAGTTCTTTTCCAACTTGTAGGAGGCTTAAAATCAGGTATGGGATACTGTGGGGTAAACAATTTAGAAGAACTAAGGACTAAAACAAAATTTATAAAAGTCACCAATGCCGGTTTAAAAGAAAGTCATCCTCATGATGTGATAATAACTAAGGAAGCTCCAAACTATAGCATCTCTACCTGGGAAGGACATTAAAAGTCTTCACTTATCAGTTTCACAATATCTTCCTTAGTTTTATCTGGAGAGGAAAGAAAGACAAAATTTAATTTTAAAGTTCCTAATTCTCCCAGTGAGATTTGAGAAACTTTTTCTTCTATATCCATAACACTACGCGTAAATAGGTAAAATCTATTAAATCCATGCCCAATAAGGTCATTTGGCTTCAAATTTTCTTTAATAAATGAAGCAAGATTAAAGATTGCTGATTTTTTTACATTATCTGAGAAAAGACCATCAAATTCATAGCTAATTTTACCAAAAGCAAAATATTTTAGATCATTCTTATAAAGCTCCTTCCATAAAAGTGGGAAAAAATGAGAAAGGGAAAAAGTACCAGTCAAAGGATCCACTAAAGAAAATCTTCTTGGGATTCTTATAGTAAAAGTGGTACCTTCACCAAGCTTACTTGTTACAGAGATTTTCCCATTATGAGCTTCTATAATACTCTTTACTATAGAAAGCCCAAGCCCTGTACCACTCGTAGTTCTCCTAAGAGAGCTATCTACTCTATAGAACCTATCAAAAATATGAGGGAGATGTTCAGAAGGGATTCCTGTCCCTTGATCTTGTATATCTACAATTATTTCTTCTATCTTATCTATGAGTCTTATTGTTATATCACCACCATTAGGTGAATATTTTATTGCATTATCAAGAAGATTATGAAAAACCTGAGAAAGCCTCGCAGAATCTCCGAGTACAAGAACGGGATATTCAGGGAACTGTAGTATAATTTTATGCTTAGTAGTCTGAGTCTGAAAAAAAGTTGCCCTCGCTTTGATTACCTTCCTTAATTCTATTGTATCCTTTCGTAACTCTATCTTCCCTGACTCAATTCTTGAGACATCTAACAAATCATTTATTAGTTGGGTTAGTCTTTCTGCTTCTTTGTTAATAATTTCATAATAACGTCTCACTTTTTCAGGAGGAAGTTTCATCTTCATAAGAAGTTCACTATAACCTTTTATAGCTGTAAGTGGAGTTTTCAATTCATGAGATACGTTAGCTACAAATTCAGATTTCATCCTATCCAGTTCTTTAAGCGTACTAATATCTCTTAAAGCCAGAATAAAATTAGAGACCTTTCTCCCCTCCCAAACCCCAGAAAGATTACATCCTAAAATTATCTCTTTTTTACCATTCCATACTTTTATTTCATATTGGAGAATCGGAGCTTTTTTAAAAACCATTTTATCTAAGGGACACTCAGAACACATTAGTTCTCCTTTGGCATCTCTACATTTCAACGTTTCAGTACATCCTTTCATATAATCCTCTGAGGTTAGATTAAAAAGATTCATTGCAGCATTATTCATTAAAGATATTCTTTTTCCACCATCAAGAATTATAAGACCATCACCAATATTTTCAAGAATTTTTTTCATTTTTTCTCTTTCTATATTTACATCATTGTAAAGAATAGCTTTATGTAATGCTATAGAGGTTTCATAAGCAAGATTTGTCAATATTTCTAAATCGTAGGATGTAAATTTCCGGTTTCTCACACTATTAACCACTTCAATGGCTCCTAAAATCTCATCTTCTACTTTTAAAGGCACACATATTACTGAGCCAGTTTTAAATCCTGATATAGCATCATAATATTCAGTAAATCTGGAATCTTTAGAAACATTATTGACCAATGCTGGCTCTCCCGAATCTACAACCCATCCTACAATGCCTTCCCCTTTTAGAAGTTTTTTCCCCTCAAGATATTCTCCTCTTTCTCCTACCGCTTTCTCAAAAATAAGATCACCATTATCTTTATCCTTAAGAAATATGGTTCCCCCATCTGCAGCAAGAATTTCAATTGCAGAATCAAGAATAACAGAAAGAATCTCATTTATATCCAAAGAGAAATTCACTATCCTTATAACCTCTGAGAAAGTCTTCATTTCATTTATCTTCTGCTCAAGCTTAAGGCTTTCTCTACCCACAAAGTTAAGAAAGAGAGCAAGTAGAATTGATAATATTCCAAGTTCAAGAATTCTCATATATGCAGAACTGAAAATAATATTTATGCCTTGAATTATTCCAAAAAATATAAAGGCAAGAGTCACTAATATTGCAGAGAGTATTGTGGTACGAAAATCATATCTAAAAGCTGCAGAAACTATTGGAAAAAGCAATAGTAAATAAAGTTCGCTGGTGATACCACCAGTAAGATAAACAAGAATTGTTACTAACAATATATCAAGAGCTGCAAAAATCTCATGCCTATGTAAGAGAGAATATTTATAAATTGGAAATACTGTAGTAAAAAGTATGTAAAAAAATGAGACGATTAAAAAAATATTGAATATACTCATATTGGTAGGTGGGACAACACCAAGCTTAACAAGAATTAAAACTGTAAAGAGAATTAAAGCTCTAAATAAAGAAAGAAATTTTTCTCTTCTTAAATCACGGTAAACTCTCATAATATTTGAACTATTCCCCTAAAAGATCTTCCACCTTTGTAATAAGCTCCGCAAGGCCAAAAGGTTTTGTAATATACTCATCAGCTCCCATACTATATCCTACCTTCTTATCAAGTTCGCTTGATCTTGCAGATAGTATCAATACTAAAGTATTCTTAGAAGAATCCCCTTTAATTTGCTCACAAATAGCATATCCATCAATATCAGGAAGCATTATATCCAGAATGACTAAATCCGGATTCTTATTTTTTATTATCTCAAGAGCTTCTTTTCCAGTTCCTGCTTCATATAGTTCATACTTTTCTAAAAACTCTAAAGTCTCTCTCACTAAACTTCTTACATTCTCCTCATCTTCCACAATGAGAATTCGCTTCATGACACCTCCTAAATTAAATATTTTTTAAATCTCTTTATTATACCCTTATTAGACTTTCTATGATAAAATATACCACAAAAAAAATCACGAGGTGAATATATGAATTTAAAAGAAGAGATAGAAAGCAAACTTAAAGAAATCATTGATCCTGAGGTAGGGTTAGATCTTGTTACTTTAAACACTATTGATACGTTAGATGTAGACAGTGAAGGAAATGTAAAAATTATATTTAGACCAACAACTCCTTTCTGTCCATTAGGTGTTCAACTTGCTCTCTCCATCAAAAAAGCCGTTAAAGAGATAGAAGGAGTCAAAGATGTAGACGTAGAAATAGTAGATTTTATTTATGCAGAACAGACTAATGAACTGTTAAAGAATCAGTAAGTAGCATCCATCTTCTGCACAATCCACTCCTCAAAGAGTTCCTCTTTGGGGAGTTCTTCTATAAATATAGATGGTTTTAAAAAGACGTTAATGTCTTTAACCCTTTTAGTAATATAAGTTACAACAAAAAGCTCTCTTTTTGCCCTTGTCACAGCCACATAAAAAAGCCTTCTTTCCTCTTCCAAGTTATCAAAGCTTTTATAAGAAGGGAACTCTCCCTGAACTAATCTAAGGATAAAGACTACTTCCCATTCCAAACCTTTTGCTTGGTGAATTGTGGATAATACTACAAAATCTTTTTCTTCATCTTCTTCCAATATTTTTTCCCCTGCATAGGTATATAACGTAAGTTCACTAAGAAATTTCTCTAAGTCGTTATATCTTTCAGCAAAAAGTATAAGCTGCGATACATCTTTCTCTCTACTTTCAAAGTCAGAATACTTTCTTCTTAAATAATCTGAATAATATTCATCATAAAAAACTCTAAGGATTTCTGAAAATCTCTCCGTAGGAATATTTTTCACCTTATCCCAAATTCTCTTGATAAGGCGCATCCCTTCTAAAGCTCTACCTCCTAAGGAAAAATAAAATAATCTTTCAAAATCTTTTGTTTCTCTTAAAATATCCGCCATTTTTTTGGCATAAGCCCTCCCTATCCCAGGAAAGAGTTTAAAAAACCTCCGAGCAGAAAACTCGTCCTGAGGATTATAGATAATTTTCAATAAAGAGAGCATATCTTTTATATGTGCCTGTTCAAAAAATCTCAGTCCTCCTCTAACCTCAAACGGAATCCCCTGACGAGTAAGCTCTATCTGCAAAGTCATAGAATGATAATTAGATCTAAATAAAACTCCTATATCCTTGTACTTTATACCTTCTTTATAAAGTTCTTTTATAACTTCAGCAACAAACTGGGCTTCCTCTTCCTCATCTTTTGCCCATACCAGCTTTGGCTTAGAGCCTGATTTAAGTACAGGTCTTATTTCTTTCTGATACTGATTAACATTTCTTTTTATAATTTCATTAGCAAGAGAGATAATTTCAGGTGTACTTCTATAGTTAGATACTAAATAAAATATTTTTGCCTCAGGGAAAACTTCTGTAAACTTCAGCATATTCTCCAAAGTAGCTCCTCTAAAGGAATATATACCCTGCGCATCATCCCCTACCACAAGTATATTCTTATTCTCGTCTCTCAAAAGCCTAATAATCTCACCTTGAAGCCAGTTAGTATCTTGATATTCATCTACCAATACCCATAAAAATCTTTCATTTAAAAGTCTTCTTATTTTTTCACTTTCTAAAAGAAGTTGATACCAGTAAAAAAGTAGATCATCATAATCTAATAAATTAAGTTCTCTTTTCCTTTCCTGATATCTCCCAATAATTTTTTCTATAACCTCTATCTTATCCAAGAGATGAATTGCTTTCAGTTTTAATGTTTCTTCTAAAGTTTTTCCTGTATTTATATAAAAGCTAAAAACATCAAGAATTAAACCCTTGCCTATATCCTCATTAGGAAAAAGTTCCTCTATACATTCATCAATTAAATCAGCAGAATCCTCTCTATCTAAGATGGTATAATTATTATTCAATCCCACATTCTCTCCAAACATTCTTAAAAACCTATTTCCCACATGATGAAAAGTACCCCCTAACATCTCTTCTGTACTCTCCCTTACAAGAGATGAAACTCTATTAACCATATTTCTTGCTGCCTGATTTGTAAAAGTAAGAAGTATTATACTCTTGGGGGAATATCCTGAGGCAATAAGATATCCTACTCGGTAAACAATAGTACGAGTTTTTCCAGAACCAGGACCAGCAATTACAAGAGATGGCCCATCACTTCCAAAAACAATTTCTTCCTGCTCTGGGTTTAAATCTTTCTTAATTTTCTCAAGAAAAATCTGCTTTCTTTGAGAAGGAATAATAAAAATCTTTTTATAGTCAAATTTATTGTTCATAAATTATTATATAATAGAATTATCTTAAAAATTTTTACAGAAGGGAGTATCCTAAAATGAAAAAAGTCTTTATTGCTATTTTATTGATCTTACTATTTTCCACTCAAATTCTTTGGGCTCAAACTCAAACCCAGACTGTCCAAAATGAGAAAAAGCCTGCAACTATTTTTATACTTCATATTCTTACTTTTAATGACATAGTAAAATCAAATTTAGAGAAAGATGTTCAAACTTTAGATGAAAGTTTTAAAATGAACGCTCCTATTTATCATCCTGCAATAGGATTAAATCTCTCTTTCTATACAAAACTCCACCAAAAAGGTCTTCCCTACCCTTCCATGGTAAACAGAATTCTCAAAAACCTTGTCCCTGCCCTAAATTCTACATCCTTACCTGATAATACACAGGTAAATATAATATTATATGTTGATGATGCAGCCAATATCTATGAAGCGAAAACCCTCTTTCTTACTTTTCCTATCTCTGTAATAAAAGAATATATAAAAAATAAGGATCTTAATAAGCTTGGGACTCAAATAATTTCCTTTATAGAGACCGATAAATTACAATATAAAAATGGTGTGTTTACATCTTCTAAATATGATTTTGAATGGATTCTAAAAATATAAAATGGTGTAGTATGAAAGAATTAAAGGGAAATTTTGCATATCTTCTTCATCCTTTTCCCGCCTTTCTCATAACAAGTATCAGCAAAGAGAAAAAACCAAATGTCATGACCGCATCATGGCTAATTCCTTTAAGTACAAACCCTCCTCTTATTGTATTGAGCCTAAAACCTGAAAGATACACCTACAGTCTTATAAAAGAGACAGGAGACTTTGCTATAAACATTCCACCTTATGAGTTAAGAAAAGCCACCCTAATTTGTGGAAGATATAGCGGGAGAAATACTGATAAATTCAGGAAAGCAAATCTTACTCCTATATTAGCAGAAAAAATAGCATCTCCTCTTATAAAAGAATGTATTGCACATGTGGAATGCACCATTGAAAATATTGTGGATATAAAAGCAGATCATCACTTAGTAATCGGAAGGGTTCTACGTGCTCAGGTTATTAAAGAATACTTTGACAAAACCTATCTTATAGAGAAGTTTAAACCAACTTTATATTTTGGCAATGATCTTTATGGTACAATAACTAACATAGAACAGCTATACATATCAGATAAGGAAAAATAAATGAGAATATGGAAATTTCTCCTTATATTTTTATTATTTATAAGTTCGTCTTTTGGAATATCCACAGATGAGATACTACAAAAGACAAAAGTTGCATACAACAATATAAATACATTTTATAGTATTCTTGAGGTTTATAATAGAGATGCTAACAGTGAAGAGAATATTACTTATGAATTCTTCTTTCAAAAACCTAATACTATAAGATTAAACATTGTAGATGGTAAAGATAAAGGGACAGTACTGATATATAAAGAAGGAAAAGTAAGACTAAAAAGAGGTGGGGTATTAAGCTTTATTCCTATCTCATTAAATCCTGATGACCCATTAATACTCTCTTTGAGAAAAGGAAGAGTAGATGAACTTAGTATAGCATATGTTTTAGAGCAGTTATTTAAAAACAAGCCTCTTTTAGTCAAAGAAGCAAATATTAATGGATATAATTGTTTTGTAATAGAGATAAATACGAGCAGAGATCGTCTATATACTTACACAATGCAGAGAGTTTACATAGACAAAGATAATTTTATACCTATTCAATTAGAGCAGTATGAAAATTACCAGGATACTAAAATATTAGTTCATAAAAGAACATATAAAAATTATCAGATAAACCCAAATTTTGATTCCCAAATTTTTAATATTTGATAAAATGAGCATAAGATTAGAAAACATAACAAAGACTTTCTCTATTACCCATGAGCTCTCAAATCTTATTAGACAAAGAAAAGATTCAGAGATCGTAGAAGATCTTCCTCAAAAAGAAGGCAATAAAATTTATGTCTTAAAAGATATTAATCTATATATTCCAGAAGGAAAAACCTTATCCATAATCGGACCATCAGGATGTGGAAAGACTACTTTACTAAAAGTAATTGCTGGCTTAGAAAAGCCTGATTCAGGAGATGTATATTTTAACGAAGAAAAAGTTACAAATCTTTCACCATCTGAAAGAAAGATAGGCATGGTATTTCAAGACTACGCTCTTTATCCGCACTATGCAGCAAAAGGAAATCTTTCTTTTCCCTTCTGGATTAAAAAAACACCTCAAGAAGAAATAGATGAAAAGATAAAGGAAACTGCAGAGATTCTCGGAGTAGGGTTTGAATATCTTTTACCCAAAAAACCAAAAGAACTTTCGGGAGGAGAAAAACAAAGAGTAGCGGTAGGAAGATGCATTATAAGAAATCCGTCAGTAATGCTCTTTGATGAACCTCTATCTAATCTTGATACAAGATTAAGAGTACAAACAAGAGTTCAGATTAAAAAACTTCTACTAAGATTTCAAGTTACCTCTGTTTATGTTACCCATGATCAAAATGAAGCTATAGCAATAGGAGACATCATAGGAGTAATGCATGAGGGAAGAATATTACAGGTAGGAACCTACGAAGAGCTTACAGAAAATCCCACCCATTCTTTTGTAGCTTCTTTTGTTGGAAATCCTCCCATGAATCTTATAGAAGGAAAAATCTCGGGTTCTATTTTTTATTCCGAAGGGAGACTATTTCATCTTCCCTTTTCTTTCCAAGAAGGAGAATATATCTTGGGTTTTCATGCAAAAGATATAAAAATAAATCCCCATGGAGCAATCTTAGGAGAAGTATTCTTCATTGATAGTCTTCCCTCAGATAAAAGGCAAGTTTTACACGTAGATTTAGGGAAAACTGTTATAAAAATAGAAACTGAAAATAAATTAGATGTAAGAGTAGGAGATAAAATTTCTTTTGACCTTCCAGAAAAGATTTACCTTTTCAAAAAGGATTCTGGTGAGAGAATTAAATTAAGGGGGTATTAAAAATATGAAGAAGTTATTTTTCACTACTTTATTCTTAATTCTTTTTCTTTTTCCCGCATTTTCCTGGTCTGCCCATGGAGAGATGATAGAAATAATTTTAAAAGAAAATCCTTGGATAAAAGAATATACTAATATAAAAGTAACACCATATCCTGACAATGATCCGTCTCCTTATAATCCTTCCTATACTATCCCTTATAGAGGAGAAAATATCGGAGATGAAATTGATGCTATAACAATTATAACAAGATATGTAACAGAACCTGATAACGGGATGGATGATAATCTAAATTTAAATTCTATGCAAAAACTTACAGGAGGAAGCTCTGGCTGGAGACACCAATATTACATACTTTTTGAGGGTATACTAAAACTTGGTGAAGCTCCTAAGAGAATTGCTCATTTTTGGAATTTAGCTAAAGAATCTTTTCAAAATAAAGATTATTACTGGGGATTTAGATTCTTTGCATATAGTCTTCACTATCTTCAAGATTTAACTCAGCCTTTTCACGCATATCCTATGCCTCTTGGAAATGCCTTACTAAATATCTTTAATCTTGAAAAATTAATAGCTCAAGGAGAAAATCATCATTATGCTTTAGAAGACTATCAAGAATGGCAAATTCTTAATGATAATCCCAAGTATATAGAAACATTAAAAAATTCAAAACCAATCCAAGTAAGTAATTTAGAAGAGGATGGAGTAAACGCTGCATGGATTTCAAGAAAAGATATGGGAAAACTCTGGGAAATACAAAGTAAATACTATCCAAATATAAACGAAACTAAGAATTACAAGGCAGATAAAGAATTATTTTCTAAGGAAACACCATTACTTGAAGAATATGATACAATAATTCTTCGTAATTTAGAAAACTGTGCTGGACGGACTAAAGGATATATGGAATTCTTGGGCGATTTCTTAGAGAAATTAGAAGGTAAAGAATAATATTATGAAAAAATTACTAATAGCGGCAGTTTTAATAGCTGCCGCTATAGGTATACTTATTTATGGAATAAGAACTTCTCCAGTTCCTGTAGAAGTTGTCGCTGTAAAAAGAAAGGATATACCTATCTCAATAAATGTGAGTGGAAGTTTATCCTTTTCTAAAAAGATAGATATCTATCCAAAAGTTTCTGGTACTGTCTCAGAAGTACGGGTAAAAGTAGGGGATAAAGTCAAAAAGGGAGATACTCTTGTAATTATTGATGCCCAAGAATTAAAGCAACAAATGGAACAAATCAGAAATATCATTGATCTCCTCAAAATAACAAGTGCCATGGGATCTTTAAATATGAATTATATTCAAAATATTCCCATATCTCCTGACCAAATTAAAACCCTTGAAACAACTTACAACACGTTAAATAAACTTTATCAAGAAAGAATAATTAAATCTCCTATAGATGGAATTGTAGCAAAAGTAAATACTATGCCAGGAGTACATCTCCAAACAGGACAGGATATATCTTCTCAAACTTCTCTTGGAAATCTTTCAAACATTTTGAGTCTATTTAATCTGTCTACTTCTAACTCCTCTATTATTACTATTATTGACCCAAAATCGTTAGTTGCAACAGTAAAGGTAGATGAGAGTAATATACTAAAAATAAAAGAAGGACAAGAGGTAGAGGTAAATGTAGATGCATTGGAAGAAAAGCCATGGAAGGGAAAAGTATCATCTATAAGTATGATTCCTACATTAAATAAAGATGGGACCTATGCTTATGATGTGATAGTACCTCTACCCCAACTTGGAAATAAGGTGGTTGAAGGCATGAGTATTTCTGCAACTATAAGTTTAGGGACCAAAAGAAATGCATTAACTATCCCGCTAAATGCTATCACATTTAAAGAAGGAAGAACCTATGTTTATATAATAAAAGATGGAAAGGCGGAAGAAAAAGAAATAACATTGGGAGATATGACTTTTAATGAGGTAGAGGTAAAAAATGGTCTTCAGGGAAAAGAGCTTGTTATAATTTCACCATTAGAAAAAATTAAAAATCATTCAAAAATTAAAATAATAGAAGGTAAATCTTAAAAATTTTTTATGAAGGTCTTAGAGAATATTAAGCTTGCCATAAACACTTTACGAACAAACAAATTTAGATCTTTCCTTACAATTCTTGGTATTGTAATCGGAGTATTTTCCATAATACTTCTAATCTCAATTGGAGAAGGAGCAAAAAGCCAAACCTTAGAGATTTTTGAGAATTTAGGAGGAAACACCTTACTTATATTCCCCACTTCTATAGAAACAGGTGGGGATATTAACTCAATAAAAGATCAGGATTTGATGAAAGGTGGAGCTCCTCAACCTTTTACTTATAATGACATCACTTATTTAAGAAGTCTCCTAAAAGAAGACGTCTTAATTTCTTCCATGGTAACAGGATACTACGATGTCAAATATAAAATATTCAATATAAATGGAATCGTAAATGGTACAGATAATGATGGTTTGATTATAAATAGAGATACTGTGGTAGCAGGAAAGTTATTCTCAGATTATGAAATCAAATCAAAAGATAAAGTATGTATTGTAGGACCTAAAATTGCAAAAACTATAGCTCAAGATTATAATGATGCTCTAAATAAAACAATAAAAATTAGTAACTATAATTTTAAAATCATAGGAGTCTTAAAAGAAAGAGGATACAGTCCAAATTTAGGAGATCAAGATCTAAGAATAATCATTCCCCTCTCTACAAGTCTTTTGTTAAAAGGAGATCAATCTCTCAACTTACTAATAGCACAAGTTAAAGATAGCCAAAATTTAGAGCTCTATAAACAAAAAATTATCTTTCTATTAAAACAAAAAAGGGGGAAAATGAACTTTGTTATTGCGAAACAGGAAGATCTTCTTTCTGCTATGAATGATGTCCTAAATATTCTAACCTTAACCCTTGCTGGTATCGCAGGTATCTCCCTTATAGTAGGAGGCATAGGAATAATGAATATAATGCTGGTTTCTGTAACCGAGAGATACAAAGAGATTGGTATCAGAAAAGCAGTAGGAGCAAGGAAAAAAGATTTACTTTATCAATTTCTAACTGAATCTGCTACCCTAAGTCTTATGGGGGGTGGCATAGGTATACTTCTCTCTTTTATCTCTGGTAAAATTGTAGAACACTTCAAAATACCTTTCTCTTTAAATATATCTACCGTAGTTTTAGGATTTATTTTCTCTCTATCTATAGGTTTGATATTTGGAATACTTCCCGCTGTAAGAGCATCAAATCTGGATCCTATCCAGGCTCTAAGGTCAGAATAAAAATTTTAAAGTAGAATATTAAAAATATTGACATAAATCTTTCAATTATATAAAATTATAAGTAAATTTTTAGAGGAGTTTTTAAAATATGCCTAATCGTATTCCTAAATGCCCTATATGTGGGAGAGAGCTGATTGTAAAAAAATTAGAATGCCCTAATTGCAATATTACTATAGAGGGAGATTTTTGGCTAAACAAATTAGCAAGCTTAGATCCAGAAGAATTAGAATTTCTTGAGCTTTTTTTAAAAACCAGAGGTAATGTCAAGGAAATGGAAAGAATCTTAAAAATTTCATATCCTACCGTAAGAAGTAAGTTAGATAACATATTAAAAAACTTAGGTCTTCTTACTGAAGAAGAGGAAGAGCCCAAGAGCAAAGCAGAGTGGATAATAGATCAATTAGAGAAAGGTGAACTTTCTGTACAAGATGCTTTAAAAATTTTAGAGGAGGATGAAAATGCTCAATAAGGCTTTCTGGGGATTATTACTTCTTGTTTTAGGAATCTCTATTCTTGCGAATAATTTTAATATACCTATACTAAAAGATATTTGGAAATTGTGGCCTCTTATCTTCATATACTGGGGTCTAAAACTAATACTTCCCCAATACACACCTTCAAGGAGGATCAAAAATATGAAAGAGGAAAGATATAAAATTTTAAAACTTGTTCAGGAAGGGAAAATTACTTCCGATGAAGCTGAGGAACTCCTATCTAAGTTAGAAGAAAGTATTAAAAGAGGGAAAAGAGTCCTAAGGATAAATGTGGTAGATGAAGACAAAAATGTAGTAAATATTACTGTCCCTTTATCATTTTTAAAATGGGGATTAAATCTTGTAAAAAATTACACTAATGACATTGATATGGATGCTGAAGAATTAGAACAGATTATAAACGATCCGAACTTTTATGGAAAGATTGTGGACATAGATGCTGAAGATACTAAGGTTACAATAGAAATCATTTAGAACTTTATTATCTCAAACTTGCCCCAAGCGCCCAATTTATCATCTACAATAATGATGATCTCTTGGACTTCAGGGAAATTTTTAGCAAAATCTATTCCTACAGGTATATCATCTGAAGATTTCACCATATTTCCTACTGCTGTAGCTAATGCATCAGCAAATATGGTAGAGTCCGCCACAATAACCACAGCATCCGTTTTACCAAAACTAAGAGAAGGACCCACAGTACCAGAAGAGGTACAAATTCCTAAGGTGACATCCTCTGGAACTAAAATGCCTATCTTATTACTCCATGGAGATTTCCCAGCAAAAATAGCAACGCTTCTCTCTTTCTTAGTAGAAAGAAAGATGTCACCACCATTCTCTACAATGATTTGTGATGAGTATTTCAAAAGATTTTTCCCTACAAACTCTGAGACCGCTCCAGCTATTCCTGCCATAGGACCTACTCCAGCCTTTCCTGCCCAATAAGCCATCTCTTTAACAATAGATGGAGCATTATCCTTAACCTTATAAGGATAAAGAGCATATTTAAATTCTGGATCTTCTAATATATAATCTTCTATTTCTTTTCTATAAGAGGTAAGAGCCTCATATGCTTCTTTCCTTAAGTCTTTTTGAGCAAGGATAAAAAGATCACTCTCTTGGATCTTTACCTCAAAACCCACGAGATCTGAAGCCTTCGTTATTTGTCTATATGTTCTTTTTACATACTCACTTGACATTTTAATTTAAAACACTAAAATTATTTAGTTCTTTTTTTCTAAGATATAATAAAAAAGATTGGAGAAAAAGAAAAGAGGCTTAGAATTTATATGATAGAAAATATTAAGAGAAGAAATCCAAATCCAGCATCGTTTTTTATAAAAAGTTTTGCTCTCATAATATTAATCGGTACATTATTTTTAATGTTTCCATTCTCTTCGGCAAATGGAACCCCTACAGATTTTCTTACTGCACTTTTTACAGCAACTTCCGCTACTTGCGTTACAGGACTTGTAGTTGTAGATACAGGAACCTACTGGTCTAATTTCGGTCAATTAGTAATATTCCTCTTAATACAGATCGGAGGATTAAGCTACGCAGTACTTGCAACTGGGATGATGCTTCTTCTGAGAAGAAAAATACAACTCAAAGATAGAGTTATTCTTCAATTTTCTCTTGGTACTAGCTCCCTACGTGGTATTGTATCATTTCTCAAGAATGTTCTAATAATAGTTGCAATAATAGAAACTCTTGGAGCAATCTCCCTTTTCTTTGTTTTTATAAAAGATTATCCATTGATAAAGGCGATTAAATTTTCCATATTTCATTCGGTTTCAGCCTTCTGCAATGCAGGTTTTGCTTTAATTGGAAATTTCAAAAGTCTTACAGGATATGTGTCAAATCCTCTTTTAGTATTTACAATCACATCCTTAATAATCATAGGAGGAATAGGATTTATAGTCATTTATGATGTAATACAAAAATTACTAAAGAGAAAACCACATCTTTCTCTTCATTCAAAAGCTGCACTATCAACAACACTTTCTTTAATTGTAATAGGTACGTTAGTTATTCTTTTTCTTGAATTTAATAATCCATACACCCTGAAACCTCTTGATTGGAAAGGTAAACTCTTAGGAGCTTATTTCCAAAGTGTAACCCCAAGAACTGCAGGATATAATACCTTGGATATAGGGAAGATGAGACCATCAACACTTCTTTTTACAATATTTCTCATGTTTATTGGAGCCTCCCCAGGAGGAACAGGTGGGGGTATCAAAACAGTGACATTCTTTGTTATATGTTTAAGTATTTCTACAATTATATCTGAAAGAAAAAATGTACATTTCAGAAATAGAACTATACCTTGGGAAAATGTTAAAAGAGCTTATGTGGTATTTTTCTTATCCTTTGCATTAGTATCTATTTCATGGTTGTTATTACTTATTACAGAACCATTCCAGCCATTACAGTCCCTATTTGAAGTTGTTTCTGCTTTTGGTACTGTAGGACTTTCTACAGGAATCACTCCTTATGTATCTTCTTTTGCCAGAGTAGTCCTTATACTTAATATGTTCTTAGGAAGAGTTGGTACTGTAACAGCTGGACTTGCCCTTTTTTCTCCTATCATTAAGAAATCTCATATAGACTATCCTAAAGAGGAGGTAAGTATAGGATAATATGAAATCATTATCTTACAACTTCAGGATTGAGAAGGCTAAATTTAATCAATTTGCAGTAATAGGACTTGGAAGGTTTGGTATTTCTGTAGCTATAACTTTAGAAAGGTTAGGTTGTCCAGTAATTGCTATAGATATTGATGAAAGAAGAGTAGAAGAGGTAAAAGACTTCGTCTCATATGCAAAAGTTTTAGATTCTACTAATATTAATTTCTTGAGAGAAGCAGGGATTCAAAATGCTGATGTAGTGATTGTATCTATAGCCCATGATGTAGAAGCAAGTGTCCTTACAACTCTTCTTGTAAAAGAGCTTGGAGTAAAATATATCATTGCAAGAGCTGTAAGCGAGCCTCATAAAAAAATATTAGAAAAAATTGGAGCAGATTTAGTTGTATTTCCAGAAAAGGAATTAGGAGAATATTTAGCCCAAAAACTTGTAGTACCTAATATCATAGATTATATAGAGATATCATCAAATATAAAGATCTTTGAAATAAGACCTACATCTACAATGGTTAACAAGAGTTTGGAAGATTTAGATGTCAGGAAAAAATATAACTTAAATGTTCTTGCTATTCATAGAGGTGGGGATATTATAACTCCAGAGCCAAAGGAAAGGATCAAAGAAGGAGACATACTCTATATTACAGGCACTTTTGAAAATTTAAATAACTTTCTTGAAGATTATAAATAAAAAGAAAGGGGGCATAAAAGCCCCCTTCATTTATGGAATTTCTAAACAAAAATTTTCATCTCCATGGCACTATAAGGGCATATTTCTACACATATACCACAAGCTGTACATTTTTGCGAATCAAAACTCACAAGAAAGCTTTCTGGATCTCTATTTAGAGCCTTAGCAGGGCAAAAATTTACACAATACCCACAATGTACACATTTTTCTTCTAACCATATAACATCTTGAGAAAGTGGTTGAATCTTTACCCCTAATTCTTTTAGATAAGCTATCCCCTTTGCAAAACTTTCTTCCTCTCCAGAAAGTTCTAATACCATAACTCCTTCTTCATCAGGTGTAATTGTAGCCTTTAATATATTGAAATCTAAATCAAATTTCCGGACCAGATTTACAACAATAGGCTTATCTGCAAGCTCTTTAGGGAAACGAAGTACAATTCTTTCTGTTGTCATTTCTTTTCAACCTCCTCTAAAATCTCTCTTCCACTGAAGGGCTTAAACTTTATACCTGACTCTGGTCCAGGAAGAGGAACTGAAGGAGAGGTCATAAGAAAACTTCCTTCTTGTATCCAGCTTTTAAGGGTCTCAGCAATTTTTTTAGCTTTTGGATAACTGGAAAGGGAGTTTGTAGGTATCTTCTTTCCAAGGACCTCTATCTCTCCACTCCTAAGTTCCTTATATGTAACATAAGTAATAATATCTGGTTCCCTATTGGGATACGCAGTTGCATAATCTACTATAGGAGCATATATTTCCTCATCACTAACAGAGGTATAAAAAGCCATTTCTTCATTAAGTATGGGTATAGGTATGCCAATTCCTACAGCCAAAGATGCTCCATATCCCTTTACACTTACTCCACGAATCCATTCAGGATTCATCTGCTTAAGATCTCCTATTACAGCAAGAGTCCCAGCTCCAACTTTTGGTATACCTCTTTCTGTTCTTTCAGCTCCTGGATCATGTTGTGTCCCATGCCATATTACATATCCCATTCCTCCTCCAAGAAATATCCTTGTACCTATACCTATAGTTTTATAATAAGGATCGTTGAGAAGTGGAGAAAGTTGCCCAGCGCTACTATAATTAGCATTGCCAAACCTTGGTTTAAGCATACCAAGATAAGTATATATAGCTTTATCAGAAGAATTCACTGCTACATTATAATTCTGATACGCATTTCTCACATTAAAAAGCATTGCTTCATTGAGATTATGAATATTAATATAAGCGTCTAAAGATTTCTTTGGATAACAATCAGTACCATAAGCTTGAGCTGTTATTCTTATATCTTTTCCTGCTATAAGTTCTTCTATCACATGTCCACCACCGTATGGAAATTCTCCTGGATAATATTTATTTCTTGGATCATCATCAGGTAGTGCGGTAGCTCCTAAGAAAAGGTCTGCTGCACTATAAGCTGCATATGCTGGAACTCCATTTAGATAGACTTTACCTCCACCCAGTTTAATCCTTGGTTTTGTATGTCCAATATTAAAATATATTCCAGAAGAACACATTACTCCAAAAGTACCAGTAGTTACCACATCTACTTCCTTAGCTGCCTTTTCCACACCTTTCTCTTTAACAATTCCAATCATCTCTTCAGCAGTTACCACTACTGCCTTACCCTGGCGGATTTTCTCATTAATTTCTTCAATTGTTTTTGCCATTCTTCTACCTCCTTTCAGATTTTATTATATTCCTTGATATGAACCGCCCTTTTCGGGCAAGGCATGATCCATACCAATTTTATCGCCTCCTTATAATAAAAAATACAAAATTTTCACATATAATACCAAAAACGTCGGAGTTTTTCAACATAAAAGCCTAAATTTTTAAAGATCTTTCATTATTTATCCTTTCCTTGCTATTCTCATAAAAATTTCAATATTTTCCAAAGGAGTCCCTATTGGAATATCACATCCAGAACTTAAAATAAAATTATCAACCCCTTCCATCTTCTCCAAAAGCTCTCGTGTACTTTTTTCTATTAATTCTTTATTTCCTCTTAAGAAAACTTTTACAGGATCTAAATTTCCAATTATATACATATTATTAGGGATTTTTTCCGAGACCCATTTTAGGTCTACAGCACTATCAAGACTAAGTCCATAGGCTTTACTTCTTGCCATATCTTCCATAAGATGAGTGGTATCCCCACATATATGATAAATAATAGATTTTTTAAGTTCATCTACAAGACGAATAAAATATGGAAGTGCAAATTCTCTAAAATATGAGGGAGATAGTACAACTGCTGTGGGTTCCAAAACAGCTATCATATCAATCCCAGTTTCTAAAAGACCTTTTGCATATTCTTTTACTACTTTGAATGAAAATTCTACAATCTCCTTTACAAAATCTGGTCTTTCTATAACCCCTATTCCAAGATCCGTCACCCCCATAAGTTCACCTGCTAAGGTAAAAGGACCTATAACATAACTTCCCTTTAAAACATCAAATTCTTTAACCATTCTTTCTGCTAACCTAATAAAAATCTCCATTCTTCCTGATATTCCATTCCATCTTCTTTTTACCTCTTCAAGAATCTCTTTATTCTTAACAGGATGTTCTCTCACTGAAGGATTCTCATTTTCTGGAAAATCAATTTTTAAACCAAGAGCTTCTGCTTCAATAGTAAGATCCATAAAAGGGAAAATACCATCGGGATGAAATCTATCCAGAAGAAGGCTTAAAGTTTTGAATTGAATATTAGAATCAGCAAGATTTTCTTTAAGAGTGGTATTTGACAACTTTACACCTGGCGCACTAAGTAAAGGTATTACTAAACGTTTTTTCTTTTGCTCCATAAAAATCCTCCTCTAAAAATGCATATACTCTACGAAATAATTTTGAAATTCCTTTTTGGCAGAAAGCTCTATATAATTGACTTCTTTAGCAATTTTATCCGCAAGCTCTCTATAATTCTTATCCAAAAGTAATATCTCTGCTCCCATACCTGCCGAATTTCCAACATATATAATTTTATCAATATCTACAGAAGGAAGAAGCCCTATTTTAACAGCACTTTCCCTTCTCAAATAATTTCCCAAAGCACCTGCAAGAAAAATCTTATCAATATTTTCAGAAGTTATTTCAGCTTCTTTTAAAAGGATCTCTATCCCTGCCCTTATAGCTGACTTAGCCAATTGTATCTCTCTTATATCTTTTTGAGTTATTTTAATTTTTCCAAGAGCAAAATCTTCATTTTTAACAAATCTACCTGTTCTATCTATAATCCCCAAATCAAGCATAATAGAGATAGCATCTGCAATCCCTGAACCGCATATCCCTTTTTCCTCTTTTTCTCCTATAACACTATATACAACTTTATTCTCCTCAACCCATACACGATCAATAGCCCCTTCTTTTGCCACCATCCCATATGTAATACGTCCGCCTTCAAAGGCAGGTCCTGCTGCAGTAGCACAAGCAAACATCCCTTTCCTACTCTTTAGCACTATCTCACTATTAGTTCCAATATCTACAAATAATACATTACCTTCTTCTTGCCATAGATTCGTAGATAGGATTCCTGCTATAATATCCCCACCTACATATCCAGATATATTAGGAAAAACATAAACTTTTGCATTCTTACTCTTTGAAAATCCAACTTCAAAAGCATCAAAAGTCATTCCTAAATCTACTATCGGTATAAAGGGAGACACTGCAATAAATTGTGGGGTTATACCTAAGAATATATGCTCCATAGTAGGATTTCCAGCTACCGAAATTGCATATATATCTTTAGGATTAACCATAGATCTTTTGCATAATTTATTTATCATGTATTCCAAAGTTTTAATTATTTTTTCCCTTAGAATCTCTATACCATCTTTTTCACTAATAATGTAGTTAACTCTTGATAAAATATCTACACCGTATTCTACCTGAGGATTTACCTGGGTTATTATCCCTACTTCTTTTCCCTCTTTTAAATCTAAAAGATATCCCACTAAAGTATTCGTACCAATATCAAAGGCAACACCATAGGGTTTTTCAAATTCCCTCTCAACTAAGTCAATGATCTCATTATTTTCATAACATACAAACTTGCCTTTAAAGTCATTTCTTCTTAAAAATAGTGGGATCTTTCTCAATAGGTCTAATCTCTTTAAAAAGATGTTCTTATTAAAGCTCAAAATTCTCTCCAAATCGGATCTCTGGTCTTCAAGATTTGGTGGAGGTAGCGAAAAGGGTTCTAATTTAATAATAGGATCAAGGTTAATATTTCTTTTTAAGGTGAAATCAGAGAGTATCCTAAAAGATACATTCTCCTCTAAAAGTTCAATAGTTAAATCATCTTTTATAAATAACTGGCAAGCAAGCTCAACTCTATCAATATTTCCTCTTTTTATTTTTACTTTACATTTTCTACACCACCCCATTCCTCCACACAATGAATTAACAAAAATATTATTCTCCCTTAATACATCTAAAAGTCTTCTTCCCTTTTCAGCACTTATTACTATATTATCAGGAAGTATACGTATCTCAGGCACTCTCAACTCCCAAAAGTCTATTTACTAACTCTACTGCAGAGGTAGCATCAGGAGCATATCCGTCTGCACCTATCTCTTTTGCAAATTCTTCGGTAACAGGAGCACCCCCAACTATAACTTTAACCTTTTCTCTAACTCCTTCTTTTTCCATTACATCAAGAGTTACTTTCATCTGAGGCATAGTAACTGTCAGTAATGCAGACATACCAACAATATCCGGATTATGCTCTCTTATTGCTTCTACAAATTTATCTGGTGGTACATCTATTCCAAGATCTATAACTTGATATCCTGCTCCTTCAAACATTATAGCAACAAGATTCTTACCTATATCATGTAGATCTCCTTCTACTGTTCCAATCACTACTTTACCTTTTATTACTCCAGAAGACCTAGTAAGAAGCGGCTTCAAAATATCCATACCTACCTGCATTGCTCGTGCAGAGACTAATACTTCAGGTACAAAAATCTCATTCTTCTTAAATCGTTCCCCAATGACACTCATACCTGCAAGAAGTCCCTCATTTATGATTTTCTCTGGAGGAACCCCTTCTTTTAAGGCATCTTCTACTAATTCTTGAACTTTCTTCCGATTTCCAGCAATTACAGCTGATGCAACTTCCTGCATATCAACCACTTCAAACACCTCCCACGAAATCGTTTTTCTTTTGTTTAGGATATAACATAAAACCCAATACGTGTCAAATATAAAAGACCCTTTTATTTTCTTTTTGTTGTACTTTCTCTTATCACTAATTTGGTAGGTAGTTTTATATTTTGAATAGGTAAATCTGGATTTTTTAATCTTTCTATTAGAATCTCTGCTGCTTTAGCGCCCATCTCGTAAAAAGGCTGTGCTACAGTAGTAAGAGCTGGAATAGTAAGACTTGCAAGAGTATCATCAAAGCCAACTATAGATACATCTTCAGGAATTTTGATTCCCCTTTTAATAAGAATTTTCATAATCTGAATTGCCATAAAATCACTAAAAGCAAATATAGCAGTAGGAGGATCAGAGAGGGAAAAGAGTTCATCTATTGCAACTTCTTCCTCCACTTTTCCGTAAAAGATCTTTAAAAGCTTTTCATCAAAAGGAATTCCTGCATTAGCTAATGCCTTTTTATATCCCTCTATCCTTTCTTGCACAATGATACTTTCTGGATTTATAGTAATATGAGCTATCCTTTTGTGTCCTAACTCAATAAGATGAGTCACTGATTCATAGCTTCCTGCTATATTGTCCGCATATACCACATCATGTTCAGGAAGTCTTGGATGCTCTAAAATAACGAGAGGAACGTTTCTTTCCTTAGCAATCCTACTTATCTCCTCATTAGTCAAAGCTCCAACAATTATCCCATCCACCCTTCTTTCCAGCATAGTATTCATATATCTTAGTTCTCTCAATGATTTCCCATCAGTATTGCATAAAAACAAAGTATATCCATTGTGTCTTGCCACATCCTCTATACCTCTTGCCATATTAGGAAATACAGGATTGACAATATCTAAAACAAAAAAGGCTATAACTTCCGTTTTCTGTTTGGCAAGACTTCTTGCGATAGCATTAGGCTTGTAGTCTAAAGCCTTAACTGCTTCAAGGACTCTTTTTCTTGTTTCTTCACTTATTTTAATATCAGGGGTATTGTTAAGGACAAAAGATACTGTAGACCTTGAGACCCCTGCAAGTTTTGCCACATCCCAACTGGTGGGAGATTTTTTCTTCTTTGACATTTTTTCATTACCCCCTTACTAACACCTGTTTTAATTTCATTAAATGATATATTATCACATAAACATCTTTAAAAAAAATATTAGAATAACATTACAAGTATCACTTGAGAGATAAATAGAACAAAAACTTCTGAAAACTATATTAGAAATTTTTAATTATTTTACTTAGAAGTTACAAGCAAGAATTAACCAACCTTGGATTTTAGCTTAAATTTCACATAGGTTCATAGGCATAGATCTTCAATCTATAGAATTTCTTACCATCAACTTTCTTAAAATTCTTATCAAAAAATTCTATCACCTTACCTTCGGGATCTTCTATATCATCATTAGCTAATATTAACCAAAATTTTTTTTCTTTCTTCAAGTCATTTAAAAGTTTATCCAGCTTGAATATATATACAAACTCAGTTTTGAGTTTTCCTTGGTTGTAATATTCAAAAGGTCTCCACATATAAGGAGCAAAAATAAGTACTTTTTCTTCATCACTAACGTTTTGGTGAAGATAAGCTACTGCTTCTCTCCATGGACGATTAAGAGAGGAAACATTTTTATAATAAAAGCCAAGAGCAAAAGAGTTCATTATCAACAATAATATTAATAAAATAACAGTTATAGGATAAAATTTAAATTTTTTAATTCCTCTCGCCACTATCATTAAATATCCTGGAACAAAGGGAGAGATGTAACGAGAACTAAAGAAACTTTTACCTAAGGAAAATATGATAATAGTAAAAATAGGAACAAATAAATAAATTAATATAAGCGATATACCTTTTTTATTCTCATATGGGGGAAGAAGACCTATTATAAAAAGAATTATTAAAAAGGCTCCTATATAATATAAAAGATTATATCGTAAGAATATACTTCTTGCCGCACCCAAGTTTACCTCCAAAAAGGAATTAGCTAAAACTTTTAAAGTGAGCCTTTGAGCTCCTTGATATACTTCTGGAGTTCGGTTCTTAACGATCACATAGATCCAAGGTGAAAAAGCTATTAAAATAATGAACTGAAAAATAATCCATTTTTTAAGAACCTTCCGATTTCTAAGATTAGTCAAAAGAACAAAAATATTTTCAGCAAGAATTAGGAAGGCAGTATACACATGAGTATACAGAGCAAGAATATTTACAATAGAAAGCTTAATTAAATTTTTATTATCTTTAATATCAGAAGATAAATAATAGAGTGAAAGAAGCATTAAAAAAGTAACCAAAGGATACATTCGCGCTTCTTGAGCATAATAGATATAAAATGGAGATAAACCAAAGAGTAAAGATGCAATCAGCCCTGTACCTTTATCAAAGCACTTAGAAGCAAGTTTATAAATCATATATACACATAAAATACCAAAAATTGCCGAAAAAGATCTTACTGCAATCTCCGAACTACCAAATATCTTCATCCAAAAATGCATCAATGAGAAATATAATGGTGGGTGAATCCCTGTAGATGCCCTGTTTGAGATAATATCCCTTATACTTCCTTGGGCAACCTGTACAGTAATTGCTTCATCCAACCATATACTTCTTACCCCTATACGTAAAAATCGAAGTATTCCAGAAATAGCCATTATTATATAGATTAGAAACTTACTTTCAAACACTTTCTTGTTCATTGCAATAATACCTAAAAGGGCAGGAAAGGCAGTATTAAACAAAAATATTAGAAAAGACGTATTAAAAGCTATATCTTTCAAAATCCCAAATTTGCCCAAAAGATAAATTGCAGCTCCCTCTCTTACCCCAAGCCCTGCTATAGTTATAGGAATAACATTGGTAAACATAACTACAGGGTAACCCAAAAAAGAGGCTTTAAACTTATCTACTCCAAAGCCCAAAATTAACAGATATGCTTCAACAATAACTAAAAAATAGGATATAAAACTGATAAACAAATTCTCAATAAAAGTTTTTTTAGGGACTACTCTCAACCCTTCTAAAATCTCTGGATGCTTATTTAAAAATGGAAGCTTAAGGAAAAAAGATAATAAATTAGGATTTAAAAGTATAAAAAGGGATCCTATTAAAATTGCTAAAAGCAAAATAGCAAGATATGGACCTAAAAAATACCAGATACCTGGAACAGCAAGGAGAAGTACACTCCACAGATCAAAAATTTTATCCCATATTGTCAATCCTAATGCAGAAACTCTTTTCTCTTTTCCCAAATTGCCTACCCGTGCCAGCTCTCCCACTCTTCCAGGAGTAACAATACCCACAGCCATACCCATAAAATACCCATCTACTGCATTACCAAATGGAACATTTTCTATCTTCCTTAGGAAAAGATGCCACTTAAATATTTTTAAAAAACTAAAAAGAAGTCCTACTATAAATCCAAAAGCCAAATATTTTAATCTTACAGAGCTTAAAGTCTCTATAAGGGTATTTAGAGGCAAATGCCTAAATATTATGTAAAATATCAGTACTGTTAAAAGAATCTTAGCAATTGCTAAAAGTAAATTTTTCTTTTCCTTCCCAATCATAGCTCCTAATCACCTTTATTTTTTTGTCATTAACTTTTACTTTATGACTATATTTAGAAAGATCACATTCCTGAAAATAACGAGAAGAAGGAATGAAAATATATGGATTCTCCATACCTAAATATAATACATCTATAAGATTAGGAGAATCAATCTCATCCTCTATCACGATTCCATCTTCTTTAAAAGAAATTTTTCTTATTATTTTTACATTGCTCTCCTTTTTATAAGATATTAGAAAATTCCTAAAAAGACTTTTTATAGCTTTACTAATTGAATTAAAATTACCAAAAAACATCTGAAAAATGCGAAGAAAGATATTTTTAAGTAAGGACATCTTTACAAAAGACATTGTAAGCCCTGAAGTCTCTATAAGAAAATCCCCATCTTTTTCTTGCCAAGAAATATTAGGATTTAACCATCCACTGGTATAAAACTTATCCTTTATTCCTAAAAGGCATCCACTATCGTTTAAAGAATAATCTGTATTTTTAAAATTCAATCTTAAAACTCCACCCTTTCTAAGATTTACTACAAAATAAAAATTTTTATTTGATAAAATAAATATACCGCTTTCAGAGAAATTTTTTCTAAAATCTTCTTCTCTTTCTATAAGCTCTATTTCCTTATAATATTTTGATGCTTGTATATAGGTATATCCTATATACGAAAGGTACCTATCATCTAAATTATATGGTCCAATAGTCTTCCCCTTCTCTAAAGATTCTCTCAAAGAAAGACTGATAGCTTTAGCTTTCTCATTCCAAGAAGATGCATATTCAATGCCAGAAGGAATTACATATTTTGTATTTCGCGATCCATATTCTCCTCCAAAAGTACCATCGGGATGCACAAAATAATATAAGAAGTCTAATGCTTTATCTATTATTTCACTTGCTAAAGGAGCTTTTGACTTTTCGTGAAGCTTACAAAGATAATCTACTGCTAAAGACAAATATCCTATATCTGCACTCCCATATTCAGGAAACCATCCCTCTGAGCTTTGCATTTTAGAAAGTTTCTCAAGTCTTAAAAAGGCTACTTCTTCATACTTCTTATCTGAAGTCAATAAATATGTATTGTAAAGAGCAATTATAGCTCCCGTCTCCTGATTACAGGCAGTATAATCTACATTTTTTATAATAAAATCTGAAGCTTTCTCTATACAACGTATGACCTTTTTGTAATTTTTAATCTTATCTCCCATAAGAAGAAGAGTTTCAGAGATAGCATAAGTTGAAAAGGCAGTTGCAACAAAGCTGTGCTCGTAAGGATACCATTCATCAAAAGATCCATCTTTTCTTTGAATATTACACCAAAATTTTACTGCACCATTAATCCAAAAAAGAACATTTTCATCATTAAAATAAGGATTATTTTTATCATCCAACATATAAAGAAGAGATAAGGTTAAAACTGCCTCTTGGAATCTGGCACAAGGAAAATCACTCACATTATAATGCCAGTAATTTCTATCAAAACATCCAAAAGTTGGACTCACAGAATTCCTATCTAAAAGTCCCAGAAGCCTTGGAATCTCTTTCAAGATAAGCTTAAGATAAATATTACTCAAAACCTATCTCCTCTAATATAGAGTAATCCTTTTTTCTTCCATGAGTTATATTATTTAACATCTCACCTAAAAGTCCTATAGATAAAAACTGAACTCCTAAGATCATTAAAAGCACTCCTAAGGTAAGTAGTGGTCTACCTCCTATAAGAGCCCCTGAAACAAATTTATATATTGTCAATCCTAAATTTATAAGGAAACCTAACGTAAAGAAGACAATACCTGTACCACCAAAAAAATGCATGGGTCTTCTCAAAAATCTTGTCAAGAAAACTACTGTAATTAAATCTAAAAACCCCTTAAGTATTCTTTCAAAGCCATATTTAGATTTGCCATAAACCCTTGGATGATGCTCTACTTCTATCTCCCCAATTCTAAAACCTTTACTATTTACTAAAGCTGGAATATAACGGTAGAGTTCACCATAGATATCAATATTCTCTATGACTTCTTTTCTATAAGCCTTGAACCCACAATTAAAATCATGAATTTTTACTCCAGTAAGAAGAGATGTAATCTTATTAAAAATCTTTGATGGAAGCCTTTTGCTCAATGGATCTCTCCTATTTTTCTTCCATCCCGATACCATATCATAACCTTCTTCTATTTTTTCAAGAAATTCAGGGATCTCCTTCGGATCGTCTTGTAAATCTGCATCCATAGTTATAATTATTTCCCCATTTGCTTTTTCAAATCCTGCAGATAGTGCAGAGGCTTTTCCAAAGTTTCTTCTAAATTTTATTATTTTTACCCTCTTATCTAATACACTCAAATTTCTCATTATTTCAAAGGAATTATCAGTACTTCCATCATCAATAAATATAATTTCAAAGGATAGAGAAAGCCTCTCAGAAACATCCTTAATCTTAGAGTATAATTCTTGAAGGGTACCTTCCTCATTTTTTACAGGTATAATATAAGAAACTCTTATATTCTCCATAATAGTATACAATTTATCACAAAAATTTAAACGAGGTCAAATTTTTATGTATAATTTATTTGAGTTCCAATAAAAAGGAGGTCTTCATGGAAAAAGTAGGTATAGTGGGAACGGGATATATTGGACTTGTAACAGCTTTGGGTCTTGCAGATCTTGGAAACAGAGTTATCTGTATGGATATAGATGAGGAAAAAATACAAGAGCTACAAAGAGGAGTCCCTCCCATAAAAGAGGAAAGGATTGACGAGCTATTAGAGAGAAACCTGAAGGAGAAAAAGCTTTCTTTTACTACAGAAATAGAAGATTTAGTATCTTTTTCAGATCTTATTTTTATATGTGTAAATACTCCTTCCAAAGATGATGGAAGCGTAGATCTTTCACAAGTAATTTCAGCCTTTCAGGATTTAGGAAAAATCATAAAAACTAAGAAAATAATTGGTATCAAAAGCACAATCCCTATTGGTACTTTAGAAAAAATCCGTGAGATACTTGAAAAAGAAGGGAAAAAAGAAGGTTACGAGTACGAATTAGCAATAGTTCCAGAATTTTTGAGAGAAGGAAAAGCAGTCTATGATTTTTTTCACCCATCAAGGATTGTTATTGGAACTTACAATAAAGAAGTAGCAGAGAGAATTAAAAACTTATTTTCTCCTCTAAATACTCCTACTATTATTACAGACCCCAATACTGCTATATTAATAAAATATACATCTAACGCTTTTTTAGCCATGCGAATTTCCTTTATAAATGAGATTGCTAACATCTGTGAAAAATTAGGGGTTGATGTTTTAGATGTTATTGAAGGAATAAAATATGACCCAAGGATTGGAAAAGATTACCTACAACCTGGAATAGGCTTTGGAGGACCATGCTTAGGAAAAGATCTTATGGGGCTTATAAAGATGTCAGAGAAATATGGTTACCAACCAAATTTGTTAAAATCTATTTTAGAAAAGAACGAGCATCAGGTAAGGCAGATTGTATATAAGGTAAAAGAATACTTAGGTGACTTTCTTGAAGGACACACTATAGGTATATGGGGACTTACTTTTAAGCCCAATACTAATGATGTAAGAAACTCATTAGCTGTTAAAATAATAAAGGTGCTATTAAATGATGGGGCAAACATAAAAGCTTATGATCCTATGGGAATGGAAGAGGCTAAAAAAGAAATTAGTAATATAAAATATTGTCAAGATATATACGAAGCAGCAGAAAATTCGGATTGTATCTTAATTCTTACCACATGGGAGGAATTTAAAAAGGTAGATTTTGAGAAGTTAAAGAAATGTCTAAAGAAACCTATAATAATAGACGGGGTAAATCTATTAGATCCTACACAGGTAAGATCATATGGATTTTTATATAAAGGTGTAGGAAGAAAGGGAGAAGAGATATGAATGACAGAATAAATATGAGACTTAGAAAACATTCTTTTACTATGGAAATGGTATCAGATTTTTTAATACCAGATATAGAAAGGCTTGCAAAAATTATCATTGAAAAATATAGAGAAGGTAAAAAGCTTATCTTAATGGGAAATGGTGGAAGTGCTGCTGATGCACAACATATTACCTCTGAACTTGTGGGAAAATTTTTAAAAGAAAGGAATCCTCTTCCTGCTATATCTCTTACTACTAATACCTCCAACTTAACTTCCATATCTAATGACTACACTTTTGATCATGTATTTGAAAGACAACTCTATGCACTAATGAATGAAGGGGATATTGTTATAGGAATAAGCACCTCAGGAAATTCACCTAATATTATTAATGCACTAAAAAAGGCGAAAGAACTCTCAGGTTTTACTGTAGCTCTTACAGGAAGAGATGGTGGGGAGATAGTAAAATATGCAGACCTATCTATAATTGTACCTTTTCATCATACTCCCCATATCCAAGAGGCTCATATTACCATAGGGCATATCCTTTGTGATCTCATTGAAGAAGAATTATTCCCATCTCAAAAGAGAGCCTGCTTCTTAGACAGAGATGGAACTATAAATGAAGATAAAGGATATGTATATAAAATTGAAGACTTAGTTCTTCTTCCTAATGTTATTGAAGGCCTCAAAATGCTACAGAAAAAATTTCTTCTCATAGTTGCTACTAATCAATCTGGAGTTGAGCGAGGTTATTATACAAAAGAAGATGTGGAAAAATTTCACAGATACCTTTACTATATTCTTTCAAAGGAAGGAGTATTTATAGAAGACTTCTATTATTGTCCAAATTTAGAAGGAGATTGTAGAAAACCAAATCCTGGAATGCTTATTCAAGCAGCAAAAGAATGGAATGTATCGCTTAAAAATTCTTACACCATTGGAGATAAAATTAGTGATATAGAAGCTGGAAAAAATGCAGGATGTAAAACAATTCTTATAGGTAAAGAAGATCCTCTGGCAGATTATTCTGCAAAAAATATATTGGAGGCTGCAAGATGGATATTAGAGAGAGACTAATAGATATTATAAACTCTTGGCAAAGAAAAAGATTAGCTATTTTGGGAGATGTAATGTTAGATGAATACATTATAGGAAATGTAGAAAGAATCTCTCCAGAAGCTCCTGTTCCTATTGTGGAGATGAAAGAAGAGAGATATACCTTAGGTGGTGCTGCTAATGTGGCAAATAATATAAAAACTCTTGGAGGAGAGCCTTTTCTCTTTGGAGTGATTGGAGAAGATAGAGAAGGAGAAAAAATATTAGAGATATTAAAAGAAAAAGATATTCATTCAACACTAATAAAGGATAAAAAAAGACCTACCACTCTTAAAACAAGAATTTTAGCATTAGGGCAACAAATTGTAAGAATAGATAAAGAACAAAGGGATTTTATTTCCTCAGAAATTGAGGAATTTTTATTTAAACAGATTAGGGAGAATGTAGATGATACAGATTTATTTATTTTATCTGATTATGCAAAAGGAGTTTTAACACCATCTCTTACTCAAAATATTATAAATCTTGCAAAGAAAAGTGGGAAAGAGATCATTGTAGATCCAAAAGGACAAGACTACTCAAAATATAGAGGAGCCTCTTTTATTACTCCAAACGAAAAAGAAGCAAAAACTGCTACTAATATAAATGAAAACTTTGAGATCTATTCTTGTGGGGAGAAATTATTAAAGATTATAGAAGGGAAAGGAGTACTTATTACTCGGGGAGAGAAAGGTATGTTTCTTTATCAACCAGACCTTCGCATCTTTATTCCTGCCCTTCGTACCCAAGTAAGAGATATAACTGGAGCTGGAGATACGGTAGTTTCTGCCTTTTCTTTAGCTCTAATTTCAGGAGCCAACCCTTTAGAAGCTGCTTTAATAGCTAACTTTGCTGCAGGCTGTGTGGTAAGAAAGCTTGGAAGTAGCACTTTAACAGTCTCAGAACTTATCTCCATATTACCAGAAAAAATTGAGCTGAGAGATGAAAATGTATACTTTTGAGAGAAAGATAAAAGACATAAAAGAATTGAAATTAACAATCAAAAAACTTAAGGAAGAGAACAAAACCACTGTTTTTACTAATGGATGTTTTGAAATATTGCATCCAGGACATATCAAATTATTAGAAGAAGCAAAAAAGTTGGGAGATGTCCTAATTGTTGGCATAAACAGTGATTCATCAGTAAAAAGAATTAAGGGGGAAGAAAAACTGATCTTTGATGAAGAAGCAAGATTAAAGCTAATCTCTGCTTTAGAAGTGGTAGATTATACGACTCTTTTTGAAGAAGATACCCCTGAAAATATAATAAGGGAACTAAAACCAGATATCCATGTGAAAGGAGGAGATTATAAAAAAGAAGATCTGCCAGAAAGTAAAATCGTAGAAAGCTACGGCGGAAAAGTAATAATACTTCCGCTTCTCTCCGGATTCTCTACCACAGAAATAATAAACAAAATATTAAGCATCTATAAAAAGAAGTAATTTTTCCCAAACTATATTAGAAGATATATTCATACAATCTAAAGTATCACACACCTTTTTCCTATGCTCCCAAAGACAAGGTTCACAAGAAAGATCAACTTTAGCTACCTGATATAACGGATCTTCAGGAATAATCTCCTTAGGATTTGTAGGACCAAAAATAGCTACTATTGGCTTTTTCAAAGCAACTCCAAGATGCAAAGGAGCAGAATCTAAACATACCATAACCTTACTAAAATATATCCATCCCATAAAATCTTCAAGACTCTTAGGAGAGAAAAAGATACTATCTTCAGTAAGTTTTCTTAATTCTTCTATACTTTCTTCTTCGTCAGGTCCACAGACTATTATATAAGGGATTTCATGCTCTTCTATCCTATCTATAAGTTCCTTCCATTTATCTGGAGCCCATCTCCTATCAATTCCTCTTTTTATACTCATTTTACTTATTCCAGGATGCAAAAGTATATACTCAAAGGGTTTCAAGCTTAAGTTCAAAATATCTTTTTCCACCTTCTCTTTAATCTCTTCAGGTAAATTTATCTCTGGAAGAGAAAAAGGAATACTATTATCTAAAGCTTCCACAAGTCTAAAATGAACTTTTGCTATATACTCGTCCCTTTTAGAAGAGGCTTTATGGGTGTATAAAAAATTAAAAGGATTCTCTCTATACCCAACCCTGATAGGTGCACCTACCAAATACATAAATATAGCAATAAAAGTTGATTTACCTGTAGAGATAGAAAGATCATAATGTTCCCTACTAAGTTTTGCTATAAGATATAAAGTACCACCCAAAGAACGTTTATCCTTTGGATTAAACTCTTCCACATCTATCTTTAAAAGGTCATAGATACCTCTTCCTCTTTTCTCTGTTATAACTTTCATCTGAGAAGGTTTAAATCTCTCACCAGTAGCTTTTATAACAGGTAAAAATAAGATCTGATCTCCTAAGCCTCCAAGATTAAAAAATAACACCTTTTCAATCTTTCCCTTTTCTTCAAAAAGATTTAAAAGTAGGCTCACAGAAAACCAGAAAATAATTTGAGGATAAGGTCTATACCATATGGTATCCACAAAGCCATGGAATAAAGGCGCACTTATTGAAGCAATAGCAGAAATTCCAAAGATTTTATCTGATACATTCCAAGAGGAAAACTTCCTTAAGAAATTTTTATAAAGATAATACATCATTACAAGAAAGGCGATAAGTGCAAATATTCCCCCCTCTATTCCTAACTCTAAGAATAGGTTATAAGAAGCAAGAGCAGTATATTTAGGCTCCATATAAAAGGCATATACCCTTCTAAATACATCATTTCCAAGCCCTATACCTATCCAGAAAAAGTCTTTAAAGATCTCAAAGGATTTTTGCCATATCACTACTCTTGTAGCATTAGAAGAATGTCCCCATAAAGTGAAGACTGAGAAAACTCTTCTCTGAAGATAAGGAGAGTTTAGAAAAATCCCAATCCCCAGAAGCAAAAATATACCACCCAAAATAAGCATCAATCTTTTTTGTTTTTTATTTCCTAATTGCCATAAAACCTGCCCAAAGAAAAACACGTAAATTAGCATTGATACAAGAAAACCAAAATAAGCGCCACGAGAATAACTCCAGATTATAGAAAGGAAAGAAAGGACTGAAGCTATCAATGGAATACTCTTACTCCTAAAGAGAAAAAGGGAAGAGAGTACAAAAGGAAAAACACCAATAAGGTAACCTCCAAGAAGATTAGGATTAAGTAAAGTCCCGTAGACACGAGCAACTCCTGCTTCTGCAAACTCTGGATCTTCCCATCCCGCAAGAGGAGGAACCTTTATTATCCATTGATAAAGACAGTACATTGAAAGAATAAGAGTAGAAAGAAGAATAGCATACACTGCTCTTTTTCTTTTTTCTTTATCTTTAAAAGTATCTTTTAAAATAAGAAACATTACAAAATAAACACCAAACTTTAAATAACCTGTCAATGCAGAACTGAAATAAGGAGAAAAAAATGTAGCAATAAGGTTTATAAGCATAAAAATTATATAAAGTATTGTAAAATTATCTAAATTTTCAAAAAATCTCTTATCTTTGGAAAGAAATGTGTCTACAGCCCACAAAATAGCAGCAATTAAGATGCCAATAGCTATCTTACTTGAGGATAGAAAAGGAAGCAAAAATAAAAATATATATAAATAATACTCTAAAATAAAGGAAAAAAATGGAAATAAAAAAGAAGAAGTTATAATAGGCTCAAACTTTTTCTTAATTCCTATCTCTATTTTATTCAGAACTTTAAAAGTAAAACTTTCTTTCCAAATATCGACTAAGCTGTTCATAACTAATATTTTATAGCTGAGACAACACCATTAGTATCCATCTTAAAACTTTCAATATTTATACCCATTCCTACCTTTATTTTCACTCCCAAAACTACACTATCCTCAGTTACATATCCCTTTGAAGTAAAGGTAATAAGCATATCCACATTAAAAGGATTATTTATATCATCTACAGTTATATACGTGCCATTAAAATTAGGAATGATACTTTTCTTCTTATAAATTTTCACATCTTTAATAGTAACCCAAGCAAAAGGCTGATTTTTAATTCTAATAAAAGCCTTCTCACCTGGCTTTAATACATCATGATCGTTTAATGGAAGATTTCTCACTATAATATCTACTTCTACCTCTTTTTCTTCTCCTTGAACATTTGCGAGAGGAGTTTTACCTTCTCTAACCAAAAAGAACCCCCCAATAGCTAAGAGAATTACAATGACAACAAAAAGATCAAATATATTTATCTTTTTCATAAAGCATTACCTCACTTCTTAGTAATTACAACCTTTTAGATTATATCATAAGATTTTTCAAATATTCCTCTTTTAAAAATCTTTAACAAGTGCTATAATTTATTAACACGAGTTACTAACACAAGTTAATAAAGGGAGGTGAAAATAGAGGGAAAAATATATCTTTTTCTTTTTTCTTTTCCTTTCTTCTTACAAAAGTTTTTAAAAAGGGGGACTTAGAAAAATGAAAAAAAGATTAGTTTTAATTGTTTTGTTATCCTTTATTATTTTTTCTATAACTCCAGCAGCAGTTCCTGGAAAGATTACTATATGGGCCTCTGAAGCTCAGGTACAACAATTAAAAGACTTCGTAAAAGGATTTACAGCAAAATATGGAATTCAAGTAGAAGTAAACGAAGTAAGCTTCAGTGATATCAAACCAAAGTTCATAACTTCTGCTCCTACTGGCGAGGGACCAGATATCATTGTAGGAGCTCATGATTGGATAGGAGAATTAGTAGCAAATGGTTTGCTACTACCTATAGACTTCTTGCCCAATAATGTTCTTAGCCAGTTCACTCCTGTAACTCTTCAAGCCATGTCCTACAAAGGAAAATTATATGGAATTCCTTACTCTCAGGAAGCTGTAGCTCTTATCTACAATAAAAACTTAGTACCTACTCCTCCTACCACCTATGAATCATTAGTAAGAGTTGCTAAAAAGCTTACTAAAGGTGGAACTTACGGATTCCTATATGATTATAATAACTTTTACTACAGCTTTGCCTTTTTCTCAGCTCTTGGAGGATACGTTTTTAAAGAGACGCCTCAAGGCTTGGATCCTTTAGATATAGGACTTGCAAACGAAGGGTCCATAAAAGGAGCACAGAAATTAGTAGATTTATTTAAAGAAGGAATATTAAAACAAGGGATTGATTACCAGACTACCACAAGTTTATTCTCTGAAGGGAAATTAGGTATGATGATCACTGGTCCATGGGAGATAGATAATATAAAAAGAGCCAAAATAAATTATGGGGTTGCTAAACTTCCTAAAATAGATGGAAAACCTATGAGACCTTTTGTAGGTGTACAAGGATTTATGCTCAATTCAAGATCACCTAATATTGCTATATTAAAGACTTTCGCTTTAGAAGCTTTGGCTACCAAAGAAATTGAGTTAAAGTTATTTGAAAAGGATCCAAGAATCTTAGCAAGAAAAGATGCATATAAAGTAGTTTCCTCCAATCCAGATATTAAGACCTTCGGAGCAAGTGCTGCTGATGGTATTCCTATGCCAAATATTCCTGAGATGGGTCCAGTATGGAGTTCTATGGGAGATGCCTTAACCTTAATTACTTCTGGGAAAAAGACTCCTGACATAGCTCTAAAAGAAGCAGTTGCCCAAATCAAAGATGCTATACAAAAAGCAAGAAAGTAACAATAGCTAAGAGGGGGGAGATAATATTATCTCCCCCTCCATATTGAGGAGGAGGATTTAAAAATGAATTTGACAAAAAATATGTTCCTTTACCTCTATGCAGGAATCATAGGAGTAATTGGAATATTTTTTAGTTATATTTTAGGAAATATTGCAGGGGATATTTGGGGACTGTTATTCTTCCTTGTTTCATTTTTGTTTGTAGTTTTTATTATCCATCCTAAAACTTATCCATGGAGGTACATTGTCCCTGCTTTTACTCTTATGCTAATTTTTATGATCTATCCTATCGTTTACACTATCCAGATAGCTTATACTAATTATGGAACAGGACATATACTCACTAAAGAACAAGTGATAGAGCAATTGGAAAAAGAAACTTTTCTTCCTGAGAATCCCAAAAACTACTCTTATGCAGTATACGAAGATGATAAAGGAAATATAAAGCTACTTTTCAAGGACGAAGAAGGGAATATATATGACATAGTAAATAAAAAGATGACTGTTGTAGAAAAAGGAGAATTCCCTTTAGAGTTTGAACACTACAAAATATTACCTCAAGAGAAAAAATTCACTAAAATTGGTACTTTTCAAAATCTCAAAATACCTTTAGAGGAGGATATCTTTCTTCAGCTTAGTGATATAAATCATTTTGCTACTTTTAGACAAAGATATAAATATATTCCCCAAGAAGATGCAATATATGACTTCCTTAATAATGAAAAATTAATATCCCAAAAAGGATTTTTCGTAAGGCCAAACGGAGAAGAGGTAATCCCAGGATTTGTAGAATATGTGGGATGGGAAAATTTCTTGAGACTTTTTAAAGACGAAAGAGTCTCAAAATCATTTCTTAGAGTCTTTTCATGGACCTTTATATGGGCAGCAGTAACTACCCTCTTAAACTTCGCCGTAGGTCTTTTATTAGCTCTTTTAATGAATGATAAAAATTTAAAGTTCAAAGGTATATATAGGACCCTTCTTATAATACCATGGGCGATTCCTGCGTTTATTTCCCTTTTAGTATGGGTGGGTCTTTTAAACACTGAAGTAGGCGTAGTCAACAGAATTTTATCCTCTATAATTGGTGTTAAAATACCATGGTTTTTAGATACCACATGGGCAAGAGTTGCTCTCTTTTTAGTAAATTTGTGGCTTGGATATCCTTATGCTATGACTGTTTGCTTAGGTGCTCTACAGAGTATACCTGAAGAATTATATGAGGCTGCAAAGGTAGATGGAGCATCTAACTTTCATCAATTTAAAAGCATTACCTTGCCTCTTCTACTCACAGCTATAGGTCCTCTTATAGTAGGTACTTTTTCTTTTAACTTTAACAACTTTAATGTAATATACCTCCTTACAGGTGGAAAACCTCCCATGTCAGATATATCTACAGTGGCAGGTACTACAGATATTCTTATTTCATATACTTACAAGCTTGCTTTTGAAGGTGGAAGAGGACAAGATTATGGACTGGCAGCCACAATTTCAATTATTGTTTTTATAATTATAGCTGCATTAAGCATATTTAACTTCTGGATATCTGGTACATTTGAACGTGAGGTGAAATACGAATGAAGAGAAATACCTTTTTAAAACAGCTTCCTAAACACATTATTATCTGGATCTTTTTATTATTTACTTTCTTTCCTGTAGTATGGACTATCTCAGCTTCTTTTAGAGCAGGCGGAGGTCTTGTAGGACAAAAATTAATACCAGATAATCCTACCCTTAGTCATTACGAAAGATTAGGAGAAATTGGTTTCCTTACATGGATTAAGAATTCCCTTGGAGTCTCTATAAGTACTGCTATCCTTACAGTTTTCTTTATCTCATTAGCAGCATATGCTTTCTCAAGATTCAATTTCTGGGGCAAAAAGTATTCTCTCATAACTCTCTTTATATTACAGATGTTTCCTGCAATCATGGGAATGGTAGCAATATATCTTCTTCTATATCACATAGGAAGATATGTACCTTTTTTAGGTCTAAATACCCTTTCAGGTCTTGTGATGGTATATCTTGGAGGTGGAGTTCCATACAACATATGGCTAATGAAAGGATTCTTAGATAGCATTCCTGATTCTTTAGAAGAATCTGCTCTAATTGATGGCGCTACTAGATTTCAAGCATACTACAAAATCATCCTTCCTCTTTCTACACCTATCTTAGCTGTAGTTGCTATTACCACTTTTATAAGTACATACTCAGAGTTTCTCTTAGCAAGTATAGTTTTAAAAGATCCAGCAAAATATACTTTTGCAGTAGGATTAAGAAACTTTGTAGCAGGGATGTACGATGTAAGATGGGGTGATTTTGCTGCAGCCTCTATTTTAGGTGCATTACCTATAGTAATTCTATTCTTAGCACTTCAAAATCTTATAGTATCTGGTCTTACACGTGGCGCAGTAAAAGAGTAAGGTAGAGATACCTCTACCTTACTCCCCTTAATAACAATATAATTAAATTCTATTTACTTAATCTCAAAAAAATCTTATAATCCTTTTAAGAATATTATATTTGTAAAAATAAATCAGTTTTAAAGTCAGGGAGAGGGAGGTTAAAAGAATGAAAAAAATATTCCTTCTTATATTTTTACTATCTATAGTTAGTCTTTCTTTTGCTGAAACAGTCCCATTAATCATTGATGGAAAGGAGGTAAAGGGAGAAAATATTGATGGAGTTATAGTCTATATAGCCTCAGTAGTGAATGTAATAGAACTTCCCCTGGTTTCTGGAAATATTGGATCTGCATCTGGAAGTATTAAACCTGAGGAAAGTTTTTGGAAATTTGAAATATTCATTTATAACAAAACAGATAAAGAAATTTTAATAACCCAAAACAACTTACAACTCATTGATGAAGATTGGAAAAAGTATTTCCCAGATATATCAGCCTCTATTTACTATGCAATAAATGGAGAGGAGGTATTTTTTAGAAAATACTTAAAACCAGGAGAGCTCGCTGGTGGTATTTTAGTATATGATGTTAGTAAATCCTCAAAACCATATCGTTTAAATATCTTAGACATTCCTACACAAGGAAAGAGTTATCACATTACCATCAAAATTTAACGTTATATAATTATCAATCTTATTTTTTAGAGTTAAAAGTATTCTTCCGATTTCTTTATAAGGAAGCAACTTTTTAAACATATTCTCAGAAACTAAAAAATTAAATCCATCAAAAAAATGTGTGCTTTCTAATAGCATCAAAACTTTTTCTTCTTCTTGTACATAGATTTTACCATAAGCATACTTCAAAGCAAGTTCTAAATCCTTAATTTCAACTTTACAATAAGGGCACCAAAATCTATTATTCTCAAAAATAGCTGTACTAAGCTCTTTTTTGCAAAAAGGACATAGTATTTTATTCTCTTCAGTCATTAGAGAAATAAAAGAAGCTGTTTCTTTTTTCTTCTTTGTTCCAAAAGATCTTCTTATAAACCAGAGATCTTTATGTGCTTTTGTCTTTAAAAATTGCACTACTTCTGAATTTGAAAGATTTCCTTTCATTACCTTTTCATTTATTCCATATGTTTTTGAAATATTTTCTAATATTTTCTCTCTGATACCTTTTGCTATAAGAGAAGCAAGTTTCACTTCCAGAAATTTCTCTTCAGAATTAGGAACTATCTCCTCTTCTACTCCTTTTTCTTTTAAGTTATCTAAAAACCTTTGAAATCCTTTTCCAATTCTGTAATCATCAACTACAATTCTTATATCTTCCAAAGGAAAATCTCTTATAAATTCCTTTACTAATTTTTCATAAGAAAGATCCATTAGCTCATTTATATTAAACCTATCTATCTCTCTCGGCTGAATTAAATCAAAAAGGTATTTAAAATCTTCTCCTTGCATGCTTTCTAAATAGGTAAGAATTTTCTCCCAATAAGAGTGAGTGTGCGCCTTTTTGGTATCTGGAGTTCTTATCTCTGCATTAATCTCATTAAGCTTTTCTTTTGAGATCAAGACACCTACCAATACCATAGGCCCTATAATTTCACCCTTCCCTGTTTCATCAAATCCCAATAAATATTTCTTTTTAGTCTCTCTAAGCTTATCTCTTAAAATAGAATCAATCCTATTCCAGATATCACTAATCTCTTCTGAATGAGTACTATAAAGCTTTCCAGAAGTATAATAGGTAAATGTGCTTCCTTTAAGCTTTATTCTCCAAACTTCATATGGGTTAGTTGGATTCTCCTCTTTTCCTCCCCATTTGAGGAGCTCATCTTTAATAAATTGAGCCTTTTTATTTTCTATATTCCAACTTCTTCCGTACACTAATCCTCATCTATTCTAACAATTCTCTTAATATATGGATCTGTAAAGATATCATACTCGTCAGTATTCTTTGTAGAAAATTCTGATACAATTGCTCCTTCATCTCCTGCTTGAAACCAATGAGGAGTATTAGGATATAGAGTATACTGCTCTCCAGGATTTAGCTCTATCTCATGCCAAACTGTAAGATATTCCTTTTTATCCTCTGGTATAAAGGCTTTAGGATTTTTAGTAGGCTCTCCTGGAACATATAAATAAACTTTACCCCACCTACATCTAAAAGTTTCCTCCTTACCAGGATTATCTCCTATAGAAGGATGTCTATGTTCAGGACATGTTTGCCTTGGAAAAAGTACCAGCTCTTTTGCACATACCCTTTCAGTACTCACATAAGTAAGTATTTGTAATCCAAATTTTTCTAACATTCCAAGTCCAAAATCTGTAACCTCAATTTTATTTTTTTCCTCTTCAGTAATTACAATATGTGCTCTCTCCAAAAATTCTAATGTTCTCTTTTTTGCCTTTTCATATTCACTTCTTTTCATCCCTGTCACCCCCTTTTAAAATCTTAATACTCCCTTACTTACCCTCAAAAATCATTTTTTCTTGTGAAGACTTTCGTATAGAGATATAAATTCCTTAGATAATTCTGAAGAAATATTTTCAAGCCCATATCTTACGCGAATGTATATATCTCTCATTCTTTTTGTAGCATTAGAATCAAAAATATAAAGGGTTTTATTGTAAATATCAAATGTAGTATCAGAAGGATTTATCTCCACACCTTTTTCTCTACTTTCTAAAAGATATTTTCTATAGTATTCCCTTATTACTCCTAAATTACTCCCTCTAAAGAGTGAAAAAAGCTTTTGAATAGGATTAATAGAAGGTAAAATAAATTCTTTTTCCTCTATATAATTTTCCTCTCTCTTAGCACTATTTCGTACACGTCTTAAAATCCAAAATATTATAAATATAACTCCTCCGATTACCAAGATATAGTACGAGATACGGAGTACATTATCAAGAAAATCCGATTGGATGTTCGGTCTTTCTCTTAGAAGCCTCGTAATATCTTTTAATATAGGACTTAATTTTACCTCTCTACCCATTGTTCTACTTAGTACATCACTACTCGCAAGGAACGAAAGAATGTAATAAGCTATCTTACCCCCAATATAAGCTACAATTATAAAAACCACAGAGATTAGCGATGTAAACCCCCAAAATAGAAGAGAAAATAAAAAATTAAAAGCGTAAAAAAGTTTATCCCTTATGAAAGGTACACTTAGAGAAAATGAGAGAATTATAAAAAGAAAAGCATATCTTATATTAATAGATATTATTTTTTTATCTTCTGGTTTATATTCCAAAGATCTCAATATCCTTAGTAAAAAAACAGTTGTCACAAAATAGAGAAGAAGAGCAGGGATAACTAAATTTTCAATAGTATTAAACTTACTGGTACTTATAAATCTCATTAAAAAAGAAATAACAAAAGTAAGTAATCCTAAGGAAGAAGTTCTTTTAAAATAATCCACAGCAAATCCATAATTTATATTTGTCTCAGTATTCACCACATATATAGTATATAAGGAGATTATTATCAGAAAGACTTTTTCGGTCGCACCAAAAGGTGGGAACAATAAACTTATAAAAAGAGTGTGTGAAAGATAAAAAAGAACTTTATTCTTATTTTTAAAATAAAGATTAAAAAAGGCTAAACCCAAAATGATGAAAAGTATCACCACAGGTAGTTTAAGATTATACAATATGATGAAAACAATAGATACAAGAGAAAAAGCAAAAGAAATTTTTGAAATAAGGTCAAGAAATAAGAGCGCCATTTTTATTTTCCCTCATATAATATTTAATAATTTCTTCAGAGATATTTTCTAAATTTTTTGAATCAAAAGATACCAGTATAACTTTACAAAGTTCGCTATTTACAGCATTAATAAATGGTAGATATTCTTCTAATATATATGGAGTAATAATAACAAAAGTAGAGATAAGAAGATTTTGAGCTCCTAAAAATTTCTTTATAACCTCTTCAAAAGGAAAATTTACATTATAAGAAATCCTACCCAAATATTCTAAGAAAGTATAAAGATGACTTTCATCAAAAGCAGGATAGAGAATATTTTCTTCTCTTGGTAAACCATAGATTAAAGAATTTGTAAGAAAGCCAAAAGGAATTTTTTTATAATAAAAGCTCTCTCCAATACTTCTGGTTACTGAAATACATTTTTCTATTGCTTCTCCATCCATTTTCATCCAATAAGGTTTAGCACATTCTACATTTAACATAATCATCGCATTATTTTCGTATGTAAAATCAAAATTTTTTACTAAAAGCTCTCCATGTTTCAAAGAAAGGGGCCAATGAATATTTTTGGCTGGTTCTCTTCCTGTGTACTCTCTAACTCCTATAATCATTGTAGGATCTTCTATAATCCATCTTCTTACAGAGATGTCTCCACTATAGCTTCCGTAAGGAATAATATCTTTTTCCAAATCTGCCCTTTTAGGCAAGACTACAATATCTTGGATATAGTTTAAAGCTTTAGTTTTTACATTTAAACCTAAGAAATCTCCTCCACGGATCTCTATATTTCCAAAAATATATCTTCCCCTCTTATTACAAGTAGCCAAATACTTTCTCTTAATTCTCTGGTAAGGAAGCAAGAAAAAAGTTATAGTGTGATATAAAAAATCTTTTGTCTTTACTCTATCTACTTTAAACTTATACTCAAAAATAGATGGAAGCTCTTCTATAACCTGAAGAAAAGTAACAGGAAGAATTTTTCGGTTTTCCACCACAATTTCAATAAATACATCTTCTCCTATCTCTAACACTTTTTTTGAAAAGTTTCTATAAAAGTAAACATTATTTAGCACATACTTCTTTGAAAGCTCATTAACAATTACCCCAATTAATAGGATAAAAAATAAAAAGTAAATCAAATTATATTTCCTCCACAGGGGCTTTGATACCTTCTAAAAGACCCTCTACAAAAGCATAAATATCTTTACTCTTTAATGAACTTACTGTAATTATTCTATGATTAAGAATATAAGGTGCAAGCTTCTTTATATCATCAGGAATTATATAATCTCTTCCATTAAATAATGCATAAACTTGACTTGCTTTAAACAAAGCAATACTACCCCTCGGACTTACTCCAAGTAGTACAGATTCTGAATTTCTTGTGGCTTCCACTATATCTAAAAGGTAAGCCATAACTTCCTTAGATATTCTAACCTCGCTATAGTGTTCTCTTACATAATCTATCTCTTCTTTATCCACTACAGTTTCTATTCCTTCTAAAAGATCCATTTTTTTGTTTCTATTTATAACCTCAACCTCTTCTTCTCGTTTAGGATAGCCTATCTTTATCCTCATAAAAAATCTGTCAAGTTCTGCTTCAGGAAGAGGGAAAGTACCATAAGTTTCCACTGGGTTTTGAGTAGCAAGAACCATAAAAGGTTCGGGAAGCTTTCTAGTAACACCATCCGCTGTAATTTGTCTTTCTTCCATAGCTTCTAATAGACTGGATTGAGTCCTTGGAGTTGCCCTATTTATTTCATCAGCTAATATTATATTCGCAAAAAGAGGACCAGGTCTAAATTCAAATTCACCTATTTTTTGATTATAAAAATTTATACCAGTAAGATCCGATGGGAGAAGATCGGGAGTAAACTGAATTCTTTTAAAGTTACCTCCAATGGTTTTTGCAAAAGCTTTGACCATCAAAGTCTTTCCAAGACCTGGAACATCTTCAATAAGTATATGTCCTCCACAGATAAAAGCTATAGTAATAAGCTCTATAATGTCCTCTTTCCCAACAATCACCTTAGAAACGTTTTCTACTATTTTACTTTTAAAATCACCATAAGTATCTATATCTATCATTCATCTTCCTCCAAAAAAAAGTTTTCTTAAAATATTTTACCACTTAGAAAAGAAATATAACTATCACTTTCTTACTAATGAAACGATAGTCTCCACATGAAAAGTCTGAGGGAACATATCTACAGGCTGTATTTCCATTATCTCATATCCAGAATTCACAAGTATATTTATATCTCTCGCTAAAGTAGCAGGGTAACAAGATATATAAATTATTTGTTTTATTTTATTTTCAATGATAGCATCAAGAAGGATTTTATCACATCCCTTCCTTGGAGGGTCCACAACTATTATATCTGGGATTTTTCCCTCAGAGATTAATCTTGGGATTGCCTCTTCAGATCTATCCCATATAAATTCTACATTTTCCACGTTATTCTTCTTAGCATTCTTCCATGCATCATCTACAGCAGACCTTTCTATCTCAATACCATATACTTTTTCAGCCTTTTGAGAAAGAAATAAAGAGATGGTACCAACGCCACAATAAGCATCAAAGACAAGCTTAGATTCAGGAATAAGATATTCTAAAACTTTATTATAGAGTAATTCGGTCTGTATAGTATTAGTTTGAAAAAAGGAGATAGGTGAAATCTCAAAAATAAATTCTCCAATCTTATCTTTTATCGTCTCTTCTCCAAATATCTCATTCATCTCCTTAGAATTAACATTTATATAGAAAGATGCTAAATTTTTTAGATTGTATTTAAAAAACTTTGCTATTTCTTTTGCATCACTAATCAAACCATCTGAAACAAGAGTCAACATTAGCTCATTAAAAGCATACGATCTCCTAACAACTATGGATCTTAAAGACCCTTTATGCAGAATTTCATCATATACATTAATATGAAAATTTTTTACTGCTTCTTTTGTAGTCTCAATAACTCTATCTATATCTTCATGTTGAACAATACATTTTGAAACATCTACAATACAATGAGTTTGAGGTTTATAAAAACCTAATACTATACTTCCTTTTCTATTTCCTACAAAAATTTTAGCTTTATTCCTGTATCTATAAGGATTTTCCATTCCAATTACTGAGTTAATATCTCTTTCTATTTTGCCTATTCTTCTTAAAGCATCCTCTATTATCTTCTTTTTTAATTCCAACTGATATTCATAGGTCACATGCATTAGATGACATCCCCCACATTCATAAAAAAACTCACATGGAGGTTCCACCCCATGTGAGTTCCTCTCAACAAACTCTACAATACTTCCTATTGCATAATCTTTTTTGGCAGTATGTATTCTAATTCTTACAATCTCTTCAGGAAGAGCATAATCCACAAAAACTACAAAACCACCAATATGAGCAATGCCTTGACCTTGAGAGTTTATTCCATCAATTTTTACAATATATTCTTCTCCTACTTTTACCACTCTACTTTATATCTAACTCCTCTTTAACTTTCTTATATGCAAGTTTAGCAAGTCCTCCAGCCACATGAGATCTTATCTCCTTTTTCTTCATCTCATCTTCAAGAGTATCTAAGACCACATCAGAATTTGCATTTAATATATTTCTAACAGACTGTCTTGTAATCCCCAGGAATGCAGCAATTTCTTCTTCTGTTTTCAAATATTTATCTTTTAAAACTATTGCATAACAAGCTTCAATAAGACTTGGAACCCAGGTAAGATTTCTGTATAGAATGAGCTTTCTCGGTCCTCCAAGAATTTCAAGAGTTTTGAGGAAAGTTTTCATCACAATGTTATCAAGTTCTTCTTCTTGTAAAGGAATTTCATTTTCATTAAGTATTGTCATCTATACCACCTCCTCTTGAAAGTTCTTTGAGGGAAAGCCCAATTCTAACTAACCCATTCTTATCTATTTCAAAAAGATAGGTATCTGTACTATGCCCACACATTCTACATCCATCTATTCTGAATAATCTTACTACCTCACCAAGAGGTCTCTTATATATTCTTTCCATATATTGACTATTGATCAGTACTTTTGAAAGCACCATAGTACCATCTACAATATGAGATATTGCAAATCCTCCTGCCGCCTCTGCTGAAAATTCTTCTTGACTTGATCTTTTCTGAGAGACAAATATCGCTGTTTGATACCATTTCTTCATAAAATTGAATATTTGTCTTACAATCACCCTTGCCAACATCTCTTTTGCCTCATAAAGTCCAGTTATAGAATCTATTATAGTAAATTTAATCTTATAATTTTTGATGGCATACGCAAGAGTAGCAAGAAGTGTAGGAATATCCTCTCTTAATTTTAAATAAGAAGCTGCATCAATAAAGATGATGTTCTCATCAATAACGCTCTCATCAATTCCCATAGCAATTGCTCTGGATTTCATTGAGGTAGCTACAAAATGAGCTGGAGCTTCTACTGTAACAAAAGCTACAGAATTCCCCAAGGATGCTTGTTTTATAGCAAACTGTTCTCCCATCAAACTTTTTCCTGTATCAGAAATACCTGTAAGATTAAAAACACTGTACTGAGGAATACCACCTAAAGGAACCACTTCTACTTTCCCTTTCTCTACTCTTGTGGTAAAGAATAGATCATCTAATCCTTTTACACCAGTAGGTATTCCTCTTATTTCTACCGCTTTATCTCCTATATCCTTTAGGGATAGGATAGCCTCCTCTAAAACTTCATTTTGATATTCCCTTTCCATGAGGATCCCCACCTTAAATTCTTTTATCTTCTGCTTTTTCTCCTAATATAATTATAACAAAGAGAAAAATTTTTAAAGTACTTGTAAATAAGTTTCCAGTTCGTAATTCGTTACCTGTTTTCTATAATTATCCCATTCAAGTCTTTTATTTTCTATAAGATTTGTAAACACATGATCTCCAAGTAATTTCTTTACTAATTTACTCTTTTCTGTAACTTCTATAGCCTCAATTAAACTCCCAGGAAGATTCTCTATCTGACGTGCTTTTCTCTCTTCCTCAGTCATACGATATACATTTTCTTCTATAGGATTAGGAAGAGGATATTTCTTTTCTATACCTTCGAGCCCTGCTCCAAGAAGTACCGCAAAGACAAGATATGGATTACATGCAGGATCTGGTGCTCTATATTCTACTCTTGTTGCTTCTTCTTTTTCAGGTTTATATAGAGGTACCCTTATAAGATCAGACCTATTTTTTAAAGCCCAAGAGATATATACAGGTGCTTCATAACCAGGCACCAACCTTTTATAAGAATTTACCCATTGATTTGTAATAAGAGTTATCTCCTTTGCATACTTTAGAAGTCCAGCAATAAACCATTTTGCAATATCTGAAAGATGATATTTATCATTTGGATCAAAAAATGCATTACTCCCATTTTTAAATAGGCTCATATTAACATGCATTCCAGATCCATTCTGACCAAAAATGGGTTTAGGCATAAAGGTAGCATAAACCCCATTGAGATAAGACACTTCTTTTACTACTAAACGGGCAGTCATAACAACATCTGCCATAGTTAGTGCATCAGCATACCGAAAATCAATTTCATGTTGAGATGGGGCACTCTCATGATGGGTAAATTCAACCTTTATACCCATATCTTCTAATATAGAGACTGTCTCTTGTCTTAATGCAATAGCCTCATCTCTTGGGATCAAGTCAAAATATCCACCTCTATCTAATACTTCAGGCGTTGTACTTGAATTTTTAAGGTAAAAGTATTCAAGTTCTGGACCAACATGAAAAGTAAAACCCATACTTTTTGCTTTATCAAGCATACTTTTCAAGACATTCCTTGGATCTCCAGCAAAAGGCTTTCCATTTGGTTCAGTAATAGTAGCAAACATTCTGGCTACGCTTTTATTTTTTCTCCAAGGAAGAAGTGTAAAAGTTTCAGCCTCAGGAAAAGCCACCATATCACTTTCTTCAATTCTTGTATATCCTCTTACCGATGAACCGTCAAAACCAAGTCCTTCTTCAAAAGCCTTTGGAAGTTCTCTCTGGGTTATAGTAAAGCTTTTAAGATACCCCAAGACATCTGTAAACCAAATCTCAATAAATTGAATATCATTCTCTTTTATATATTTGATAACCTCCTCTTTTGCTTTGGGAAACTTTGCGCTCATTTTTATACCTCCTTAATATAAATTATCTATTCTAAAAATTATATAGACTATTTTAAAAGATATGATAAACAAATAAAATATAAATTTTTTAAAATAAAATTTCACCCCCTAATAAAGATTAGGATATCTGTAGAGATCTATTTATCTTAAGAATTACTTCCTCCTTAAAGGATTTAAGATACTGATTATCTCAAAATAAAAAATTTTCAATACTTATATTCTTAAAGGTATACGGCAATATAACCCCTTAATTTAAAATCTTTATAACCTATGATTTGTTAAACAAATTGAAAAGAGAGTGTAAAAGATGGTATATTATAAATTAAACTTAGAAGGTTAGGAGAGAAGAAGATGGATTTATTTGAAAAGTTTAGGGATATAGGACCCGATCATTTCCTTTCAGAAGCACGCTTCGCAATTGAACAAGGGATCTATCCTTTCTTTCTTCCTTTAGAAGAAACTGAGGGGACAGAAGTAGTAATTAACGGAAGAAGACTAATAATGTTGGGATCAAATAATTATCTTGGGCTTACCACTCATCCTAAAGTAAAAGAAGCAGCTATAAAAGCTATAAAAGAATACGGCACCAGCTGTACAGGGTCACGATTTATGAATGGGACTTTAAAGCTTCATAAGGAATTAGAGCAAAAATTAGCAGAATTTTTAAATAAAGAAGCTGCCTTAGTTTTTTCTACAGGATATCAAACTAATCTTGGAACTATTTCTGCTTTAATAGGAAAGGGAGATATTACAATTACAGACAAAGAAGATCATGCTTCAATAATTGATGGGTGTAAACTTTCCTTTGGTGAAATGAGAAGGTTCAAACACAATGATATGGTAGATTTAGAAAAAGTACTTGCTTCTTGCCCTGAAGATGCAGGAAAACTCATAATAGTAGATGGTATCTTCTCAATGGCAGGAGATATTGCTCCTCTTCCAGAGATAGTAAAACTCTGTAAAAAATACGGAGCAAGACTTATGGTAGATGATGCCCATTCTATTGGAGTATTAGGAGATCATGGTAGAGGTACAGCAAATCATTTTGATTTAGAAAATGAAGTAGATATCATAATGGGTACCTTTAGTAAATCTTTTGCAAGTCTTGGAGGATTTATCGCAGGAGATGAAGATGTAATATTTTATGTCCAACATGTGGCAAGATCTTTTATTTTTTCAGCAAGTATGTCTCCCGCAAATACCGCTGCAGCTATGGCAGCATTAGAAGTAATGCAGGAAGAGCCAGAGAGAACTGAATACCTATGGAAAATTGCTAATAGAATGAGAGAAGGATTAAAATCTTTAGGATTTGATACTGGAGATAGTTGTACTCCTGTCATTCCTATCTATATAAGAGATAGATGGAAGACTATCTATTTATGGAAAGAACTCTTTAATTTAGGGGTTTATTGTAATCCTGTACTTCCCCCAGGAGTTGCACCTAATCAATCTCTTCTAAGAACAAGTTATATGGCAACTCATACTGAAGAACAGATAGATAGAAGCCTTGAGATTTTTGAAAAGGCAGGGAAAAAAATTGGCATCATCTGATAATAACTTAAAATTCATAGACCATGCACTAAAAGAGTTCATAGAACTCCTTGCTTCAAAGGAGCCCGCTCCTGGAGGAGGAGCTGCATCTGCTTTAGTTGGAGCAATAGGTACTGCCCTCTCCTCTATGGTAGCAAATCTTACTATAGGAAAAGAGAGATTTAAAGATAAAGAGCCTCTTATAAAAGAGATTGTAAAAGAAACACAAAAATTACAAGAAGAATTTTTAGTTCTTATTGAAAAAGATGCTAAAGCTTTTGATAATGTATCAAAAGCTTTGAAGCTTCCTAAAAACACTACAGAGGAAAAAATAAAAAGAAAAGAGCTACTTGAAAATGCATTAAAAGAAGCTACTTTAGTACCCTTAAGTATTATGGAGAAAAGCCTCAAAGCTTTAGAAACCTTGGAAAGGGCATTGGGAAATTCAAATCCAAATGTGGTAAGCGATATTGGGGTAGGAGCTGTATGTCTAAGATCCGCCCTCCAAGGAGCATGGCTTAATATAAAGATAAATCTTATGAGCATAAATGATAAAGAATTTGTTAAAGAAACTCAACAAAAAGCAGAATCTCTATTAAATAAAGGGATTCAAATTGCTGATAAACTATACCAAGAAGTAGAAAGTATGCTTCACATCACTTAAAGACAAAGGCTGATTTTACAACTCCAAACCTTCCTCTGTGAAAATTCATCTCTATAGCTTTCCTATAATCTTTAAGATCAAAAGTATGAGTTAAAAGTTGAGAGAGATCTAAACCTTCCTCCATAAGCTGCAGTGCAATGCCATATCCCCTTTTTCTTTCCTCTCTAAAAATCTCACCACTACTACTATTAGTCCCTGCTAATTTAAGCTCTTTAAACCAAACAAAAGTCCAATCAACATTTTTTGTAACGCCTACAAGTCCCACAAGCACTAACTTTCCACCCTGTTTTGTAAATCTTAATGCGTCATCTATGGAACTATCACTTCCTACACATTCATAGACCACATCTGCTCCACCTATCATAACAGGTTTTCCTAAGATAGGCTTAAGAACCTTTGCAGAAGTAACTTCTGCAACTTTTTCATAGAGAGTATATGTATCAAGTCCCTTGGTATAAATTACTTCGTCTGCTCCATAATATTTTGCAAGCTCACCCTGAAACTTATACCTTGCAAGAGCAATAATCCTTGCTTTACTTCCTAAAGTCCTCAAAGAACTTATTACATTAATACCAATACTTCCTGCACCTGCTACAAGTACTGTATCAGAATCCTTTGGAAAATTTCTCATTACAGGATGTAATGCAGAACAAAAAGCATCTACTAAAATAGCATTTTCATTTGTAACTTTATCTGGTACTTTAAAAAGCTGAAATTCATGAGCTACATAATATTCTCCCCAACTTCCTCCTGTATCTCTACATGCTCCAATCATAAGCCCTGGAGATATACTACCTTCAGTAAAATTCATACATTGTGAAAATTCCCAATTTTGACATTTCTCACAAGGAGGATCTATATCCCTTGCATAACAAGAAAGAACTGGATCTACAATAACTCTATCCCCTATCTCAAAGTTTTCAACTTCTTCTCCCTTCTCTACTATAACCCCAAGATTCTCATGCCCAATGACAAAAGGAAAGGAAGTAAAAGAAGAGGTAGATAGACTGTCATGAAGCCTTATAAGACCTATATCACTTCCACATATACCACCCATTAATGTTTTTATTTTAACCCATTTAGGACCAGGAAGCTTTGGCTCTGGAAAATCCCCATATCTTAAGCAGGAAAAAGCATTATAATAAAAGGAAGAATGAATATTACCTAAAACCTTACTCAATGCATATCTTGGAACAGAATCTTCAAACCACACTGCCTTCATAAAATTCAGTCCCCCAAAAGAGATTTATGCCTCTATTATACTACAATGTCCCCATAGAAAGCTCATCAAAATACTCTTGTATATCTTCCCCTAAAAGTAACTTCTTACCAAAAGCACTCCCAACTATCACTCCATCCACAATCCCTTTTAAGCTCTCAATCTGATCTTTGCTTTTTACACCAAAACCCCATACAAGAGGCTTATCTGTCTCTTTTCTTATCCCCTTAACAAAGCTTATACCTTCCTCAGGAAGCTCTTCCCTCTCTCCTGTTACTCCTTTTACAGAGATACAATAAACGAAACTTGGAGCAATTTTGAGAATCTCTTTCTTTCTTTCCTCTCTTGTAGTTGGGGATAAGAAAAGAACCAGATCAAGATTATATTTATTGAAGATTGGTAAGAACTCTTTTGCCTCTTCAAAAGAAAGATCAGGAATAACAAGTCCCTTTACACCTATCTCTTTTATCTTATTTAGTTTATTCTCAAGATCATTTTGAAGTAAGTTAAAATAAAGAAGAAGTATAGTATCTATATACTCAGGAATTTTGGAGTTTTCTAACCAAAGAAGAGTTTTTTTAAAGCTACCACCATTTAGGATAGATCTATAATTTATTTCTTGCAAAATAGGTCCATCTGCCACAGGATCTGAAAATGGAATTCCCAGCTCCAAAATATCAATTTTATCTTTATTTTTCATTAAAAACTCTTCAAGAAAATTAAAGGAAGGAAAATTCGCTACAAAGAAAGGCACAAAGGACAGACTTTTATTCCTATTTTTTATTTTATTTACAAGATTACTCATTTTTTTCCCTCCCTAAGGTCATAGATTATTCCTAAATCTTTATCTCCTCTGCCTGAAAGATTAATTATTATAATCGGGTTTTCCTCTGGAAAATCTTTACGGTGCTCCATAAGATATCCTATAGCATGAGCACTCTCAAGAGCAGGTATTATACCCTCTAACTCTGAAAGTGCGTAGAATCCTTTAACAGCCACGACATCTGTTGCAAGATCATACTTTACCCTTCCTATCTTTGCAAGAAAACTGTGTTCTGGACCTACCCCTGGATAATCAAGACCTGCAGAGATAGAATGAGTAGGAGAGATATTTCCATTCTCATCTTGAATTAAATACATTTTAGCTCCATGAAGCACTCCTACCTTACCAAAATTTACACTTGCAGAATGAAGCCCAGACTCCAGTCCTTTACCTCCACCTTCCACTCCAATAATCTTCACATCATCATTCAAAAATGGGTAAAAAAGACCCATAGAATTACTTCCTCCTCCTACTGAAGCAATAAGATAGTCAGGAAGTCTTCCCTCGATTTCAAGTATCTGCTTTTTTGACTCATCACCTATAACCCTTTGAAAATCCCTTACAATCATAGGATAAGGATGAGGTCCTACTACAGAGCCAAGCAGATAATAGCTGTCTTCAGGATGAGCCACCCAATCTCTCAATGCTTCGCTTATAGCCTCTTTCAAGGTTTTTGAACCTACTTTCACAGGTACCACATCCGCTTTAAGAAGCCTCATTCTTAACACATTCATACTTTGTCTATTGCAGTCTTCTTCTCCCATATATACGGTACATTCAAATCCAAAAAGCGCAGCCACGGTAGCCGTAGCAACTCCATGCTGCCCTGCTCCTGTCTCTGCGATGAGCCTTTTCTTATTCATATACTTAGCAAGAAGTGCTTGTCCTATGGCATTGTTTATCTTGTGAGCTCCTGTATGACACAGATCTTCTCTTTTAAGATATACTCTCGCTTTCACTTGATCCGAAAGATTTTTTGCAAAATAAAGAGGAGTAGGTCTTCCCACATAATTTTTTAAATAATAATCATATTCCTCCCAGAATTTTTCTTCGTTTTTTACTCTCTTGTAGGCATTCTCTAATTGCAAAAGAGTCTCCATAAGTGTCTCAGGGACAAATCTTCCTCCAAACTCTCCAAAATATCCTTTTTCATCAGGAAAATTTTTCATTTTCATAATCACTCACCTTTCTCATAAAATTTGTTATCTTGACAAGACTCTTTTTACCTTTCTCCTCCTCAACTCCAGAGGACAGATCTATTCCAAAGGGTTTAAGAGGAATTACCTTAGGAAGATTATCTTCGTTTATTCCTCCTGCTAAAATAACCTTAGAGTAAGATCTTAGTTTACTAACCTTTTCTATAAATTCATCAAAAGTTAAAGAACTGTTTCTATTTCTATCAAGAAGTACATAACCTATGGAGGAAAATTTTAAGATATCTTCCTCTAATTCTTCTAAAGGCTTTTCATCAATACCAAATGCTTTTATAAGAAAAAATTCTTTAAACTTCTTTGCAAACTCAATATTTTCTTCACCATGGAGTTGAATCCCATCAAGAGGAAGAATATTCATTACATCTCTAATCTCTTCTTCTGAAGAATCCGCAAAAACACCTATCTTCATCACAGAAAGCCTTTTTAAATGAGGTGCCATTTTATCCAGTTTTTCCAAGGATATATACCGAAAAGACCATGGTACAAACACAAAACCAATAGCATCTATACCTTCCATCTCGCAGTGCATAGCAGAAATAATATCCGTTATTCCACAGATTTTAACCCACATCCCTCAAAAAGCTCCTTTATCTTTTGATATGGATCTATAGATGTCACAATACTTTCTCCTACAAGCACAGCTTTAGCACCACTTTCGTAAAGCATCTTTATATCTTCCCCTGTTCTTATACCACTGGCACTAATTACCAATACATCTTCTGGAATGTATGGAAGTAAATTTGGAGTATTTTTAATATCTAAATTGAAAGAAGATAGGTCTCTATTATTTATCATAATAATACGAGGCTTTAGAGCTAAAGCTTTCTCAAGATCTTTAACATCATAAACCTCTATAATAGGTTCTAAGTCAAGCTTTAAAGAAAGATTATATAAAGATTCTAATTCTTTAAAAGTAAGAATTCTTGCAATAAGTAATATGGCATCAGCTCCTAAAAGTCTCCCTTCATAGAGCTGTTCAGGAATCAAAATAAAATCTTTTTGTAAAATAGGTTTTTGTGTTAAATCTCTTGCAATTTGAAGATTAGATAGGTTAGCAGAAAAACTCTCAGCAGTAAGTACTGATAGAGCAGAAACTTCTTTTGCTTTATCATAGATCTCTACCATCTCAGGAAGAGATAGAGATGTAAGTTTTCCCTTTACAGGAGATGCAGGCTTAACTTCTGCAATAATATTAAACTTGTTTTTAAGAAGAGAATTATAAAAATAATCTTTTATTTTCTCAGGAAAAGAATCTGGTATTTTATAGATTTTGTCGCATATAATCCTCTTCTTTTCATCTACAAGCTTATCTAAAATGTCCATCTTTTAGCACTCCCTTAAAGTCGTAACATATTCATATACCTTACCAGAAAAAAGATAATTCTTTACCATATCAAAACCTTCTTTAACATTTTTTACCTTTCCAAGTATCCATAATGCAAAAGCACTGTTAAGAGCTACAATATCTGTCTGAGCAGGAGTACCTTTCCCTTTAAATATATTTACAAGAATTAATGCATTTTCATCAGCATCTCCACCTGCAAATTCTTCCAGCTTATAAGTAGGAATCCCTACATCAGAAGGATGAAACTTAAAGTGATCTAACTTTCCATCCTTTAAATATGCCATCTCAGTAATTCCAGAAAGAGAAATCTCATCAATACCATCATCTTTACCATGATAAAAGAGAACATTATCTCTTCCCAAAATAAGAGCAGCCTCAGATAACTTCTGCATAGTACTCATAGAATACACACCTATAATCTGAGCCTGAAGCTTTGCAGGATTAAGCATAGGTCCTGCCATATTAAATATAGTGCCAATTCCAAGCTCTTTTCTTACCTTAGCTGCCTTCCCCACTACCGGGTGAAAGTAGGGAGCAAAGATGAAACCTATTCCTTTTCTATCAATAGATTTTGCTACCTCCTCAGAATCTTCACTAAATTTAAGACCTAATTTTTCTATCACATCTATACTACCTGCCTTACTTGAAAATGCTCTATTTCCATGTTTTGCTATCTTTATACCCAAACTTGCCAACGTAAATGCTACGGCTGTAGAAATATTAAAAGTCTTACCACCATCGCCACCTGTACCACACACATCAATAGCAGGATTTTCATTTGGAACTCTCTTAGCCTTAAGAGATAAGGTATTTACAAAGCCTGCAATTTCTTCTGGCGTTTCCCCTTTTAATCGTAACCCAAGAAGAAGTCCACCCAATTGAGAGTCTGAAATCCCCCCATTATCCAGCTTTTCTATAATGTCTCTTGCCTCATCAAAAGATAAGGATTTACCTTCCGATAGCTTCTTAATATACTCTTTAACCATTTAAAACACCTCCTAATTTAAGAAAATTCTTGATAATTTTATTCCCTGAAGGAGTAAATACTGATTCAGGGTGAAATTGGAGCCCATAGACAGGATAATCCTCATATTGAATTCCCATAATCAGTTTGTCAGAAGTCCATGCAATAATTTTCAGAGATGAGGGCAAAGAATCTATGTCCACTATGAGTGAATGATATCTTGTTGCTAGAAATGAATCTTCTACCTCATTAAAAATAGGATTTTGCAAATGATAAATAAGAGATACTTTGCCATGTACAGGGATAGGAGCTCTAATAATTTTTGCTCCAAGAGCAGAGGCTATAACTTGATGTCCCAAACATATACCTAAAATAGGAAGTTTATCTTTAAATTCCTTAACTATAGGAATACTTATCCCTGCATTTTCAGGGATAGATGGCCCGGGAGAAATTACTATTGCCTTTGGATTTAAATTATATATATCCTCTATTGAGATTTTATCATTTCTATAGACAGCTACTTCAGAAAATTCTGATATACACTGATATAGATTATAAGTAAAAGAATCATAATTATCTATTAACAAAATCATAGCCCAATTCCCCCGCTATCTTTATAGCCTCAATAAGAGCCTTTGCCTTACTCATTGTTTCCAAATACTCCCTTTCAGGAACTGAATCATATACAATTCCAGCTCCACTCTGGATATAAAGATCATCTCCCTTCAAAAAGAATGTTCTTATAGAGATACAAGTATCAAGATTCCCATTTAGAGAGAGATATCCTATGCCCCCTGCATAAGGACCTCTCTTATATCTTTCTAATTCTTCTATAATCTCCATTGCTCTTACTTTTGGAGCTCCTGAAACTGTACCTGCAGGAAAACATGCTCTGAAGACCTCTAATGGATGAATCTCTGGTTTAATCTTACAAGATACATTGCTCACAAGATGCATCACATGAGAATACTTCTCAATCTCCATAATTCTCTCAGGTATAACTGTCCCAATCTTTGCGACTTTACCAAGATCATTTCTTGCAAGATCAAGAAGCATAGTATGTTCAGCTTTCTCCTTCTCATCATTCATTAATTCTTGTTCCAAAGATAAATCTTCCTCCTCTGTTTTCCCTCTTCTTCTTGTACCAGCTATAGGTCTTACTTCTGCTCTATCTCCTTCCACTTTAACCAGTGCTTCTGGCGAAGAACCAATAAGATAGACATCTTTAAACTTCAAGTAAAACATGTATGGGGAAGGATTAATCAATCTCAAAGCTCTATAAAGAAGATACGGATCATATGAGTATTTAGTATGAAATCTCTGAGAATAAACTACCTGAAAGATCTCCCCTGCTTTTATGTACTCTATAGCTTTTTCCACATTTTTTTCATACTCCTCTTCAGGTATTTCATGTTCCACATTAAGAACAACTTTCGGATATCTTAATTCGGGAATTGTTCTTTTAAATATACTTTTTATCTCTTCTAATTTTTCTTCAATCTCTGCTTTTGTAGAAGAATCCTGAGCTTTTTCCTCTGGAACAAGAAAGATAACACTAATTCTTCTTTTAAGGTGGTCAAAAACTACTAAAAAGTCCACTAATTGAAATTCTGCCAGAGGAAAATTCAAATCATCCTTAGTTAACTCAGGGATTTTTTCCCATTGTCTTATAACATCATAGCTAAAATATCCTACAAGTCCCCCTATAAATTGCGGTATATCTTCCATATTGTTTATATTTAGTACAGGAAACCTTTCAGAAAGATAAGAAATAATGTCAAAATTAGTATCTCTTGGAAAAGATAACACCTCTTTTGGTCCCCAACCTAAAAATGAATATCTTCCTACCCTTTCTCCCCCTTCTGCACTCTCAAGTAGAAATAAATAATCTTCATCTTTTATCTTCAAAAGTAGGCTGGAAGGAGTCTCATAATCTCCTGGAAAATCAAAGATCAAAGGAACATAATTCATATTAACTTTTTCCAATCCCAATCACCTCCCTAAACAAATCTATAAATAAAAAAAACCCTCTCGCCCCTAAGAAGGGCGAGAGGGTTTACTCTCACGGTACCACCTTCGTTAAGCATATTAAACGCTCAACTCTTTCTTTCGGGTACGGGAGTACATTATTGCTCCGATACCCTTTGCCTTGATAACGGTGGCAGCTCCGACAAAGCTTACTCAGGAATACCTATCTTCCCTTTCAGTTTGCAGCTCCCAGGACCATTCACTCTCTGCGCTGATAACCGGCTTCCACCTTACCCGGTCTCTCTGGATCCCGCTTGAAAGCTACTCTTCCTGTTCACAGCCTTTAGGAAAAGTATCTCTTTCTTTAAAGAAGCATTATACATCAATAAAAAAAATTTTGCAAGTCAAATCTTTTCAATAACACCTGCACAAAGAAGATAATTATCTTTATAACAAACCAGTATTTGCCCTGGAGTTACAGCCCATTGGGGAGATTCAAAGTGTAAAAAAACTTTATCCTCTGAAAGAATTTTTAATATTCCAGGAGACGGTTCCATATTATGCCTTATCATTGCTTCAACACTAATTTCATTATCTTCAGGCACTCCTGAAGGAAAATTCACATTAACTGCATAAACATCTTTAGAAAAGATCTCTTCTCTTTCAGCAACAATCACATCACCTGTAGAAATATCTATACTTTTTACATACATTGGCTTTCCTAAAGCTACATTCAGTCCCCTTCTCTGTCCAATAGTAAAAGAATATATTCCTCTATGTTTTCCTATCTCCTTACCATCTTCAGTAATAATTCTGCCAGGCTTTTCATCAACATATTTTGCCAAAAAACTTTTATAATTATTTCCAGGCAAAAAACATATCTCCTGACTTTCTACTTTATCAGCAACAAATAGCCCATTTTCTTTAGCAATCTTTCTTACTTCTTTTTTTGTAAAATTTCCTAAAGGGAACAAAGATTTTTTAATCTGCTCTTGAGTTAACATTCCCAAAAAATATGATTGATCTTTTTTACTATCTTTTGCTCTTTTTAAAAAATATACGTTTCTACCCTCATCATACACTTTTAAAACATAATGACCTGTAGCAAAATATTTCGCTCCAAGTTCTTCTGCCTTTTTCATAAGCAGATCAAACTTTATAAGATTATTGCAAAAAACACAAGGATTAGGGGTATATCCATTCAAATAAGAGTCAATAAAATACCTACTAATTTTTTCTTCAAACTCTTTCCTTAGATCTACTACAAAGTGAGGAATCCCTAAATAATGAGCAATTTGGGTTGCATCATTGATGGAACTCTCTGAAACACAAGCCTCATATCTCTCAGAAGGTGAAACTCCTATATTCATAGTAATACCAATAACATCATATCCTTCTTCTTTTAAAAGAAGAGTTGCGACTGAACTATCTATACCACCACTCATTCCCACAGCAACTTTTTTCTTCATTTTATACCTTTTTAGTAGAGATTTACAAGTACGAAAATTATATAATTAATATAACGTTTATGTCAAACCTAACAAATACAGAAAAAGATCTAAACTAAAATAGGGAAAATTTTTCTATTCCTTGACAAATTCTTTTCTTTGATATATTTTTTAAAAAAGAATTAATATCTTTAATAAATTAAAAAATGGGGGGAATATGCAAATAGGAAGACCACAGTTAATTGATGAGGTAAATAAGGGGCAAATATTACAACTTCTTAGAGAAGAAGGACCTATCTCACGAGCAGAAATAGCCAGAAGACTTGGTTTAAGCCGACCTACAGTCTCAACTCATGTTAAAGAGCTAATTAACGAAGGAGTTGTTATTGAGGTAGGAAAGGGAAAAAGTACTAAGGGAAGAAAAGGGATTCTTCTTCAATATAATGCAAAACATGGATACTTTTTAGCTGGGGATATAGAAGGCTCACTTATGAGATTTGCCATTTCTGACCTCTGCGGAGACCTCTTATACGAAAAGGTGCTCTTCCTAAAAGATCTTAGAGGAAAAAATATGATGCGACCTGAACATCTTGCAACCATACTGATGGAATTCTTAGCAGAAAGTAATGTACCATTTGAAAAAATAAAGGTAATAGCTATTGGTATTGCTGGAATTATAGAAGAGGGAAAGTTAATCTTTGCCCCCAATTTACCTGAATGGAATCATGCTTCTCTCTTTTCAATTTTAAAAAATAGCTTCCCTGAAGCTTCTATCATCCTTGAGAATGACGTAAATATGGCAGTAATGGGTGAACTTTGGAAAGGAGCGGGAAAAGGTTATAAAAACATAGTATATATGAACTTAAGTACTGGTATAGGAGCAGGAATAGTGATAAATGAAAAACTATATGAAGGAAGTAATAAGTTTGCAGGTGAGATTGCATACATGGCCATAGATAATTACATTGAAAATTATCCTGGAGTTGAATATACACCGTTAGGAGCATTAGAATGGGTTGCTTCTGGTGCACAAATTATCCAGAAAGCAAAAGCAATAAATGAAAAATATACCATGCTTGAGAAAATTTTTGATGATTATCAAAAAAGCGATGGGATAAAAACCATTATTGATAGAGCCAGTGAGTGTTTAGGAAAGGCTATTGTAAATATAGTAAGTATTGTAGATCCAGAAGTTGTAATTATAGGTGGCATTGTAGGGAGATTTTTGGATATTTTAATTGATAAAATGCAAACCACTATTAAATTCTATCTTCCAATTCCTGTAAAGATTATTCCATCTGCATTATATCCCAAAACAGTAGTTTATGGAGCTATTTGTAGAGCCTTGAATTTATATCACGCAAAACCTACAATTGCTTAGATATCAATAATTTTTATTGCTCTTTCTAACCTTTCCTTCCATTTTTCCAATTTATCCAAATATCCAAAAGTAGGTTTATAAATCTCCAAATTTTCTTTTTTAAAGATTACCGTATTATGTTCATGTCCACAGATTACATACCTAACCCTACCATCTTCTATAAGTATTTCACCCAATTTTTCACTCCCAAGATACGCTGAAAAGAAATTTTTCATATGGAGAAGCTCCTTAAAAGGTACAGTATGAGTAACAGCTACTATCTTCTTCTCTTTCTCTACTTTTTCCAAAGAATTTTTTAATTCATCCTGCATTATCTCACAAATCTCTACATTATTAAGCTTTCTTCCATAAGAATCATAGAAATCCACAAGTTTCCAAAAAGTTTCTCTCCAGCGTAAACCATCATATATTCCTTTCTCATACTCTTCTATAGAATAGGCTTCACTTCCAAAGGAATAATCATACCATCCTAATGTTCCTACAAAAGCTATATCTCCTATTAGTAATGGATTTTCTGGAAGAAAATGAATGTTATATTTACCACAGAGATCTGGTATCATCTTCTTATATTTCTGGTCACTACTGATATCTTTTTCCTTCCATATATCATGATTACCAGGTACAAAAATCTTAACACCTGAAAGCGCAGCAAAAAATTCAAAGAAGAGTTCTATCTCCCATAACTTTGCAGAAATATCACCTGCAATTACAAATACATTTACATTTTCCTTTTCTATCTCCTCAAAAATATTTTTTATAAAAATACTTTCTTCATCTTTTTCAAAACCATTTCTTAATCTTATAAAATCAAGATGCAGGTCAGATAAAGCCAAAATTCTCATAGGATAAACTTTAAAATATTAAGAATTCCAAAAACCACAGGTTTTATAAAAGAAAAAACAACTGAATTGTTCAAAATCTGCGTCCTATATGCGGGTGGTAAGTAATTAATGAGGACCCCATATAAAATTATAAGAATTCCTCCTCCAATAATAACCCTCAGTAAAAATGATGGAAGAGTCATTAGAAGATAAGAAAAAATAAAAGTAATAATAAATCCTGCCAAATTCGCAGGAATATGAGAAGGAATTTTTATATACTCCATATACAATGGAAGAAGATAGGCTGAAAGGAAGATAGCAATAATCACCGAAAAAATCAAAGCCAATTTGTTAGAAAAGACTTCTTTTAATCCTTTTAAAGCAAGTCCCAATATGGTTAATGCACAAATCAAATCAAAGATCATTTCTACATCACCCCTCAAAGGTTATTATAATTCTAAGCCCTTTCCCACTTAAACCTATCTCTATTGCTTTGTCAATAGCATCTAAAGGAAATTTGTGGGAAACGATCTTTTCCACATTAATTCTTTTCTCTTTTATTAGAGAAAGAGCTCTACTATTTGTAAGTGGATTTACAAAGGATCCCATTATACTAAGCTCCCTCTCATATATATCAAAAGGAGAGATCTCCAAAAATCCATTAAAGGGGGATACTCCAAATATCAAAATTTTTCCTCCCCTTCTTGCACAATCCATTGCAGTTTTAACCGTTTCAACTCTTCCTACAGCTTCAATACTCACATCTACTCCTCTATTATCAGTAATATCCTTTACAACCTTAAAAACATCTTCATTTATAGGATCTATAACACAAAAAGCTCCTAATTCAAGGGCTAACCTTCTCTTCTCCTCGTAAGGTTCTACCACAATAACTTTTTCTGCTCCATAGATAAGAGAGAGTTGTAAAAGAATCAACCCTAAAGCTCCTCCTCCTACTATCAGAACGGAATCTCCTATCTTCATTCCTATTCTTTCAATACCATGAAGAGCACAGGCAACAGGCTCCATCATTGCCCCTTCTATCGGGGTCAGATCTTGAGGAAGCTTATAAGCCTGTTTAAATGGAACTGCACAGTAATCTGCAAATCCTCCATTTAAGTCAACTCCTAAAGCAGTACGATTTTCACAAAGATTTATCTCACCTCTTCTACAAAAATAGCAGTATCCACAAACAATATTGGGGTCAATTGCTACCAGATCACCAATTTTTAATCCATCTACTTTCTCCCCAACTTCCACAACTTCTCCTGCAAATTCATGTCCTCTTATTACCCCTTCCTTAGCTAACGTCTTTCCTGCAATAAGATGTAAATCAGTACCACATATTCCTGAGGCAAGAACTTTCACAAGAACTTCATCACTCTTTATTTTAGGAATAGCACAATCTTTTAAAATTAATTTTCCCTTCTCCCAGATCGCAGAAAGCATAATTATTTCCTCTCCATTTTCTCATAATACAAATTGAAAACAATTCTATTTTACAACTTTAAATCTATGTAGTAAAATCTATAGTTACTTAAGTTAACTATTCCAAACTCCATACGATACAAAAATCTAACATTTAGGAGGGATGCAAATTGAAGTATAGAAAAATGGGAAAACTTGATGTAAATGTTTCTGCATTAGGCTTCGGAACTATGAGACTTCCTACCTTAGGAAGTGAATCACAGATTGATGAACCAAAAGCCATAGAAATGATACGATATGCTATAGATCACGGAGTAAATTATGTGGATAGTGCCTATGGATATCATGGAGGACAGAGTGAAATATTAGTAGGAAAAGCTTTAAAAAACGGATATAGAGATAAGACTTATCTTGCCACAAAGCTTCCCGTATGGCTTGTAAATAAAAAAGAAGACATGGACAGACTTTTAAAAGAACAGTTGAAAAAATTGGATACAGATCATATTGATTTTTATCTTCTTCACTCTCTAAATAAAGATAGCTGGAGAAAAATATATAATTTAGGAGCTCTTGAGTGGGGAGAGAAAATGAAAAAGGAAGGGCTTATTAAATATTTTGGATTTTCCTTCCATGATGATCTAAATACCTTTAAAAATATTATTGATGCTCACAATTGGGATTTTTGTCAGATTCAGTACAATTATATGGATGTAAATTATCAGGCTGGAACAGACGGCTTAAAGTATGCAGCAAGCAAAGGAATAGGTGTGGTTGTTATGGAGCCTTTGAGAGGAGGAAAACTTGCAAGACCACCAAAGGACGTGCAAGAGCTTATTGACAACTTTAAGATCAAAAGAAGTCCTGTAGAATGGGCACTTCTTTGGGTATGGAATCAGAAGGAAGTTTCAATGCTTCTTTCTGGTATGGGTACCTTAGAACAGGTAAAGGAAAATATTGAGATAGCTGAAAAATCAGATGTGGGAATTCTTACAGAAGAGGAGTTAGAGTTTATTGAAAAACTTAGACTTGCATTTCTCGGAAGGAAAACTATAGATTGTACTCAATGTGAATATTGTATGCCATGTCAATATGGAGTTAACATCCCAAGGAATTTCTATATATATAATGAGGGCGTTAGATATGAGGATTGGGGATCTGCTCGTTGGCAATATAACCATGAGATGGATCCTGAAGAAAGAGCCGAAAATTGCCAAGAATGTGGAGAATGCGAAACAAAGTGCCCTCAACACTTGCAAATACGAGAACTACTTAAGAAGGTCCATGGGACATTGGGTCAAAAATAAAAGAGGGGTATTTATTGCCCCTCTTTTACACTTTAAAAGCAGAAGGACAAATATCTTTTAAAATACAACTTTCACAGATAGGATTTTTTGCCTTGCATACATTTCTTCCATGAGATATTAAAAGGTAAGAAAAATCTGTCCATTCTTCTTGAGGAATTATACTCATCAATTCTTTTTCCAATTTATCTCTATCTTTTTCTTCACTCAATTTAAATCTTTCAGAAAGACGAGATACATGAGTATCCACAACAATTCCTTCACTCTTACCATAACCAGCTGAAAGAACTACATTTGCCGTTTTTCTTGCTACCCCAGGAAGCTTTAATAACTCTTCCATAGTATCAGGAACTTTTCCACCATATTCATCTAAAATTATCTGAGCGCAACTTTTTATATTTTTTGCCTTTGTCTTATAGTAATTCACTGACTTTATATCTTGTTCCAATTCTTCTAAAGGTACTTTTATATAATCTTCAATGGTTTTATATTTCTTAAAAAGTTTCTCTGTAATCATATTAACTCTTTCATCGGTAGTCTGAGCAGAAAGAATAGTGGCTACAAGAAGTTCCCATGGATCTCGGAATTTTAATGCAATTTTAGGTTCATAGACTTTTTTCAATCTATTAATAACTTCTATAGCAAACTCTCTTTTATCCATTTACAACACACCTCCAACAATCAACCTATTAAAGTTTAACATAAATTTGTATAATCAAAATATAGCATTTAAAAAAAGGAAGGAGGACTCCGAGTGGAAATCAATGAAATATTAAAAACTCTATCCAATCTTAATGGACCATCTGGATATGAAGAGAAAGTTATAACGTATATTAAGGAAGTAGCAGAAAAAATTCCAAATACTGAGGCAAGCATAGATAAACAAGGAAGTCTTATGGTCAAAAAGAGTGGCCAGGGGAAGAAAATTGCTCTATTTGCCCATGCTGATGAGATAGGATTTGTCATAACTAAAAAAGAATTTGGTAACTATTATAGGATCCACACTTTTGGGGGAATAGACCCTAAAGTAATAATCTCACAAAGATTAAAGATTCATACCAAAAACGGTACCTCCTATGGGGTTATTGGAATGTTAGAACCCCACTTGCAGACTGAAGAGCTAAAAAATAAGGTTCTTAGTTTTGATGATCTATTCCTTGATGTTGTAGAGGGAGCAGAAAATGTAAATATAGGAGATTTAGCAACTTTTTCTTCTGAAGCCTTTGATTTAGGAGAAAAATACATTACAGGTAAAGCATTAGACAATAGAGCAAGTTGTGTTGCACTATTATATACATTAGAGCTTCTTAATCAATTCATTATTAAATCAGAACCGTATTTTGTGTTTTCCATAAGAGAAGAAGACGGAATGTCCAGTGCAGCAAATGTAGCATTCAACTTAAAACCAGATCTTGCTATAGTACTTGACGTTACCCATGGAGATATTTATAGACCGTCATATCCTAAAATAGAAACAGGGAAAGGGCCAGTTCTAACTGTAGGTACCATGATAGACCATAAGTATTTTGAGATACTAAAAGATTGTGCCGAAAAAAATTCTGTCCCATATCAAATTGAGCCTGCAGGAAGTCATAGTCATACAGATACAGATGAGATCCAAATCACAAGAGAAGGTATTCCTACACTTTTAGTTTCAATACCTCTGAGATATATGCATACTCCCTATGAGGTAGTAAATCTTCAAGATATTAAAGAAACTGCAAGATTACTTGCCAATTTTATAGCTGTAGGAGGTGAATAACTTGTATATAAAAGAGCTTACTGATATAAATGGAGTCTCTGGATTTGAAGAAAAAGTAAGAGAATTCATAAAAGAGAAGATCCAAGATAAAGTAGACCATATAAAAGAAGACACGATAGGAAATTTAATAGCCTTTAAAAAAGGAAAAATAGATAAAAAATTAATGCTCTCTGCTCATATGGATGAGATAGGATTTATGGTAAGTAACATTGAAGAGGATGGAAAGCTAAGTATAATCCCCTTAGGTTCTATTGATCCCAGAACAGTCTTTGGGAAAAAAGTATTTGTTGGAGAGAAACAGATCCCAGGAATTATAGGTTCAAAACCCATACATCTTATGAATAGCCTTGAAAAAATTACCTCTTTTGAAAATATAAAGGTAGATATTGGTGCCACAAAAAAGCAAGAGGTAGAACTAAAAGTAAAGATTGGAGATTCTGTAAGCTTTGCTCCAAACACTATGATGCACCAAGACTGGATATCTGGAAAAGCTTTAGATGATAGAGGGGGATGCTCTATTCTTATGGACTTGATTGATTTAAATATCCATCCTTATTATGACACCTACTTTTCTTTTGTAGTCCAAGAAGAAACAGGACTTAGAGGTTCTGGACCTGCTTCTTTTCAAATAAATCCAGACTTTGCTATAGTAATTGAAACTACCACTTCAGGAGATAATCCAGAATTCCCAGAAGATAGAAGATCTACCGAACTTGGAAAAGGTCCTGTAATAACTCCAGCTCATAGAGGATATGTAAATGACGAAAAATTATTCAATTTTGCTGTAAAAATAGCTTCAGAAAATCATATACCATACCAAATAAAAAGAAGAACTGTAGGAGGTACCGATGCCCAAAGAATAGCCACTACTACTGGAACCCCAAGTCTTGTTATCTCTATTCCTTCAAGATATATCCATTCCCCTATGTCAGTCTTAAATATTAAAGACTATGAGAACACTCTTAAACTTCTTTCTATTCTGATTACAAAGGAGGTTAAATAATGAAGGAGCTGATTAAAAAACTCACAAGTGTATCATCTCCCAGTGGAAGAGAGGAGGAAATAAGAAACACCATATTAGAAGAATTGAAAGGATCCATAGATGGCTATGAGATAGATAAATTAGGTAATTTGATAGTATGGAAAAAAGGTAAAAAAGAAGGCAAAATACTTCTTGATGCTCATATGGATGAAGTTGGAGTCTTAGCTACATATATTGATGAAAGAGGTTTTATCAGAATTGAGGCAATAGGGGGAGTCTCTCCATATAATCTTTTAGGAAGTAGCATATCTTTTCCAAAAGTAGAGGGAATTGTAGGAATAGAAGGTGAAACTCCAGAAGAACTAACAAAGAATATAAGAAATCTTGACTTTGATAAAATCTATGTGGATATTGGTGCTAAGAGCAGAGAAGAAGCAGAAAAGTTAGTACCCCCTGGAACTTTTGGAGTATACCACTATTCATTTAAAGACTTAGGAGAACGCATTGTATCCAAATCTCTTGATGATAGAATTGGCTGTACCATAATTATTGAAGTACTAAAAAGAGCAAATCCATACTATGACCTATTTGGAACCTTTTCTACCCAAGAAGAGATAGGACTTGTAGGCGCAAGTGTTGTTGCCTTTAATATAAAACCAGATTTAGCTATTGCTATAGACGTAACTTCCAATTCAGATACCCCCAAAGGATCAAAAAGGATGTCCTTAGAGTTAGGAAAGGGACCTACCATTAAAATAAAGGATAGGGCTTCTATAAGTGATAGAAAAGTTGTAGAAACCCTAAAAAAATTTGCTGATAAAAATAATATACCATATCAAGTTGAAATTCTACTCTATGGAGGAACCGATGCCGCTATGTTGCAAAGAACAGGAGAAGGAATCATTGCAGGAACCCTATCTATACCCACAAGATATGTGCATTCTCCAAATGAGATGGTAGATATGAACGATGTGGAAAATGCTATCAAACTACTTAAGGCTTTGGTAGAATCAGAAGAGCCTTTAAGTTGAAGTATGAAAGGGGAGGAAAGAGCTTTATATTTTTGCCCTTCCCTCCCTATAAAAAATAGATTAAAATAGTATATATGAATGTAGGAAATAGAATCAGAGAACTCCGAAAAAATAAAAATTTAAAATTGGAAGACCTTGCCAATATGACAGGGCTTTCCCTCTCGTATATATCGTTAGTAGAAAGAGGACTTAAGCATCCATCGTTAAAAGCTTTAGAAAAAATAGCTGATGCTTTTAATGTTCCTACCTCTTTTCTCTTTACTGAAGATAAAGAAGAAAATTTAGAAGCCTTTTTAAGAACTAATACAAACCTTGACGATGACGAAAGAAAGATGATCATCCAACTCATAAATTCCTTAGAGAAGAAAAAAAGTGTACGAAAATCTAATTAAAGAAATCCTTTCATATTTTTCTATAACTAAACCTCCTGTAAAGCCAGATCTTATAGCCTATGGTTTAGGAATAGATATTACAGTAGAAAAGCTACCTGAAAAAGTTTCTGGCCTTTTGTACCTTTCCCCTAAAATACAAGTAATTATTGTAAATCGCGAACATCCCCGAGTAAGACAAAGATTCACTGTTGCTCATGAACTTGGACATTTCTTTTTACATCAAAAAAATCCTGTATATACAGAATATTTAGACAAAGAAGAAGACACTTTTGAATATGAAGCAAATACCTTTGCTGGAAATTTATTACTTCCAGATTTTATGCTTAAAAAGTACATTTACCTTCCTTTAGAAAAAATAGCCGATATATTCTTTGTATCTAAAAGTACCGTAGAGCATAGATTAAAGTATTTTAAATAAACCTTAAAATCTCTCTTGACAAAAAATTTAGGATTAACTATCATATTCTTATCAGCTAACACGTGTAAATAATCTTAAGAAGATTTTAAAATTAACACGTGTTAAAAGGGAGGTGGGAAAAGTCTTAAAGAGATCTTAAAAACTTTTCTTAAATCATTTTTTTAAAAAATCTAAAAGGGGGTATTTAAAAAAATGAAGAAATTTTTCATTCTATTTTTGAGCATTCTACTTATTAGTACTTTTGCCTATGCCCAAGAAGTCACTCTTTATGGATACAGTGAGATAGAAGTAAGAAGTGAATTTTTAAAAGATGAAGATGGTGTCTATTCCAATACTTTAGGACCTATAAGTTTAGATTATTGGAATACTTACTTTAAGGTTAAAGCAGAGCCATCAAGCTGGCTTGAAAGCTACTTTGAACTTAAAATGTACCCTGATTTTTCTAATCTTTTTGGACCGGGAATCATTGAAGTTCAAAAAGCACATTTAATTTCAAAAAGTTCTCTTTTAACTTTAAGAGCTTACTATAAGGAAGATGCCACTCCCTTTGATGACCCATTACAATTAAACAAGCCTGGAGATCTCCCTGGCTCTTCTTGGATTTGGGGTAATGGAATTGAAGTTTCTGGAAAAGTTTTTGGTACAAACTTCCTTGCAGGCATCAATTCTTCCGATCAAATTTCCTATGTAAGAGTAAAAAAGAGCTTTGCCCCACTACTTGCAGGCTTTACTGCCATGGGAACCAACTGGGGAACAGCCAATCAAGGAAAGAGCCTATTTGGTGTAGATGTAACAGGTAAATTAGGACCTGTTGATCTAAAGGCTGAAGGAATTTACGGAAAATGTGATTGGGGAACAGGTTCTGAAGGTGGAATGGTACTATATGCTGATCTTTCTTCTCAGCTAAATTCTCTTTTAAAGCTTTATGGAACAGCAAAGAAAGTTGACTTAGGATATATGCATCAATTTGGATGGTTTAAAACAGACCAGACTCAGCTCATCCCAGGAACCAGTGGTTCTGCTGGTACTTATGTGAAAATTGGCGCAGTAGTCACCCCATTATCCAACTTATCCATAGAACCAATAGTAGAACTGACTAATAGAGAGGATATTACTGAAAAAACCACAGAAATCACTGGAATAGTCACCTACAATCCAACAAAACAAGTTAATCTAAAAGGTACAGTATATAATGAAAACGTAAATGGGACAAATTCTACCAGTATAACTGGAGAGGTAACATTAAAACCTGTTAAGAATACTTCAATCTATGGCAAATTACATCAACCTTTAGAAGACAAAACAGGTTATTATGCAAACATCATCCTAACACCTCTTAACAATATGACTCTCTATAGTTCAATCTCTGGTGGATTTGTTTATGATGATACCTATAACACGTTAGTTTATAATCCCAATGTCTCATTTATATTTATAAAGGGAGATTATAAATTAGCGAGAGATGTTACTCTTACAGGTCTTTATCAAAATTTCAAAAATAACACTGAGGAACATAATACATATTACTTAGCTTTAAATTTCAATAATGCCACACTATATTACGGAAAAGCACCTCTTAATAGTGATGCAGTTATAACAGAAGGAATACCTGTGGACTTTGCAAAACAAATTGGAGCTAAAATCTCCTTTGATTTCTAATAAATTTAAATAATCGGGGAGGATAAAACCTCCCCGATTAAAAAAGGAGGTTTCCAAAAATGAAGAAATTTTTGACTTTTACATTTCTAATGCTTCTTTCTACTTTTATTTTTGCGGAACCCATCAAATATCCTTTAGTTTTCAATGATCCTGTAAATGATGATAAAGGTCCTGGAACATATACTTATCCTACTGATGCTGTCTTTAAACCTGGAAGCTTTGACTTAACAAAAGTAGTTATAGACGCAGACAATGAAAATGTATACTTTAAAATTTCCTTTAGAGCTCTTATTGAAAACCCTTGGGGAAGTCCTTTAGGTCTCTCTATTCAGACAATCCATATTTATATTGATCAGGATAACAAACCTAATTCTGGCTTTAGAGATTTTATTCCAGGAGTCAGAGCTCAGACTACTCCCGAAAGTGCGTGGGAAATAGCTATTGTTTTAGAAGGGTGGCCCACCGAATTAAAATCTTCTATAAAAAATGCAGCACCTGATATGTATAAGGCCTGTGTATTCCCATCAAAAGGTATTACTGTAGATGAGAATACAATTGTTATTCCTGTGCCAAAGAAAAGCTTAGGGGGAAATTTTGAAAAGAATTTTGGTTTCCAAGTATTCATTTTAGGGCAAGAAGGTTTCCCAACTCAAGATCCACCTTCTTGTAGAATAAGAGAGGTAGTTTCCTCAGCTCAACAATGGAGATTTGGCGGAGGCGACGACTTCTATGGTGACCCTAATATCATTGATATGCTTGACTATGATAATATTAACCAATTTGAAGTTCTGAGCAAATACAAGAGTAATGCAAGATTTGAGAAAAATGTGTATGCTCAAATACCTTTTGTTTATGTTAAATAAAAAAATCAAGGGGGGAGATAAATGAAAAAGTTTTATACTTGTTTCCTTATTGCTTTTCTTCTATTAATTTCTATAGGTACATCCGATAGTATTGGAGAACCTCCAATAAAGCTATATGTTTCCGAAACAAAAAAAGTTAATAAACCTTTATATGTAACTATAATATGGCATAATCACCAACCCTTCTATTATGATTCTTCAAATAATATGATGCTTCTTCCATGGGTTAGAATGCATGCTATAAAAGATTATTATGATATGGCAAGTATTCTTAAAAACTATCCTCAGGTAAAAGCAAATTTTAATATGGTACCTTCTCTTATTTACCAATTAGAGCTTTACCTAAACCAACAAGTAAAAGATAAGTATTTAGTATTAACAGAAAAAGCTGCTGATGAACTTACTAATGAAGATAAAGATTTTATTCTCAGAAGGTTCTTTGATGCAAATTGGGATAGGATAATAAGGAAATTCCCAAGGTATTGGGATCTTCTTAATAAAAGAGGACAATCAGTAAGTGATGAGGCTATATTAGATGCTATAAATAAATTTACAGTCCAAGATTTCAGGGATCTTCAAGTATGGTTTAATTTAGCATGGTTTGACCCTGACTTCCAACAATATGATAAGGACCTGGCAAAACTTATAGAAAAGGGGAAAAATTTTACTGAAGAAGATAAAAAAATAGTAATCCAAAAACAATATGAAGTAATGGCTAAAATCCTTCCACTATACTATGAGCTTCAAAAGAAAAAACAAATTGAAGTAACCTCTACACCATTTTTCCATCCCATAATGCCTCTCCTCGCTAATTACAAATCTGCCTTAGAAGCTTCACAAGATATTGAGTTACCAAAAGCCACCATTACATATCCTGAGGATGTAGAAGCTCAGTTAAAAATGGCAGTAACATACTATAAGAAGTATTTTAAAGAAAATCCTAAAGGGCTCTGGCCTTCTGAAGGATCTGTGAGTCAAGAAATAATTCCATTAGTAAGTAGTGTGGGTATTCAGTGGATGGCAAGTGATGAAGATGTACTCTCTAAATCCTTAGGCATACCTATTTTAAGGGATACCAAAGGTAATGTTCAAAATCCTGAGGTTTTTTACAAACCATACATTGTAGAGGAAAACGGAAAGAAATTGAATATGATCTTCAGAGATAAAAATCTTTCAGACAAGATTGGATTTGTATATAGTGGAATGAAAGGAGAAAGTGCTGCAATAGATCTCATAAATAGACTTGAAGATATATATGAAAAAGTCAAAGATAAAGAGGGTCCTTTCTTAGTAAGTTTAATCCTTGATGGAGAAAACTGTTGGGAATATTATGAGAATGATGGGAAAGAATTCCTTAACGCCTTTTACAAACTATTAAGTGACAATCCATACATTGAAACAGTAAGAGTAAGTGATTTTCTTGCTAAATATCCACCCAAAGATACGATTCAAAGACTGTCGGCAGGATCCTGGGTAGACGGTACTTTTCTCACGTGGATAGGAGAAGGAGAAGAAAATAAAGCTTGGGAACTTTTTGATAGAACAAGAGTTGACTTAGTATATGCTACTGTAAAAGCAAGAAAGACATTAGCACCTACCCTTGATCCTCAAAAGCTTAAAGACAACATACAAAAAGCTTGGTTTGAACTATATGCAGCTGAAGGTAGCGACTGGTTCTGGTGGTATGGAGATGATCAAGATTCAGGAAACGACTTGGGTTTTGATCAGTTATTTAGACAGCATCTTATAAATGTCTATAAGTATATAGAAAAAGAACCTCCCTCAACACTTTTAGTACCTATTGTAAAACTTGCTGAAGAAAAACCAATACAACATCTTCAAACAAAATTTACTCCTAAAATTGATGGAAAAGTAGCACCTGAAGACGAGTGGAAATCTGCTGCCATATATGAAGCTAAGAAGGGGACAGGAATATTTGCAAAGCCTGCTGATTATATAAACAAACTCTACTTTGGAATTGACAATGATTCTTTATATTTTCTCGTAGAGAGCAAGGAACATATTACAGAGTTCTTAAGTAAACCTTACTATCTTGCCATTTACCTATCAAATCCAAATCAAAAGGAGATAAACATATTCCCAAGAAATAGTAAGGAATCCTTAGGATATGGTATTTCTCATGAAATACTTATAGATCTTTCTAAGATTAGCTCTCTGGGAGAAGTAGAAGCAATAATAAATAAGGCTGATGGTAATAATGGATGGGTAGAAGTACAAAAATTAAAAGCTGCAATCTCTGAAAAATATATAGAAATTGGAGTCCCATTTAAAGCTATAAATGTAAAAGGGAGAGATAGAATATCTTTCAATGTGATATTTGGGAAAGAAAAACCTGAAGATGTAGTACCCTACTATCTACCAATTTATGCGGTAATCCCTGAGGCAAAATTAGAGACCGTGTACTTCTCCATTGACGATCCTGTGGGAGATGACTATGGTTGGGGTGGTATTTCTTATCCTACTGATCCTGTGTTTAAACCTGGAGTATTTGACATCATACACGTAGAAATGGGCAAAAGTAAGGATAATATAGTATTTAGAGTAAAAATCAGAGGAGAATTAGAAAATTCATGGGGTTCTCCTATAGGAATATCACTACAGACTATAGATGTCTATATTAATGATGGAAAGAGTAATTTACTTTACTATCAAGCTCTTCCTGGTAGACAAGCAAATATTCCTGAGGGTTGGAATAAAGCTATCTGGGTTGAAGGGTGGACTCAGGAACTGATAGAACCAACAACAGATGAGAAAGGAAAGATTCAATTAAAAGAACTAAAAGGAGTTGTGGAAACTATGGCAGATCCTACTGAAAGAACTATTATAATCTCAGTTCCTGAAAAATACCTTGGTCCTGTAACTCCTGATTGGAAGATCGTTGTTATTATGTGTGGACAAGAAGGTTATCCAAGACCTGGAAACTGGAGAGTAAGAGAGGTAGAAGAGACTGCAAAACAATGGAGATTTGGGGGAGGAGATGACTCCTATGGTGATCCTAATATCATTGACATGATTGTACCTCCTGGAATGAAACAGGAACAAATTCTGTCTGAATGGATAAGCAGTGATGAAGAAGAAGAGAATAAATATGTAGAGATACCCTTAATTCCCCTTAGGATCTTGACCCAATAATTAAGAAAGGAGGGGGAGCTCCCTCCTCCTTTTTCTATTTTTCCTTGATTTTCTCTAATAAAACTCTTCTCAAAAAAAATATTTAGATATAAAATTATTGATTAGTTATGTTAAAAAAGCCACTTTTAAGACATATAAAAAACTATCTTTTAGAGTATAAATGGAAGTATATCTTAGGAGCAATTTTTTTACTCCTCAGTGATATCTTCCAAGTCATATCTCCAAAAGTTTTAGGATGGGGCATTGACTCTTTAAATAAGGGAGCCATAACTTTTAATAATCTTCTATTAATCCTTTTAAGCTTAATCTCTCTTGCAATATTAACTGCAATTTTTCGTTATTTTTGGAGAACTAGGATTCTTGCTACCGCAAGAAGAATAGAAGCTAAAATAAGAGAGAAATTCTTCATCCATCTTCAAACATTATCGCTCAACTATTTCAATTATCATAAAACAGGTGATCTAATGGCTCTCGCAACCAATGATTTAGGAGCTGTAAGAGAAATGTTCGCCTTTGGATTAGTCATGCTTCTTGATACCATATTTCTTGGCACTCTCTCTATTCTCTCTTTATTAATCATAAGTCCAAAGCTTACCTTATATACTATTATTCCTTTGCCTTTAATTACTCTAACCATTACTTTGTTTGGAAGGGTAACTCACAAAAGATTTAAAGCAGTACAAGAAGGATTCGCAGACCTTACTGACAAAACCGAGGAAACTATTGCAGGGATAAGAGTAGTAAAAGCCTATGTACAAGAGGAGGAAGAGCTACAGAACTTCCTGAAAAAAGCAAAGGAGCTACTTAAAAGGAATATCAGCCTTGCAAAGGCATGGGGATTTATGTTCCCAAGTATAGAATTTCTGGCTGGATTTTCCATATTATTGGTATTCTTCTTTGGCAGTTTAGAGGTAATCAGGGGTGAAATCTCCTTAGGAGACTTTATCGCCTTTAATTCTTATTTAGGACTCCTTATATGGCCTATGAACGCTCTGGGACAGGTAGTAAACAATTTCCAAAGAGGGAAAGCATCCTTAGAAAGGCTCAATGAAGTATTTGATGAAATGCCAGATATTAAAGATACACCAAAGGCTATTAAAAAAGATAACCTTGTAGGAGAAATTGTATTTAAGAATGTTTATTTTAAATATCCATCAAGCAGCATATGGAATTTAGAGGACATATCCTTTGAAGTAAAACCTGGTAAATTTTTAGGTATTACTGGACCTGTGGGATCAGGAAAAACATCATTAGTAAGTCTTATTCCAAGGCTTTTTGACATCCAAAAAGGAGATATCTTTATAGACAATATCCCTATTAAAAATCTTTCTTTGTATTCCTTAAGAAAAAATATAGGCTTTGTTCCTCAAGATAGCTTTTTATTCTCTGACAGTATTGCCAATAATATTAGATTTGGAAATTCAAATCTTAGTGACGAAGAAGTCTTAGAGATTATTAAAATTGTTGCATTAGAAGAAGACTTAAAAGAATTTCCTCAAGGAATATATACCATTGTAGGAGAAAGAGGGGTCACTCTATCAGGAGGGCAAAAACAAAGAATTGCATTAGCAAGAGCGTTAGCCATAGATCCTCCTATTATTATCCTTGATGATGCCTTATCTGCTGTGGATGCTCATACAGAGAAGCAGATTCTCTCAAATATTATGGGACTAAGAAAAAACAAAAGCTTTATAGTCATTGCACAAAGGTTATCAGTTATTCAGGAAGCTGATGAAATATTAGTATTGAAAAATGGGAAAATTACAGAACGAGGAAATCATACAGCATTAATGAAGCTTAAAGGGTTCTATGCTGGGCTTTACGAACAACAAAAGTTAGAAACTGAACTGGAGGAAAAAGATGAACCAGTATCCTGAAGAAGAGATACTTGGAAAAGGCTATGATTCAAGATTAATGAGGAGACTATTAAAATACACAAAGCCATATGTGAAACATATTTTATTGGCTTTACTTCTTATTGTATTTATTACCACACTTAAACTTGTTAACCCATATATTATAAAAAATTCAATAGATAGAAGCATTAATCCCTATGAGATTATACAGGTCTCAAACCAAGAAGTAAGGGCATATTTTCTCAGCGAAGACATTCCTATAGAGATGAAAGAGAAGTATCAAAATATTATAAAATCATACCAGAGCAAGTTATACATAACCTTTGAAGATCTTGAGAAAATTTCCCCAAAGGATAAAGAAATCATTAGAAAAAATGATATAAATTACATTAAAACACATGCTCTATTATACCTTTTAGTAATAATAACTATATTCTTAATTACTTATGCTCAAGTTTATATCCTAAATTTAACTTCTCAAAAAATAATTTACGATATGAGAGAAGAATTATTTCAACATATATTACAACTTCCTATGAAATTCTTTGACCGAAATCCTGTAGGAAGATTAGTAACAAGAGTCACAAACGATATTGAAACTCTTCAACAGATGTACAATTCTGTAATAACAAGCCTCGTAGTAGATATATTTCTAATTTTAGGACTTTCTATAGTAATGCTCATGTTAAACTGGAAATTAGCATTAATTTGTATAATCGCTCTTCCCATAGTTGGATATATAAGTTTTATTTTCCGAAAACATGTAAGAGAAGCTTATAGAAATTTTAGAGTAAGGCTTGCAAGATTAAATGCATACTTAGCAGAACATATAAGTGGAATGAGAGTCACCCAACTTTTTGCCAGAGAAAAAGAAAATGAAAAAGAATTCAGAGATATTAATAATTCTCTTTTAGAAGCAAATTTAAGAAATGTTTTTGTAAATGCAGTTTTTCGTCCCATTGTGGGTGCCTTAGGAAGTTTTGTGTCAGCATTTCTAATATTTTTTGGTGGACTTCAAATAATGAATAATCAGCTCTCTTTTGGAACACTATATCTATTCATTTCGTATCTTAATAGCTTTTTTCAACCCATACAAGACTTAGCAGAAAAATACGATATTCTTCAAGATGCTATGGCTTCTGCAGAAAGAGTCTTTTTATTACTTGATGAGCCTGTGGCAATCAAAGATCCTGAAAAACCATATATCTCAAAAGATATAAAAGGTAAGATAGAATTTAAAAACGTTTGGTTTGCTTATGATAAAGAATGGGTATTAAAAGATTTATCCTTTAGAATAGAACCAGGAGAAAAAGTAGCTTTTGTAGGAGCAACAGGTGCAGGAAAAACTTCCATAATAAATCTTTTAACAAGATTTTATAATATACAAAAAGGAGAAATTTTAATTGATAATGTAAATATAGAGGAAATTGATCCTAAAGAATTAAGAAAAAGTATAAGTATAGTCCTTCAAGATGTACATCTATTCGCTACTGATATTCTCCATAATATAAGATTAAATAGAAAAGATATACCTGAAGAGAAAGTAATAGAAGCTGCAAAAATTGTAAATGCAGACAAATTTATAAGAGGACTTCCACAAGGATACTATACTCCAGTTCAAGAAAGAGGTGCTACTCTTTCGGCAGGTCAAAGGCAATTAATTGCTTTTGCAAGAGCTTTAGTTTTTGATCCTAAAATCCTTATCCTTGATGAGGCTACCGCTAATATAGATACTGAAACTGAAAAATTAATACAAGAAGCCATTGAAAAACTGGTTCAAAAAAGAACAAGTATCATCATAGCCCATAGACTTTCCACCATTAAAAATGTAGATACTATTTATGTCATGCATAAGGGAAAAATCATAGAAAAAGGTAATCATAATGAACTTGTAAGAAAAAAAGGAGTTTATTATTATCTTTACAAATTGCAAAGTCTAAATTATGCTAAGATATAATAAAAAGAGATCTTTAGGAGAAAAGAGAAAGATGAAAAAGGTTATATCCTTAAGTCTTACTTTTTTGTTTATTTCTACAATATTTTCTCAAGTATCAGACCTTACATTAGTAAAGACTATAAATTTAGGTCTGGATAGTTTAAACTATATTCAACTTTATGATAACAGTATCCTCTATACAGATAAGGATTACTTAATTCTCTATGATCTAAAAACTCAAAAAGAGAAAAAAATAAGGGTAAAATCTGAAAAGAGTAATAATTTTGATGCTTTAATAACAGAATTTAAAGTGCTTCCCTCAAAAGAAATTGCAGTGATAAACAATGAGCCCTTTCTTATGATATAGAATCCTACAAAAGAAACTACCAGCAAGTTTAAATATAATATAGAATCAAATACAAAAACCACTAACCAATTCTGGAGTTCCAAAATTGAAACTATAGAAGAATTAAAAATATCTCCCTTAGGAAGCATTTTAGTAGAAAAGAAACATTATCAAACTCAAACATTAGGCGGATTATTGACACTTGAAGAATGGTATGAGTATAATTTTCTTAGCTTTCCTTCTCTTGAAAAGATCTTTTCTTTAAATACTAAAGAAGACTTTTCAGACTTTAATATAGATTTTTCTAAAAGAGACTCTTTTGTACTTTTGATAAATGCACTCCCAAGATCAAAAAGTTTAGCAGATCTATATGGCATAGTGATAAAAAATTTTGAGAATCAAAAGTCTTATAATCTTTTTCCAAATCAAAGAACCATAAGTTGGGATATTACAAAAGATGATAAACTATTAGCAGTCTCCTTAGAAAGTAATCTTACAAAAGTGATAAATCTAAACAATTTTAGCGAGGTTCTAAACTTTCCCATAACAGGAAATGTTTACTTTAGTCCTAAAGAAGACATCTTAATAGTTGAAGGCAATAGAACTATAAACTTAATAGATCTAACAAAAAAAGAAACAATAAATACCTACTGGGGATCACATCCTTGCCTCTCAAACAACGAAAATATTTTAGCTTATTCTTTAGGAGAGAATTTCTTAGCTCCTACCAAGGAAATCTCTATTTTATATCGTGATAAAAATTTACAAAAGAAAATAAAATTTGATACCGAGTATTTCTTGGAAGATATCTCTTTTACAAAAGACGATGCATTCTTAATTCTTCTTCTTTCTGGAAATAAAGGCTACAAGATAATGATATATAAAGTTTAAGGGTAAAAGATTTCTTTCCCCTTTTTAGTTGCTCTGAAGAAGGTTTAACATTTTTCTATCTAACTTATGACCATACCAATCTTCATATTCCACATCTTCTCTCTCTGAATCTAATATTCCAAAAGGACCTTTAAAATTCCATAAAGCAAAACCTATATCTCTTTCTTTTAAAATTTCAAGTAAATCTTTCATCCAAGATAAAACTACATTATGAGGAGTATATTTAAAAGCTCCAGCCTCTCCGCAATGCACTCCTATCCCCTTCTCCATCAGACTTGCCCAACGATCATAATGCTCTTCTAATCTTCTCCTATCCCAAGACTCTCCATAATGCCATGCTAAAGGCCATGTAGGTTTTGGCCAATTCTCCCCTCCTACCCAACTTGCTTTATAATGAGTAAGTCCCATAGGAAGATATCCCCTACAACTTTGCGCTACAAGTAAGTTTGAAAGCTCTGGAAGAGGCTCATTCCCATAAGATATCCCATCTATTATTATGAATCTCCCAGGATCAATATTCCTTATATGATCAACTGTTCTTCTGATTACTCTTTCGTGATCTTCTCTACTCATACCTCTCTCAGAGGGATTTGGCGGCTCATTTATTAGATTAAAACTTAAATCTTTAGAGGATATACCTCTATATCTCTTAGTGAATATTCCCCAATGATAGCAAAAGGCATTTAATGCTTCATCATCTTTCCATAAATTAAATTTTTCAGAAAGATCATTATTTACACAGTATCCAGGAGCTCTATGAAAGTTTAGGCATACATGAATTTTATATTTCTGACCCCATTCCACAACTTCATCAATTTTTTTAAGAACTTCCTCTTTAATTTTATGTACATCATCCCCATCTATCCAAAGCCTATAATTTAGTGGAATCCTTACAAAATCAAAACCCCATTCTGAAATCCACTTAAAATCCTCTTCCTCAAAATCTCTTGCATAATGATAAGAAAACATATTAGGAAGATTAAACCCTCTCCATCTTGGAATTGTATTTTTCCCTCTCATTTTTCTAACCTGCTTTCCTTTTTAATAAAAACCTATTTATACCTTACTTATCTATCGGTATTAAAGCTTCAAGAAGTTCCTTTCTCCACTCATTTTTAACAGGATCATAAACACCAAAACCAGAACAGAATTCCCAGTATGTCCATGGCCATCCTCTTCTCTCTGCTTCCCTTGCTACAAAGGATGTCCATCTGACACGAGATTCCATATCTGCCTTACTATAAGCTCCAAACTCTCCTATATGGATTGGTCTCCTATTCTCCTTTGACCATTCCTCTGCTATATTAAAATCTGAAATTACCTGTTGCTTCTCAGCCCAGCTTCCATGCCATTTAGTTCCAAGCCACTGCTCAGAACCACTTGCCCATTCTGCTCCCTGATGAGTAAAGTAGAAGGGATTATAGTAATGCACAGTAACTAAAATATTCTTCTCTTCCTTAGGAATCTTTAGCTTAGAAATACTGGAAATTCCTCCCCATTCTGCTGTCCCTACAAGTACAACCCTATCTGGATTTGTAACTCTTATAACTTTTAATGCTTCTGCTAAAAATTCATTCCAAATATCAGGAGTTAAATTACCATTTGGCTCATTAAGAATCTCAAAAAATAATGTTTCAGGATAATCCTTGTATCTTTCTGAGATCTGTTTCCAAATTGAGAGGAATTTTTCTTTCTCTCCTCTTGGATTTTGCATTATTTCGTCATAGTGATGAATATTTATGATTGTTATAAGTTCTTGTTTTAAGGATTCATTTATCACATGATCAACTCTATCAAAGAATTCTTCAGATATCTTATAAGGAGGTTTAGCTTCTGTATGAGCAGACCATTTTATAGGGATTCTTACATGATCAAATCCTGCTTCCTTCATAAGTTTAAAATATTCATCTTTTATTACAACCTTCCATCCCCCTTCAACAGGTGCTTCCAAGGCATCTCCCATATTTATACCCCGATAAATAGGTAATTTATAGACTTCCATATTAAGTTTCCTCCTATTGTTTAATTTTTGTATTTGGAACCAGCGCTTTTAATATGGGCATTCTCCACATCTTATTCAAAGCATCATATACTCCAAAACCTGCAGATCCAAAATCCCAATAAGACCAAGCAATACCTCTCTTCTCAGCAGATCTTGCTACAAAATCTGTCCATCTTGCTCTGGAGTCCATATCTGCCCTATAGTATGCTCCAAACTCTCCCATCCAAAGAGGAACATTTCCATTCTTTTTTGACCAATCAACTACTATATCAAGTTCCTTTTCTATTGCTTTCTTCTCTTGTTCACTGCCTGTCCACTTCACTCCCGTAGGCAATATTGGACTTACCCAGTCTGCTCCCTGATGAGTAAACTGAAAGGGATTATAGTAATGAAAGGTTACTACTATATTTTTATCATCCTGTGGAATTTTCAACTCATTTAACTTATATAAACTATTCCAATCCACAGGACCTATTACTATCTTTCTTTTTGGATTTGTTTTCCTTATAATTGCTATTGCTTCCATTAAATACTCATTCCATAAATTACTGTTCAAATTTGTATTTGGTTCATTTAAAAGTTCAAACCATACATTTTCAGGATAAGACTTATAATGTTCTGCTATTTGCTCCCATATAGCCAAAAATCTTTCTTTATGCTTCTCTGGATTTTGCATTATTTCGTCATAATTATGTATGTTAATTATCACATAGAGCTTTTTCTTTAAAGCTTGATCTACTACCTGATCTACTCTATCAAACATATAACTTCTCACAGTATAAGGAGGCTCATATAAAGTATGCCCATTCCATTTTATAGGAATTCTTACATGATCAAATCCCGCTTTTGAAACAAGATCAAAATACTCATCTTTAACATAAACTCCCCAAGATCCCTCAAAAGGTGCCTCTAATCCAGTAAGATTCACTCCTCTTTTTATAGGAAGTACACTTTGAGACTGTATACTACCCATAGAGATGAACAAAAATAACCCTAAAAATAACAAAACTTTTTTCATAAACCTCTCCTCACTCTAAAAATTTTATTTTTACAGCCATATCCCTCTCAAAATCAACCAGAGGAATACTTAACCTATCTTCGGAAGAGATCAAATCTTCCTTCACTAACTCCCCTTTATAGGTATCATATGTGGAAACTTTAAATCTTCCCTGAATAGAGAGATCAATAGTACCCAATACATTTTCAGGAGAGATTTTAGGTAGATCCTTCTTATAAGTATATGCTTCCTCAGGTTTATAAATCCAAAGAAGAATATAATTTTTACCTCTAAGACCAAAAAGAGATAATTTTGTGTTTGCATTTATCTTATAATCTTTAACCCTTCTAAAATCTTCTTTGGCAAACTCTATGTCTTTAATAAATTTTGCTAAAGCATCGTAATGAAAATAAAGATTATCTGGATGAATATGGTTATCCCACCACCAAGACATAGCAGTACCACAAGATCCAGAAAGGATTGCAGTCCAGATAGCATTATGGATAGCATATCCCTGAGGATCTATCCAAGGATCATTACCGCCAGCGTCTAATCCACACTCTCCTATTAAATGAGGCTTTTTATATCTCTCCTTATATTCTATAAGGCTTGCTAAAGCTTCCATATATGCTTTACTTTGATATATATGAGTTTGAACATAATCAATTCCAGGTAAACTATCAATCTCAGGTTTTCCAGGAGAATAGGCAAAACTTGTAGTCAAAAGATGCTTCCATGGGTCTATACCCTTTAAGTATTTTGACATCTCATCATGCCAATTTTTAACTTCCTCCAAAACAAAAGCAGTAGGAGAAATTATATCTACCTCGTTCCAAAACTCCCAGGCTAAAACATTAGTGCTATAGCCATATCTTGCTACAATATATCTCAATTTGTTCTTGTAATATCTGAGCATCTCTTTATTTGTCCAGAATTCTCTGGGTTTATCAAGAGGTCCACCATTTTTCTTATTATGAGGCGTATATTCCCAATAAGGATATGCTCCTTCTCTTTGATATCTAAGCTCATTATAACTATCAAAACAAAACATTACATACATATTAAGTTTATGAGCAAGATCAAGAACATAATCTAATCTCCAAGCATTTCTCAGATCATATTCCCTTACCGAGTTTCTTTCTAAAGCAAAGGTAGTCCAGTTTGGACCAAGCCATACTCTAAAATAATTTCCACCAACTTTTGCATACTCAGGAAGCCATGTATCATAATCAAAGGTTCCTTTTGCTCCTGCCCAGCATACATTAGCTCCTACAGGAATAAAACTTTTCCCATTTTCAAACTCAAAATAGTGGAAGTCTTCTTTACTTACTCTTACAAATCCAGGATTTTCAGAATCTACCACCTGAAATTCATATCTATTAGAAATTTCTTCTCCGTTCCTATCTTTTACCTTTACATAGAAATTATAAGTTCCAATTTTAGTAGGAGAAAATCGTATTCTAAAATGAGGTTTATCTACAGGGGTCAATACTTCGTAATCTTCTTTTAATTCCATTTTATACTCCTGATAAAAGAATCCTGGGATGGCAACCTCTTCCCCTTCAGGATCTTGAAAATATCCTTCTATATTTATTTCTTCAGGATCAAAAGGATTAAGATAGGCTCCCTCTATATCTAATATAGCTTCAAACAGATTATATCTTTCAAGTCTTTCTTTTAGTATTTTAACTTCTATAATTTTTAAAGGGCGGTTATCTGAAAACTCAGACTTATAAAAGGCACCTTCCACTCCGCCTTTACTCCTTTCTTCTATACATCCACCGCCAAAAATAAATAAAGTTAACAAACTAATTATAAAAAGCTTCTTCTTAATTGTAACTTCTCCCCCTCCAACCCTCTCTCCCCGGCTTTATTTTTATACAAGATGACAAGCTACAAAATGGTCGGGAGAAACTTCTCTAAACGTAGGCTCCTGTTTTCTACATGTCTCCATCACATACTCACAACGACTCTGGAACCTACATCCAGAAGGAAGATCAATAGGAGAAGGTACCTCCCCTTTCAGTGCAGGAAATCTCCTTTTAGGCTCTCCATCTTTTGGCATCTTTGGTACAGATGCAAGAAGTGCCCTCGTATAAGGATGAAGAGGACTTCCATAAAGCTCTTCTTTTGGAGCAAGTTCCACTATAGCTCCAAGATACATAACTGCTACTTTATCAGAAAGGTATCTTACCACTGCTAAGTCGTGAGAGATAAATAGATAAGACAATTTAAATCTTCTTTTTAATTCATAAAGGAGTGATATAATCTGTGCTTGTATAGAAACGTCCAAAGATGATACAGGCTCATCAGTAACGATAAATTTAGGATTTAAAGCTAAAGCCCTCGCAATCCCAACTCTTTGTTGCTGTCCACCAGAAAATTCATGGGGAAAAGCATCTATAACATCTCTACCTAAGCCCACAATATCCATAAGCTCCATTACAGCCCTATTTCTCTCCTCTTTAGTACCTATATTGTGAATTATTAATGGATCTTCTATATTTTGTCCCACAGTCATCATAGGGTTAAGAGAAGCTAATGGATCTTGGAATATGATTTGCATAAATCTTCTCTTCTGTCTTAACTCTTCTCCCTTTAATTTTCTCAAATCCACACCATCAAAGATTATTTCTCCATCATCAGGTTCAATCAGTCTTAAAATACTTCTTCCTAAGGTAGATTTTCCAGAACCGCTTTCACCTACAAGACCTATAGTTTCTCCAGGATTAATAGAAAAAGAGACATTGTCTACAGCCTTTAACATCTTTCCCCTTACAGGGAAAGATTTCTTCAAATTTTTTACTTCAAGAAGTTCAGGCATTAAACTTTCCTCCCTTCACTAAATGACATGCTACATAATGATTTTCTCCTACTTCACTATATTCTGGCTCAACTTCTCTACATATATCCTTAGCATACACACATCTTGGATGAAACCTACATCCAGATGGTGGATCCACTAAACTTGGAGGGGCACCTGGAATTGGCCTAAGAGTGCCTTCCTTAGCTTCTATATCAAGAGTAGATGCAATTAATCCATCAGAATAAGGATGTAATGGACTTTTTATAAAGGTAGCAATAGGTGCATACTCACATATTTTGCCAGCATACATTACCATCACAGCGTCTGCAAAATTCATAGCAAGAGTTATATCATGGCTTATAAATATAATACTTGTTTTAAATTCATCTTTCATATCTGAAATTAAGTTTAATATCTGAGCTCTTACAGTGACATCAAGAGCAGTAGTTGGCTCATCTGCAATAACAAGCTTAGGATTACATGCAAGAGCTATAGCAATCATAACTCTTTGTCTCATTCCACCAGAAAATTGGAATGGATAATCCCACACCCTGGTTTTATATTCAGGAATTCCCACAACCCTCAAAAGCTCAACTGCTCTATCTCTTGCTTCTTTATCTGCCATCAAATTATGCCATAATATAGGTTCCATAATCTGTATTCCAACTTTCATAATTGGGTTTAAACTGGCCATTGGATCTTGGAAGATCATAGCGATCTCTCTACCTCTTACCTGTCTTAATTCTTCTTTGTTTAGTTTAAGGAGATCTCTACCTTCAAAAATCGCCTCTCCATCTGCTATTCTTCCATTCCTTTTTATAAGCCTTAAAAGAGATAGCACCGAAACAGTTTTCCCAGAACCGCTCTCTCCTACAATAGCAAGAGTCTCTCCATAATTAACCTTATAGCTAATACCATCTACAGCCTTTACTACACCATCATACCTATCAAAATAAGTCTTTAAATTAGTTACTCTTAAAAGTTCTTCCATGGCTTTATACCTCACTCCTTGGATTTAATGCGTCTCTTAAGCCGTCACCTACATAAGTGAAAGCAAGTAGAGTAAGTGCAAAAGTAACTACTGGGAATATAACAATATGAGGAAATGCCATTATATAAGCTGCTCCAGCACCTATCATATTACCCCAGCTTGGCATTGGAGGTCTTACACCCATACCAATAAGAGCAAGTCCACTTTCTATCCATATACCATTGGGAACACCAAAAGCTACACTAACAATGAGTGGTCCAAGCATATTAGGAAGTATATATTTTCTTATAATGTAAGACTCTTTTGCTCCTAAAGCTCTTGCTGCCTCTACAAAATCAGCATGTTTCAAATACATAACTACACCACGTACAAGTCTTGCCGTTCCTGCCCAACCAGTAAGTCCTACAGCTACAAGAATTGTGAAAAGTCCTCTTCCTAACACCGTAACCAATATTACGTTAAAAAGAAAAGTAGGAAATGCATATACAATATCAACTACTCTCATAAGAAAAGAATCAACTCTTCCACCCCTAAAACCCGCAATAGCTCCTATTATTACACCAATAATAACAACCACAATCTGAGATCCAAAACCAATTAGAAGAGCATTTCTCATAGCATATAAGTTCCTACTGAACATATCTCTTCCTAAATCATCAGTCCCCCATATAAACTGCCGAGATGGCTTCTCAAAAGTATGATCATAGTGAGTTTCATCATAGCTATATGGAGCAATCCAAGGGGTAAATATAGAAATAATAATAATAGCAATAATATAAATTAATCCTACCACTGCCATTTTATTCTTTTTAAATCTCATCCACGCAGCTGACCAGTAACTTACTCTTTTTTGCTTTAATGCTACTTCCATTTATTGCAAACCTCCTTTATAGACCTTACTCATATCTGATTCTTGGATCAAGAAAAGCATATATTATATCTACCACAAGATTCATAAGCATAACCGACAATGAAAGAACAAAAGTTGAAGTTACAAGAAGCGGATAATCTCTTTGAGCAGCAGCATTAACAAAAAGCTGTCCAAGTCCTGGAACCCTAAACAAATTCTCTATCCAAACAGTTCCTGTAAACAAAAAGGCAAGCTGTGGGCCTATAATAGTAACAATAGGAATTAGCGAGTTTCTTAATGCATGCCTTATAATTACTGCTCTATCAGTACCACCCTTTGCATAAGCAGTTCTTACATAGTCCTGATTAAGAGTATCAAGAAGGCTTGATCTCATAAATCTTGCAATAACTGACAGAGGACCAACAGCAACAGCAATAACTGGCATAATCATCTGCTTTGGAGTTTCCCAGCCAGACGTGGGAAGAATTTTTAAATACACACTAAAAATCATAACCATAATAATGCCTAAAAGATAAGTAGGTATCATACTTCCAACCATAGATATAAACATAGTCAGATAATCAATCCACGAATTTCTTCTAAGAGCAGCTAAAATTCCCAGAGGAATTCCTATAAGTACCGCGAGGAGCATAGCTAAAATAGCAAGAGTAAAAGTTACAGGAAATCTTCTCCCAATCTGTACTTCTATAGGTTCGTTAGGGTTAGAGAATGATGGACCAAATTTAAATCTAAAAGCATCCTTCAAATAATTCAATATTTGTTTCCAAAGAGGAACATTTAATCCGTACTTCTCTTCAAAACCCTTAACTAAAATTTGAAGCTGCTCAGGAGTCAGAGTAGAAACCTTTCCCGCACTTGCTGAAAAATTACTTATATTAAAAAACTCACCAGGAGCAAGGTGCATAAGGACATATGTAATAATTATAACTACAATAACAGAAATAAAAATTGTAACTAATCTACGTAAAATGTACTTTAGAAGCCCCATCTTCTACCTCCTTGTATTAATCTAAATAGGGGGGAGTTTCCTCCCCCCTTTTAAAAGTTAGTCTTTAAGATTTAGATACTTGAAGTTAAAGAAACCAGGACCCCAAGAGAACTTATAGAGCATCAAACCGTCAAGTTTTGGATTTTGTACCCACTGTGCTTTAGCAAGATAAACAGGTACCATCCAATATTGATCTTGCATAATCTGGAGGGAATAATGAGCAATCTTTACTGCTTCACTAAATGGCCTGTTTACAGCTCTAAGTCTCCATCTATATGCCTGATTTCTACTTGGATAAGATTGAGTATATTGAGTCTGGAAGTTCTCTTGATCAGTTAAAACTCTTCCTGCAAGTCTCCAATAATCAGTCTTTTCTTGTGCAGTTTTGGCAGTCTTCCATTTGCTATAAAGCTCATCAAATTGTTCGTACCAAAGTGGTGGTCTTGTTAATTCTTCTCTCCATAACTTCTCTGGCTCATTATCTAAAATCTTCTGGAAGTTAGCATAAAGAGTATTTCTCTTCTCAAGTAGCGGCTTCCAATCTGCCTCTGTAGTTCCACCCTCTTTTCTAAGCCATGCATCATATTCTTGATACAAATCATTAATTCTCTTCTTCACATTTCCTGGATAATCATAGAACCAAATAGTATGGTCAGAGTTCTTAAATAGTGCGCCAATCTCTAAGTTATTCATAGGAGCACCAATTGTTGTAAAGCCTGCTTTTGCTTCTGGAGTGAAGTTTGCCCACATATAAGAGTTTGTATAGACTCCAGATTCTATATTCTCAATTATGCAATTAACTCCAAGATTTTTCTTCCATTGGTCTACTATAAACTCTACCACAGGATCTCCACCACCAGTGATGTAGAATGTAAGAGTCTTAAGTCCCTTACCATTAGGATATCCTGCTTCTGCAAGGAGTTTCTTAGCTTTTGCTACATCATAAGGTATATGCTTTAATTTATCTCCAATTGGTGATCCCTTAGGCCAGTAAGCAGCAAGCGGAAGAGCTCTTCCACTAAGAACTTCTTTACAGAGTTTATCTCTGTCTATCGCCATAGCAAGAGCCTGTCTTAATTTCTTATTGTCCATTACAGGATCAAATCCACGGGATATCTGATAACCTTGCCAGAATAGATCCATTACATCCTCTTTGTATTCCTTAGAAAACTTAGGATCAGCAAGTACAAATCTATACTCTGCTACGTTATTAATCATCGCTGCATCAAGCTCTCCTGCCTGATACTGTTGAATTCCAAGTCCTCCAAACTTAAGTACAAGCTTATCTACATTACCTCTTTCACCTACATAGTTGGGGTTTCTAACAAGCGTCATATCTTTTCCAGGAGTCCAAGCTGTAGGAATAAATGGTCCGTTAACTACGATCTTTCCAGGTCTCCACCAGTTTTGAGGATCTGCTTCCACAGACTTTCTATGAAGAGGTACACCTTGAGCTACACAGAGCAATTCTTTCATATCATACCTTGGCTGAGAAAGCCTAATCTCTAAAGTATAGTTATCAATGGCTCTAACACCAAGTTTACTAGGATCAAGAGCTCCACTTTTTACTCCCCAGAAATTTTCAAAATACTGAAGAGGACCTGCCCAAGCTGGAAAATCAGGAATCTTTGTACTTGAATAGTACTGGAAGCTCCATTCAAAATCTTTTGCAGTAATAGGATCTCCATTAGACCATTTCTTATCCCTTCTCAATTTAAAAGTCCATACCTTATAGTCTTTTGATACTGTATAACTTTGAGCAATAGCCGGAACAACTTTTACTCCACCAAGACCCTTTGGATCTGGGGCATAACTAAAAAGCCCTTCAAAGATTGTGCCCTGAGCTAAAATATGTTGAGCTTGCCAGTAGTATGGAATAAATCCTGGAGTATCCCAGAAAGGTAAACTTACTACTCTCTCTTTTTGCCCATTTACTACTCCAGAAAGTAGTAGAACTAAAACCACAAGGAAAAGTAACACTGTAGACTTTTTCTTCATTCTCATGCCTCCCCCTAAAAAATTAATTTGGGTAATAAGGAATCTAGAAACTTAAGAAGAAAACGATTACCTAACATATCACCTCCTTATTTCTGTAACTATTTTCAGAGCCATTTTACCTCAGAAGGGTCCTTATTGTCAATAGAAAAATTAAAATCTCTTTAACATAATCCACATAGCAATATACATGTTTTAGAGCTTTTTTAAATATATTTTTAAAACTAAGCTTAGTGTATAATAAACATAGTATATAATATTTTTTCAAAAAAGAAAAATTCTCTATAAAAAGGTGACAAATTGAAGAAAGTTAAAATAAATATTAAGGATATAGCAAAACTTGCTAATGTCTCTGTAGCTACTGTATCAAGGGTCATTAATGAAAATCCTAATGTAAGCGAAAAGACAAGAAGAAGAGTTCTAAAAATAATTCAAGAATATGATTACTATCCCAGTGCCTCTGCTCAAAATTTATCCAAATCAAAGACTCAAATTGCTACTCTTATTATTCCCTATGAAAGAGGATTTATTCTTTCAGATGCTTTTCTCCCTCCTTTAATAAAAGGACTCACAGAAACCCTGGATCAAAATGAATATAATATTATACTATCTGCCTTAGAGGTACCTTATATACCAGAAAAATATCTTTCTCTATATAAAAGAGGAATTGTAGATGGTTATATTTTAGCCAATGTGAAAAGAGATGATCCTTTTCCAGAGATGCTCTATGAAGAGAATATCCCCTTTGTAAGCATTGGAAAAATATCCCCAAAATTAAAAAGGTATCCTTATGTGGATTCTGATAATATAAAAGGAGCTTATGATGCTACCCTTTACTTTCTTGAAAAGGGACATAAAAGGATAGCCTTATTAAAAGGAACCCAGACTTATAATTTTATTCAAGAAAGATACGAAGGATATGTCCTTGCTCTCAAAAAGTATGGCATAAAACCAGATTCAAAACTCATAGTAGAAGAGACCTTAACTATAGATGGTGGATATAGAGCTATGAAAAAATTACTAAAAATTGACAATCCACCTACTGCAGTATTTTCTTGTAGTGATTATATGGTGATAGGTGCTATGAATGCTATTATAGAAGAGGGTTTAGACATACCTGAAGATGTCGCTATTATTGGATTTGATGATCTTTACATAAATGCTCGGATAGATCCTCCACTTGCCTCTGTAAAACAAGAAATAGAAGAGATAGGAAAAGAAGCAGCAAAACTATTTCTACAAATTCTAAAAGATCCTATAAACTATGAGTCAAAGATAATCCCTGTTAAATTTATATGGAGAAAGTCTGCAGGATAATTGTCAAATAACATCTTTAATAGACTTTATAGAAATATTCCCAATCCCTGATTCTACCCTAAGGTGTATTATTACATCATCTCCATCTTTCTGCCTTTCTATTTTTTGATCCACATTAATTTTTCCTATTCCCACATCACTAATAAGATTCAAAGAAGCTCCTTCAGGAATATAAATTACAATGTTACCTATTCCTCCTTTTACCTCTATCTCCGAAGAAACCTTAGGGAGGTAAGTATTTATATTTCCTACCCCACCTTTTATACTTAGCTTCTTTAGTTTCATATCTCTCAAATCCAAATTAGTATTTCCAACTCCTCCCTCATAGGAAAGGCTAAGATTTAGATCAGGATTTATATTTATCTCAACCCTACCACTTTCTTTAGAAAAAAATAGATCTTCTTTTTTATAATTTTCAATCCCAATAGAAAGATGTAACAGTTCCTTATCTGAATACTCTTTTAATTTATTTACCCTAAATTCAGAATCTGATGAGATCACTAAAAAATCTTTCTCCCCCTTAGGTAAACTCTTAAAATTGAAATTTGCAACTCCACTATTAATATCCAACTCAAAAGTCTTAATCCCATCTTGGAAAGGATATCTCCATTCTCGGTAATAAGGTCCTCTATTATCTCTTCCTCTATAAAATGGGGTTGGGGCAAAAGAAGATAAATAAACTAAGAGACCTATAAAGGCAATTAGTAGAAGAAGCATCAACCATCCAAACCATCTTTTTTCACCAACTATCAGGTCAAGTCCCCAGAATACAAAGATCAAAGGCCAAAATTTCAAAAGCTCTCTCCACCCAATATTAATCAGACCCAGTTCGGAAAAGAGCAAAAATAAACCGACAATTATTAAAAAAATGCCAAACCAAGGAACTTTTTTCATAATTCTTCCCTCCTATCTTATCCTTATAAGCATTAAGATTCCAAGAATAATCAGGATTATAGCAATTGTCACAGTAAAGGGTATAAAAAATATTCCGAAATTTTTTAAAAGAAAATATATACCAAGAGCCAAAAGAACCCATCCTAAAAGACTTGCATTTCTACTTGCATCATATTTATGAGGTATATCTTCTTTCTTCTCTCCATTTAAAGGCTCTTCAGGAATTATTATGGCAGCTAAGAAATAAAGAAGTGGAAGAAATGGACCTGTAAAGAATATTAAAAGAACAAATAAAAGTCTTACAATTACAGGATCTATATTAAAATATTCTGCTATTCCACCACAAACCCCAAGAAATACTCTATTTTTTCTACTTCTATAAAGTTTTTTGTTCATAAAAAATAACCTCCTTTTTAAAGATGTTGTATAGGACCCGAAGGCTTAATATCATCACTACTTTCTGTATTACTATCAGAGGGAGCTTCAGGAATCACCATAGCAGCAAGAAAATAAATTATAGGAAGAACCAGTCCTAAGGGAATCAATAAAAGTATTGCAATTAACCTAACCACTGTAGGATCAATATCAAAATACTCTCCGATACCTCCTAATACTCCAAAAATTACTCTGTTTTTCTTACTCCGATACAATCTTTTTCCCATAGTAAACCCTCCGAAATTTTGTTTATACTAATAATACTTTTTAAGTACCAAAAAAGTTGCAATTTCATTCAATATTTGATATTTTTATACCAAACTTTTCATCTTATATGGAGGGGTATTAATATAGTCAAGAAAATACCTATTTTAGCATTAGGACTTTCTTTACTAATATTAGGAGGCTTTCTCAGTTTTTACTTACCTTTTTCTCCTGTTCCCTTTACTTTCCAAGTCCTTTTTCTTTTTTTAATAAGTCTTTACTTCTCTCCTAAGGAATCATTTTATATAGTATTTACCTACCTTCTTTTGGGGGGATTAGGTTTTCCTATTTTTGCTGGAGGAAGAGGAGGATTTACTGCTCTTTTTGGACCTACAGGAGGATATCTTTTTGGCTTTCTTCTCGCTGGTATAACTATCTCTTATTTAAAAAAATATTCTGAAATTTACGCACTCATTTTAGGAATCGTTATTATTTATCTCTTAGGAAGTATATGGTTAGTCATATCTATAAAAATTCCTTACTCTAAAGCCTTAATTACAGGAGTACTTCCCTTCATCCCATACGACCTTCTAAAAGGAGCTATCGCTTATTTAATTTGGCAAAGACTGAGAAAAATCCTCAAATAAGAAGTAAATTTTATGATATAATTATAAAAAGATTAGTTTTTCAAGGCTTTTTATAAAATTTTAAAATAACAGAAATATGATTAAAAAATTTTTTAAATTTTTAATTTACTTTATAATCATTATATTTTTTTGCTTTAACCCTCATACACAAGAAGATGTAGGAGAAACCTTAGATTTAGCTTTTGCTGGAGATATTTTTATTCAAAGGCAATTTTTTCAGTCCTATTATGATTCTTCTAAAAAAACCTTTTTGTTCCCTCAGGAGATTTTTGAAGATATAAAAGAAGAAATAAAAAAAGACTTCTCTTTTGTAGTCATAGATACACCAATTTCAGAATCATATGCTCCTTCAGGATACCCTCTCTACAACGCTCCCCCAGAAATCTTAGATGCTTTAAAGCTTGCAGGTTTTAATGTAATGATAACATCAGGGAATCATACTTTGGATAAGGGAGAACGTGGAGTAATAGATACCATCAATAATATTAAAAAAAGGAACCTTTTATATGTGGGAAGCAACCTAAGTAAAGATGATGCTAATAAAATCTTAGTCTTAGAGAAAAATGACATTAAAATAGCTGTTTTAGCTTATACATTCAGTACTAATGGCATAAATCCACCACAGGGCAAATCTTATCTTGTTAATTATATAAATGAAGAAAGAATTAAAAAGGATATACAAAATATAAGAAAAAGTGTAGACTTTATTATAGTATATCTCCATTGGGGATATAATCAATATAGTGAAGAGGTTGAAAAGAGCCAAAGAGACCTCGCAAAAAAAATAATAAAAAGTGGTGCAGATCTTATTGTGGGAAGCCATCCCCATGCTGTAAGACCTTATGAAAAAATAGATGATAAGTGGTGTTTTTATTCCATTGGAAATTTCCTTACCGATCAATATGGAGTAGAAATTCCACAGGTCAAGTTTGGTTTAATTTTAAATTTTTCACTCTTAAAACTAAATGGAAAAACTTTTATTAGAGACAAGAAAATTACTCCCATATTCATTCAAAGGACAAAATCTGGAGGAAAATATTCATATAAAATATTAAAAGCTGATAAAATAAATAATCTAAAAAATATATCCACTGAAGATAAAGCTTATTTAAAAAAATTAGAGGAGATGTTAATTTTAAAATAAAGGAGATTTTAAAATGGAAAGAAGAAACTTAGGGATTCTACTTATTGTTATTGGAGCTTTCCTTTTTCTATTGAACTTTAATCTTATCTCATGGGATTTTGCATTACTTTTGATTAGTATTGGTTTTATCGTGGCATATTATAGATTTGGAAAAATTTTAGGATTTCTTATCCCAGGATGCATACTTTTAAGTATATCTGCATTCAATTTAGTAAAAGACATTTACAGCAATCTAAATCCCATCTATAGTTTATTCTTTGTTGGAATAGGATTTATTTTAATATTCTTTATCCACTATTCTAAAAAAGAACAAGATTCAGCAGAAAAATATTGGTCTATTTATCCTGGGATATCTCTGATAGCACTCAGTCTCCTTATAGGACTACTTCAAGCAAGCCCTGCCTTTTTAAAGATTATAATACCAGTTATACTAATAGCTTTAGGAATATTCTATTTAGTAAAAGCTATAAGATAGTTGACACTATTTCAAGAGGCAGTAAAAACATATCTTAAAAAGTAAAATCCAAAGAAAATTAAAAATAAAGAAGCAGCAAAAAGAATGATTCTATAAACCCTTTTCCAAAAAGGAAAGGCAAGCCCTTGTCCTATAAATCCAACAAATAGATACCAAACAAAATCTGAAAGTATATGTCCCACATAGAAGCTCAAAACTCCAATCACCAAAAAATTTTTTGCCTGAGCAAGAAGATTAACTCCAACAGTTAACCACCAAAGAAGCCAATAAGGATTTGCTAATGAAACAAGTATACCTGCAATAGGGAGAGGGACTTTTATAGGGTCTGAATTTTTAATTTCAACCTCTTTTTTAAAAACCAAAACAAATAAATTAATCCCCATATATAGTAAAAAAAGACTTCCAAAAAAAGAAAATACCTTAATAAATACAGGATTATCTAACACTGATTGAAATCCAAAAACAAGTAAAACTACAAAAACACCTTCTAAGATAGCATGTCCTGATACAATTTTAATAGAATCCTTCCAGCCACCTATACTGCTCTGAGTAAGTACCATCGTCATCATAGGACCTGGAGCCGAAGCACCAGAAAAACCAATTAAAAAACTTGTGATAAACAAGTTTAAGATCCCCATTTTGTCCCTCTTAAGTATTTCTTAAAGGAAAGATTCTCCAATTTTTCAATCTCATATTTTTCTACCCTAAAAAGATGAGACTTACAAGTACAATCAGAAGATCCAAATCCCAGAATAGGTTCTCCTGAAATCAAAGAAGCAGTCTTACATTCCCACTCTTTACTCAGCTCTTTATAGTAAATCTCAACAATTTCTACATTATCATCTTCTAAGAGATAATCTATATGCCAAAACTTTCTCTTATTTTTTGATAAATGCCTAAAAATTCTTTTCTCTAAGCCTCCCTGAGCAGAACCCACATAAAGATATAAACCTTTTTTAAGAGGGACTTCTCCTAATCTACCTACATATTTCTTAATATTCTTTTTCACCTTTATTACTAATACATATATACCCTTCATTTAGCTTCAACTAATTTTAAAGTAGTAGGCTCCAATCTCACTTTTATATCCTTTCCCTTGGTATGTAGTGTTACTTCAGTTCTATAGGGAAGAAATGACTCCAATATATAGGCATCATTATCATACATAAATAGAGTAATATTCTCTTTCCCTTCTAAATACACATCAAATTCGCTCATAAATACCTTTCTAATTTGATTTAAAACTTCCAAAGGTAAATAATAAATATCTGAATAGTTATCTGGAACAGTTAAAATATAAACCCTCCCACGTCCATAGAAATCTTGAATAAGCAATGGGAAATTATTTTCTCCACTAATACCTAAAATCAAAGGCCAAGAAGAGTTTGTATGATAGTCTATCACCGGAAAGAGAATTTTCTCTCTTGAGTATACATATTGAGATAAACCCCTCATATTAGTATCCACAGCAAAGAAATCTATAAGAGCTTTTTTATCAGTGTATTTTGCAGAAGTAAGCTCTTCTACCCCTTTTCCTGTCAAAGCCTTTAAAAAACCAGAAGTTAATATAACATTTCCACCTTTTAATAAATATTCCTTAACCTTTTCAATAATATCTTTATCCTCTGATGCATTTTCTGCTAAAAACACCATTTTAGCATTATCAGGAAAGTAAGGTGTAGGCTCAAATGGAATTCCAACCATTCCTAAATATTCTGGAAGATGATCCTCACCAGAGGAATGAAAAGGATGATATACACTAACTCCCACAGGATTCCCTAACTGGTCTAAAAGATTATCAATTCTCTCCAGTTCAAATCCAAGAGGTGGAATAAATACAGAATTTCTTAAGGATCCAAAATCAAAAAGTGTGATCTCTCTTGCTTTGGCAAATAACGTTAAATATGCTTGCTCCAAATAGTGACCTATATTATGAATACATTCAAAAGAATCAAACCATCCCCCTTTATTTTTGCCAGGTTTGACATTTTCAAACCATCTCATAAGATAATAGCTCAAATATTTTGGGAGATGTTGCTGAGTATATCCAGGATCTCTGGTCTCAGTACCTGTATAAACTTCATCAAAGATATTTCTTTGGGTTTCTGGATTATATCCATTCTCATGATAAGATTCAAACCAATTGGGATACTTAATTATCATATTTACCTTTGGATTTACCTTCTTCGCAGGCTTCACCACATATTCTTGAGAGACCTCAGTCATAAGCTTCAGTCTATAATCTTTCCAGGAAAGATCTCCCTTTTTCTCAATACATAAAGGACAAGAACAACTGGTAAAATAGAAGTCATCAAGAATTATCTCATCAAATATAGATGCCGTATATTCCACTATCTCTTTCAGCCTATTTTTTAAATTGTCATCAGAATAACAAAAGGTATCATATATACGCATGTTATGAATAGGATCATCAAGATGAATAGTGGTAGTTATTCCACCTGAAGTTTTTATTCCTTTATCTTCAAAAAATTTTTTAATCTGAAGCATTTTATCTCTTTGGACATCATCACTGCCTCTATGGGTTTCCAAATATACCTTATCTACATGGAGATGTTTTTGAAAGAACTTTAAATTTTCTTCTAACTCTTCCAAATTAGTACGGTTTAAAAAAACAGCAGTACAATAGATAGCTAATTTAAAATTTTTATAAGGCATAAGCAATCTCCTTTCTTTTGTTAGCTTCTTTCTCAATTATAATATTGAAACATAGAATTCACAAGGTATATAATAGCTACAAAATCATAAAGAAAAGGAGAATAAAAATCATGGAAGAACTCAAAAAAGAAGTATCTGAACACTTAACCAATAAAATCATTCCTTTTTGGGAGAAGCTTATAGATAAAGAAAATGGTGGATTTATAGGCTATGTAGATTTTGATCTAAAGAAAGATTCCTATGCTCCAAAAGGAGGAGTATTAACTTCAAGGATATTATGGTTCTTTTCAGCCTCTTACAACCTTTTAAAAGACGAAGAACTTCTTATATATGCTGACCATGCTTATAAATTCCTCTCTGAAAAACTTTGGGATGACAAAAATAAAGGTATTTATTGGATGGTAGATTATAAAGGAAACCCTATAGAAAAAAGAAAACATGTATATTGTCAGGCTTTTGGTATATATGCACTATCTGAGTATTATAAGGCTACAAACAAAAAAGATAGCTTAAACTTAGCTTTAGAGATTTACAAGATTTTAGAAGAAAGATGTAAAGATAGGTATGCCTATAAGGAAGAATTTGATGAAGCATGGAATCCGAAAGATAATAGAACCATAAGTGAATACGGCATAGTATGTGAAAAGAGTATGAATTCTTTACTCCATATTTTAGAAGCATATACAAATCTATATACAGCATGGCAAGATGATGGCTTAAAAAAGAATTTAGAGTGGTTAGTAAGATTATTTAAAGATAAAATACTAAATTCAAAAACTAAACATATGGGTGTATTTTTTGACAAAGAGTTAAATTCCATAATTGATGCCATATCTTATGGGCATGATATAGAAGCAAGCTGGCTTCTTGATGAAGCCTTGAAATATATAGATGATAAAGAGCTGAAAGACGAGATGGCAAAAACAAATTTAGAAATTGCAAAAGTAGTAATCCAAGAGGCATTTGAAAATGGCAGTCTATTAAATGAGAAAGTTAGAGGTCGTTTGGACAAAACCAGAATATGGTGGGTACAAGCAGAAGCATTCCTTGGTTTTCTTAATGCTTATGAAAAATCAAAAGATCCTATTTTCTCAAAGGTAGTAACAGAAGAATGGGAGTTTATAAAGAACTATCTCATAGATAAAAGATCTGAAGGAGAATGGTTCTCAAAACTTGATGAAAATTATATACCAATCCCAGCACCTATAGTAGAACCATGGAAATGTCCATATCATAATGGAAGGATGTGCATTGAAACAATTAAAAGATTATAAGGGATTAAGCTAATCCCCCCTCACCCCATCTCCACCACTACATCATGAACTTTCCCATCTTCAAAAATAGGAAGTACCCTATTAGAAACTTCCTTGCCATCTACACTTATTCTCTTAACTCCCTTTGAAACATGATTAGGATTTTTCACTTCTATCTTATAAGTAGCCCCTCTAAAGTTTCTTACTACTGTAAAACCATCCCATTCTTTAGGAATACAAGGATCTACCTTTAATCCATCATAGTCAGGCTTTATTCCCAAAATAAACTGAGAAATTAGTGTAAAAGCCCAAGAGGCAGTACCTGTAAGCCAAGAATTTTTACCTTCCCCATGTCTTTTAGCATCTTTTCCTGCTACCATCTGACAGTAAGTATACGGCTCTACCTTATGAATTTCACTCTCTTCTTCAAAATATGCAGGAGTTATTTTCCTATAAACCTCAAAAGCTCTATTACCTCTTCCTATTACAGTTTCTCCTATCCCCACCCAAGGGTTGTTATGGCAGAAAACTCCAGCATTCTCCTTGTATCCTGGCGGATATGAAGATATCTCCCCAAGTTCTATATGATATCTGGAATAAGCAGGCTGTTGTAGTACCATACCATATTTTGTATCCAGATACTTTATACAAGCGTCTAAAGCAGATTTTGCCTTTCCATCATCTATTCCAATTCCTGCCATAGTACATATACCTTGAGATTCTATAAATATCTTACCTTCTTCACATTCCTTACTTCCTACCTTATTTCCAAAATAGTCATATGCTCTTAAAAACCATTCTCCATCCCAGCCATAATTTAGTATAGCTTTTACCATATCTTCACTGGCTTTTTTTGCTAAATTTACTTCTTCATGCTTTCCTATCTTTTCACATATCTTTACATAATCAGGCGTTGCATAGACAAATAAACCTGCAATAAATACAGACTCAGCTTTACCACCTTCTACATTTCCTGTAGTTTGGAAAGACTCATCAGGCACCTTTGAGAAACAATTCAGATTAAGACAGTCATTCCAATCTGCCCTACCTATTAAAGGAAGACCATGAGGTCCTAACCTATCTAATACATAATGGTATGCCCTTACTAAATGCTCAAATAATGTACCCTTCTTAGATTCATCATTGTTGTAAGGTATAACCTCTTTTAGGATAGACCAATCGCCAGTCTCTTTTATATATGCCCCTGTAGAAAGAATTATCCACAGAGGATCATCATTAAATCCACCACCAATATCGTTATTTCCCCTTTTAGTTAAAGGTTGATATTGATGATAAGCACTACCATCTTCAAACATGGTAGAAGCAAGTTCAAGGATTCTTTCCTTTACTCTTTCTGGAATCATATGTACTGAACCAAGAATATCCTGATTAGAATCTCTAAATCCAATACCCCTGCTTATTCCTGATTCAAAGTAAGAGGCACTTCTTGCCACATTAAACGTGATCATGCATTGATATTGATTCCAGATATTTACCATTCTTGAGAGAATCTCATCATTATGATTCACTTGATATCTTAAAAGAATATCATCCCAATAACTTTTTAGCTCATTAAAAGCTTTATCTACATTTTGAGATGTCTTAAATCTTTCTACCATTTCTAATGCTCTCTTTTTATTTATTACTCCAGGTTTCTCCCATTTTTCCTCTTCTGGATTTTCCACATATCCAAGTACAAAAATAAAATCTTTACTTTCATTTGGTTCCAAAGAAACCTCTAAATAATGAGATGCAACAGGCGCCCAACCATCTGCAATTGAGTTAAAAGCTTTCCCTTCAACCACTGCTCTTGGAGATTCAAAACCATTATACATACCAATAAAAGCATCTCTATCAGTATCAAATCCTTGTATTGGAACATTTACAGAATAAAAAGCATAATGATTTCTTCTCTCTCTATATTCAGTCTTATGATAAATTACTGATCCAGCAATTTCTACTTCTCCCGTAGAAAAATTCCTCTGAAAATTTGTTTGATCATCCCAAGCATTCCATAAACACCATTCTATAAAAGAGAAAAGTTTTATATTTCTTTTTCTATTAGAGTTATTTTTTATAGTTACCTTATGAATCTCTCCATTAAATTTTAATGGGACAAAGAATAAAGTCTCCACTGAGATATCATTTCTTTCTCCTAAGATCTTTGTATAAGAAAGTCCATGACGGCATTCATAACGAGAAAGATCTTTCTTTACTGGCTTCCAAGAAGGAGACCAGAATTCTCCATTTTCCCATATGTAGAAATATCTTCCCCCATTATCAAGGGGTACATTGTTATATCTAAATCTTGTTATTCTTCTTAGTCTTGCATCTTTATAAAAAGAGTAGCCTCCTGCAGTATTAGAGATGATAGAGAAAAAGTCTTCTACACCTAAGTAATTTATCCAAGGGAAGGGGGTCTGAGGAGTTGTAATCACATATTCTCTATTTTTATCATCAAAATGTCCAAACTTCATTATTTTACCTCCCTCTTATCCCATAACTACTATTATATTATTTTCTTCTTTCATTTCAGAAACAGGAATAAAATTACCAGAAAGTTCCTTTCCATTTATGTTTATATATTTAACTCCCTTCTGCACTCCATTAGGATTCTCCACATTTATTTTTAATTTTTTACCTCTGAACATCCTTTCCATATAAAACTTTTTCCAATAAGAAGGTATACATGGATCAATCCTTAATCCATCATAATCTGGCTGCAACCCAAGAATTCCCTCTACTGCAGCTACCTGCACACTGGCAGCTGTACCTGTAAGCCAATGCACATGAGCTCTCCCATGGAAAGGACTATCTTTGCCTTCCACAAATTGGCAGTGTACATATGGTTCTGCTTCTCTTATCTCTGCCTTATCATTCATATTTACGGGGTTTACCTCTTGATAATATTTAAAGGCACCATCTCCATCTCCAAGAATAGTCTTAGCACGTATCAACCATCCCTGTGGATGGCAGAATATACCTGCATTTTCCTTCATACCCGGTAAGAAAAGAATCATCCTAAAAACTGGGAACCCCCAAGTCTTTACAGGAGGCTGCATAATCATAGCTCCATAATCAGTATTTAATATCTTTTCCACATTATCCATAACTATCTTGGCTTGTTCCTCAGTAGCAGCTCCGCTCAAAATCGCCCATACTTGTGGATTAAGCCAGAAGCTTGCCTCTTTATTAGTCTTAGATCCTATCACTTCATCTCCTATAAATCCTCTTACAAATCTATCTCCTTCCCAAGCATATTTCTGAATATTCTCATACAATTTCTTTGCTTCATTCTCTGCCCAAGCTTTATCATCTGTTTTACCCTTTCTTTCAGCAAACTCCTCAAAAATTTTAAGGGCTAAGTAAAGCTGAAAGGAGGCAAAAATACTCTCTCCTTCTTCCCCAAGTCTTAAAGTATCATTCCAATCAGCATCAAGACCATATGTAAGACCATGCTTACCACATTTACTTAAACTAAACAAAATACCTCTTCTTAAATGCTCATAAATTGTATCTTCACCTTTATCTGAATAAGGAATTACCTCATCTAAAAATCCTAAATCTCCTGTCTCTCTTACATATTGCCTTGTAGTAATATAAAGCCATAAATGATCATCACATCTATATTCTGTATAACCTGTCCTTTTCACATACTCTGGATTATCTAAGGATAAATTTTGATTAGGTTTTATCTGATGATCAAAAAATACTAATGGCAAAGCTACCCCTTTTGATGTCTGTCCAGAAAACATTAATTTCAATCTATTCTTAGCCTCTTCAGGCTCAAGGTGCATAATACCTGGAATATCCTGGACTGTATCTCTGAATCCATATCCATCTCTCAAGCCCACATATAGTAAGGAAGCTGCACGAGACCAGAAGAAAGTCATGAAACATTGATATGAGTTCCATATATTTACCATAGTATTAAAAGATTCATCAGAAGTGACTACTTTAAATTTCTCTATTTTTGAATGCCAATAACTCTTTAAGTCTTCCCATTCCTTCTGCACTCTTCCCTTTTCTTTATATCTCTCCATAAACTTTCTTCCTGTTGCCTCTGCTCCATCTCCAAGCACATAAATAACTTCTTTCTCCTCATCAGGTTCAAGTTCCATAACAACCTGCATTGCTGCACAACTATTCTTCCCATAATTAAGGGTATTACTACAGGTGCCTTTCTCTACTGCTATAGGATTAGAGTAATCTCTATAATTTCCAATAAAAATATCTCTATCTCCATCATAAGAAACCACATCTGCACCCACTACTCCGCAAAATCTATTAAATCTTCTTCCACTAATTCCAGGCTCTTGCTCAATCTTTCTTCCTATCTCAGAATAGTTTTCATTGATAGTCTGTATAATAAGATTATCTTTGTAATAAGTACGACCTATAAATAGCGTATATTGCATATTAACAAGATCTTGATTCTCACTGGGTTCATTTGTAAATTCTGCAAAATTAAATAAAGCAATCTTTCTTTTTCTTCCACTTTTATTTCTTACCTTTATTGCCCAGACCTCATAAAGCTCTCCCAAAGGTACATAATAGAGAGTCTCAGTCTCAATTCCATTATATTTAGAAGAGATTATCGTATATAAGATTCCATGTCTGCATATAGATTCATATTTTGATAGATCCTTTTTTACAGGAAGCCAAGAAGCCGACCAAAAATCTCCTGATTCCATATCTCTCAAATAAATATACCTTCCAGGAGCTGTGGTAGGAGGAACATTAAATCTCCCTCTCAAAATTCTCCCACTGGCACCAGACTTAACAAAACTATACCCTTGAGCATTATTAGTAATAATAGCTCCATATTCCAAAGAACCAAGATAATTAGTCCATTCAGAAGGAGTAGCAGGATTTGTGATGACGTATTCTTTCCTCTCGTTATCAAAATATCCAAATTTCATGTGCAAACCCCCTTAACTTTTTAAATTAAGAAACCGTTTATAATTTCAAAAGGAAACTTTTAATTGTTAAGTATACTACAATTTTTCTCAACCATTGTCAAGGAAGATGAAAATTATTAAGAAATTCCCATTAGGTTCTAAATTTTACCTTTTATGGGGGGTTAACTATTTTTCAATAGTTCCTTTCCAAATAATTCTTCTAACACCTTCTATTACAAAATCTCTTAATTTGTTAAAACGTCAGAATCCTCATTCCTCGCAAAAGATGTATGAAATACAAATATATTTAAATTATTCCAAAATTTTCCATTCTCACTTCAAAAGATTTATTAAGATTTTACCTAATTTTTAAAGTACATCCGCCTCCTTCAAATATATTGAAGGAGGCAGAAATGATGAGTTTAGATTAAAGTTAAGAAGGAAGAAATAAAAAAAAACCTTCTTGAAATTTCATAAACTCTAAAAATTTGACTTACACAGCTTTTGCAGTTACATTTGAATATAACCAGCATTTTACTTCTCTGTCTTTCACGTAAAATATAGGAGGTTCTTGTTTCACACAAACATCCATAACATTAGGACAACGTTTAGAGAATTTGCAACCCTTTTCAGAAAACTCTGTTTCTTCATCAATAGCTGGTGTTGTCTCTAATTTTGTACCCAAAACTTCTTCTTTAGAAATCGTAGGTTTTAAGATAGAGCTTCTCAACAGCTGAGTATAGGGATGTAGTGGGGAATTTAAAACATTTTCTGTTGTTCCTAATTCTACAAAACTTCCTCTAAACATTATTGCTATTCTATCACCTACATAATATGCGGTAGAAAGGTCATGAGTTATATAGACTATACTTAAATTTTTATTGTTTTTTAGTTCCTTAAATAAATTAAGTATTGAAAGTCTTAAAGATACATCTAACATAGAAACTGGTTCATCTGCAATCAAAAGATTAGGGTTAAGAATCAATGCCCTTGCAATAGCTAATCTCTGCAGTTGTCCCCCTGAGAACTCATGAGGATATTTATCTCTAATTTCTTGAAGAGATAAACCTACAGCAGTTAGAGAATCCTCAATTATTTTTTCAATATCACTACGATTACCATCTTCTTTTGCTAATTTGGCAGTGTCATAGAGATATATCTCTATTTTTTTTAAGGGATTAAAAGTCTCGTAAGGATTCTGGAAAATAGGTTGTATCATTTTTGTAAATTGGACTCTATCTCTGCCACTTTTTATCTCTGTCATATCTTGCCCATTTATAAAAATCTTCCCCTTAGTTGGTTCAATAATATGAAGAATGATCTTAGCTAAAGTAGTCTTTCCACATCCACTTTCTCCTGCTATTGTTAATATCTCTGGTTCCCTAGACATCTTAAAGGAAATATTATTGACAGCAATTATCTCTTGACCAAATACAATACCTCTTCGGAATACTTTAGTTACATTCTCTAATCTAAGAAGGTCTTCATTGTCAGACATTTATTATTAATACCTCCCTTTCCTAATCTACAGAAAACAAGCGACTTTATGACCTTTTGCTACTTCAACTAAAGAAGGCTCTTCCTTCTCACATATTTCCTTAGCAAACGGGCATCTTGGATAGAACCTGCATCCTATTGGAGGATTGATGAGATTAGGAGCAGTTCCTGGAATGCTAAGTCTTTCTGTTTTATCTCCAATCTGAGGGATAGAGTTTATTAAGAATCTTGTATATGGATGCAATGGCTCTTCAAATAAAACAGCTGTATCTCCAACTTCAAATACCTTACCAGCATACATTATAGTTACTCTATCTGTTAAATTAGCAATAATTGACATATCATGAGTGATAAATACAAATGAGTTGGAATTCTCTTTATGAATGTTTTTAAAAAGCTTCAATAGATTTAACTGAGTAACTACATCTAATGCAGATGTAGGCTCATCTGCTATAATAACTTTAGGATTGAAAATTGTAGCTAAGGTGATTACAACTCTTTGTCTCATACCACCTGATAATTGGTAAGGATATAAATTCAAAATACTTGGTGATAGTCCAAAATGATTAAGACTTTCCACAATCTTTGCTTCATAGAATTCCTTTTCCATTTTATGACTCTCTATAATGTCACAAACAATATCACGAATCTTTCTAACTGGATTTAAGACATTCATTGAACTTTGAGGGATATAAGATATTACTTTCCATCTCAAATCTTTTAATCTCTCACTTTTAAGAGAAATAGGCGAATTAATAATTTCAATATCATCAAGGCTATAATGAATTTCTCCATCAATAAAGATAAGAGGAAAGCCTAAGTGTCCATAAATTACTCTACCAAGAGTAGATTTTCCAGAACCAGACTCTCCTGCTATACCCATAATTTCATTATCTTTTACATCAATACTAACTCCATCTACCGCTCTGACATCCTTTTCTATCTCAAATGTTCTCATTTTATAATATGCTTTTACATTATCTAATTTTATTAAGACTTTTTCGTCCATTATCCCTCCACCTCATATGTTCTAAGTCTTGGATCTATAAATTCAGAGAGACTTACTGACAGAAAATATAGAGAAAGAAATAGTAGAACAACAAAAATAACAGGAAAAACAATCCACCACCATATACCAGCAACAAAAGCTTGATGTTGAAGAGCCCAAAATATTGTAGTTCCAACAGTTGGAACATCTATAGCAGTTAAACCTAAAGTAGATATTGTTGTTTCCATACCTAAAGACCATATCATGTTATTTATTCCTGTAGCTAATAATATTGGATACAAATGTGGTAGATACTCTTTAAGAATAGTTCGTATAGTATTTCTTCCTGAGAAAAAGGAGGTATAGGAAAATTCCCTTTCTCTTAAAGTTAGAACAATAGATCTAACTAATCTTGCATCCCAAGCCCATCCAAATAAAGATAGAATTAAAATAAGGCTGGGAAAATCTATACGACCTAAAATAAGTTTTAGAAATATAAGAATAGGAAGGATAGGTAATATAATAAAACTATCATCTATTGTCATTAAAATACTATCCACAATCCCTCCCATATATCCAGCAATAGTACCAATAAAAAATGCTATAATACGAGTTACTATAACAATTGCTAAACTAATAAAAAAGGAATTTCTTAAAGCAAAGGTCATATTCCAAAAGACATCTTGACCTTTGGATGTTGTACCAAATGGATGGGCTGCTGTTGGAGCAAGATTAACAGGGGTGACATAATTAGAGCGAGGATCATACGGGGAGACTGCAGATAGACACATAAAAAGGACTATAACTAAAAAAATTCTTGTAGATATTTTAAATCTCTTATCATACTTATAGAGTTCTTTTAATGCTGACCACATTTTAGCTTCCTCCTAACCTTTATCTATATCTGACCCTTGGGTCAATCAAAGGAGAGAGAATATCAATAATCAAGGTTCCCAAAGAAACTGCCACAATTGAAAAAATAGAGACACCCATCACTACATTATAATCTGATGTATTTATAGCCTCATAAATTAAGGTGCCTAAACCTGGATAACTAAAAACTAACTCTGTTATTATCGTACCATTGAATATAAGTCCTAATTGAAGTGCCAATCCCGTTATTTGTGGAAGAAGAGCATTCCTCATAACATATTTTCGGAAAATTATAGAGTCAGAAATCTTGGCCAGTTGAGCAAAGGTCACATATTCTTCTTTAAGAATAAGTGCAGTCAGATTTCTCATATTTAAAAACCAGCTTCCAATCCCGATTATTAAGAGAGAAACAGCAGGTAGAATGGCATGTTTTAAGATAATAAGTATAGATTTAAGATCAAAAGAGATTTTATATCCTATAGTAGAACCTCCTCCTGTGGGAAATATTGGCCAGATATAAGAAAAGAGCAGTAATAAGACAAGCGCTAAGATATAATAAGGAACAGGTCTAACTGCATTAGCTAATGTCTCAAAAATCCTAGACCAAGTTTTATTACGTCCTGAATAACCTGCTAAAGCTCCAAGTATCGTACCTATAATCCATGATAAGATTGTTGTAGTAGCTAAAAGCCCTATAGTCCAAGGTAGAGCAACCTTTATTAGATTGATCACAGGAGTAGGGAAACTTGAAAAAGATGGACCTAAGTCCCCTGCTAATAAACCTTGCCAAAATCTTATGTATTGTTCAAAGATACCACCTTCAAGACCATAAAGTTTTGTCAAACTCTCTCTCATCAGTTCTATACTATTGGGGTCCATATATTGCCCTGACATTTGTATTCTTCGTATAAGTACTTCAACAGGATTAAGTTGAGGAATAGCTCTTGGGATGAAAAAGATTATAGTAACACCGATAATTACTACTAATAAAAAGACTATAACCCTTCTAATAAAGTACCTAATCATCTATTTTTTATCCTCCTATAATATGTTTTATCCTCCATCTTAAAAATCTATGTAAAAAATTACTAATACCAATATATTAAAACATACTGGGAGAAGAGAGGGGCTACATCAGAATGTAGCCCCTCTGGAAACTAATTATTTCCTTCCAGTTGGCTTGATCTTTACATACATATACTTAGAATTTGCCCAGTTAGGAACAGGATCGGTGTATGGATTCTTTGCAGTTGGGAATCCCTTCCAATAATATCCATCACATACAGTGAATACGTTATATGAGAATAAAGGAATAATAGGCATTTCCTGTACACTAAGTTTTGCATATTCTATACCCCATTTTATACAACTATCAGTATCCCAGAAATCTGTCTTTCTCATAGCATCAATAATACTATCTAACTGTTTACTCTTAAATCTCATTGGGTTCTTTGCTACTACCTGTTCACCAGTCTTTCTATAATAGTCAGAATGCCAAGATTCAAGGAACCAGAATAGATCTGGATGTCCACCCCATGTTTCTATACACCATGCTATATAAACAGTATTTTTATCTTCACCGTAAGACATCCTTGTCCACAGATTACTTGGCTCAACTGCTTCCAAGGTAACGTCTATTCCAAAATTTCTCCAACATTGAGCTACTGCTTCTGCTGATCTTGTCATTACAGAACGTGTTAGAGATTCACAAAGGATACTTATTTTCCATCTATCACCATTAGGTAGATACCACTTACCACCTTTCTTAGTAAATCCAACACCTTTTAAGAGCTCTTCTGCTACATCTGGAGCATATTTCCACCAACCATACCCTACTCTACTTCTAATTTCCTTAGGATCATCTGGAACCTTATATCCAAATCTTTGCTTTACTGCTTGGACTACTTTTGAAGGAATAGTAGGATCATACGGAGCAAAATTCTTACTTCCAACCTTTATAGTAAACTCTCTTAACCATGGCTCAATTTTATCAAAATACCACTGAGGATAAGATCCTGTTGGTGGAATATGAATTGGAGAGAGAGTAGCACAACCATTATAGCCTGCAAGATCTACCTCTACCATATCTATAGCAAGAGTAAGAGCCCATCTAACTTCTTTCAAATTGTATGGAGATTGTTCGTTATTAATTATAATTGCTGGTAATGTAGGATCTGGATGTCCCCAAGGCCAGCCATCAAACCAAGTTGTAGCATAACGATTCTTTTGTGTAAGTGTTACAGCTCCCTCTGGAGGTAGATCATGGACAACATCAAGATTGTGATTCATTTGCTCCATAACTTTTATCTCAGGAGAAGAAATAGCTCTAAAGAGAACATACTTAGGTGCAGGCATTCCATATAATCCTAAGCTTGTTCTCTTCCAATCATCTCTCCTTTGCCAAAGGAACCAATATCCATTTGGATCAAAATCTTTTAGAACATAAGGTCCTAAACCTACAGGAGGATTGAAATCAAAGGCTATAGGATCTTTTACCTTTTCAAATACGTGCTTTGGCATAATATAACATGCTGACCAACGGCAAGTAAATACAGTATGGAATCTGGAATTAGGTTTCTTAAGTTCAAAAACTACTGTATAATTATCAGTCTTATAAACCTTTTCAACATTTACTACAAAGTAAGAAGCCCATGACATTGATGGATTTTTCATCAAAGTCTCTACAGTATATATCACATCATCTGCGGTAAACTCAACTCCATCACTCCAATAAATTCCCTTTCTTAGTTTTGCTGTCATTGTAGTGTAATCTTTATTATATGTTGGTGGCTCTGCAGCAAGAGCATTAATCCATGTTTTACCTTCTATACCAGCATCAGGATCTATGAACCATAGAGTGTCTAAACATAGTTGCTGAAGCCCGGTAGAATAACTATCTACTCCTCCACCCCATAAATTGAAACGACCAGGATTTGAGCTCTTCCCTTGTGGATCCTCAACAATTAGAAGCTCATTTCTTGGAACTCCAGGAAGGGAAAATTGCTGTGCTGAAATACTGGTAAGTCCCAGAAGAAAAACAGATAGGAGAATTAATATCCAGACACGGAAACTTTTCGTTCTCACAACTAACACCTCCCCTTAAAATTTTAGAAAAATCTTTACTAAAAAAGACTAATCTAAAATTTTTTGTTTGTCAAGAAGCAAAATCATTTAATCAAATTTTTTCTCAATATTTTTTATCTTTCTATTCAAACCTGCATGGAATTTGGAAAAATCTTTAAAGACCCAATTCTATATAATTTTTAAATATAATAATAGAAAAATATCTAAATATAAAAAGAAATTCAATCAGAGCAGTTAATATGTTCCAAATAAGGTTAAGTTTATAGAAGAGTTATCCTATTACCTAAGAATTTGATCATGATTACAAGAAATTTTTATCTACTTTTATATGAAATTTTTTATTAAAAAGTTTATGAAACATAGCTAATACCAGTTGAAAGGGTAAAATCATTTACATTATTTTGGAAGAAGAATTATTTTTCTTTTTTCAGAAAGATATCCATTTATTAATTAAATTTATTTACAAAACCACTGAATTTACAAACCAAAATTAAATTGGGTATTAAACTACTGCCTCTATATCAAGGTACAGCCTTACTCCTTAGCTTTCTTACCAACTTCAATTTTTTTACTTTTATTATTCATATCCCCGTTGGTATATCTAAATCAGTCTTTCAACTGCTCCCTATGGTGTAGCCCAAGCAGTTCAGATACTAAAAAAGTAAATATAATACCAGTACCTGGCTCATTAAGTCTACCTGCTTCAACAATGGCATCATATATTGGTTTATAATTATCAATTTTACTGAGGATTAAAATAATTTCTTTTGATGCTTCAATGTGGATATTAAAAAATTCTAACGCCTCTGACTGTCCTGTCCCTCTTCCGTAAAGAATAGTAGCTCCTTCCGCCCCTGCTTTCTTAGCTCTATCTACAATTTTGTCTGCTTTTCCTCTCTCCACAATAGCAACTATACATTTAACATCCATATAATATTATCCTCCCATCATAACCTTACTAATATTCCCAATATTAACACTGATATTACTGATCCAATAGAAGTAAGACCAACTATACCAAAACCAGACAACAGAGGATCAACATTTTCTAATATTTTTGCTAACCCTATTGCTAAAGCCATATTTAGAGGAATATTAACTGGACCTGTGGTTGCACTGGCTGAATCCATCGCAATAGATACGAACTCCTCCGGTGCGAAAAAAATTAATACAAGGATTATTAAAAGTAGTGGTACCACAACTTTTACATAAGATATATTATTCAATATTTTATATACCCCCACACTCATTCCAGCCCCAAATCCAATAGCAACAGTGTGAATCAAAACACTATGAGGTATAGCCCCTACAGATATTTCCTCAACCTCTAAAGCCAGCGTTTTTAAAGCTGGTTCTACAAGAGTACCAAAATACCCTATTATAAAAGTTACTAACACTATCAACCATTTTCGCTCTAACACTACTAAATTCTCTCCCACCAAATCCCCTAAAGGGAGAAGACTCATAGAAACACCCTTTAGAAATAAATGTAAACCAAACACGCTTAATAAAACTCCTATTAAAAATTCTTTGACATTTTTAAGAGGCTTCCTTAGCACTACCAACTGAAAAAAGGCAAGGGCAGTAACCAAAGGAAGCACACTCCTTGCAGTCTCCCATAAGTCGGTTAAGCCTTTTAGTAATCTCATATCACTCTCCTTGGCTCAAATTATAATTAAATAAGAGATTTGTAGAAAATTATTTACTTCTCGCCTTTTTTATCTCCTCTACATATTGTATTGCTCTTTCTGTTAAAATCTCAAACTTTTTCTCTGCAATTACTTTTTTATCTACAAGATTACCACCAACACCCACAAAACATGCTCCTGCCTTTATAAATTCTCCAGCATTTTCAAGACTTACCCCTCCAGTAGGAGATATCTTTACATAAGGCATAGGACCATGAATTGCTTTTATATACTTTGGACCTAATGTATCCGCTGGGAAAAGTTTCACTACATCTGCACCCTCTTCCCAAGCAGTAAGTATCTCTGTAGGAGTATAAGCTCCAGGAATAGCTATTTTGTCATATCTATGGCATAACTCAATAATCTCTTTATTCAAAATAGGAGATACTACAAACTCTGCTCCTCCCAATATAGCAAGCCTTGCTGTCTCTGGATCAAGTACAGTGCCCACTCCCATTATAACCTCATTACTAACTTCCTTTTTTACCTTTGGAAGTACCTCAAGAGCAGAAGGTATTGTCATAGTGATCTCAATAGATGTAACTCCACCTTCCTTTAAAGCTTTCGCTACATCAATTAAGTCTTCTGCAGAATCAGTTCTAATTACTGCTACTATTCCACACTCAATTATTTTTTCTAAAACATCATTTCTACTCATCTTCTTCCATCACCCTCCTTATTACTCATCTTTTAGATTCCTTTAGCATCTTTTCAGATGCCTTTAACCATCTATGATCAGGATCATCATAGACTATAGATTCTCTTACATCTCCAGCAAGAGTCCATAAATAGTATACCTGATAACCAGGTGCCGCCACTACAGGATGATAACCTTTCTTAATCATAAGTAGCGTATCATTCTCAACCAAAAAGACCTCATTAAGATCGCCTTCTTTGGTATACACTCTTTGCAAACCAAACCCCTGAGGAGGATTTACCTTATAAAAATAAACTTCTTCCATCTTTACTTCCTCAGGATAATTATCTCTATCGTGCTTATGAGGAGGATAGCTACTCCAGTTTCCTGGTGGATTTATAGTTTCTCCTATTAGTAATCTTTTTGCATTTATTCTATTATCAATAATATCTTTTACATCTCTTCTCCAGTTGTAAGCACCCACATCTCTTATTATTACATCTTCTGGCCTTATTAATCTTACAGTCTCCTCTGTCTTTGCTCTTGTTTTAGAAATGGCAACTTCCAAAGGTTCTAAGGTTTCAATCTTTACATCTTTATTGTTGGAAATATATAAAGCATAAGCATTTCCATCAAAAACATTCCTTCTTGCTCCTATAGAGTGATATCTATTACTATCTACAGAAATATTACACTTACCACTTAATATCACAAGCCCTATCTCATAATCCCTTGAATTAAAAGTATAATCATCTCCCCTTTCCCCTTTAAAAATATCAAATTCAATATACTCCATATCTCCAGGACCAATCAGTGAGTTCAATCCCTTTTCCAAAGAAAGTTTTTTAAACATATCCTAACCCTCCTTTTTTCACTGCAAAAAAAATAACACCTTATAAAGTTAGAATAAGAAGAGAAAATTTTTTTGTCAACAAAAAAAAGCCCTCCTTTAGGTAAGGAGGGCTTTTTAAAACTCTACAAAATGAGGTAGAAAAAAACTATCCTGCCAGAAGATCTACCAGAAGAGGTACATTTAAATAAAAGTCTGTATATCCATCATCTGTATAAATATCACCATCAGCATCCCAACTACCACTAATATCTATAGATGTATTATCATCTCCAATTTCAGAGGTTGCTTCAACCATAAGTTTATTATCAACCTCAGGATTTTCATCATCATAGTCAATATAAGTAACATAAACCTTAATACTTCCTACCCATGCATACATACCAACTTGATCAAGATATACAAGATCCATATTATTAAAAACAAACTTAAGCTCTAATACGTTATTCTTATTAGAATCACCTTGTGAAGGAACTGCTATACTAATAGACATCTTTGCATCTACAGGATATGCATGACTAATATCTTGCCTTATATCCTTATTAAATATCATATATCCACTTTCTGTATATTCCATTCCAACGTCAGGATATGCATAAACTTTTTTATATTCTAATTTTTTGAGTGACGAAAAGTATCTAAAGTAATAATAATAGATAAGCTCTGGATCGTCTGGATCAGTCTCAGTTCCTGTATACCAACCATCATCATCAGGTCCACTCCAGATGATCCCAGACTCAACAGAAATTTTTTCTACCTTCTTCTTAGATGCTAAATTTCCATTTTTTAAAGTATTATTAAGGTTTTTATCAAAAGCAGGAGAGTCAGAAGAAGCAATATGATTAAGAACTTCCTCAAAGTAAATGTTAAAACTTTCTCCAAAATCTCCTCCTTCATACACCAAACCATACATAGAATCTAACTCTTCTTCAGATAAATCTTGATCTGGTTGAGCTTGCTGTGGTGGAGGTGGAGGCGGCTGAGAGCATCCTGAAACAAAAAACAAAAGAAGACATGCACTTAAAATAACAAGTATCTTCTTCATAAGAATTTCCCCCTATCAATTAAATTTTTCACGTACCTTCAATGTATTATATCATATAAAAATTTGTACTTCAATTTTTAGTAAATATACTTCATTTATTATAAGATTTATAAATAACTCCATATCTCCCAAGATAATTAGAGTTTAACCCATTTCCCAAAGAAAGTTTTTGTCAAAAAAGCCCTCCTTACATAAGGAGGGCTTTTAATACTCTACAAAAGAAGCGGGAAATATTTCTCTTACAGAGATATATTTATATTTAAGCTTGAATATCCCTCAGTATAAATATTTCCATCAGCATCACACCTTCCACTAATATCCAGAGACTTACCATCGGTTCCAACTTTAGAGATTGCTTCAATCATAAGTTTATTGTCAACCTCAGACTTTGTATCATCATAATTAATATTAGTAACATAAAGCTTAATACTTCCTACTAATACATACATACCACTTTGATTAAGAGATGCAAGCCCCATGTTCTCAAGCACAAGTTTGGTGCCTGTTACATTATTTTTGTTAGAATTAGTTGAGGAAGGACTTGATACAAGAAGAGAAATTTGTCCACTTACAGGATATGCATGAGTAATATCTTGCCTTATATCCTTATTAAATATTAAATATTTACTTTCTGTATAATTATAGTTACCATCTCCATAAATTCTTTCATACTCTAATTTTTTGAGTGATGAAAAGTATCTAATTCTAACTAAATAAGTAATATCACCTATACTAATTTCAGTTTTTGTATACCAACCATTAGGATCAGGTCCACTCCAAGAAATATTAATACTACCTTTTTCTACATCCTCCTTAGATGCTAAATTTCTATCTTTTAAAACATCAGGTGGAATTTTGTCAAAGACAGAAGAGGTATCAGGATAAACAGAAGACAAAAGTTCATTAAAGTAAATGTCAAGACTTGTCCCAACTTCTCCTCCAGAAAGCGCTAAGCTATACATAGAATCTAACTCTTTATCTTCTAAATCTTGATCTGGTTGAGCTTGCTGCTGAGAGCATCCTGAAACAAAAAATAGAAGAAGACACACGCTTAAAATAACAAGTACTTTTTTCATAGCAGTTTCCCCCATTAATCTTAAAATTTTTTTATGTATGTTTTACATATTATATCATATAAGAATTCACACTTCAAACTTTAAGCATAATCTTATATTCGTCATTTATTATAAGATTTTACAGATATACTTTAGATGAATTTTATAATTTTAAAAAAGAATTATTAATGCATAAAAAAGAGCCTGCCAAATTTGGCAGGCTCTACAGTTTCAATTAGTTTTTAATAGATTTATCTACTTTGCAAGTTTGAGATTTCCAAAGCTTGAAGGATCTTGCCAGTTAACATTTCCTTCCTCATTCCACGCAATAATTGCACCCCTACTCCCAAAAACATTTGCATCATTTACTTGAATATCAAAACCTACTATGTCCCCTTCCTTAAGCTTCTTACTCTTCATTTTTATCTGGGCTTCAATTATATATCCAAAATCAGTTTTCTTTGCAGCAGTTACAAAGAAATCTTTAGAAGCTCCAGAACCATAACTCTGATAATTAACAAAATTTACCCTATATTGAGCATCGTTAGAATCATAAGAGGTCTTCTTTGCATTATCCTCATCCACAAATATTTCAACAGAATCTTGCTCCCAATCATTAGAACTATCTTTGTTCAATAGAGTATCATAAACTTCTGCCCAGATATATATGCTGCTTTCATCCCACAATACTCTAAATTTTGCATAGGCATCTTTCCCTTTAGTACCCTGTACATAACTATCTGTTATGTATTCTTCGGTAGTTTTCCATACGTCATCCATCTCTGCATCAATCTTAGGAGTCCCATACTTTGCTACAGCAGTTTTAGTTCCTCCAAAAGTAAAAGACATAAAGACTACAGAAAGGAAAATCAAGGATAAGACAAATAATTTTGATCTTTTCATACTTACCTCCCCCTAAAAATTTTATGAAAGAATTATAACCTATACCTTTAGAAATTGTCAATTGTTTATTTAGCTTACTTCTATCTCTTCCTCCATAAACTGGCTCATGTATAGATTATAGTAAAATCCTTTCCCTTTAATAAGCTCCTTATGAGTACCACTTTCTATAATCTCCCCATTATTAATAACAAGTATAAGATTGGCATTTCTCACAGTGCTTAATCTGTGTGCAATAACAAAGCTTGTTCTTTCCCTCATTAAATTCAGCATCGCTCCCTGAATATATTGCTCTGTTCTGGTATCTACATTACTCGTTGCCTCATCCAAAATAAGAATTTTGGGGTCAGCTAAAATAGCTCTTGCAATTGCAATAAGTTGTCTTTGTCCTTGGCTCAAATCTCCACCATCTTCGGAAAGGAGAGTATTATAACCTTGAGGTAAAGAGCGTATAAAAGGCTCAGCATGAGCAAGCTTTGCTGCTCTTTCTATCTCTTCATCAGTGGCATCAAGCCTCCCATATCTTATATTTTCTCTAACAGTAGCATTAAAAAGATAAGTATCCTGAAGCACTATTCCTAAATTTGATCTTAAGCTTTTCTTTTTTATATTTCTTATATCTATGCCATCTACAAGAATCTCTCCTGTATCCACATCATAAAATCTTGCAATAAGACTTGCAATAGTAGTTTTACCTGCTCCTGTAGGTCCCACAAGGGCAACAACCTGCCCTGGATATATATGGAAGTTAATATCTTTTAATACTGGAACATCTTTTACATAATAAAACCAGACATTTTTAAACTCTACTTCTCCTTTTACATTATTAAGCTCTATGGCATTTACATCATCTTTTTTCTCTTCTTCCTCATCTAAGATCTCAAAAACTCTCTCTGCACTGGCAATAGCAGATTGGATCATATTGTATTGATTAGCAAGTTCATTAATTGGCCTTGTAAATTGACGTGAATAATTTATAAAAACTGTAATAGCCCCAATAGATATGAGATTTCTATAAGCAAAAAATCCTCCAAATCCTGCAATTATTGCAAAACTAATATTATTAAGAAGGTTCATAAGAGGTCCTATAACTCCTGAAAAAATTTGTGCCCTTATACCAATCTCAGCCATGTGATGATTAACTCTTTCAAATTTATCTGTCTCTTTTTCTTCTCTACCAAAAATTTTAATTACTTTAATCCCTGATATATCCTCTTCTATTATTCCGTTTAAATTACCAAGAAGGGTCTGATTTTGATAAAAATAATCTCTTGTTCTTTTTGATATTAACCTCGTAGTAAAAATTGTTAAAGGAATAGTAATTAAACTTATAAGCGTCATAAAAACATTTATTCTAAGCATCATAATTATGATACCTACTAAGGTTATAACCCCTGAGAATAGCTGTATTACACTATTCCCAAGGACCATACCAATATTATCTATATCGTTAACAATTCTACTCATCACATCACCATGGGAACGAGTATCAAAAAACTTAAGAGGCAAAAGATGAAGCTTATCAAAGACGTCATTCCTTAAAGAATAAACTAATTTTTGAATGGTTATTAGCATTACATAGCTTTGAACCCATGTAAAGACCACTCCAAGAACATATACAGAGCCAAGAAGTAAAAGAAAGTTTAAAAAACCATCAAACTTTTTTGGAACAATATAATTATCTATCCCTTTCCCTATAAGGTATGGACCTATAATTCCTAAAATAGAAGATAACATTACAAGAAAAAAGGCAAATATTATTCTCCATTTATATCTACCTAAATATCTTAATAACTTTTTCAAAGTTCCCCATGGATCTTTAATCTCTACTTTTTCAAATTGAAAACGTGGACCATGACCTCCTCCTGGTCCTCTAAAAGGTTTCGTAGGCACAGAACTTGGCATTTTTGTTTGTTTTTCTTCTCCCTTAGGCATCTTGTAGCACCTCTTCATCTATTTGGGATTTATAGATCTCTTGATAAACAGGATTACTATCCAATAACTCTTTATGGGTACCTAAGCCCACAATCTCACCTTTCTCTAGTAGTATTATTTTATCTGCATTCATCACAGTACTTACTCTTTGAGCAATAGCAAAAGTAGTACAATTTTTCATCATTTCTTTTAATCCTTTAAGAATTTTTTGTTCTGTAACAAAATCCACTGCAGAAGTAGCATCATCAAGAATAAGGATCAAAGGCTTTCTTATAATAGCTCTTGCTATAGCAATCCTCTGTTTCTGCCCTCCAGAAAGGTTTACTCCCCTCTGTCCTATTACGGTCTCATAACCATCAGGAAGCTTTGTTATAAAGTCATGAGCTTGAGCTATCTTACATGCCTGGATAATCTCTTCTTCAGTAGCATCTTCTCTTCCCCAACATATATTTTCTCTAATAGTCCCAGAGAAAAGAATGGTATCCTGAGGAACCATAGAAATTATAGATCTCAAAACCTTAAGATCCATATCCCTCACATCTTTACCATTTATTAAAATTCTCCCTGAAGTTACATCATAAAGACGAGGTATAAGATTTACTAAGGTTGATTTACCAGAACCTGTGGTACCAAGAATACCTACTACTTCTCCAGCATTCACAGAGAAATTTATATTCTTTAAAACAGGTTCATCATTTTCATTGTAGCCAAAATATACATTTTCAAAGGTTACTTCTCCTCTTTCTATGACTTCAATACTGGCATGTTCTTTATTAACAATATCTATCTTTTCTTCTAATACTACATTTACCCTTTCTGCAGAGGCTGAAGCACGGGATATAAACATCAAAATATTTCCTATAGTGGTAAGAGAAAAAAGTATTTGAGTCATATAGTTTATATAAGCCATTATCTCTCCAACCTGCATTTCTCCTGCTTGTGCTAACAATCCTCCATACCATAAAACTGCAAGAATACTAAAATTTGTGACTAACATAAATATTGGCATAGCAAAAATCATTAACATGGAAGCTTTTATAACAGCATTCATCAAAGCAGAATTTGTATTCCTAAATCTATCTTTTTCATAATCCTCTCTTATAAATGCTCTTACTAATCTAATTCCAGAAAGATTTTCTCTTATCACATTATTTAGTGCATCTATCCTTCTTTGAACTTCAGAAAAAAGAGGATAACTCTTTCTCATAATAAAAATAAACACAAATATTATTAAAGGTATAGAGATAAGGAAAATAACAGAGAGCTTTCTATTTATTGATACAGCCATTATAATCCCACCTATAAAAAGAAGCGGAGCTCTAACCACAATTCTTAAGGACATCATTACAAGAGTCTGAAGTTGAGTAACATCATTAGTAAGTCTTGTTATCAAAGATGATGTATGAAACTTATCAATATTACGAAAAGAGAAGGCTTGAATCTTCTTAAAAAGAGCAGATCTTAAATCTCTACCAAAATTTTGGCTTGCATAACTTGCAAAAATTGTACAGCCTACTCCTCCTATCATGCCGATAATAGCAATTCCTACCATTAAGAGACCTGTCCTTAATATAAGAGGAAAATTACTTTTAAGAACACCTTCGTCTATAATCTTGGCAAGGAGAGTAGGTTGAAAAAGATCGCACACAACTTCAACAATCATAAAAAGAGGAGCTAAAATAATAAAAAGAGTATAAGGTTTTAAATAAGGTAGCAACTTCTTCATAATAACTTCTCCTTTACCTTTCCTCGTTTACTTTTTTTAAATTATCTTGAATTCTTTTTAAATATCCTTCTAAAATTATTTTTTCTTCTTCAGAAAAACCAGAAAATATCTCTTCTTCCAATTGACCAAAAGTCTTTTTTAGCTTGCATATAAATTTCCTTCCATCTTCTGTGAGGTATATCTTTGAAAAACGCTTATCCTTCTCGTCTCTCTTGCTAAAAACTAATCCTCTTTTTTCCATTCTTCTGAGTATTAGAGTTACAGTAGATGGCTTAAGCTTTAATCTCTCAGATATCTCTTTTTGAATTAAGCCATCTTTTTCCCCTAAGAGAAGTAAAACTGGAGCTTGACCTCGGTGGAGTTTTAAATCCCCAAGAAGTTTTTCTTTCCTTCTAAAATGTTCCTTTATAACATCCTTAAACAAAAGATATAAAGTATTCTTTTCCATATATTTAGATAGCTAAATATTACTCTTTAAACAGAAATTTTTCAACCACTTTTTAGTATTCCACTCCTACCAATTTCTTAGACATTGCAGATTTATACCATGCTTCTACTACTTTCATATCCATTAAAGCATCATACCCATCAGTTGCTGGTTTCCTTTTACCTATAATTGCCTCTTCCATATCTAAAATCTCACCTACATACTGATTAGGTCCATGAAAATTATATAGAGTAAAGTTATTTTCTTTTCTTAATATAACTTTACCGTCATACTCTTGATAGAGAGTATCAAGGACATATAATATTCCTTCTCTTCCTCTTATCTCAAAGGAGACTGAAAGAGAAGTATCATAACTAACATCTATAAGTAGGAGAGTCCCATCATCAAATCTTGCTACTGCACCAGCATTTTGATCTACATCATATTCATAGTTCTCATTTATCGCAGAGAGTTCAACAATTCTATTTTTAGATCTAAAAAAGTGAATGGTATTAATAACATGCACTCCAATATCCATAATAGCCCCGCCACCTGCAAGATCCAAGTTATACCTCCAAGCACCCCTTTCTGTATTAACAAAAGAATAAGTTGCTTTTATAACGCCAATTCTCCCTAAAATATTTGCCTCAAGAAGTTTTTTAGCTCCCACATTGAATGGATTAAATCTCCCCATATAAGCAACTCCCAAAACTACATGATTCTTTTCACACTCTTCAATCATCTCCTCTGTTTCCCTTACATTCATGGCTATAGGCTTCTCACAAAATATATGAATTCCCTTCCTTGCACAAATAATTGATTGTTCCTTATGAAATTTATTAGGAGTAGCAATATATACCACATCTACATCTTTTAAATCTTCCACTCGTGTATATATCTTTGCACCATATTCTTCTGAAATATCTCTGACATTTTCAGGATGTGTGGTTACTAAAGCAGTAAGCTGAGCACCAGGTACATCATCTAATGCAGGCAAAAACCTATTTCTCACTATTTTACCAATCCCAATTATCCCCCACCTCATAAAACCTCCTTATATGTGAAATTCTAATATATCCTCATCTTTTACCTTATAATTCTTTTCTACAGGAAGTCCTTTTATACTTCCATCTTTAGTATAAAGTTTTGTATACTTCAATTTCATAGCAATATCTTTATGGACTAATTCTGCCACATCCATTACAGTACTTCCATCCTCCAAAATATAAGGTCTATCATGATCAGGAGGATAACCCGGTTTTTTCGTATAAACTCTTACAACTTTTAAATTTTCAAAAACACTTTTTTTAACATCCTCCATATTAATTCCTTTTTTTGCAGAGATAAAATATACATTTAAGTCTTCCTCTAAAACTTCTAATTCTTCTTTTCTCTCATGAGGATCTCTTAAATCTATCTTATTTATCAAAATTATGCCTCTGATCTCTTTAATTGGGTTGTAAAAATCCTTATTAGGATTATCCTTTACAAGTTTTATCTTCTTTAATTCAAGAAGACTTTTAATATTCTCATAATCATCAAGTAAAGAGGTAGATTCCATACTAAAAAATAATGTTACAAGATCTGCATTTCTTATTACATTATAAATCCACGATTCTGAACCTTCCCATAAGGGCGGTAGATCTACAAGCTGAATTTTAATATTTTCATATGGCATCATTCCCAACACAGGATTTAAAGTAGAAAATGGATAATCTGTAACCACACTATCCACGCCTGTAAGAAGTTTGAAAAAGAGTGACTTTCCTGTATTAGGTGGACCAACAATTACTACCTGCCCTGCTCCCTCTTTCTCAATATAAATATCGTATCTTCCACCCTTTTTGGGCCTCTTCTCTGCCTCTTCCATAAGTTGAGATAACTTCCTTCTCAAATCAGCTTTCATCTTATCTGTACCCTTGTGTTTGGGTAAAATAGCAAGCATTTCCTTCAAAGCCTGGATCTTATCTTCTATGGTTTTTGCTTCTCTATATCTCTTTTCAGCCTCAAAATACTGAGGAGGAAGATTGGCAGGCATTCTACCTCCTATTTAAGAAGATCATTTTCTACTTAGATTTTAATTTAATATCTTAATAATCTCAATATTCAAAATAGCAATATGTCAAGGGAAAGTAGTATAATCTTTAATATGAGAATGATGCGTGCTATGT
>DAOSUP010000003.1:0-39358 GCA_035378845.1 Dictyoglomaceae bacterium
AGAGAAGGTGGCAGGACTGTTGGTGCAGGTGTCGTAACTAAAATTATTGAGTAATGGGGGCGATCTGTTGTTATGAGTAGTTATTTAGAAAAACAGAAAATAAGAATAAAGCTAAAAGCATTTGATCATAGAGTTTTGGATCAGTCAGCTAAGAGAATTATAGAGACTGTAAGAGGAACCGGAGCTAAGATATCTGGTCCTATTCCTCTTCCCACTAAGGTGACTCGTTATTGGATATTACGTTCTCCTCATGTAAATAAGAATTCGGGAGAACATTTTGAAATAAGAGTGCATAAAAGACTTATTGATATAATTGATCCTACAGCAAAAACCGTAGAGGCTCTTATGAATTTAGAGCTTCCTTCAGGCGTTGAAGTTGAAATTAAAACATAGAGAGGGGAAAGAATTATGGCTGCTCCTACGACAAAAGTGATTTTGGGAAGGAAAATTGGAATGACACAAATTTTTGGAGAAAATGGTGAGGTTATTCCTGTTACTGTTGTGAAGGGAGGACCCTGTCTTGTTTTATCAGTTGGAGTAAAAGAGGAGAATGGTTATGGGGCAATTAAATTGGGGTTTGAAGAATGTAAAGAAAATAAGTTAAATAAACCCCAAGCTGGGGTTTTTAGAAAATTGGGCTTTCCTCCTTTTAAAATACTTAAGGAAGTAAAAATTATTAATCCAGCAGATTATCAGGCTGGACAGGAGATAAAAGTAGATATTTTCCAAGAGGGTGAATTAGTTGACGTAACTGGGAAAAGTAAGGGACATGGTTTTACAGGACATGTAAAATTATGGAACTTTGGACGAGGTAGAATGTCTCATGGCTCTAAGTTTCATAGGAGACGTGCATCAATTGGAGCTTCTGGAGTGCAGCATGTAATGAAAGGACAAAAAATGGCAGGAAGATGGGGTAATGAAACTGTCACTGTTCAGAATTTAAAGATAGTTAAAGTAGATAAGGAAAAAGATCTACTTTTTATAAAAGGTGCAATTCCTGGACCAGCTGGAAATCTTGTTCTAATTAGAAAAGCTGTTAAAGATATAAGTAGGAAGGGGATAGAGAAATGATTCAGCTTCCAGTGTATAATCAGAATGCTGAGAAAATTGGAGAAATAGAATTAAAAGAGGAACTTTTTGGTGTAGAGGAGAGACCTGATCTTTTTCATACTTGTGTAGTTATGCATCTTGCTAATGGTAGGCAAGGAACTCATTCTACTAAAAGGAGAAGTGAGGTTAATAGAACTGGGAAGAAAGTTTGGGCTCAAAAGGGTACTGGACATGCAAGGCAAGGAGATAGAAAAGCACCTCATTGGGTAGGCGGAGGAATAGCTTTCGGACCTAAGCCTCGTGATTATTCATATAAAATTCCTAAAAAAATGAGAAGACTTGCTATACGATCTGCATTATCTACAAAGGTTAAAGAAAACACACTTATTCTGGTTGATAAAATAGAACTTTTACAACCAAAAACAAAAGAACTTGTAAATATACTTGATAGATTTGGTTTGAAAGATTCTAAAGTGTTAATGGGTATTCCTAAAAAAGATGAGAATTTAAAAAGAGCAGCTATGAACTTAGGAAAAGTTAAAACAATGGTGGCTTCTTGCTTAAATGTTTATGATTTATTAAAATATGACTATTTGATTCTAACGGTTGATGCTATTCCTATATTAGAGGAGGCATTTCTAAAATGAGAGACCCATATACAATTATTTTAAGACCAATTGTTACAGAGAAAAGCTTAAACTTGGCAAAAGAAGGAAAATATGTATTTGAAGTTGTAAGAGATGCGAATAAAATAGAAATTGGGAAGGCTGTAGAAGAGATCTTTAAAGTTAAAGTTAAAAAAGTTGCAGTAGTGAACCAAAAACCTAAAGAAAGAAAATTCGGACTTTCTCAAGGTTTTACTCCTGCAAGAAAAAAGGCTATTGTTAGTTTAGAACCAGGATATAAGATAGAACTTATAAGTGGTGTATAGGAGGTATAGAAGGTGGGACTTAAAAGATTTAAACCAATTACGCCTGGTTTAAGACATTTGGCTATTTCAGATTTCTCTGAAATAACCAAAGAGAAACCTGAAAAATCCTTATTAAAAGCACTCAAGAAGAGTGGCGGAAGAAATAATTTTGGTCATGTAACCTCCAGATTTAGAGGTGGAGGTAATAAGAGACTTTATAGAGTGATAGATTTTAGAAGAGATAAAGATAATATCCCAGCTAAAGTGGCAAGTATAGAGTATGATCCTAATAGATCTGCAAGGATTGCTTTACTTCATTATTCTGATGGTGAAAAAAGGTATATTATAGCTCCAGAAGGAGTAAAGGTTGGGGATATATTAATGTCTGGGGAAAGTGTAGATTTAAGGATTGGAAATAACCTTCCTTTAAAGAATATTCCTGATGGTACTTCAATATATAATTTGGAACTATATCCAGGAAAAGGTGGGCAACTTGTTAGAGCTGCTGGAACTTCTGCTCAAATTTTAGGAAAAGAAGGAAAATGGGCATATGTAAGATTACCATCTGGTGAAACCAGATTGTTTGATTTAAGATGTAGAGCTACTATTGGACAGGTAAGTAATGTGGATCATCAAAATGTATCTTTAGGAAAAGCTGGTAGAAATAGATGGCTTGGTAAAAGACCTCATGTAAGAGGTGCAGCTATGAATGCTGTGGACCATCCTCACGGTGGCGGTGAGGGTAAAGCTCCTATTGGGCATCCTGGACCTCTTACTCCATGGGGTAAACCAACACGGGGCTATAAAACTAGAAGGAAGAGAAAGCCATCGGATCGTTTTATTGTACAACGAGCAAGTGATAAAAAAGAAATGAAGTAAAAGGGAGGAACCAATGGGTCGTTCACTAAAAAAAGGTCCCTATATAGATCCAAAGCTGCTTAAAAAAGTTAGGGAGCTTAACGAGAAGAATGAAAAGAGGATAATAAAAACATGGTCTCGTAGCTCAGTAATAGTGCCTGAGATGGTAGGCCATACTATTGCTGTTTATAATGGAAGAAAACATATTCCTGTATATATCACCGAAAATATGATAGGGCATAAATTAGGAGAGTTTGCTCCTACTCGTACTTTTACTGGTCATAGGGTGCCTACTGCTCGTATTACCGCTATAAAGTAGGGAGGTTAGATTTTATATGATAGAAGTTAAAGCTGAAAGCAAATATATTAGAGTGTCGCCTTATAAAGCAAGGCGAGTTATAGACCTTGTAAGAGGAAAAATGGTAGAAGAAGCTGAAGCTATTCTTGAAAACCTTCCTCATAAATCTGCATATTTTATATTAAAATGTCTACGGTCTGCAAAGGCTAATGCTGAACATAACTATGGATTAAGAGCAGAGAGATTATATATCTCTCAAGCATATGTTAATGAAGGTCCTCGATGGAAAAGGATTAGCCCTCGGGCAAGAGGAAGAGCAGATATTATACAAAAAAGAAATAGCCATATTGTGATTTATGTAAAGGAGAAGGAGGAATAGTATGGGGCAAAAAACACACTCTTATGGATTTAGATTAGGAGTTACAAAAGATTGGAAAAGTCATTGGTTTGCAGAAAGGTCTGATTACTCTTCTACACTACATGAGGATTGGGCAATAAGAAATTATATAAAGAGCAATTATCAGCAGGCAGGTATTTCTCTTATTGAGGTAGAAAGAAAGGCAGTAAATAGAGTTGATATAACTATACACACCGCAAGACCAGGAATGCTCATAGGTCGTGGTGGTAGCGAAATAGAAAATATAAGGAAAAATCTTATAAATTTAACTAATAAAAGTGTATTTGTTAATGTTATAGAAGTAAAAAATCCTGAGCTTAATGCTCAATTAGTTGCTGAAAATATAGCCACACAAATAGAGAAGAGAATTAGTTATAAGCGAGCTATGAAACAAGCAATAAATAGGGCTTTGAAAGCAGGAGCAAAAGGTATAAAGATTATGTGTGGTGGAAGATTAAATGGTGCTGAAATCTCTCGTTCAGAATGGTTTAAGGAAGGTAGAATTCCGTTGCAAACATTAACTGCTGATATTGATTATGGCTTTGCAGAAGCTCTTACTATTTCTGGTGTAATTGGGATTAAAGTATGGATTTATAGAGGAGATTTATCTGAACTTGGTAAAGAACCTATTGAAGAATTACCTTCTAAAACAGTAAGTAGAATTATAGACGAAGAGATAATAGATGAGAAAGATGAGGTGAACTACGATGTTGATGCCTAAAAGAGTAAAATACAGAAAACAACATCGTGGAAGGATGAAAGGTAAAGCTACCCGAGGAAATAGGGTAGTATTTGGAGATTATGGAATTCAAGCTTTGGCTCCAGCATGGATTACCAGTGAACAAATTGAAGCGGTAAGAAGAACTCTTACAAGACATGCAGGTAAAAATGGAAGAGTATGGATAAGAATTTTCCCTGACAAATCTGTTACTGCAAGACCTGCAGAAAGCAGAATGGGTGGCGGAAAAGGAGATGTAAAAGAATGGGTAGCAGTTGTAAAGCCAGGGACTATTTTATTTGAAATTGCAGGAATACCTAAGGAAGAAGCGATGGAAGCTATTAGAATTGCAGGGAGAAAATTACCTATAGAGACAAGATTTGTTACAAGAGAGATAGGTGGTGAATAATTATGGGGAAAAGAGTTATAGAAATTAGAGAAAAAACTGATGAAGAATTACAAGAAGAGCTTAAAAATTTGCGAGCGGAGCTTTTTAATTTGAGGGTACAACAAACTACAGGAGGGCTTACTAACCCTCATAGAATAAAGATGGTAAGGAAAGATATTGCTCGTGTTCTTACCATATTACGGGAGCGAGAGCTTAAAAAATCTTAAAATTGAGGAGAGATATTCATGGCTGGTGAGAGAAAAGAAATGACAGGAAAAGTTGTTAGTGCAAAAATGCAAAAGACTATAGTGGTTTTAGTGGAACAGGTCCGTTCTCATCCTTTATACAAAAAAACAATAATCAGAAGAAAAAAATATAAGGTACATGATGAAAAACAAGAGGCAAAAGAAGGAGATATAGTCTTAATAAGAGAGACAAGACCACTTTCTAAGGAAAAGAGATGGAGACTTATAAAGATCCTGAAGAAAGCTGAAGTTATACCTACTATTTCTCTTGAAGAATCAGATAAAATTGACTCAGAGGTGGGTGATATAAATGATAATGCCACAGACCAGATTAACGGTAGCTGATAATAGTGGAGCAAAAGAGATAATGTGTTTCCGTATCTTAGGTAAGAAGAAGGTTGCACAAGTAGGAGATATTATTGTTGCAAGTGTTAAGGATGCAGTTCCAAGGGCAAATATAAAAAAAGGTGATGTGGTTTATGCGGTAGTAATAAGAACAAGAAGAACTATAAGACGTAAAGATGGCTCTTATGTGAGATTTGATGATAATGCTGCTGTTATAGTAGATAAGGATGGGAATCCCAGAGGGACAAGAGTTTTTGGTCCTGTAGCAAGAGAGCTTAGAGACAAAAACTTTATGAGAATTATTTCTTTAGCAACAGAAGTAATATAGAGGTGAATACAAGATGGATATTAAAAAAGGAGATTTAGTACTTGTAATTTCTGGGAAAGATAAAGGGAAGAGAGGAAAGGTTATCTCAGTTCTTCCTTCAGAAAATAAAGTAGTAGTTGAGGGGATTAATATAGCCAAAAAACATATGAGACCTACTGCTAAAGCGAGACAAGGCGGAATAGTTGAAAAGCCTGCTCCTCTTTATAGATGTAAAGTTATGCTTATTTGTTCCCGTTGTAACCAGCCAACAAGGGTAAAACATACTTTTCTTGAAGATGGAAGAAAAGTAAGAGTTTGTTCTAAATGTAAAGAGATAATTGACCGTGTTTAATAGGGAGGAAGATAAAGAATGGAAGTTTTAAAACAAAAATATCTTCAGGAAGTTGTACCCACAATGATGAAGAGATTTGGATATAAGAATCCAATGGCAGTACCTAAGATAGAAAAAATTATTGTAAATGTAGGAGTGAGCGAAGCAGTGCAAAATCCAGGTGTTATTGAGTCTGTGGCTAAAGATTTAAGTACAATTACAGGGCAAAAGCCTTTAGTTAGAAAAGCCCGTAAATCAATAGCTAACTTCCATCTTAGAAAAGGGATACCTATAGGATTAAAAGTTACTTTAAGGGGAGATAGAATGTATGCATTTTTATATAAACTTATCAATGTAGCCTTACCAAGGGTTAGAGACTTTTCTGGGCTTTCTACTAATTCTTTTGATGGAAGAGGAAATTATTCTTTAGGATTAAAAGAACAATTAGTTTTCCCAGAGATTGAGTATGATAAGATTGATAGAATTCGTGGTATGGATATAACTGTTGTTACCAATGCGAAGACTGATGAAGAGGCTAAAGAACTTTTAGCACTTCTTGGTATGCCTTTTAAAAAATAAATGAAAAGAGAGGGAGGAAATTGTGGCTAAAAAATCTCAGGTAGTAAAATGGCTTAAGCCTAAAAAGTATAAAGTAAGAGAATATAATAGGTGTAGAATTTGTGGAAGATCAAGAGGTTATATCAGGAAATTTGGTCTATGTCGTCTTTGTTTTAGAGAATTAGCTCTAAAAGGTGAATTACCAGGTGTTAGGAAAGCAAGTTGGTGAGGAGGGTTGCTATGACTGTAACAGATCCTATTACTGATATGCTTGTTAGAATTAAGAATGCTAATATGAGAAGACATTCTACAGTAGATATTCCTCACTCTAAAGTTAAAGAAAGAATTGCTGAAATTTTACTTGAAGAAGGATATATTGCAAAATACGAAGTAATAGGAGAAATTCCTAAAAAATATATACGAATTTCTTTGAAATATAAAGGAAGAACTCCTGTAATACAAGATATGGTTAGAATAAGTAAGCCTAGTAGAAGATATTATGTAAAAAAAGAAGAAATTCCAAGGGTTCTTGGAGGACTTGGGATTGCAATTGTCTCTACCTCTCAAGGGATAATGACTGATAAGCAAGCAAAGAAGTTAGGAGTGGGCGGAGAACTTATCTGTATGGTGTGGTAGAAAAAGGAGGAGGAAGATTATGTCAAGAATAGGAAAAAAGCCTATACCAGTACCTCAAAATGTACAAGTAGATATAATGGAAGGAAATGTGGTAAAAGTTAAAGGACCTTTGGGAGAATTAGAAAGGGTTTTTTATCCCTCACTTAGTATAAAAAAAGTTGATAATCAAATTATTGTGGAAAGACCAAATGATGAAAAATTTATGAAATCTATTCATGGAACTACGAGAGCCTTAATTAACAATATGGTTTTGGGTGTGACTCAAGGATTTGAAAAACGATTGGAGCTTCAAGGGACAGGTTATAGAGCAAGGGTACAAGGCAATAAACTTTTTTTAGAAGTTGGTTTTTCTCGTCCCATAGAGTTAGAAATCCCTACAGGGCTTTCCGTGGCTGTGCAGGATAATACTAAAATTTCTATTAAGGGAACTGATAAAGAATTAGTAGGAAAACTTGCAGATACTGTAAGGAAAGTAAGACCTGTAGAGCCATATAAAGGTAAAGGTATCCGATATGAGGGAGAAAAAGTTAGACAAAAAGCTGGAAAAGCAGGTAAGAAGTAGGAGGTCTGATCTAATATGATTAAGAAAAAGTCTCGTAAAGAACAAAGAAAAATTAGACATTTAAGAACAAGAGAGAAGATTTCTGGAACTCCAGAAAGGCCAAGACTTGCTGTGTATAAAAGCTTAAGATACATATACGCTCAAATTATTGATGATACTAAGGGGTATACTCTTGTTTCTGCTTCTTCCTTAGAGAAAGAGCTTAAAGGGCAATTGAAGTCTACAGATGATATGGAGGCAGCAAAATTAGTCGGAGAAGTAATAGCTGAAAGAGCTTTAGAAAAAGGAATAAAAAAAGTTGTTTTTGATAGAGGTGGATTTCTTTATCATGGAAGAATAAAAGCTTTTGCTGACAGTGCAAGGGCAAGAGGTCTTGAATTTTAAAATAGGGAGGGAAATATTTTGAAAGAATTAGAGCCTGTATTTAAGGAAAGAGTCATAGAGATAAGAAGAGTAGCGAAAGTAGTAAAAGGAGGAAAAAACTTACGATTTAGGGCTTTGGTAGTTGTTGGAGATGAACAAGGTACTGTAGGTGTAGGTATAGCAAAAGCAGCAGAAGTTCCTGATGCGATAAGAAAGGCAGTTAGAAGAGCTAAAAAGAATGCAGTAAAAATTTCAATAAGTAAAGGTACTATTCCTCATGAAGTTGTTGGAAAATTAGGAGCATCTAAAGTTCTTCTGAAACCTGCTGCTCCTGGGACAGGTGTGATAGCAGGAGGAGCTGCAAGAGCAGTATTGGAACTTGCAGGAATAAAAAATGTACTTGCTAAGGCTTTAGGTTCTACTACTGCAACGAATCTTGCTCAGGCAACTTTTAATGCTCTTAAAAGTTTGAATTCTCTTCCTGAAATTGCAGACATACGTGATAAGAAAGTATCAGAAATCATAGGAAAAGTAAATACAGAAGAGAATAAGGAGGGAGAAAATTGAAACTTTATGAACTTAAACCTAAACCAGGCTCAAGAAAGAAACCCAAGAAATGGGGACGTGGGTATGCAGCTTCTGGAAAATATGCTGGAAGAGGAATGAGTGGACAAAATGCAAGAAGTGGGGGTGGTGTCCGACCTGATTTTGAGGGAGGACAAACTCCTTTAACCAGACGTCTTCCAAAATTAGATGGGATTCCACGAGCTCCCAGAAGGAAATATGCTATTGTAAATTTATCAACTTTGGATGCTAAATTTAATCCTAATGATACAGTAGATCCAGACATTCTTTTAGAGAAAAAGATACTTAAAGACTTAAAATTTGGAGTGAAAATTTTAGGTAATGGTGAAGTTAAAAAGCCTCTAATAGTAAAAGCGCATGCATTTAGTAATGAAGCACGGGAAAAAATAGAGAAAGCAGGCGGAAAAGTTGAGGTGATTGAATAGTGTTTGATACTCTGATAAAGGCTTTTAAAATTCCTGATCTCAGGAAAAAAATTCTTTTCACTCTTTTTATTTTTGCTGTTTATAGATTAGGTTCTCATATTCCTGTTCCAGGGGTAGATAGGGTAGCTCTTAGCAATCTTTTCAGAAGTCAGGGGGCTTTGGGATTTTTAGATCTTTTTACGGGTGGAGCTCTTTCTAGATTTTCTGTATTTTCTATGGGTATAACTCCATTTATTAATGCGTCAATTATGATGGAGCTTCTTACTGTAATTTTCCCCTCCTTGTCAGCATTAAAGAAGGACGAGGATGGTAGGAAAAAACTCACAAGATATTCAAGAAATCTCTCGGTTTTATTAGCTGCAATAGAAGCTTTCGGATTAACTATATTTATGCATAATTTTAAAGTTATTCCAAGTTTGACACCACTTTATGTTATAAGTAGTGTTATAACTCTTACTGCTGGTAGTACTTTTGTAATGTGGTTAGGAGAACAAATTTCTCAATATGGAATTGGAAATGGAGTTTCCTTATTAATCCTTACATCTATAGTAGCAAGATTTCCTACAGATATTGCTCGTACTTTTGCTTTATTAAGTAGGGGTGAAATAAGTATTTTTAATGTTATAATATTTTTCTTGTTATTAGTTTTTATAATTATAGGAGTAGTATGGGAAGAAAGTGCAGAAAGAAGAATTCCCATACAGTATTCTAAAAGAATTGTCGGAAGAAGAGTTTATGGTGGACAGAACACTTATCTACCTTTAAAATTAAATCAGGCAGGAGTAATTCCAATAATATTTGCTATAACCATATTAATGATTCCTCAAACTTTTATTCCTATGGTTAAAGTAGGTTGGTTAAAAGCAATTTTAAGCATATTTTCTCCAAATTCTATTGTTTATCCTATAATTTACTTTTTATTAGTTTTAGGTTTCACCTATTTCTATTCTTCTATAGTGTTTGATCCTGTAGATTTAGCAGAAAATCTTAAAAAATATGGTGGGTTTATTCCAGGTGTAAGACCTGGGAAACCTACAGAGGAGTATCTTACAAGAACTCTAAATAAATTGAACTTTTTCGGGGGGATATTTCTAAGTTTAATTGCCCTTCTCCCTACTTTTATTGAGGGTATTACTGGAGTTACAGAGTTCCAATTAGGTGGTACAAGTATACTCATTATGGTTGGTGTTACATTAGAGACTATTAAGGCTCTTGAGGCTCAAATGATAATGAAGAGTTATGAGGGGTTTTTGAAATGAGAAAAGCGATAGTTTTTTTAGGACCTCCAGGTGCAGGAAAGGGTACTCATGCTAAAGAAATAAGTAATATTCTAAACATTCCTCATATATCTACGGGAGATATATTTAGAGATGCTGTTAAAAATCAAACGGAGATTGGCAAGAAAGTAAAAGAATATCTTGACTCGGGTAAATTAGTACCTGATGAGTTAGTATGGGCTGTAGTAGAAGAGCGCTTAAATAAAGAGGATTGTAAAAATGGTTTTATCCTTGATGGATTTCCGAGAACTATTCCTCAAGCAGAGATGTTAGAGGAGTTTTTGAGAAAAAATAATACAGTGATAAAAGTAATATATCTGGATGCTCCAGATGAGTTAGTTGTAGAAAGACTTTCTTCTCGTAGAATCTGTAAAAACTGTGGAGCAATTTATAATATAATTTCTATGCCTCCTAAAGAAGATAACAAATGTGATGTATGTGGCGGTGAACTATATCAGAGAAGTGATGACCAGCCAGAGGTTATAAAGAAAAGGCTGGATACCTATTATCAGGAAACGAAATCTTTAATTGATTTCTATAATAGCAAAAGTTTAATGTACACTATTAGTGTGAAAAAAGAAAGAGAAGAAATAGTGGAAGAGATACTTAAGGTGGTTAAAAATGGAACTGAAGAGTAAAGAGGAAATTGAGATTATGAGAAAAGGAGGAAGCATACTGGCTAAGATATTTGAGAGATTAGAGTTAGAACTTGCTCCAGGAATAACGACTTATGATCTTGCGAGGAAGGCAGAAAATTTCATGAAGGAGTATAAGGTGAAGCCAGCTTTTAAGGGTTATAAAGGTTATCCTGATGTAATATGTATATCAATAAACGAGGAAATTGTTCATGGAATACCAAGCCAAAAAAAGGTTATAAAAGATGGAGATATAGTAAGTATAGATAATGGAATAGAATATGAGGGATTCTTTTTAGATGCCTCAAAAACCTATCCTGTGGGAGAAGTTTCTACTTTAGCTATGAAGCTTATAAAAGTTACTGAAGAGGCATTATGGAGAGGGATAGAAGAAGCAAAAGTTGGAAGACATCTCTCTGATGTATCATGGGCTATCCAAGAACATGTAGAGAAAAATGGTTTTAATGTAATTAGAGATTTTGTAGGGCATGGTATTGGTAGAAGATTGCATGAACCACCAAATGTACTTAATTATGGTCCTCCTGGTATGGGACCAATTTTAAAAGAAGGATTGGTTATTGCTATTGAGCCAATGGTGGTTACAGGAAGCTATGAAGTAAAAATTCTTGAAAATGGTTGGACTGCGATTACCGCAGATGGTGGTTTGTCAGCACACTTTGAACACACTGTGGCGATTACAAAAAATGGCCCTCAGGTTTTGACTGTGGACTGAGGTGTGTCCTTTTATGAGCAAAAAAGAAAAAGAAGTTATAGAAGTTATTGGAACTGTAAAAGAAGCCTTGCCAAATGCAACTTTTAAAGTACAATTAGATAATGGTCTTGAAATATTTGCATATGTGTCTGGAAAAATGAGAATGAATTTTATTAGAGTAATGCCTGGGGATAAAGTAAAAATAGAACTCTCAATTTATGATCTTACTAAAGGGAGAATAATTTATAGGTTTATCAATAAGGAGGTTAATAAAAATGAAGGTTAGATCTTCTGTAAAGAAGATATGTGAAAAATGTAAAATAGTTCGTAGGAGCGGTAGAGTTTATGTTATCTGTGAAAATCCAAGACACAAACAGAGACAGGGATAGGGAGGTGTTTTTGTAAAATGGCACGTATTGCAGGAGTAGATTTACCTAAGGATAAGAAAGTAGAGATAGCTTTGACTTATATATATGGAATTGGGAGTGCTACAAGTAAAAAAATCTTGGAGACTACAGGCGTGGATCCAAATAAGAGAGTAAAAGATCTTACTGAAGAGGAAATTAGTAAACTTAGAGAAGAAATAGAAAATAAATATAAGGTAGAGGGAGATTTAAGGCAAGAAGTTGCTGCTAATATAAGAGGTCTTATAGAAATAGGATGTTATCGTGGTATTAGACACAAAAGAGGGCTTCCTGTTAGAGGGCAAAGAACCCGTTGTAATGCACGTACGAGGAAGGGACCTCGTAAGACTGTTGGTGCTAAGAGAAAGGAAAAATAAAAAATTAAATTTGGGAGGGAAAGACCTTAAATGGCAAAAAAGAAAAGAGTAAGAAAACCTCGTAAAGAAAAAAGGATTGTTCCTGTGGGAATTGCTCATATTGACTCAACTTTTAATAATACTATTGTTACAATAACTGATCCAGAAGGAAGTGTTTTAACTTGGGGAAGTGGTGGAACCGCTGGTTTTAAAGGAACAAAAAAAGGTACACCTTTTGCAGCTCAGATCGCTGCTGAGATGGCTGCAAAAAAAGTTATGTCTGAATATGGAATGAGGAAGGTAGATGTGCTGGTAAAAGGACCTGGACCTGGGAGAGAAACTGCTATCCGATCCTTGCAAGCTGCCGGCTTAGAAATTTCTCTTATAAAGGATGTCACCCCAATACCTCACAATGGGTGTCGACCTCCACGTCGGCGTAGAGTATAAAATTTTGAGGGAGGAATAAAGATGGCAAGATATACAGGATTAGATTGTCGTTTATGTAGAAGAGAAGGAATGAAATTATTCCTTAAAGGAACTAAGTGTTTCTCTGAAAAATGTCCTTTTGAGAGAAGAAGTTATGCGCCTGGTCAGCATGGTAAAACTCAAAAAAAACTTACCGAATATGGAATTAGATTGAGAGAAAAGCAAGAAGCAAAAAGAATATATGGAGTTCTTGAGAGACAATTTAGAAGATATTTTGAAGAGGCATTAAAAGGTAAAGGTATAACGGGAGAAAAATTATTACAACTTTTAGAATCAAGGTTGGATAATGTGGTTTATAGATTAGGATGGGCTCTATCCCGAGATCAAGCAAAGCAGATTGTTTCTCACGGGAAAATCAAGGTCAACGGAAAAAGAGTAGATATTCCGTCTTATAATGTAAAACCTGGGGATATTATAGAACTTTCTGATAAAGATCTTATTCCTGTTCAAGAAGCAATTTCAGCTTTTGGAGATAGATCTATTCCTGCTTGGTTGGAATTAGATAGAGAGAACTTTAGAGGTAAAGTTTTAAGACTTCCAAATAGAGAAGAAATAGATACGCCTGTCCAGGAGCAACTTATCGTTGAGTTCTACTCCAGATAGGCATTTTAGGACAGGCAAGGAGGTATAAAATTGATAGAGGAGAATGTAAGGATTATTGTGGAAAGGCTTACTGAAGATTATGGACGTTTTGCTATAGAGCCGTTAGAAAGAGGTTATGGCTGGACTATTGGAAATGCTTTGAGAAGAATTCTTCTATCCTCTATAGAAGGAGCAGCGATAACTTCTGTAAAAATTGATGGAGTAAGACATGAATTAGAAGTTCTTCCTGGATTGAAAGAAGATGTGTTAGAAGTTTTAATAAATCTTAAAAAACTTGTAGTAAAAATTGAAGATAATAATTCTCATATATTGGAGTTAGACGTAAAGGGTCCAAAAGTTATAAAAGCGGGAGATTTTTTTGTGCCTGCAAATGTAAAAATTATCAATCCTGATCTTACGATAGCAACCTTAGTAGACGAATCTAATTTTCATATGGAAGTAGAAGTAAGAAAAGGGAAAGGTTATGTAACTACTGAGGAAAATAAAGAACTCAATCAACCTATTGGTGTTCTTGTCTTAGATTCTATCTTTTCTCCTGTGAAAAAAGTAAGCTATGAGGTTGAGAAAACAAGAGTTGGAAGGAGAACAGATTTAGATAAACTTATAATAGATATATGGACTAATGGTGCTATTTCTCCTGAAGAAGTTTTTAGAGAAGCATCCAAAATACTTATGGAATACTTTAAATTACTTTATGAAAAAGAATTTCAATTGCCTTACGAAGAAAAGGCAGAGGAGATTCCTATTATAGAAGAGACCCAAAAAGGATTGTCTTTGGAAGAGTTGGGTCTTTCTACACGTGCCTATAATTCTTTGCGTCATGCAGGAATTCATACTATAGATGATCTTCTTTTAAAGACAAAAGATGAGTTAATGAGGATTAAAAATTTTGGGCAGAAATCTCTTCAAGAATTAGAGGAAAAACTTAAGGAGAAAGGATTAAGACTGAGAGATGGAAATTCTGATTCAGAGAAAGGAGAGAATTTAGAATGAGGCACCGCAAAGCATATAGGAAGTTAAGTAAACCTACACCTCAAAGGAAAGCCTTACTTAGATCTCAACTTATATCTTTATTTGAACATGGTAGGATAGTTACTACCTTACCCAGAGCAAAAGAAGTTGGTAGAATTGCTGAGAAACTTCTTACTATTGCAAGAGAAGACTCTGTATATAATAGAAGGTTAGTTTATGCATGGCTCCAGGATAGAGAGCTTGTAAGAAAGGTTTTTGTGGAAATTGCGCCCCAATATAAGGATAAGAATGGAGGATATGTTCGTATTTTGAAGATAGGTATGAGAAGAGGAGACGCGGCTGAGGAAGCAGTACTGGAATTTGTATAATGATCCAGATGTCAAATGTTTCTTTTGTTTATCAACCTGACACTTCACAGGAGAGGGTAGCTCTTAAAAATATAAACTTAGAGATACCTTCTCCTTCTTTTTTAGCTATTATTGGAGCAAATGGCTCAGGAAAATCTACTTTTGCAAGATTGCTAAATGGTCTATTTATACCTACAAATGGCGATGTAGTTATAGATGGAATTAATACGCGAGATACAGAGAAGATATGGGAGGTTAGAAGAAAAGTAGGGCTTGTATTTCAAAACCCAGATAATCAAATTATTGGTATGACAGTAGAAGAGGATATTGCCTTTGGATGTGAAAATTTGGGACTTCCTCCTAAGGAGATAGAAGAAAGAATAGATTTTGCTTTAAAATCAGTTGGTATGGAAGAGTTTAAGAAATATCCACCACATCTTCTTTCTGGCGGGCAGAAACAAAGAATTGCTATTGCAGGAATTTTAGCTATGCTGCCTAAGTATATGGTATTAGATGAGCCTACTACGATGTTAGATCCTAAAGGGAAAAAAGATATATTAGGAATTATTAAAGATCTATATGAAAAGGAAGGAATATCAATAATATTGATAACTCACAATATGGAAGAAGTGAGTTTATCAGAAGATGTAGCGGTCTTTTTTAATGGTGAAATTGTTTATAGAGGGTTTCCTAAGGAAGTTTTTAATAAAGACAAAGAACTTGAAGAATGGGGTCTTTCTCTTCCTCTTGTTACTCAACTGTCAAAGTACCTGAGGGATAGAGGATTAGATATACCTCATCCCATATTAACAATAGAGGAATTATATTCATGGCTTTGATAAAAGTGGAAAGTGTAAGTTTCTCATATTTAAAAGATACGCCTTTAGAAAGAGAGGCTTTAAATGATATTTCTTTTACTATAGAAAAGGGGGAAAAAATAGGAATTATTGGTAAGACTGGATCTGGGAAGTCTACTTTGATACAACTTTTTGATGGACTTATTTACCCGTTAGTAGGAGAGATTTATATTCAAGAGAAGGAAATAAAACATTGGAGCTCTAAGGAACTTTGTAGAATTGTAGGTCTTGTATTTCAATATCCTGAATACCAATTTTTTGCTGAGACTGTTTTTGAGGAAATAGCTTTTGGTCCTAAAAATATTGGCGTTCCTGAAGATAAATTAGAAGACTGTGTAATAGAAGCTCTTGAGACAGTAGGACTTTCTTATAAAGACCTTAAAGATCGTTCCCCCTATAATCTATCAGGAGGAGAAAAAAGACGACTTGCAATCGCAAGTATCTTAGCTATGAAACCAGAGATACTTATACTTGATGAACCTACAGCAAATTTAGATCCCAGAGGAAGAAAAGAGATAATGGAATATATAGATAAATGGGCAAGGAGAGGCAATACTTTAATCCTTGTATCTCATGACCTTGATGAAGTAATGAGGCTTGTTGATAGAGTCATAGTTCTAAATAAGGGAATACTTATTTTTGATGGACCTATAGAAGAACTCTTTTTGAATGTAGATAAGATAGATGAGGCGGAATTGGAACCTCCAGAGATAATTAAGATTGTAAAAGCTTTAGAAGAAAAAGGTTATCCTGTTAAGGGAACTTTTACTTTGCCAGAACTTGCAGAAAGAATAATAGCTTATAGGAGCTATATTTCATCATGAAAGCATTGGAAAGTTTTCCTCTTGGACAATATATACCGATGGGGTCTTTTTTGCATAAAATTGATGCAAAAGCTAAAATTATTGCATCTTTCTTACTTATTATTATCATCTTTTTTTTAAAATTGAATGTATCTTATCTTTTTTTCCTTTTCTTAATTCTTTTAGGTATTTTCTTTTCTTCTTTGCCTTTAAAATATTTTTTTAAAAGTTTTAGACCCATCTATTTTTTGGTATTTTTTACTTTTATCATTCATTTCTTCTTTGGAGAAGAAGGAGGAAGAGTTTTCTTTAGATATGGGATAATTCATGTTACTGAAAATGGTATAAAGATGGCAATTTTCATGTCTTTACGCCTTGTCTTTCTTGTTATGATAACTTCTCTTTTAACTTTAACCACCTCAGTATTAGAATTAGCTCATGCTTTAGAGGATCTTTTAAAACCTCTTTCAATTTTTAAATTCCCTGCCCATGAGTTTTCTATGATGATGACTATAGCTTTAAGATTTGTTCCGACTCTTTTAGAAGAGACAGATAAAATTATAAAAGCACAAAAAGCCAGAGGAGCAGAATTTGGAAAAGGGAATTTAGTTGAACAAGCTAAAAGTCTTCTTCCTATAATTATTCCCCTCTTTCTAAATGCTTTCCGAAGAGCCAACGAACTTGCTGAAGCCATGGAAGCCCGAGGTTATAGAGGTGCAAAAGGAAGAAGTAGATATAAAATTACTTATTGGTCTTTTAAGGAGTCAGCTTTTCTTGTTTTTGTGTGTATATATTCTATTTTGATGCTTATAGCTTTTTAAATATGGTAAATTGGAAGATAGAAATTGCATACATCGGCAAAGAGTTTTTTGGCTTTCAAAAGCAACCTCAAAAAAGAACAGTGCAAAGGGTTTTGGAAAGTCTTTTATCAACTTTGTTTAATGAAGAAGTTAAGGTGATAGGAGCAGGCAGAACTGATGCTGGAGTACATGCTTTAGGACAAGTAGTGAATTTTAAAACTAATAAAGAATGGGAAGAGGTTAAGCTAAAGGAAGTACTAAAGAAACTTTTGCCCGATGATATTTTGCTTAAAAAAGTTGAAAGGGTGGATGATAATTTTCATGCAAGATTCTCTGCTAAAAGAAGATGGTATATGTATATTATATATAATAATAAAGAGAAAAATCTTTTTCTAAAAGACTTTTCCTGGTGGATAGAGAAGCCCTTAGATAAAGAATTTTTGATACAAAGTGCTGAACTTTTAAAAGGTGAGCATAATTTTGTAAATTTTGCTATATTAGAAAAAAATGAAGATACGAATATTTATATTGAAAATTCCTTTTGGGTATTCAACGAAGATTTTTTATTTTTCTTTATTTGTGCACCTTACTTCTTAAGAAAGATGGTAAGGTTTTTGGTAGCAGGAATGGTTGAGGTTTCTTTAAGAAATAGGAACTTGGAGGATTGGAAAGAGTACTTAAATGGAGAAAAAGGGAAAAGATTCTCTATCCCTTCCCCTCCACAGGGCTTGTATCTTTATAAGATAGATTATTGACACAGTTTATAAATTTGTATAAAATCCAAGGGAAAGGAGGAATAAAAAATGAAAACTTATATGGCAAAAGAAAAAGAGATAAAAAGAGAATGGTTTGTAGTAGATGCAAAAGGAAAGGTTCTTGGAAGACTTGCTTCTGAGGTTGCGAAGATTCTAAGAGGTAAGCATAAACCTATTTACACATCTCATGTGGATACAGGAGATTTTGTTATAGTGATTAATGCAAAAGATGTGGTTCTTACAGGAGATAAGGAAAACCAAAAGGTTTATTTCTCTCACTCAGGATATCCAAAGGGACATAGATTGATCTCTGCTAAAGAGATGAGAGCAAAAAATCCAGAAAAGATGATTTATTTAGCAGTAAAGGGTATGCTTCCTAAGGGTCCCTTAGGAAGAAAAATGCTTAAAAAGCTAAAAGTTTATGCTGGTCCTGAGCATCCTCATCAGGCTCAACAGCCTAAAGAATTGAAAATATAGTTAGGAGGGATAGTATTGGAACTTGAATCTCAAGAAGTAAAAGTAATCCATGCAGTAGGTGGTAGAAAAACAGCTCGCGTAAAAGTATGGCTTCGTTTTCCTGGAGAGGGGAAAATTATTGTAAATGGCAAACCTATGGAGGAATACTTTGGTGGGAGAGTATTTTTCCATGCTATAGCTAAGAAGCCATTAGAACTTACAGGTATGAAAGATCAGGTAGATGTAGTGGCAGAAGCAATTGGGAGTGGAGTAAGTGCTCAGGCTCAAGCTTTAGCTCATGGTATTTCTAAGGCATTAACTATACTAAATGGTGAATGGAGAACTATGCTTAAAAAAGAGGGCTTGCTAAAGAGAGATCCACGTCAGAAAGAGAGAAAGAAGTACGGTTTAAAAGGAGCAAGAAGAGCTCCTCAATATTCAAAGCGTTAAATTTATGGATATTGGGGAATTAGTTACCTCTTTGGCAAGAGAGGCTATAAAAGTCTATTTGGAAAAGGGAAAGATTATTTTTCCACCTGAAGATCTACCTCAGGAATTAAAAAGGCAAGCTGGAACTTTTGTATCTTTGCATAAAAAATCAACAGGGGAGTTGCGGGGTTGTATTGGTACTATAATACCAACTACAAATAGTATTGCAGAGGAAATTGTACAAAATGCTATAAGTGCTGCTACTCAAGACCCACGCTTTCTTCCTGTGACTCTCCAGGAATTAAATGATTTAGAGATTTCTGTAGATGTACTTTCTCCATTAGAAGAAATAGATGATATAAATAAACTTGATCCTAAAAAGTATGGGGTAGTAGTAGAGAAAGGATGGAGAAGAGGGGTGCTTCTTCCTGATTTAGAAGAGGTAGATACTATAGAAAAGCAATTAGATATTGCTTTAGCTAAAGCTGGTATATCTCCTTATGAAAAGTTTAAGATTTATCGTTTTTCAGTTAAGAGATTTAAGGAATGATTAATGAAACAAGCTTTATTTTTCAAAGTTTTAGAGGGTCAAAAGGTAAACTGTTTACTCTGTCCTCATCAATGTGTGATACTTCCAAATCAAAGGGGTATCTGTGGTGTTAGAGAAAATCATGAGGGTATTTTATACTCACTAATTTATGGAAAGATAAGCTCTATTGCTTTAGACCCTATAGAGAAGAAGCCTCTGTATCATTTTTATCCTGGAAGTAAAATCCTTTCTATAGGAACCACAGGATGTAATTTTAAGTGCCCTTTCTGTCAAAACTGGTCTATTTCACAAACTTTACCTGAGGAAATTCATATGCAAGATATGTCATCGGAAAAATTGCTCTTTCTTGCTAAAAGAGAAGACTCCATTGGTATGGCGTATACTTATAATGAGCCTTTTATATGGTACGAATTTGTTTATGATACTTCTAAACTTTTGAAAGAAAACAATTTGAAGAATGTTTTAGTGACCAACGGATTTGTTGAGGAAGAGCCATTTTTACAACTGATCTCATTTATAGATGCTATGAATATTGATATAAAATCTATCTCAGAAGATTTTTATAAGAAGTTATGCAAAGGTTCTTTGAAAAATGTTCAAAAAATTATAGAGCTTGCTATAAATAAAGGTATTCATGTAGAGCTTACTAATCTTATAATTCCTGGATTTAACGACAGTAAAGAAGAGATAGTAGCTTTAATTGATTGGGTGGCTTCTATTAGTAAAGATATTCCACTTCATTTTAGTAGGTATTTCCCTGCTTACAATTTTACAGTCCCACCTACGCCTTTGGAAACTATGAATTTTGCCTATGAGGAGGGAAAAAAGAAGTTAAATTATGTATATAAAGGGAATATATGGGATATAGAAGGAAATACTACTTTTTGTCCTTCTTGTAAGAAAGAGCTTATTATAAGAGAAGGCTATAATATAGTAAGAGATCTTATTAAAAATTTTAATGAGTGTCCTTTTTGTGGATATAAAATTCATATTGTAGGGTGAGGTCAATATGAATAAAAAGAGGATGATTTCTTATGGAATTATTCTCTTTTTAATTGTTGCTTTTTTAGTATATAGTTATTATGAATGGAAGAAAGATTCGCCATGGAGAGAAAAATGGGAAAAATTAAGCAATTTTGTAGACAAAGAAATCATTTTAAAAGGAGAAGCAATAAATCCTTATGGAATTGCAGGAAGTATTTATTCCGCCTATTCTCTTACTTTTGAAAATTATCAAATTACTGTTTTGAGTACTACGGGAATTCCTGCCGAAGGTGAGAGACTTATTGTCACAGGAAAAGTAAAAAAAGATTTTGAAGTGGTAGGATTTTTTGCGGGAAGAGAGATAAAAGAGAATTATGATTTGGTAATTCTGGAGGAAGAAAGGAGAGAGATAGAATGAGGAGATATTTTGGTACCGATGGAATAAGAGGGGTTATTAATGAGAATCTTACCCCTGAACTTGCTTTTAAATTAGGAAGAGCTCTTGTAGGATTTTTTGAGGATGTTGCTGGTAAAAAAGTTATTATAGTTAGAGATACAAGAGTATCAGGAGATATGCTAAAAAGTGCTCTTATTGCAGGGCTTACTTCTGGTGGTGTTGATATATTGGATGCTGGTATATTACCTACTTCTGCTGTCTCCTATTTGGTTACCCTTGATCCAGATGTTTTTGCAGGTATTGTTATTTCTGCCTCTCATAATCCTTCCCAATACAATGGTATAAAAATTTTTGCTAACGACGGTTTTAAGCTTAGAGATGAGATTGAGGAGAAGTTAGAATCTTTTATTGATGGAGAAGATAAATTTTTTAGAGTACATGGAACAAAAGTAGGGAAAGTTTATAACTTTGTAGAAGGTAAAGATATATATATAAACTATCTTAAAAAAGTGATAGGGGAAAAGTTTGATGATTTAAAAGTAATGGTTGACTGTGCTTATGGAGCTGCTTCTGAGGTTGCGCCTAAGCTTTTAGAAGAGTTAGGAATAGAAGTTTTAGCATATAATACTTCCTATAATGGAGTAAATATTAATGAAAATTGTGGGGCAGTATATCCTGATTTTGGGAGAGAATTATTCTTAAAATCTGGAGCTCAAATAGGTTTTACTTATGATGGTGATGCAGATCGGGTTTTAGTTTTCTCTGAGGATAGCAGAATTGTTGATGGAGATATGATAATTGGGATTTTTGCGGGATATCTAAAAGAGAATGGAAGACTAAAAGGAAATAAAGTGGTGGGAACTGAAATGACTAATTCTGGATTAGAAAGATACTTAAAAGAGAGGGAAATTGAACTTATACGTACTAAAGTAGGTGATAGATATATCCTTGAAAAATTAATACAAGAAAAATTAAATCTTGGTGGAGAGACCTCTGGCCATATTATTCTTTTTGATTATTTACCAACAGGAGATGGACTTCTCACATCTCTATTTCTTCTTAAGATATTAAAAAATACAGATAAAAAATTGAAAAATTATATAGATGAGATCCCTATCTTCCCTCAACTTCATGAAAAAGTTCACTTAGGAGATTGTAAGATTACTAAAGAAGATGAGAATAAAATGAGAGAATTAACAGAGGAGGTGGTAAGCGGAAAGAATATAAGATATATTGTGAGAAAATCGGGAACTGAACCTATAGTAAGAATCACTTTAGAAGGAGAGATCCCTAAGGAAGAATTAGAGCTATTATTAGCTGAGGTTAAAAAGAAGATATTAGATTATCTTTCTAAAAGCGCCAGAACTTACTCTTCTTGATAGAAGAGTAAGTTGACGAGGGGGAGGCTTATCGAAGCTTTCGGCGGGTGCCTCCAGGTAGTTACTACCTACCTAAAGGGGACTTACAAAATTGGCGGGTGACTGCCAAGACAGAAGGTCTCTAAGTAGTATTAGGGGACTCTCCTTCTCCAAACTTTTAGGAGGAGGAGAAAGATGTGTGGTATTTTTGGCTATACAGGAGACAAACTTTGTCTATCCTATATAATTTCTGGATTGGAAAAATTGGAATATAGAGGTTATGATTCTGCAGGTGTAGCATATGTAAATAATGGGACAATGGAAGTAAAAAAAGTAGTTGGGAAAGTAGAGAAGCTGAAAGAGAGTTTAGATCTTTCTCTACCTGTAAACTATGGTATTGGACATACAAGATGGGCTACTCATGGAGGGATTTCGGTAGAAAATGCACATCCTCATGTGGATTGCAGTGGAAATATTGCAATTGTGCATAATGGCATTATAGAAAACTATAAGGAAATAAAAGGAGAATTAGTCCAAAAAGGTCATATTTTTAAAAGCCAAACAGATACAGAGGTAATAGTTCACCTTTTGGAAAACTTTTTGGATGAAGAGAATTTATCTATGGAAGAATCTATAGAAAAAACTTTTGAGATGCTAAATGGATCTTATGCTATTCTTGTTATGGATTTAAGAAGACCTGGAGAACTTTTTGCTATAAGAAGGCAAAGTCCATTGATTTTAGGATTTGGGGAAGGAGAAAATTTAATAGCTTCAGATATTCCTGCTTTAGGAGATTATACTGAAGATTTTTATTTTCTAAAGGATAAACAGTTTGCACAGGTTACTCCTAAAGATATAAAAGTTTATGAGATAGAAGATAAAAGAAAGCTTATTTCTGTAGCTCCTTTAAAAATTCCCCAGGAAAGAATAAAAGCTGAAAAAAATGGATTCCCTCATTTTATGTTAAAGGAAATCTTTGAGCAACCTTTGGTAGCTAAGAGGATTATCTCTGAAATAGATAAAACTAAAGATGGATTTGAAATTTCTGATCTTAGAGATAAAAATATTTCATGGGAAACAATAGATCATGTATTTATTATTGCATGTGGTACTTCTTACCACGCTGGATATTATGCAAAATTTCTTTGGGAAGAAGAAATCCCTTATTCGGTGGATATTGAGCTTGCATCACAAATGCCTTACAGAAATTTAAGGGTTGGGGTAAATACATTGTGTATGACAATAAGTCAGTCGGGTGAGACAGCTGATGTAATATTTGGATTAAGAAAAGTAAAGGGGAAAGGATTTAATGTACTTTCTTTAGTAAATAACATTCAAAGTACTGTAGCAAGGGAAAGTGATATGTTTATAAATCTTAGGGCAGGGGTAGAGATTGGAGTTGCAGCAACCAAGACTTTTCTTGCAGAGCTTATATATTTAACCCTCCTTAAAGATTACCTAAAACAAAAAGTGCTGGGAGAAAAAGTAGATCTTGAAAAATGGAATATCCTTCCTGTTTATCTTGAGAATTATATTTCAGATGTTAATGGAAAAGTACTGACTATTGCTAATAAATATTATCAAAAGAAAAACTTTCTTTATCTTGCAAGGGGAAAGAATTTTCCATTAGCTTTAGAAGGGGCGCTTAAACTTAAAGAAATTTCATATATCCATGCAGAGGGTGTTCCTGCAGGAGAAATGAAACATGGTCCTATAACCCTTTTGGATCCTAATACTCCTGTTTTTTGTATTGCTTTTAAAGATGATACTTATATAAAAATGATGAGTAATATAGAAGAGGCAAAAGCAAGGAAAGCTCCAATAATTGCTTTATGTAATGAGAATGATGAAAAGGTTCAGGAGCTAGTAGATGATATTATCCCTATACCCAATATAGATCCTTTCTTTTATCCTTTTATGGCAGCAGTGGCTATCCAACTTTTTGCTTATTATATGGCAAATAACTTGGGGAGAGAGATAGATCAACCAAGAAATTTAGCAAAATCTGTTACAGTGGAGTAGTAAAATGGAAGAAATTTCTATTGAGGTAGGTCTTGATATAGTGGAGATTGAAAGAGTAAAAAAAGTTTATGAAAGACATAAAACTTTTATAGAAAGGATCTTCTCTATAGATGAGAGAAGTCAGATTAGAACTAAAAAAAATATATTTCCCTCTTTAGCTGCACATTTTGCAGCTAAAGAAGCCTTTATTAAAGCAATGGGTGGTAAATATCCAGGATGGTGCTGGAGAGATGTGGAAATTCTTTATGGGCTAAATGGAAAACCAGAAATAAGATTAAAAAATAAGGCTTTAGAAATGGCTTTGCAAAAAAGGGTAAAAGAAGTTAAAGTAAGTCTTTCTCATACTAATAAATATGCAGTAGCAATAGTGATACTTACTATTAAGGGTGAGAGTAATGAAGGAAAGTCCATTAGAGAAGCTTAGAATTGAGCTTGAAGAACTACAAAAAATAGTGGGAAATATTATTGTGCCTAATCCTTCTGATATCTCCGAAAATTGTGAGAAATTTGTTTTAAAAAGACAGAAAGTAGAAGACTTAGTAGAAGAGTTGAAAAATATAGGTGTTGCTATTGATTCAGAGCTTGTAAGATTGACTGAAATAGATACTGAAATAAAGAAAAATCTTAAGGTTATGTATAAAGGTTTAAAAAAATCAGGAATTTTAAAGGAGAAAGTAAAATATCCTACCTCAAATTGGTGGTGGTATATTCCGGAGATTGTAGAGGCAGATAGGAAGAAAAGATTAAAACGAAGAATTCTTGTTTTGGGAGTTTCTGCAATAATTATTTTTGGTATAGTATTGTTTGCAAAATTTTATAAAACTCCCGATGAAGAGGTAATGGAGGCTATTTCTCAGAGTTATAAGTATTTAGAAAGCAAGGATCTTAACAGCGCAGAAAAAGTTCTTAGAGATATATTGGAAAAATATCCTAATAATACAGAACTTTGGATTTCTTTGGGAATAATTTTAGAAGAAGAGAATAAACCTAAGGAATCTGAGGATTGTTTTAATAAGGCTAAAAATCTATGTAAAGATGATATTGAATTTTATCTTGCGAGGGCTATAGAGTATACAAAGGTGAACAAAATTGAGGATGCTGAAAAAGATCTTAAAAAGGTACTAAGTATAGAAAAGGATAATGCTGAGGCATTATATCTTCTTGCAGGCATATATGAGGAAAAAGGAAATATTAATGAAGCCATAAAACTTTACAAAAGAATAGAAGAGCTTGGAGATAAGGTAGATCCTCAAATATTGGTAATGAGTAAAGTAAGAATGGGAGTTTTACTTCAGAGGCTTCCTCTTGAGTTAGAACAAAACTAAAGATTGAAATTCAAGGTAATATATGATATATTCAAAGGTAGAAGGCCCTGCTGTGTACGTAGTGCAACTGTGGTCTTGGCTCAACACCTCTTCCAGGAGGCTGATCTCCTGGCTTGGGAGTGTGGCTCATAAGAGCTATATAACCAAGTTGGGGTAAGCCTAAAATTTTTGGGATGGGGCACGAAGACTTCGGCACTACGGCATAGCGGGGCTTTTAATAATTAAATTCTGTGAGGAGTATATGAAAACAAGTCAGGAGATTAGAGAAAAATTCATAAATTATTTTGTGAAAAACGGACATTTACATCTCCCAAGTGCATCGTTAGTTCCTGCTGATGATCCAACTCTCCTATTTACTACAGCAGGAATGGTGCCTTTTAAACCTTATTTCCTTGGACAAGGCATACCTCCAAGCAGAAGGATAACTACAGTTCAAAAATGTTTTAGAACTACAGATGTAGAAAGGGTTGGAGTTACACCGAGACATCTTACTTTTCTTGAGATGCTTGGGAACTTTTCTTTTGGAGATTACTTTAAAAAAGAAGCTATTGGATTTGCTTATGAATTTTTGACAAAAGAGCTGGGAATTCCTGTAGAAAAACTTTGGATCTCGGTATACGAAGAAGATGACGAAGCTTTTGAAATATGGCACAGATTAATAGGTATTCCTAAGGAAAGAATAGTGAGATTAGGAAAAGAAGATAATTTCTGGGGTCCTCCAGGACCTATAGGTCCATGTGGTCCTTGTTCTGAAATATATTATGACTTTGGATCCAAAAATTCTGAAGATAAAAATTGTAAGCCAGGAGATCCTTGTGATAGATTTATGGAGATATGGAATTTAGTTTTTATGTCCTACTATATGGATGAAAGTGGAAAATTATCCCCTCTCCCTAGAAAAAATATAGATACTGGGATGGGGCTTGAAAGAATAACTACAGTAGTTGAATGTGTAAGTAATGTTTTTGAAACAGACCTTTTTCAACCTATAATATTGGAGATAAGAAAAATTATTAATAATGCAGATACAACTACAGAGAGATTAATTGCAGATCATATTAGAGGAATAGTTTTCTTGATGAATGATGGAGTTGTACCTACCAATGAAGGTAGAGGATATGTCTTAAGAAGATTAATAAGAAGAGCTTTAAGAAGGGTATATAAGTTTGGAAAGGAAGAACCTTTTCTTTACGAGCTTGTACCTTGTGTAGTAGATATAATGAAAGATGCATATCCAGAGTTAAAAGAAAGATCTGAATATATAAGGAAGATACTTATAAGGGAAGAAGAGCAGTTTTTAAGAACCTTAGAACAAGGTTTGAATTTACTGGAGATCTATTTTAAGGAAAATCAAAATAAAATTATATCTGGAGATTTTACTTTTAAGCTATATGATACTTATGGCTTTCCTGTAGAGCTAACTCAAGAAATAGCAGAAGAATCAGGATTTAAAGTTGATATAGATGGATTTAGCAGAGAGATGGAAAAACAAAAGGTAAGAGCAAGGCTGTCCACAGAAGAGAAAATTGAGAATGCTTCCATCTCTTTATCCGAGGAGGAAGTTTTTAATTTAGAAAAGATTTCACCTACCGAATTCGTAGGTTATGAACAGACTACTTCTCAAAGTAGGGTCATCTTCTTTTTAGGAGGGAATCATAATAAAGAGTTACTTCCTAATAACGAGGTATATTTTATTTTAGATAAGACACCTTTTTATGCAGAAAGTGGTGGACAGGTTTCTGATGTTGGTAAAGTTTATAATGATGAAACAGAAGTTGTGGTAAAAGATGTTAAAAAATTAGGTGAGAAATTTATAGTTCATAGAGGAGAAGTAGTAAAAGGAGTTTTTAAAGAAGGGATACAGATTATTGCTGAGATAGATAAGGAAAAAAGAGAGGCTACCAAAAGGCATCATACGGCTACTCATCTTCTACATTCAGCTTTGAGACAGATTTTAGGGAATCATGTAATGCAGGCAGGTTCTTTAGTAAACCCAGATTTTTTAAGGTTTGATTTTACTCATTATGCTACTCTTTCTGACAAAGAGATAGAACTTATTGAAAGAAAGGTAAATGAATATATTATATCTAACTATAAAACTGATAAGTTCTGGACTACTTTAGAAGAAGCAAGAAAAATGGGGGCTATTGCTTTATTTACAGAGAAATATCAAAAAGATGTGAGAGTAATCAAAATAGATGATATAAGTATGGAGCTCTGTGGGGGAACTCATGTGGATTATACAGGAGAGATTGGATCTTTCTATATTCTTAAAGAAGAGGGAATAGGAAGTGGAATTAGAAGAATCTTTGCTGTTTGTGGACTAAAAGCATGGGAGTATCAAAAAGAAAAAGATAATCTTTTGAAATCATTGTTTACTCTTTCTGGAGTAGGAAGTATAGAGGAATTATCTCAGAGATATGATAAACTTTTGAAAATATTAGAGGAGAAGGATAAAAAAATATCATCTTTGGAAGAAAAGATTATTAAAATAGAGGCAGAAAATCTTCTTAGTAAGATAGAGGAGTTAAATGGAGTTTCTTTCTTATGTGAAAGTACAGACTTTGAAGAAGAGAGTATTAGGAAGTTAGGCGATCTTCTAAAGAGTAAGAAAGAGAATCTAGTGATTGTACTCTTTAAAGAGATGGATGAGAAAATAATAGGCTCTGTAATGGTAACCCCTAAGCTTATTAAAGATGGATTTTCAGCTAAAGAGATAGTTAACTATTTAAGTAATAAATATTATGGAAAAGGTGGGGGAAGGGATAATCTTGCTCAGGTGAGCCTTCCTAAGACTGATATTAGGGAGATAAGAGAAGATTTAAGACATCTTTTATCAAAATGAGTAGATTTATTGCTATAGATTGGGGAGAAAAATATATAGGACTTGCTATTTCAGATCCTCTTGGAATTATTGCTCAAGGCTTAGATGTTTGGGAGAGGGAAGATGATGATATATTCCTTAAGAAACTTTCTGAGCTAATAGAAAAGTATGATGTTAAAGGTATAGTTATTGGTTTTCCTATCAGTTTAAAAGGGCATGAAAATGAAAAGACTGAAAAAGTTAAGAAGATAGCAAAAAAAATAAAGGATTCTCTTAAAATCCCAGTGTTTTTGGAAGATGAAAGGTTTACTACTATTGAAGCAGAAAAGATTCTTATAGATGGTAATATGAGGAGAGACAAAAGAAAGATAATAAAAAATAAGCAAGCAGCTGTGATAATTCTTGAGAAGTTTCTTTCTTCTGTGAATCTTGACACTTTAGAATAAAGATGGTTATAATTTTTCTTATATATGGGCGCGTAGCTCAGTGGGAGAGCACTATCTTGACGCGGTAGGGGCCGGTGGTTCAATCCCACCCGCGCCCACCATAATGTAAAAACATTGAAAGAGGAAAGTAGTTTATTCTTAACTTACAGAGAGGGAGGATTAGAAGCTGGGAGTCCTTCTAAGTTAAGAATAGATGAACACCACCTCTCAGTTGCTTTACAAAAATTCCTATAAAGAATGAGTAAGTAAAGCCGGATAATTCCGTTAAAGATTGAGAGCGGATCCTTTTGGGATCTAATTAAGGTGGAACCGCGGGAGACTCCCGCCCTTGTTGGGGTGGGAGTTTTTTGTTTTATAAAATTAAAAGTTTTAGGAGGATAAATTATATGAGCTGGATTATGAAATGGAAGGACAAGATATGGAATAAGGAAGGTGATGTTTTAGAGGCTTTGAAAAAAGAGGGTTTACATAATATAGCCTTAGGGGTAAGAATTAGTGGAGAAATTTATGATCTTAATATTACCCCTGAGGATGGAAGTGTAGTAGAAATTCTTGATTGGGATGATCCTGAGGGAAGAGAGATTTATAGACATACGTCTTCACATATATTAGCTCATGCTGTTAAAGAGCTTTATCCTGAGGTTAAACTTGGAATTGGTCCAGCTATAGAAGATGGTTTTTATTACGACTTTTATCGGAAAGAACCTTTTACTCAAGAAGATCTCGCTAAAATAGAAGAAAAGATGCAAGAAATAATTAAAAAAGATATTCTTATAGAAAGGATTGAAGTATCAAGAGAAGAAGCAATAAAAATTCTTAAGGAGTTATCAGAGGATTTTAAATTAGAACTTTTAGAACAGATCCCAGAAGAAGAAAAGATAGCATTTTATAGACAAGGGAATTTTATTGATCTTTGCAGAGGTCCTCATCTCTCATCTACAGGTAGGGTGAAAGCTTTTAAGCTCTTGAGTATTTCAGGCGCTTATTGGCGAGGAGACGAGAAAAATCCAATGTTCCAAAGAATATATGGTACCTCTTTTCTTACTGAGGAGGAGTTAAATAGATATTTAGAAGAAAGAGAGGAAGCTGCAAGAAGAGACCATAGAAAATTAGGAAGGGAGCTTGAGATATTTAGTACTTTTGAAGAAGCAGGTCCTGGACTTATTTTTTATCCTCCTAAAGGAGCTATATTGCGTCTAACAATTGAAGAGTTTGAAAAGAAGGAACATCTAAAGAGAGGATATCTACCTGTGATTACCCCTCATTTGATGCAAGCGGAACTTTGGAAGAGATCTGGACATTGGGATAATTATCATGAGAATATGTTCTTTTTAGAAGTAGAGGATAAAGAATATGCCTTAAAACCTATGAATTGTCCTGGCCATATTCTTATATACAACTCTGATATTCGTAGTTATAGAGATCTTCCGCTTAGATTTTTTGAAATGGGGACTGTATATAGATACGAAAGATCTGGAGTCCTGTATGGTTTAGAAAGATCTCGTGGATTTACTCAGGATGATGCTCATATTTTCTGTACTCAGGAACAGTTGGAAGATGAGATAAAAGGAGTTTTAGATTTTGTATTCTTTATGTTAGAGAGTTTTGGATTAAAAGAGTATCAAATTGTATTATCTACAAAACCTGAGAAGTATATAGGCTCTGATGAGATATGGGAAAAGGCTACTATGGCTCTGAAAAATGCTCTTGATTCCTTGGAATTGGAATATAAGATAGCTGAAGGAGAAGGAGCCTTTTATGGACCTAAGATTGATGTAGGGTTAAAGGGACTTCTGGGTAAAGTTTGGCAGGGTCCAACTATTCAAGTAGATTTTAATTTACCTGAGAGATTTGATCTAACTTATGATGCTCCTGATGGGACGAGGAAGAGACCTGTAATGATACATAGAGCTATCCTTGGATCTTATGAAAGATTCATAGGTATTCTTATAGAATACTATGGGGGGAGATTTCCTCTCTGGCTTGCTCCTGTTCAAATCAAACTTATTCCTATTTCAGAGAGACATAATGATTATGCTATTAAAATAGCAAAAATTATGAAAGAAAATGACTTTAGAGTAGAAATAGATTTAGATCAGGCTAAGTTAAATTATAAGATTAGAAAAGCAATTTCTGAAAAAATACCTTATATATTTATAATAGGTGATAAGGAAAAGGAAGAAGGTAAAGTGAGTGTAAGAACATATAATAAAGATTTAGGCAGCTTTAAGCTTGAAAAAATTACTGAGTTACTTTCTGAAGAAGTGAAAAGTAAAAAAGTAGGAGGTTTTGAACTGTGAGCTTCAAAATACTTCTAACATTTTGGTTTTTCTTATTAGGAAGTGCGGTTGGAAGTTTTTTAAATGTTTTAATATACAGACTTCCTCGTGAAGAGTCTATAGTCTTTCCACCATCTCATTGTACTTCTTGTAATGCAAGGTTAAAACCTAAGGATCTTATTCCTATATTAAGTTATATTTTCTTGAGAGGAAAATGTAGATACTGTGGAGCTAAAATCTCTTGGAGATACCCAATGGTAGAGTTTGTTTCGGCAATTTTTTTTACTACAGTATTTTGGATTTATGGATTTTCTTTTTTTTCTCTTAAATTATTAGTCCTTTTTTCTCTCTGTCTGCCTATATTTTTTATTGATCTTAAGCATATGATTATTCCTGACGTGCTTTCTTTAGGAGGATTAGGAATAGGGCTACTTATTTCATTTATAGAAGGTTCCTTTTATGATAAATTTTTAGGGACTGTCGCTTTTGGGGGCATTCTTCTTTTAATTTATATATTAGCTCTTCTTATTTTTAAGGAAGAAGGAATGGGACAGGGAGATATAAAATTAGGGTTGATGTTAGGAAGCTTTTTGGGATTGAGATTATCAATTCTTTCTCTATTTCTCAGCTATCTTATAGGAGGGATTTTTTCTATTCTTTTTTTGCTGTTTAAATCAAAAAATCTTAAGGCAGCTCTTCCCTTTGGTCCATTCCTTATTATAGGTGCAACGATATCTATATTTTGGGGAGATATGATTATTAGGTTTTATTTCTCTCTTTTATGATCTTTATGAGAGATAGAGAAGGTTTTACCTTAATTGAGCTTTTAATAGTTTGTTCTATTATATCTTTTCTCCTTTATATGAGTGTTTCATGGGGTATTTCCTATATTCAAAGCTGGAAACTTACAAGATCTGCTTTAACAATTCTAAGAAAAATTAGTGAATTAAGAGACACATCCTTTTCTTATGGAGAGAATACCCCAGACATGATTTATTTTTATCCTGCTATTGATTTAGTGGTTTGGAAAACTTTTAATTCTGATAAAAATAAATACGAGGTGAAGGAAAGCTACAGTTTTTTGGAAGAAAAAATAGATTTAGTCTCTGCAACTTTTGGGGATAATAATTACATTTATTTTACGCGTATTGGAACCCCTTCATCAGGAGGAACTATTGCCTTAGGTATAAAAAATTTGAGAAAATATATTATAATAACTCCAGCAACGGGGAGGGTATATTTAAGTGATAAGATGCCTGAATACTAGTAAAATTGAGGGATTTACGATACTTGAAGCTCTTATTGCGGGGGGTTTACTTCTTATAGGAGTTTTTGGTATTTCCCAAATATACTTTTTTACTTTTTTTAATACTCCTAAGATAGAAAACATTAATAGAGTTAATTATATTCTTTCTAAGGAGGCTGAAATGCTCCTTATAAAAAGTTATACCACATTAGATTCTTACATATCTTCAAACTATCCTAAGGTTATTTCTGATGTTGCTTCTACAATTACTGTTACTTGTGAAGGGCATAACATATTTACATGGGGAAGGCTTTTAAAACTTTCTGCTACTTGGGAAGAAGGGACCGAAAATAAAACTATGACTATTGAGCTTTTCAAAGCGAAATTATGAAAAAGGGATTTACAATAATAGAGCTACTTGTAGGGATAACTATTTCTGCCATAATAATAACTATAGTGGTTAGTTCTTTGACTATTGGATTAAAAAGCTATCAATTTGTTAGTAAAAAGGTTGAGTATCAACGAAATGCAAGATTAGTTGCCGAAAGGCTAATTCGTGAGGTTAAAAAAGCCTCTTTTATAGATCCTGTTTCTGATGGAGGTAATTTAATCTTTAGCTATACCCTTTATGATTTTAGTTCTAATCCTATTACTTCTACACTTTTTGTAGTGAGATATTACGTTGATAATAGAGGGATACTAAGAAGGCAAGTAAAACAAGGTAATTTATGGGTAGGAAATAATCCTCTTACAGAGAATGATATAAAAGTTATTTTACCAACTTTTTATTACTATAATGACTCAGGAGTTTTAACTTCTTCCAAAGATGCTTCTTGGATACAAGTTCTTCTTAAGCTTGATGGAAATATGGATGACATTCCTGATTATACTTTAACATCTACTATCTTTTTACCTGTAAAAAGTGTATACTTTCTTAAGTGAGAGTAGTGCATGAGAGAAAAAGGGCAATTAATCTTTGCGGTAATTATTCTAATATTTATTTTCCTCTTAGGAGGAATAATTATAGAGCTTATGCCTTCTGAAAAACTTCTTTCAAGAAGATTAGTAGATAGCACACAAGCTTTCTATTTAGCTCAATCAGGGCTTCAGCAAGCGATATATTTTGTAAACTCAGACCCTGATCTAAAAACCTTAGCTCTTTCAGTAAGAAAATTTAGTGATGGTGCCTTATTATCCTATACTATTACGGAAAACTCAGGAAGATTTATATCTAACTCTTATACTTCAAGTGTTTCTGCAGGAGAATATTTAGTAGCAGTTTCTTATTTCCTTTCTAAAATTAATTCGGGGGGTATTCTTGTGGACTATCCTGTATATAGAATAAGGAGTGAAGGATATGTACCTCAAGTTAGTAAATATAGCGCTAAAAGAGGTGTTGAAATTTATGGAAATAATACAGAAATAAATCTTGATCCTTTCAAATTTGCGATTTTTGCCGGTAATTCTGTAAATTTTTCTGGAAATGCTGCAGTTATTGAGGGGGAAAGACTCTCTGATGGAAGTTTTGATACTGCCATCTATTCTAATGGTCCTATAGGAGACAGGTACCCTTTTATTAATGGTACTTCCTCACCTCAATTAGGGAAAGATATTATTGAGAATGACACTACTCTCGCTATGCCTGTTTTAAATGAGGACTATTTGAAGAAAACCGCTAAAAGACAAGGTTTGTACAGATCTGGAAGTGGGATAGATTTAAATAATGTGATAGATTTTGCTAAACAGAATCCTAACTGGTATAATGATATCACAAATACTTGGTCAACTTGGTCCTTAGTAATTTATATTGATGGTTCTGCAGAGATGTCAGGTGATACAAGGTTTCAAGGATTTGTAATAATAAAAGGGGATATAAAGATAACAGGTACAGGGAATAAGATTAAGGGTATTTTTTATGCATCAAGCTTAGACTCTATAGCAGAGGGTCTTTCTATATATGGAGATCCTATAATTGAAGGTGTTAGCTTATGTGAATCAATAAATATTAGGGGTAACAGTACTATAAGACATAAAAAGGATTATATAGAAAAAGTTATGAATTATCATGGTGTTTCAAATGTTGTTCAGGCTACAAAAACAAAATTTAGAGTTCTCTCTTGGCAAGAATATTAAAAAGCATTGCAATTTATAAAGAGTTATAATAGAATAAATTTCAGTTAAGAAGGGGTTGAAAGGAGGAAGGATGGGAATCAAAGATTTATTTGTTTCTGAAGATCAGATTTTGAGTATTGAAATTAGTAATTCTGTTAAGGTTATCTACGGCGGTAGGAAAAAAGATAATAAAATTACTATTAAAAATGTTGCCTCAGATTCTTTGCCTCAAGAAGCTTTCCAAATGGGACAGCTTACTAATCCATCTTACCTCAGTGATATGCTGAAAAATATAATCAAAAGTTTTAAAGTTAAAAAAGCAAAAGCTTTGATTGCAATTCCTGCTCAGAACGTAGTGGTAAGATTTTTCAATTTTCCACACATGCCAGAAAATGAACTTAGAGAGGCTATAAGATGGGAATTAGATAGGTATGTCCCTTTCTCAGAAGAGGATATCAACTATGATATTCAAATTCTTGACGTATATGAAAAGGAAGGATTAAAAGAATATAGAATAATGTTAGTAGCAGTTCCGCGGGAAGTTTTATCCCCCTATCTTGAAGCAATCAAAGATTTAAATTTGATTCCTACTCTCATAGATGTGAGCATATTCTCTGCAGTGAGATCAATGGTGTTAAGTCGTAAAGAATTTCCACCAGGTAATACTCTCTATCTTTATTCTTATGATAACGTAGCAGAATTCGTAGTAGCAAAGGGAAATCAGCCTATGTTTTTTAGAAGCACAATTATGGAAGAGTGGAATCCTCAAGAGGAAGGTATGGATGATCTAACAAAGTCTTTCATAATTGAAGATTTCGTTAGAAAGATACAGGAGGCTGTTAACTTCTTCTACATGCAATTTCCAGAAGAGCATATAGACCATATGTTAGTTTCAGGGGGTAATGCAAAAGATAGAGATTTTATTGATTTACTTGAAGCTATTTTAAATATTCCTGCTGAGGCATGTCCTGACTCTATTTTGAATCTTGATTTAAATTTAAACTTGAAAAAAAAGGAAAGAAGTTTCCTTGAAGATTTTCATTCTTGGATTGTTTCTATAGGATTATTTTTATGGGAAGGTATGTAAAATATGTTTAAAATTAATCTTTTACCACGAGAAGCTAAGAAAAAAGAAGTTATAAGAATACCTTTTTTGGGGATTCTTATAACAATTGTGGGGATCATCCTCTTATTTGGGGAGTTGATTCTGTATATGAATCTTTCTTCAGAATTAAAAAATTTAAGAAATGAAAATGTTGCTTTGGAGACTCAGATAAATAATTTAAAAGATAGGCTGAGAGAGTTGCAGAATCTTCAAGATATAAAGAAACAGTATGAGGAGAAGATAAAACTTTCAGATGAAATTGGAGCCTTGGAAGTTGGATGGCTTGATATTTTTGGAACTCTTAACAGAATTACCCCAAAGAATCTTTGGATTAAAACGTTCAGTTTAGATTCAACTAATAATGTAAATATTGAGGGTTTTGCTCTTTCTTATAGAGATGTGGCTATATTTTTAGATCAACTTGATAAAACTGGTTTTGTAGATGGCGTTTCCTTGGGATTTGCTCAAAAAGTTGGGAATCCCCCTATGGTTTCTATAAATTTTAGGATTGTAGCTCAATATAAGAGGGGTGAGCAATGAAAGTAAATATAAATAAATGGGTTATTATTGGGTCTTTGCTGTTTATAAGTGTTATTGCCTTTTACTTTCTTCTTTATAGACCATTAGAGAATGAAAGAATAACTTTAACTGAAAGTATTGAAAGTAATAGACAGATTCTTCTGAGATATCAGTTGAACTATAAGAAAAGCCTTGAAGAATGGGAGAAATTTAAGAAATCCTTGGAAAGATTTTCAGAAATACAACAAAAACTTCCTACTAAAGAGGATTTACCGCAACTTTTAGCTTTTGTAGAGGGAATATGTAAGGATTCAAAGCTTACTATAAATAGTTTTAAACCTATTCAAACTCAGCCTATTCAGGCTGTGACCTCGCAAACTCAGCAAGGAGACCAAAAAGTACAACCAGAGGCGCCTGTTTATGAAGAAAAAAGTTATAGTTTAGATCTCCAAGGAAGCTATGGAGGATTTCTATTATTTCTTTCAAAATTGAAGGCATCTCCTCGTTTAATTCTTCTAAAAGATCTTAAAATAGATCCCGTTAGCGAAGATGCAAAAGAATTGAAGTTTTCGTTTCTTCTCTCAACTTTTATTACTAAATAGGTGGGGAAGCTTATGGATTTAAAAAGTATTTTTAATGATCCAAAACAGAGATTAATATTAATCATAGTAATAGTAATTCTTGCAGCTTTTATTGTAGGATATTATGCTATAACTAATTATATATTGGTACCTCAAGAGGAAGCTTCTGTTACTACTCCTCATGTAGAATCATCTATTGAAACATATACTTTTTCTCAGGTTATTTCAACACTTACTCAAGCCGAATCTGTCTTTACATATTCTCCAGTGGTTCTTGGTAGAAGTAATCCATTTCTTCCTGTAATTAATCTAAGTCCTGAGAAATCTACTTTTGTTCCTTCGCAAGTTTCATCTTCGGGACAAATTTCGTCTTCAGGAAAGGTTACTTTAGATGTATCTCCAAAGGGTGTTTCAGAAACTACCAAGAAATGGAATGATAACTTTAGGCTTACTGGAATTATAAGAGGAAGTGATAAAAATTATGCCATAATAGAAGAAGGGGAGAGGGGATATATTTTAAGGGAAGGTGAGAGATTAAGAGAAGATATTTATCTTTCAAAGATTGAAAGCAGTTCAGTCATTTTGAAAAAGGGCAAAGAATCTGTTACTTTAAAATTGGGAGGTGATTGATTTTGGTTTTAAATAGAAAGGTAATTTTTCTTTTATTTTTTGTTGTTTTTTTGTTGAATTCATCGGTTTTAGCTCAAACATATAATTTTAACTTGATTGGAGTTCAAGTAGAAGAAAAGGGAGACAACTCTGTAAATGTAGGAATTTTTTTAACTCCTGCAGGAAGTCCGAAATTTAATATCCAGCAGAAAGGGACGCAGCTTATAGTTACTTTTCTTAATACGCAAGTTAAGATGCAATCTAAGTCTGTTGATGTATATAAAGGTTTTATAAGTAATATAGAATTGAAACAGGATAAAAGTAATGCTATAGTTACGATAAATTTTGCAGGAAGTATTCCTAAATATTCTTATACCACAGCGGCTGGAAAAGTCACTCTGAGTTTTGCTTCTTCTGCTTCTGCATCAGTGTCTACTCAGGGTAAAGAGTCAGTATCTATCCAAGGGAAAGAGGAAGTTTCATTACTAAGTATAAATATAGACAAGAATTATAAACCTAATTTAGTTGTTTTAAACTTTTCTGGAACTGCTCCTATTTATAAGAGTTTCATTCTAAAGGATCCCCTTAGATTTGTTATTGATTTAGAGAAGACCACAAATAAAATTACGGAAAAAACTATAAACATAAATTCAAGTCCTATACTTTCGGTACGTGTTTCTCAATTTAGTAAATCGCCTCTTCTAACAAGAGTAGTGGTGGATCTTAAAACTACGTATCCACAAATAATAGCTAAAGATGCTGGAAATAAGATATACATAGGAACCTCTGAAGTTTTAGCAAAGGTAGTTCCCGCATCCGAAAAAGTTGTAAAGGAAACTATTGTACCTGTTGAAACTAAACCTATTTCTCAAGTTCCTCAACAAGAGAAACAAGAAGAGAAGTTAGAACCATCCAAACCTGCAGAAGTTAAAGATAAATTTCAACAAAGGATCTCTGTTTCTTTTGATAGGGCAGAGATAAGAGATGTTCTGAAAGCAATGGGACAACTTGCAGGGCTAAATATTATTACAGATATAGGAGTACAAGGTAGAATTAGTGTATATCTAAAAGATATTCCTTTTAGAGATGCTTTTTATTCTTTATTAGCTGCTAGTGATCTTGGATACATTCAGCAAGGAGAAGTGATTATTGTAGCCAATTTAGACAAACTTCAAAAAATTGAAGGTAGAGATCTTGTTACAAAGGTTTATCAGCTTAAATATTTTGAGAGCCAAAAGGCAAAAGATGTTTTAAGCAAAACTTTAAAAACTGCTATTGTTGACTCTGATGATACAAGAAATTGGCTGATAGTTTCTGCACCTCCCTCAGAACTACCTAAGATTGAAGATACAATAAAGACTTTAGATATTCCATCAGAAAAAGTTGTTGAAACAAAAGGAACTGGGAAAGTTTACTTAGAAAAGCAGGAAGATACATATCTTGTGACGTTAACTGCTCGTGGGGAGGATATTAAAGAAATCTTGCAAGAAATCGCACAAAAATCTGGTAAGAATATTATATTTGCAAAGAATGTGAGTGGGGGAGTTTATCTAACCCTTAATAAAGTCCCATTAGATAAAGCTATAGATTTGATTATTAGAAGCACAGAATGCACTTATGAAATTAGAGAAGGAGGATTTATATTAGTAAGTGCAGCTAAAAGTGAAGGTTTAACTCCTATTGTTGAGATTAAAGAGCTTATAAAGATTGAGAAAATTGGAGATATCTATTATATAACTGCGGAGCTTAAAAAATCTGATATTAAAGATGTTTTGCAAGAAATTGCAGAGAAAACAGAACTTAATTTTGTAATAGATCCTAAGGTTACAGGTGATGTAGAACTTTTTGTGAACAAAGTGCCCCTTGATGAGGTGCTTACAATTCTTCAAAGAGTCTGTAATTTTGATATGGAAAAAATAGGACAAAGTTACTTTATAAGACTAAAAGAGACACAAGTTGGTACTGTAACTCAATTAATAAACACAAGAATTTATGCTCTCAAGTATGTTACACTGCAGGATCTACTGAGGGTAGGAGGGAGTTTAGTAAAGAATTTAAGTTTAAGTTATGATGATAAAACAGGGTTACTGATAGCTCAAGGTAAGGAAGAAGATTTAAAGGTATTAGATGATT
>DAOSUP010000003.1:39458-147206 GCA_035378845.1 Dictyoglomaceae bacterium
GGAAGTAGACTTATATCTCAGTAGAGTTGAGCTTTCAGAGATGCTAAATATACTTCAGAAGATAGCGAATATAGTTATAACGAGAGAGGATAAAGTAACCTATGTAAGAGTGCCAGAGCAGAAGGTACAAGTTCCAGTGGAAGTAGCGAAGACAAAGATCTATGCTTTAAGATACATAACTCTTGGAGACATAGAGAGGGTAGGAGGGAGTTTAGTAAAGAATTTAAGTTTAAGTTATGATGATAAGACAGGGTTACTGATAGCTCAAGGTAAGGAAGAAGATTTAAAGGTATTAGATGATTTAGTAAATAGGATAGATGTGGAGAAGAAAGGTGAGGAGCAGATAGCAGCGAAGGAGCTACTAAATGTAGAGAGAGAAGGGGACAGAATATATATAACTTGTGATCTAAAGAAAGCAGATATAAGGGAAGTATTAAGGGAGCTTGGAAAGAAAGCAGACATAAACTTTGTAATAGACCAGAAGGTAGTAGGGGAAGTAGACTTATATCTCAGTAGAGTTGAGCTTTCAGAGATGCTAAATATACTTGGTAAAGCAGCAAATATTTCTTTTGAAAAGACTGGAGCAGTTACTTTTGTAAGACCTATTGTGTCTACAGTAGCAACTTCTGGCCAAACTCAAGTAGTAAGAGAGCTTAGATTAAAATATACTTCTCTTGATACTCTTAAGTCTGTGGTATCAGGACTTGCGAAGGATGTATCTTTCTATTATGATCAAACCACCGGACTACTTTTAGTACAAGGTCCTGCAGATCAAATTGCGGTAGTTGAGGATATGATAGGTAAGATAGATAAACCAATTCCTCAAGTAAAGGTAGATGTAAATGTAATTGAGGTGACAAAAGGTAAGGAAAAAGATCTTGGAATAGATTGGAGTTCTGGAACAGGTTCCATTGGGACTGGGATAAAGATTTCTGCTACATCTGGATGGCAAAGTTTACAAATTGGTATTGTACCAACAGAAGTTGAGATACCTGCTCAAATTAAGCTTCTTGAAACTCAAGAAAACGCAAAGATTCTTGCACAGCCAAGTATGACCACAATAAGTGGTAAGGTTACAAGAATTATGATTGGAGATAGAGTACCTATAATAAGTTATGATGCAAGTGGAAATAAGAGTGTTACTTATGTAGATGCAGGAATAATATTGGAAGTGACACCTATAGTAAATGCTGATGGCACTATTACAGCAGATATTAAACCTCAAGTAAGCACTATTTCGGGTTATAAGCAAGATGTTCCTCAGATTTCTACAAGAGAAGCTCAAACAATAGTTACTTTAAAAGATGGTGAAACTTTAGCTCTTGGAGGACTAATAAGGGAAGAAGACATAGAAAGTGTTACAAAGGTTCCTATCTTAGGAGATATTCCCATATTAGGGGAACTATTTAAAGCAAGGAAGACTCAACAGACTCAAAAAGAGTTGATAATTTTGATTACTCCAAAAATTTTGAAGTAAAAATATAAATAAAGATTAAGTTATGTTAAAAGAACTGCAAAATAGGATGGAGAAAGAAAATGTAGAGCTGCTTATAATAAATAAGTTAGTCAATATAAGATATCTAACAGGTTTTACAGGGTCAACTGCAAATTTGGTGGTTTCTCAGGAGGGGGGGTATATTTTAGTTGACCCTAGATATTGGGAGCAAGCTAATAAAGAGGTTTTGGAGTTTCAACCTGTTTTAGTAAATGAAGATCTAAATTTCTATAGTTTTTGTAAGGAGCTTGTTAAAAAGCAAAGAGTAAAAAAAATCGGTTTTGAAGGAAATCATATATCTTACTTTGAATGGATAAAATTACAGGATATAGATTCAGACATAGAATTAGTACCTACAGAAAACTGGGTAGAAGAGTTTAGAGTGGTAAAGAACAGTGATGAGATATCTAAAATTAAAAAGGCTTTAGAAATAGCGGAGAAAGCTTTTGAAGAAATTTTAGAATTTATTAGACCTGAGGTGAGTGAAAAAGATTTAGCTATAGAATTAGAATACAAAATGGCAAAATTAGGAAGTGAAAAGCCCTCCTTTGATACTATTATAGCTTCTGGTGAAAGGTCTGCTCTTCCTCATGGGAAGGCGACTAACAAGAGGATTAAGAAAGGAGAATTTATTGTTTTTGATTTTGGAGCGATATACGAAGGGTATTGTTCAGATATAACGAGAACAGTTTTTGTAGGGACTCCAAATGAAGAAGAGCTTCTAATTTACGATATTGTACTTAAAGCTCAGAAAGAAGCTGAAGAGATTATAAAAGAAGGATTAGAAGGTAGTTTTGTAGATGGAGTTTCTCGTGATATAATTCAAGAGAATGGTTTTGGAAATTATTTTGGACATGGATTAGGACATGGAGTTGGCCTTGAAATCCATGAATTTCCCCCCCTTTCTCCGAAGGGGAATATTATATTAAAAGAAAATATGGTTGTTACTATAGAACCAGGGATATATCTCTATGGAAAGTTTGGTGTAAGGATAGAAGATCTTGTGGTAGTTGGAAAAGAAAGATCTACTGTATTAAATAGTTTTACTAACGATTTAATAACTATATAAGGAGGTATTTGAAGCTCAAATGATCTCGGTAAATGATTTTTATCCTGGTTTAACTATTGAGTTGGATGGAGAGGTATACATAGTATTAGAATATCAGCATGTACATATGGCTCAAGGTCAAGCTACAGTTCGTGTAAAACTAAAGAATTTAAAAACAGGTAATGTGATAAGAAAGACTTTTAAGTCTGACGAATATGTATCTCAAGCTTTTATAAACAAAAGAGAAGCAGAATACCTTTACAAGCAAGGGGAAGAATATTATTTTATAGATCATGAGACTTATGAACAATATATGTTTACAGAAGAACAATTAGGAGATACAAAGCAATATATAAGGGAAGGTACAATAGTCAGTGTACTTTTTTATGAAAATGCTCCTATAGGAATAGAGTTACCTACTACAGTAATATTAGAAGTTATTGAAACTGCCCCAGGGGTTAGGGGAGATACAGTTTCGGGAGGTTCTAAACCAGCGAAATTAGAGACAGGATTAGTTGTTCAAGTACCGTTATTTGTCCAAGTAGGAGATAAAGTAGTAGTTGATACAAGATATGCAAAATATATAGAGAGAGCCTGAACTAAATATTAGAAATAAAGAGGGGAGATATAATGAAAGAATGGAACTTAGAAGAACTAAAAGAAATTATTAATCTATTTAATAGAAGTAATCTTGCAGAACTTATTATTGAAAATGGGGAGAATAAGATTATTCTTCGTAGAGAGAATGGAACTTCTTTTAATGTTCCATCCTTACAACCAGAAGCTCAGTTATCTGAAAACAAACCTATGGTGAAAGAGGATAGGGAAGAGGGAGTTTATATTACTGCTCCACTTGTTGGAGTGTTTTATCGCTCTGCTGCTCCAGGTGCTCCTCCTTTTGTGGAGGAAGGTGATTTAGTAGAACCAGATCAGACTGTGTGTATTATAGAAGCTATGAAATTGATGAACGAAATAAAGAGTTATGTAAAGGGGAAAATAAAAAAGATTTTAGTAGAAAATGGACAACCAGTGGAATTTGGGCAAAAACTCTTTCTTGTTGAGACTGAGAATAATGTTTAAGAAGATTCTTATAGCTAACCGTGGTGAGATTGCTGTTAGGATAATAAGGGCTTGCCGTGAATTAGGAATAAAAACTGTAGCTGCTTATTCAGAAGCAGATAAAGAATCTCTTCATGTATATATGGCAGATGAAGCGGTATGTATCGGTCCAGCACCTGCATCCCAGAGTTATTTGAATATTCCTAATATTATCAGTGCTGCTCTTGTCACAAATTCTGAAGCTATTCATCCTGGTTATGGCTTTTTAGCTGAATCTTCAAGATTTGCTGAGATATGTCAAGATCATGGAATAGTTTTTATTGGCCCTAAAAAAGAAGTTGTTGAAAACTTAGGAGATAAAGCAAGAGCGAAAAAGCTAATGAAAGAGGCGGGGGTTCCTTTACTTCCTGGATCTGATGGATTAATAGAGGATGAGAAGCAGACTCTAAAAATAGCGAAAGAGATAGGTTTTCCTGTACTTATAAAGGCTACTGCTGGTGGTGGTGGAAAAGGGATGAGAGTTGCATATCATCCTGAAGATTTAATTAAAAACATAAGATTAGCAAAACTTGAGGCAGAAAAGAATTTTGGAAATCCAGGAGTCTATATAGAGAAATTTATTGAGGAACCAAGACACGTGGAAATTCAAATTTTAGGTGATATTTATGGTAATATCATCTCCTTAGGCGAAAGAGATTGCACAATTCAAAGAAGATATCAGAAACTTATAGAAGAATCTCCATCACCTGTAGTGGATAATAAATTAAGGGAAGCAATGAGTAGAACAGCAGTAAAAGGAGCCTATAAGGTAGGTTATGTAGGGCCTGGAACATTTGAATTTCTCATGGATAAGGATGGACATTTCTATTTTATGGAGGTGAATACCAGAATCCAAGTAGAACATACGGTAACAGAAATGGTTACAGGGGTTGATCTGGTAAAGTGGCAGATATTAATTGCTGCTGGGGAGAAGTTAGATCTAAAAAATGTTTCTATTAGAGGAAATGCCATTGAATGTAGAATAAATGCAGAGGATCCTGATAATGGATTTGCTCCTTGTGTTGGTAAGATTGAAAAGTATATTCCACCAGGAGGACCTTTTGTAAGGATAGATACTCATCTATATGAAGGGTATGAGATGGTACCTTTCTATGATTCTCTTTTAGCAAAAGTTATTACTTGGGGAAAAGATAGAGAGGAAGCAATATCAAGAATGAAGAGAGCCTTAACAGAGTTTGTGATAAGAGGAATAAAGACTACTATTCCTTTGTACTTAAAAATTCTTGAGAATAATTCTTTTATAAAAGGAGATTATTCTACTAATTTTCTATCCCGGAGGATTTTAGTAGAAGATTAAATTTGATAAAATTATTATTAGAAGACTTTAAAACTTAAGAGGGAGTAAAACTTTATGAAAGAGGAGTTATCATACGGATTGGTAAATATATCTAAAGAAGTAATATCTGTAATAGCTGGTGTAGCAGCACAGGAAGTAGATAGTGTAGCACAAGTAGGAGATAGTATGTCTCCTTTCATGAAGCTTGTTTCAGGAATTCCTATCGGTCGGGGTATTAAAGTTGAAATAGTAGAAAAAGATGTTTTTATTACTATTCCTGTTTATATTAAGCAAAACCGATTTTTCCCTGACTTATTCAGAGATGTTCAACAACATGTAAAAGAAGTAGTAGAAAGTATGACTGGGCTTAGTGTTCGGGAAGTAAATGTGATTATTAGAGGTGTTTCCTTAAGTGATAAAAGGGAAAAGGAGGAAGTAAAGTGAGACTTGATAAATATCAAAGAATACTGTATTTTATTGTTTTTTTTGTATTATCTCTTATTGATTTACTGCTTATTTTGAGTATATTAGAGTGGACTCCTGCTTTGAGTCTTGTGGAATGGGCTAAAAATGGAGGATTTACTTTCTCTATTATATTTCTAATAATTCTTTTTGTGCTTTCTTTTAGTTTGAGTTTTACTTTTATTTTCCAAAGAGAAATTACTACTATTACTTTAGAAAATAATGTAGGACTTGGAGAGGTAAAAATATCCATTAATGGTATAAAAAATTCTGTCCGTGATATAGCTCATTATTTTTCTGAGATACAAGAAATAAAACCAGACGTAAAAAATGTCAGAGGTAAACTGGAGCTTACTTTGAAAATAAAAGTTCCCACAGGAGTTGATATTACTCGTATAGTTAATGAGTTACAACAAAGAGTAAAGGTTTATTTTCAAAATGTATTATCTATAAGTTTGGATAGTGTGGATGTGATTATAGAGGATGTGATCTCTGTGAAGAGGGAAAATAAATGAATTTTAGAAGGATATGGGATCAATATAAGGGGAGAATAATCTTCTCAACATTGGGACTTATAATAGGTATACTCTTTTTAACCATAGGTTTTTGGAGAACTGTTTTTCTTCTTTTTATTACCCTTTTAGGTTATTTTATAGGAGTGGTTTTGGATAAGAGATTGTTGGAAATTTTTTGGGAGAAAGCTAGGGAAATATTTTTTATGAGAAGATTTTAGATGAGTAGAGAAAGATCAAGATGTAGAGAAAAAGTTCTGACTTTATTATTTCAAAAAGATATGGGGCAAGAGGTAGATGTGGATTTTAAGAATTTTTCACCTCAGGCTCAGGCTTTTGCTAATATCTTGTTTGAAAATGCTTTGTATTATAAAAATTTTTCTGATGAAGTTATAAGTAGATTTAGTAAGAATTGGAGAGTAGAGAGAATTGGTGAAGTAGAAAGAAATATTCTAAGGATGGCAATTGCGGAAATGTTATCATTTTCTGATATTCCTCCTGGAGTTACTGTGAATGAGGCTGTAGAACTTGCTAAGAAGTATGTGAGTCCTGAAGCAGGAAGATTCATAAATGGTATATTAAGAAACATTGTTAGGAACTGGGATGAAATTTTAAAAATAAAAGAAGGATTTGCTAATGTTGGTGGAAAAGATTAATTCGCCTCAAGATCTTAAAAATCTTTCCATCTCAGATTTGGAAAAAGTTTCAGAAGAAATAAGAAATATAATAATAAACACTGTAGACCAGAATGGAGGGCACTTAGCGTCTAATCTAGGTACAGTAGAGCTTACCTTAGCCCTTCATTATATTTTTGAAACTCCTCAAGATAAAATAATATGGGATGTAGGACATCAATGTTACACTCATAAATTAATTACAGGGAGAGGAAGTCTTTTTCATACTCTCAGACAATATGGGGGGATAAGTGGCTATATAGCACCATGGGAAAGTTCTTATGACCATTTTGCTGTGGGACATGCAGGCACATCTCTTTCTGCAGCATTGGGATTTGCAAAAGCGAGGGATTTAAGAGGAGAAAAGCATAAAGTTATAGCAGTTATAGGAGATGGTGCTTTGACCTCAGGAATGGCTTGGGAAGCTCTTAATCAAATTGGTTACTTAGGTACAGATATGATTGTTATTCTTAATGATAATGAGCATTCCATATCCCCCAGTGTGGGAGCCTTAGCTTTATATCTTGCAAAACTTAGAAAACATCCTCTTTATAGGTTTTTTAAACAAACTACCCAAAACTTTTTGAAAAATTTTCCATTTGGAGAGAAACTTCTTTCTCTTGATTTGAAGTTGGAAAGAGGAATTAAAAGTTTGGTTTTAGAGAACCCTATTTTTGAAAATCTTGGTTTTAAATATTTTGGTCCTTTTGATGGACATGATATTCCTTTGTTAACTTCTGTTTTTAAGGGAATTAAAGAGACTTTATCATGTCCTGTTTTGATACATGTGACCACAAAAAAGGGAAATGGATATAAAGAGGCAGAGGCGTCTCCATCAAAATTCCATAGTATTGTTTCAAAAGAGGATAGAGAGAAGAAGATTCTCACATATACTGAAGTATTTGGCAAAACATTAGTAGAGTTAGGAAAGAAGTATGATAATGTAGTTGCTATTACTGCTGCTATGCCAGAAGGTACAGGTCTCTCATATTTTGCGAAGGAATTTCCAGATAGGTTCTTTGATGTAAGTATTGCAGAAGAGCATGCTGTTACTTTTGCTGCAGGACTTGCTCGGGATGGTTTTAAACCTGTAGTTGCTATTTATTCAACTTTTTTACAAAGAGCCTTTGATCAAATAATTCATGATGTGTGTTTACAGAAGCTTCCTGTAGTTTTTATTTTAGATAGATCAGGAATAGTAAGCGATGATGGTCCTACTCATCAAGGTATATTTGATCTTTCCTATCTAAGACTTATTCCTAATTTAGTTATTATGGCTCCAAAAGATGAATTAGAACTTAGAAATATGTTATATACAGCTTTAGAATATCCTGGACCTATAGCTATTAGATTTCCTAAAGGTAAAGGCTATGGTGTAAATATAGATGAGCCCTTTAAAAAACTTGATATTGGTAAGGGAGAAGTAATTAAAAATGGTGAAGATGTAATTCTCCTTGCTATTGGATCTATGGTATATCCAGCTTTGAAGGCTAGTGATATATTAGAAGAAAAGGGTATTAATCCTACTGTTGTAAATCTCAGATTTTTAAAACCTTTAGATGTAATCCTTTTAGAGGAACTTTTCAATACTCATCACTTAGTATTTACTTTAGAAGAGAATATAGTTACAGGTGGACTATTTAGTGCTATATCAGAGCTGGCTTGTAAGATGAACTTAGATATAAATCTTGTGCCAATCTCTATTCCTGAAAAATTTTTAGAACAAGGAAATGCAGATCTACTTAGGGATATTTATGGCTTAACTCCAGAAAGGATAGCCCAAAAAGTATTAGAGAGTGTAAAAGGAGTAAAAGTTAAAGGTTGAAGGAAAGATTGGATATCCTTCTTGTAAAAAGGGGTCTATTTGAAAGTAGAGAAAAAGCAAAGGCTGTTATTATAGCGGGTTTAGTTACTGTAGATGGAAAGCTTGTAGATAAACCTGATTCTAAATTTTCTGAAGATGCACTTATTGAACTTAAGAGTTCATTGCCATATGTAAGTAAGGGTGGATTTAAACTTAAAAAAGCCTTAGACGAGTTTTCCCTTGATGTAAAAGATTTTATTGTAATGGATATTGGAGCAAGTACTGGTGGTTTTACTGATTGTCTTCTCCAAGAAGGAGCAAGGAAAGTTTATGCAGTAGATGTAGGAAAAGGACTTTTACATGAAAAGTTAAGGAAAGATAAAAGGGTTATTTTAATGGAAAGGATTAATGCAAGGTATTTAAAGGAGGAAGATATTCCGGAAAAATTAGATCTTATTACTATAGATGTGTCTTTCATATCCATTTTAAAAATATTTCCAAGGCTAAAGCCATTATTGAAAAAAGAAGGCAAAGTATTATCTCTTATAAAGCCTCAATTTGAAGCTGGATCTAAGGATGTTAGTAGAGGTGGAATTGTTAAAAAAGATGATGTTCATTTAAGAGTAATAGAAAATATAAGAGAGAATACAAAAAATTTAGGTTTTTTCTTAGAAAATATTACATATTACATTAGTAAAGAGGGTAAAGGTAATATAGAATATCCAGCTCTATTTTCTCAGATAGATTGTGGGGATATACTTATTGAGCCTGTAGTTGAGGAGGCTTTTAAAAATTGGGACTTAGTTTTAAAAAAGTAGGAATTTTCTACAATCCTAAAAAAAGAGAGGCTAAGAGAGTTATTGAGATATTAGAAAATTGGGCATCTAAAAATGAGATACAAGTAAGTATAGAAGATACTGAAGATATTGATTTAGCTATGGCAATAGGAGGAGATGGCACTGTACTCTATACTTTACAAAGAATTGCTGTTAAAAATATACCTGTAGTTGGAATAAATACTGGTAGACTTGGGTTTCTTACCACTGTAGAGGCAAAAGATATAAATAAACTTCTAACTTCCTTAGAAAATGGTAATTTTTTCTTAGAAAAACATCCTGTTATAAAACTTTGTATTGATAATAAAGTATATTATGCTTTTAATGAGGTAGTATTATTGAAGGCAGAAAATACTCCACTAATTTCTTTATCTTTATCCTTTAATGGTTCTATTATAAATACTCCTCCTGCTGATGGAGTAATTATAGCCACATCTTCAGGTTCTACTGCTTATGCCCTATCTGCAGGGGGTCCTGTGATTTTTCCAGAATTTGATGCTTTTGAAGTGCTTCCTATATGTGCTCATTCTTTATCGTTTAGACCTTTGATTTTTCCTCTTACAAAAAATATTGAAATTTTACTACCTCGTAAAACAATGCAAATAGAAGTATGGGTAGACGGAAAGGAAGTAGAGCTTCTTAGTAAAAAAAATGAAGTAAGAATAGAAAAGGCAGAATTTTATACTAAGCTTATTTTCCTTTCAGGATGGGAATTCTTTAATAGACTTAAAAAGAAACTTCACTGGAGGTAACTATAATGCTTCTTGCTTTAAGGGTAAAGGATTTTGCGATTATTGATGAAATAACTTTAGATTTTCATGAGGGTTTAAATGTAATAACTGGGGAGACTGGTGCTGGTAAATCTCTATTAGTAGATGCCTTAGCTTTTCTTCTTGGAGAGAGAGCTTCTACTGATATTATTAAAACAGATAGTAATAAAAGTGTTGTTGAGGCTATATTTGCTATTAATGAAGATGTGGAGAAGTTGCTTGATGAATGGGAAATACCAAAAGAGCAAGATAAAACTTTACTTGTTTCCAGAGAACTGAATAAGTCTGGGAGAAGTAAATGTCGGGTAAATGGAGAATTAGTAACGGTTGGAATGTTGGAAAGATTACTTTCTAATATTATAGAAATTCATGGTCAACATGAGCATCAAAGAATTCTCCACAAAGATTTTCAATTGGAGGTTTTTGACCTTTTAGGTGGAGAAAGATGTTTAGAACAAAAAAGGAAAGTGATAGAACTTTTTCGGAGGTTAAAAACTCTTTATTCAGAGAGGGATAATATCTATAGTAAAGAAAAGGAGAGAGAGCAGAGAATAGATCTTCTTTCTTTCCAAATTGATGAGATTGAAAAATCAAATTTAAGAGTAGGAGAAGAAGAGGAACTTCTTGAACAAAGACAAAGGTTACAAAATTTTGAAAAAATAAGATCAGGAATTGAGGATGTGGTGAAATACTTATACGAAAGTATGGGAGAAAGTCTATCTGCTGTGGAGCAACTTGGGGAAAGTATAGAGGTCCTGAAACCTTTATCTTCTGTAGATGAGAATCTTAGCAGTATTGTGGAACTTCTTGAAAGCTCTAAGGTATATTTAGAAGAGGCAGTTGATTCTATCCGTAAATATAGAGATAGATTGGAAACTGATCCATCAATTTTAGAAAGTATAGAAGAAAGGTTATATAGAATTTCGCAACTTAAGAGGAAATATGGAAAGAATATAGAAGAGATTTTAGATTACAAGGAAAAAGCGAAGGAAGAGTTGGAATTTCTTTCTAACATGGAGATGCAATTAGAAAATATAGAAAAAGAGATGAGCGAAATAGAGAAGCAGTTAATAGAAGAGAGTGAAAGACTTTCCCAAATAAGAAGAGAAATTGTAGAGAATTTCGTAACAAAAGTTGAGCAAGAGCTTAAAGATTTAGGAATGGCTCATGCAAAATTTTCTGTTGATTTTCAAGAGCCGTCTTCTTTTATTGAGATTGATGGAATAAAAATAGGAGAGAAAGGTAAAGAGATAATTGAATTTATGTTAGCATCAAATCCAGGAGAAGCCTTTAAGCCCCTTAGACATGTCGCTTCTGGAGGAGAACTTTCAAGAATAATGCTTGCTTTAAAAACCATATTAAATGAAGTAGATAATATTCCTGTTTTAGTTTTTGATGAGATAGATAGCGGAATAGGTGGAGATACAGCGTATCTTCTTGCACAGAAACTCTGGAATATATCTAAAAATAGACAAGTATTTTGTATCACTCACCTTCCTCAAATAGCTGCATGGGCAGATAATCATTTTTACTTAGAAAAGAAGATAATTAATGAACAAACTAAGATAAGAGTGAGTTTTTTGGATTATAGATCAAGAATTATGGAAATTTCAAGGATGCTTGGTGGGAGTCTTGTTTCTGAAGTAAGCCAACAACATGCAAAAGAACTTTTGGCAAAAGTATCTAAGATAAAGAGTAAAGATTATAATGAAATTTCAGAGTAAGGAGTAATTTAATGGAAGAGAAAATATTAAAAGAGGAGAATATCTATAAAGGTAGAATTATTGAAGTAAATGAGTATGAAGTTGTACTTCCAAATGGGAAAAAGGCTAAGAGAGAAGTAGTACATCATCCAGGAGCTGTGGGAATTCTTCCTATTTCAGAAGATAAAACTATTTATTTTGTAAAACAGTATAGGCTTCCTGCAAAAAGTATTTTATTAGAAATTCCTGCTGGAAAACTTGATTATGGGGAGGATCCTTTAGATTGTGCCGGAAGGGAACTTGAGGAAGAAATTGGCTTTAAATCAAAAAATTTAAAGCTTATTCATACTTTTTATCCCTCTCCAGGAATAAGTGATGAAATTCTATATCTTTTTGTTGCTAAGGAACTTGAGAAAACAACTCTAAATCCTGATGAGGACGAATTTTTAGAAGTTGTTCCTTTAAAAAAAGAAGATCTTGAAAGAATTTTGTTTGAAGATGGATTTAGGGATTCCAAGACTCTTATTGCAGTTTATTATTTTCTTTTTAATAAGGAGGAATGGTTATTATGATTATCGGCATTCCTAAGGAGATAAAACCCGAAGAAAATAGAGTAGCGATAGTGCCAGGTGGGGTTGAGACTCTTTTTAAAATGGGGCATAAAATAATTATTGAGAAAGGAGCAGGAGTTGGAAGTGGGTTTTCTGACGAGGAATATTTAAAAGCAGGGGCTAAAATTTTGGATCATCATGAAGATATATTTTATGAGTCTGATTTAATATTAAAAGTAAAAGAACCTTTGCCTGATGAAGTTAACCTTCTAAGTGAAGATAAGATTTTGTTTACATATCTTCATTTGGCAGCTTCTGAAGAGCTAACAAAGAAACTTATGGGGACTAAAGCCATATGTATAGCTTATGAGACTGTACAGACCGAAGATGGTTTTCTTCCTCTTTTAGCTCCTATGAGTGAGATTGCTGGTAGAATGGCTCCACAAGAGGGAGCAAAATACTTGGAAAAACCTTTTGGAGGAAGAGGGATACTTCTTGGAGGAGTCCCAGGTGTACCTCCTGCAAATGTGGTAATAATGGGAGCAGGGACAGTTGGTTTCAATGCTGCAAGGGTTGCTTCAGGAATGGGAGCTACACTAACAGTTTTGGATATAAATCCCCGTAAATTAAGAATGATTGACGAATTTTTCCAAGGAAAAGTAACTACTATGATTGCTGATAGCTATAATATTCGTATGGTAGTAAGATATGCAGATCTTTTAATTGGAGCAGTTTTAATACCAGGAGCAAAAGCCCCTAAGATTATTACCCGTGAACTTCTAAGAATCATGAAATCTGGGTCAGTTTTTATAGATGTAGCTATAGATCAGGGGGGATGTGCTGAAACTTCTCATCCTACGACTCATCTTAATCCTATCTATGAAGAAGAAGGAGTGATCCATTATTCAGTGGCAAATATGCCTGGTGCAGTGCCAAGGACTGCTACTAGATCTTTAACTTTAAATACTCTTCCATATGTGATAGAGATTGCAGAAAAAGGCTGGAAAAATGCTGTAATAGATAATAAAGATTTATCTTATGGAGTAAATATTGGAAAAGGAAAAATTACTTATAAAACTGTGGCTGATACTTTCAACTTGCCTTATATACCATTAAATGAAATACTTTAATGAAAGTTAACTTTCATTTTTTAGTTCCCTAATCAGTTCCTCAATTTGCTCTTTCCCAAAAGAGTAAATTTTACTACAGAATTCACATTTTACGTCAATTTTTCTCTCTTTTTTAAGAAGGTCTTCTAATTCCTTTTCTCCTAATGCGATTAATGCATTTTCTGCTCTCTCAAGACTGCATCTACATGAATATTGGAGAGGCTCTGGGTGAAACATCTCATAGTCTATCCCAATAAAAATAGAACTCATAATTTCCTCAGGAGTTTTCCCATTCAAAATCATTTTGCTTGGTGGCTCCAGATTGTTTATATTTCTTTCTATGTTGGATATGAGTTCTTCCTCAGTTTCGGGTAGGGTTTGGACAATGTATCCTCCTGCAGAGATGACTTTACTATCTTTTCCTACATATACTCCTGCTGCAACTGCTGAAGGTTGTTGCTCAGAATAGATAAAGTAGTAAGCAAGGTCTTTTGCTATCCCGCCTGAAACTAAATGAGTTACGCTTTTATATGGTTCTTTTAATCCTAAATCTCTTACAACACTGAGAATTCCTTCTTTACCTACAGCAGAAGGTACATCTAATTTACCTTCTGCTGTAGGAGGTAAATCTATATAAGGTCTCTTTATATATCCTCTTACATTTCCTACAAAATCCGCATCTGCTATAATGTTACCCAAGGGTCCATTCCCTACTATCTGTAAACTTATTGTTTCTTCCTTCTTCTTAAGCATCTTTCCCATAATTGCAGTAAGAGTAAGGACTCTTCCTAAGGCAGCAATAGCAGTGGGAGAAGCTTGATGTATTATTCTGGCTTCTTCTACAAGTTTTGTAGTTCTCGCTACGTATGCAATAATTTTTTTATTTTTATTAATTCCTCGTATCAAATAATCCATAAATTTTTCACCGCATAAAATATTATACTTGACTTTTAAGTTTATTTGTTCGTATACTTTTCCTAAAATCTAAAAGGGGAGGAACTATATGCGAAGATTATCATGTTTATTTCTCTTTTTAGCACTTTTTTCCTTGCCTATCTTAGGGGCTGGTGCTGTGGATAGAATTAAAAAAGCTGGTGTTTTAAAAGTAGGGAGTGATGTAGCATACGCGCCTTTTGAGTATATGGAAGGTGATAAGGCTGTAGGTTTTGATATTGATATTGCTCAAGAGATTGCTAATGCTTTAGGTGTAAAACTTCAAATTATAAATACCTCTTTTGACGGTATAATTGCTGCACTAAAGGCAAAGAAATTTGATATTATTATTTCTGCTATGACTATAACTGATGAAAGGAAGAAAGAAATTGATTTTTCTATCCCTTATTATGACTCTGGACAAATTATTGTGGTAAGAGCTGATAATAATACGATAAAAACTGAAAAAGATCTTAAGGGGAAGATTGTAGGTGTACAATTAGGAACTACAGGAGAACTTACTGCTAAAAAATTGAAGGATCAAGTAGGAATTAAGGAGATACGTAGTTATGAAACAATTCCCGAAGCTTTTATGGATCTTGAACTTGGGCGATTAGATGCAATAATTAATGATCTTCCTGTTTCTCTCTATTATGCTAAAACTCGTCCTAAATTAAAATGTGTTGGAGAAGTATTTACCACAGAGCAATATGGAATAGCACTAAGAAAAGAAGATAAAGATCTTCGCGATAAGATTAACGAGATTCTATTAAACTTGAAGAAGACAGGAAAATATAATAAGATATACAAAAAGTGGTTCGGAGTGGAACCTAAGTAAATAAAGAGGTAGGAAATTGGATTTTAATTGGAGTATCTTCTGGGAAAGTATTCCTTATCTTTTAAAAGGCGCAGCGTTAACGCTGCGCCTTTCATTGATTTCGGTGGGAATTGGTATTATATTAGGACTGCTTCTTAGTTTATTAAGAATTTCTAAAATACCTCTTTTGCGAGTTCCTGCCGCTATTTATGTTGAGGTTCTAAGAGGTACTCCTCTTTTAATGCAACTTTTGATTATCTATTATGCCTTACCTTCCTTAGGTTTAAATTTAGGAGCTGTAACTTCTGCTATTGTAGGTTTATCTCTTAACAGTACAGCTTATATAGGAGAAATTTTTAGAGGTGGCATCCAATCTATAGAGAAGGGACAAATGGAGGCTGCAAGATCCTTAGGAATGACTTATCTTCAAGCTATGAGATATGTCATTTTACCACAGGCATTTAGAAGAATTCTTCCTTCTCTCACTAATGAATTTGTTGCTATGTTGAAAGATAGTTCTCTCGCTTCAAACTTAGCAGTTACAGAGCTTCTCCGAGCAGGAAGAGAGATTGTTGCATGGAAGGCAAATGTCTTTAGCCCTTTTATAGGTGTAGCTTTGATTTATCTTATTATGACTTTTCCTCTTACAAGACTTTCAAGTTATATGGAAAAGAGGTTGAAGACTAGTGATTGAAATAGTAAATTTGCATAAAAAATTTAAGAATCTATATGTTTTAAAAGGCATAAATTTAGAAATTAACAAAGGAGAGGTATTGGTGATAATTGGACCTAGTGGTGGAGGTAAAAGTACGCTTCTAAGATGCATAAATAGATTAGAGGAACCTACCGAGGGAGAAGTCTATATTAGCGGAATAAGAATTACTGATCCAAAGGTGAATATAAATAAAATCAGAGAGAAAGTAGGAATGGTTTTTCAACTGTTTAATCTTTTTCCTCATCTCACAGTTCTTGAGAATATTACTCTTGCACCAATTAAAGTTAAAAAAATCTCACCTGAAGTAGCAAAAGAAAAAGCATATGAGCTTTTAAGAAGAGTTGGACTTGTAGATAAAGCAAAAAGCTATCCCTCTCAACTTTCAGGAGGACAACAACAAAGAGTTGCTATTGCAAGGGCTTTAGCCATGGAGCCTGATGTAATGCTTTTTGATGAACCTACTTCATCAATAGATCCTGAGATGACTAAAGAAGTGTTGGAGGTTATGAAACAACTTGCTTATGATGGTATGACTATGATTGTTGCTACTCACGAAATGGGATTTGCTCGTGAGGTAGCTTATAGGGTTGCCTTTTTAGATGATGGGCAAATTATTGAATATGGACCACCAAAAGAGTTTTTTGATAATCCAAAAGAAGAAAGAACTATCTCCTTTTTAAGTAAGATTCTTTAAAGTTTGACAAAATAATATTTTTTTGATAAATTAACTTTTAAACTCAAAGGAGAAGTTATTTAAAACAACAATTGTAACAAGAAAAGAGGGGTGAGTGAATTTTTTGATAGCTTCGTCTACAAAGATTTTAGGACTTTTAGGATACCCATTAGGGCATTCTATTTCTTTTTATATTCATAACAAAGCCTTTCAGGTATCGTCAATTGATGCTATATATCTTAATATCCCTATTTCACCCGAATATTTTTCTGAAGCTATTAAAGGACTAAAATTTCTACCTATCTGGGGCTTAAATATTACAGTCCCTTTTAAAGAAAAAATAATTGAATTTCTTGACGAGCTTTCAGAAACCTCAAAGATATTAGGAGCAGTAAATACTGTTTTTGTTGATGATAAAGGAAGATGGATAGGAGATAATACTGATCTTCCTGGATTTTTAAAAACTATTCAGGAACTGAACTTAAATAAAGACCTTCCCTTTCTTATATTAGGAGCAGGTGGTGCTGCAAGAGCGGTAATATACGCTCTTATAGAGTATGGCGTAAAAAATCTTTTTATTTCTAATAGAACAGAAGAAAAAGCAGATAGATTAATAGAGGAAGTAAGCGATAAAAAAGGTTTTTTGATTCAAAAAGTCTTATGGAAAGAGAAGGAAAATTTAAAAGAAAAATTAGTTCTTATAAATACTACTTCTGTGGGGCTTGATGGTAAAAGCAATCCTTGGAAAGGAACTTTAAGGAATGTGGTTTTAGTATACGATATTATATATAATCCTTTCAAAACTCCAATTATTTTTCAAGCAGAAGAAGAAAAAATTCCTTGGAAAAATGGCTTAGATATGCTTATATATCAGGCGGCATATTCATGGGAAAGATGGTTTGGAATATTAGGACCTGTAGATATTATGAGGAGGGAGGCATTTGATATTATATGCGCTTCTTAACTGCCGGCGAATCTCATGGTAAAGGACTCATTGCAATTATAGAAGGTGTACCAGCAGGACTTAAGATTAATGTGGAAGATATAAATAGGGATTTATTACGAAGGCAAAAAGGCTATGGGAGAGGCAAAAGGATGGAGATAGAATCTGATACTGTGGAGTTATTTTCTGGAATTCGTGGTGGATACACCTTAGGATCTCCTATAGGACTTTTGATTAAGAATAAGGATTGGGAAAATTGGAAAGAAACTATGGATTCTCAAAATATTACTACTAAAAGAATTGTTACAAAACCAAGAGCAGGACATGCAGACTTTTCAGGTGCTATAAAATATAATTTTTGCGATATAAGAAACGTGTTAGAGAGAGCCAGTGCCAGAGAAACTGCAATAAGAGTTGCCGTAGGAGCAATAGCAAAGGCTTTCTTAAGAGAATTTGAAATTGAAATTATTAGTTTTGTAGAGAGTATAGGTAATATAAAAGCAAACTTTGATATAAATAACTTTTCTTGGGATGAGGTAAAAGAGAAATCTGAAAATTCTGAAGTAAGAATGTTAGACAGTAGATTAGAAGAAGAGGCAAAAAATCTGATAGACTTTGTAAAGGAAAATGGGGACACTCTTGGAGGTACTTTTATATTACTTGCGAAAAATGTTCCTATGGGATTAGGAAGTTATGTGCATTGGGATAGAAGGCTTGATGCCCTTTTGACTTTTGCTATAATGAGCATTCCATCTGTAAAAGGAGTTGAAATTGGAGAGGCTTTTTTGGCGAGTACAAAAAGAGGTTCTGAAGTACATGATGAATTTACAGGAGATAAGGAAAGATTTAGAAGAACTAATTTTGCAGGAGGAATAGAGGGTGGAATTTCAAATGGTGAGGTGATTATGATAAGAACCGCTGTAAAACCTGTACCTACTCTAAGAAAACCTTTGAAGACTTTTGATTTAGAAAAGAAAGAGATGGCTGAAGGTTACTATGAAAGAAGTGATGTATGTGTTGTTCCATCCGCAGGAGTTATAGGTGAAGCTATGATGGCTTGGGTTATAGCTGATGAATTTTTGAAAAAATTTGCTGGAGACTATATGGAAGAGATAAAAAAACATTTTGAAGATTACAAAAATTATTTAATGGAGAGATTAGGATGGAAGAGTTAGTGGTAAATTTATCTCATAAAAGCTATCCTATATTTATTGGTAGAAATATTTTAAAAGAAGTTGGTTCACATATCTCTAACTATTCATCAGCTTTTATAATAACGCACCAATTTCTAAGAGATATTTATGGTAAAGATCTTTTAATTCCCTCAGCTAATTTTATAGATGTTCCTGTAGGAGAAAAAAGCAAATCTTTTAGAGAAGTTATAAGTGTTATTAAAAAATTAGTAAATTTAGGGGCTGATAGAAAGAGTGCTATTTTAGCCTTTGGTGGAGGAGTTATAGGGGATCTTTCTGGTTTCGTTGCTTCTATATATATGAGAGGTATAGATTATTTTCAAATTCCTACAACTCTACTTTCCCAAGTGGATAGTTCTATTGGTGGAAAGGCAGGTATTGATATACCTGAAGGGAAAAACTTAGTGGGAACTTTTTACCATCCCAATGCTGTTTTTATAGATCTTGAAACTCTTGATACACTTCCTGAAAGAGAATACAGAAGTGGACTTGCTGAGGTAGTAAAGTATGGAATAATTATGGATTCTGATTTCTTTGATTATATAGATAGGAACTTAGATGCCATAATAGACAGAGATAAAGAGATTCTCCAATTTATAATTAAAAGAAGTTTAGAATGTAAGAAATTTGTTGTGGAAAAAGATGAGAGAGAGCAAAACCTAAGAATGATACTTAATTTTGGGCATACTTTGGGGCATGCTATTGAAGCTAAGGGTAGATTCAAAAGATTTTTACATGGAGAAGCAATAGCTATAGGGATGAAGCTTGCCTCTGAACTTTCTTTTAATCTGGGTTATTGTGATGCTGAAGTTCCAAAAAGAATTGAAAGCTTGCTTGAGAGGTTAGGTTTTAATTTAGAGAATCCATATTCTATAAAGACTTTAGTTTCTTATATTTTAAGAGATAAGAAGGCTTTTATGGGAAAACTAAGGTTTATTCTGTCTACGAAAATAGGAGAAGTAAAAATTGTTGATACACTGACCATAGAAGATGTAATAGGTGGATTGAAAGAAGGTGATACCTATGGAAAGTGAATTTTGTAATTTTATACTGTTATTTATTACATCAAGATCAGTTTTATCTAAGTAAGGAGGAGTTAAAAAAAATGATTATTGTACTTAAGGTTGGGGCTACCGATGATGATATTGAGAAGGTGGTTAAGAAATTAAAAGAATTTAACTATGGAGCCAACATATCTCGTGGCGAAAATAGGACTATTATAGGAGCTATCGGCGAAAAAAGGATGGAAGAAAAGATTTTGATTATGGAGCAGATAAGTTCTTTACCTTTTGTAGAGCAAGTAATACCTATTTTGACTCCATATAAGCTGGTATCAAAGGAATTTAAGCCTCAAGGTACAAAAATATATATACCCCCAGATATAGAAATAGGTGGTAAAAAAATTACAGTGATAGCTGGTCCATGTGCAGTGGAAAGCAAGGATCAATTATGGGAAATTGCAAATTTTGTAAAGGGGTTAGGGGCGAAGATACTAAGGGGGGGAGCTTTTAAACCTCGTACATCTCCCTATAGTTTTCAGGGATTGGGTATAGAAGGACTTAAGATTTTGCATGAAGCAAAACAAGAGTTTGGCATGCCTATAATTACAGAGGTTATGGATCCAAGAGATTTAGAGACTGTAGTAGAGTATGCAGATATAATTCAGATTGGGACAAGAAATATGCAAAATTTCACTCTTTTAAAAGAGATAGGAAAACTTAGAAAACCTGTACTTTTAAAAAGAGGGATCTCTGCTACACTGGAAGAGTTTCTCTTTGCAGCTGAATATATTTTAGTAGGTGGAAACTCTGATGTTATCCTCTGTGAAAGAGGTATAAGAACCTTCTCTGATTTTTCAAGAAATACGTTAGACCTTTGCATAGTCCCTGCTCTTAAAGAAAAAACCCATCTTCCTGTTTTTGTAGATCCAAGTCATGGCACAGGTAATTTTAGATATGTACCCAGTATGGCTAAAGCGGCTATAGCAGCAGGTGCAGATGGACTAATAATAGAAGTACATCCACATCCAGAAAGAGCTCTATCTGATGGTCCGCAGTCTTTAACATTTTCTGACTTTAGAAGACTTATGGGTGAGCTCAAAAATATAGCTGCAGCTGTCGGAAAAGAATTATGAATATTGGGATAATCGGGCTTGGACTGATAGGTACCTCGCTTGCTCTTTCTTTAAGAAAGAATGAGGAACACTTTATTTGGGGCGTAGATAGGGAACAGAAAGTTATAGAGTATCTTAAGGAAAAACATATATTTGGAGCTTTAGGTGAAGATTTATCAAAATTTAGATCTCATATTCAAAAGTCAGATTTGATATTTATTTCTGTACCTCCCTCTCAAATAAAGCATATTCTTGAAGAGATAAAAGAAGTATTGACTACTAATGTTATAGTCTCTGATACTGGAAGTGTAAAGGGTAATATTATGGATTATGTAAATCAAGATGAGAAACTCAGTAATATATTTATAGGAGGACATCCTTTAGCAGGGAGAGAGGGATCAGGTCCTCTTTATGCTTTAGATAATCTGTTTGAAGGAAAGATATATTTTTTAACTCCAGCGGAAGGTGTTGGAGAAGATAAAATTAAAGTTTTAAGAGAGGTAATAAATTCTATAGGAGGGATCCCCTACATAATAGATCCTAATGAGCATGATAACATACTTGCTTATACCAGTCATCTTCCTCAAATTATTGCTTATCTTCTTTCCTATACTTCTATAAAAGATGATACATTAAAATTTTTGGGAAGTGGTTTTAAAGATACCACAAGAATTGCTAAAAGTGATCCTGACCTTTGGTTAGATATTGTGAGGGAGAATCTTGAGAATGTAAAGTTGGTATTAATGGAATTTGATACTAATTTAAGTTTTTTAATAGAGTTATTAGAAAAAGAAGATTTTGAAAAAGTAAAAGAGCTTTTCAGTCTTTCTCAAAAGAAAAGATTTAAAGTTGAAGGTGAAATATGAGAAGGATTTTAATTAAAAAGAGTAAGAAGTTGAAAGGAGAGATATCAGTACCTGCTGATAAGTCTATTTCTCATAGAGCTTTAATCTTTTCAGCTTTAGCAGAAGGAGAAAGTAATATTTATAATCTTCTTTTTGCTCAAGATTGTATTTCAACAATGAACTGTTTGAAAAGCTTAGGGGTAGAGATTAATATAGGAGACGATTTTGTTAAAGTTTATGGAAGGGGAATTTCTGGATTAAGAGAACCTGAGGACATACTTGATGCTGGAAATTCTGGCACAACTATGAGGCTCCTTACTGGAGTTTTAAGTGGTATACCAGGGATTTTCTCTGTAATGACAGGAGATAGTTCTTTAAGAAGAAGACCTATGGGTAGAGTTGTAGAACCACTTTTAATGATGGGAGCAGAAATTTGGGGAAGAGCTCATTCCAATCTTCCCCCTTTAGCTATTAATGGTGCAAAGTTAAAAGGAGGGAAGCATACTCTTAAAGTTACAAGTGCACAGGTAAAGTCTGCATTACTTCTTGCAGGAATTTTATCTGATGGAGAGACTTGGATTACAGAACCTGCTCATTCAAGAGACCATACGGAGCTTATTTTTGAATATTTGAATCTCCCATTACAAAAGGAGGGCTTAACTCTAAAGACCCATGGTGTGGATGGATATAAAGCAAAGGATTTTTATATTCCGGGGGACTTCTCTTCTGCAGCTTTTATTATGGCAGGAGGATTAATTGTAGAGGGATCAAAAATTATCATTAAAAATGTAGGGTTAAATCCCACAAGAATAGGAATGTTAGAAATTTTGAAAGAAGCCGGGGCAGATATAAAAATCTTAAGAAATTATGAGTTAGGAAAGGAATCAGCAGGGGATATGTCAGTGGAATATTCAAAGATTTCCTCTTTTGAAGTAAGTGGCGATATTGTTCCAAGATTGATTGATGAAATTCCTATTCTTGCAATAATTGCTACTCAGGCAAATGGAAAAAGTGTCTTTAAAAATGTAGAGGAATTAAAAGTAAAGGAATCAGATAGAATAAAGGGAATTGTTAATGGTATAGTGAAGATGGGAGGAAAAGCAGAAGAGATTGAAAGTGGATTTGTGGTGTATGGTCCTACAAAATTAAAAGGGGCAGAAATTGATACTTTTAATGATCATAGAATTGCTATGGCTTTCGCTATTGCAGGACTTGTGGCGGAAGGGGAAACTATTTTGGAATGTGAAAGCATTAAAATTTCTTTTCCAAATTTTATAAGCATGTTACAAGAATTAGGGGGCGAGTTAGTTGAATTACTATCCTAAGTGGGTAGATAAAAATGTAGATTTTCTTATTAAGGCAATTCTTTCTTTAAAAAATGAGGAAGAAGTTTTGAGGTTTCTTGAAGATATATGTACTGTTATAGAGATCAAAGAACTTGCCCAAAGACTTCAAATAGCAAGTATGCTTTATGATGGGAAGTCTTATGAAGAGATAGAAAAAGAAACAGGTACGAGTTCTGCTACTATAAGTAGAGTAAAAAAATTTCTAAATTACGGAGCTGATGGTTATAAATTAGTCCTTGAGAGATTAAAAGAAAAGGAGGGGTAAATTTTTTACCCCTCCTGGAATAACCAACATTTAACCCAATGATTATTTTTTACCTCTATATCTTTAGGTTCTTCTTTCTTACATATATCCATCACATTTGCACATCTGGGATGAAATCTACAACCTTGAGGTAGTTCTACTAAGTTAGGTGGTTCTCCTGGAGGTATATCTCTCAATTTTTTTCTATTTTCAGGATCTGGGTCAGGTATAGCAGAAAGAAGAGCTTTTGTGTAAGGGTGAAGAGGATTCTGAAGAAGTTCTTTTGTTTGTGCTTTTTCAACAAGATTTCCAGCATACATGATAAATATCCAATTTGAGAACGCTCTTACAGTAGCTAAATCATGAGTAATATATATTAAGCTCATTTGATGTCTTTCTTGTAACTCTTTGAGGAGCTCTAAAATTTCTATTCTTACCGAGGCATCTAACATGGAGACTGGCTCATCTGCTATAACTAATTTAGGACGCATTATAAGGGCTCTTGCTATAACTACCCTTTGCATTTGTCCTCCACTAAGCATGTGTGGATATTTCTGGATAAAATCTATTACAGGTGTTAGTTTAACCTCTTCTAAAGCATTAAAAATTAAATTTTTTCTTTCTTCTGGAGTTCCAATTTTGTTTATTATGAGAGGCTCTTCTAAGGTACGATATATGGTAAAGTGGGAAGGTAAAGCACCAAAAGGATCTTGTTGGACAAATCCTGTTTCTTTTCTATACCATTTAAGATCTGTAGAATCTAAATTAGTAATATCTTGCTCTTCAAAAAAAATTTTTCCCCCTGTAGCTTTATAAAGCCTAAGGAGAGTCCTTCCAAGTGTAGTTTTTCCAGATCCACTTTCACCTACGAGAGAGATGGACTCTCCCTTTTTTAAATCAAAGCTTATTCCATCTACTGCCTTTACATACATAGGCTGAGAGACTACACTTTTTCTAATCTCAAACCAAACCTTTAAATCTTCCACTTTTAGTAAAGTCTCGTTATTATTCATGGCTCTCACCTAAATAACATTTTGCATAATGATTTTCTCCCTTTTGGAAAATAGGTGGCTCTTTTTCTTTGCATATATCCATTACATACTGGCATCTGGGATGAAATCTACAACCTTGAGGAGGACTTATTAAACTGGGAGGAGATCCAGGAATAGATTTTAATTTTTTATCGGTTTTTAAAGTAGGCACACTATCAAGTAGCATCATTGTATACCCGTGGGCTGGATTTGTGTAGAAAATTTCTGCAGGACTTATCTCTACAAGCTCTCCAGCATACATTACTGCAATTTTATCAGCAAGTTCACTAGTAGTTGCAATATCATGGGTTATAAAAATATAACTTAAATTTAATTCTTTTTTAAGTATTTTTAGAAGATTCATAATATTTGCTTGAGTAATTACATCTAATGCAGAAGTTGGTTCATCAAGAATTACTATTTTAGGATTAGTTATTAATGCCATGGCAATTATAACTCTCTGCTTCATTCCCCCTGAAAGTTCAAAGGGATATCTTTCTGCAAAAGATTCAGAGATACCTACTAAATTCAAAATCTCTTTAGCTCTGTTATAAGCAGAAGTTTTGTCCATATTTAAATGAACGATCAGAGGTTCTGCTACTTGATAAACAACTTTTAATACTGGATTTAAAGAATTCATTGCTCCTTGAAATACCATAGAAATCTTACTCCAGCGGATTTTTTTTCTGAATTCATCCTCTTTTATAGAAAGGACTTCTTCTCCATCTACATATATTTCACCTAATACTTTTTCTATGTTTCTGGGGAAAAGCCTCATAATACCTTTTGCAAGAGAACTTTTACCACAACCAGACTCTCCTACAACGGCTAAAGTTTCTCCCTCTTTAAGTTCAAAACTTACATCTGTTGCTGCTTCTAAAGTCCCTTTTTGAGTTTTATATGAAATTGTAAATTTATTTAATTTAAGTAGTGTTTCCATATCTTTTACTCCTAAATTTCCTTTAATTTTGGATTTACAATTCTATCTAAGACAAAGCCTAAAAGAGCGAAGGAAATTGCCATAAGAACAATGACAAGAGATGGTTCTATGACCCAATAGTAAAATCCTTTATAAAGTGCACCATTTTGGAAAGCATCTTGGATAATTCTTCCTAAGGTTGGTTCTGTAGGGTCAAGAACTCCAAATAATGATAGTGTTGATTCTAAGAATACGTATGAAGGTATTGATATTATTAATCCTGGAATTACTGGTGGTAAAATTTTAGGAATTATATATAAAAAGACAATTCTCATATTGCTTGCCCCATAAGTTTTAGCTGCTTCTATATAGGGTAGTGTTTTTACTTGAAGTACCATTGCTCTCTGAGTTTTTATCCCAGGTCCAAATAAACTTAAAAGTATTAATACGATAAGTAACTTCCAAATATTTAATTTGTAAAAAAGTGAAATCATTATCATTAAAGGAAGAAAAGGAAGTAACATATATATCTCAGTGAGTCTTTGGATGATGTTATCTATCTTTCCACCGTACCATCCACTAATGGTAGCAAGGATTAAATACAAAAAAGTTATAATAATAGAAGCTCCCAAACCAAAAGCAAGGTCAACAGGTGTTCCCCATAATATTCCAAGCTCTAAAGGTCTTCTTAGGTGATCTGTTCCTGCAATCCCATATACTTTTCCATATATGATGGGTTCTATTTCTATAGTATCTTCTTTATTAAACTTATTTACCTCAAGATGCAATTTATAATTACCTTTTTCTATATTTAAATTGCCTGATGTATCTACAAATAACCCTCTCATTACTGTTAAAGGATAGGATGGATAATACCCTAATTTTGATGTTAAGTAATCTGTAAGTTTATCTTCTATAGTGAATTCATTTCCTATATAAAAAGTATCATTTTCTGATCTTACTTGCTTCTCTGTTAGGAATATTTTATCTCCATTAGGTTTTTCCCAATAGATTTTTATTATAGGTGGCTGTTCTTTGAAAGCACTCTTTAGGAAGATATTAAATTCTGTTGGGAAGTCGTCGTAATTAAAAGTAAAATTGTAGCTATAATTAATTACCTCAGGAGATTCTGATAATACTTTTATTTCAGGATTTTTTAGATCTATATTTTGGGGCAGTTTTTTCCCAGTAAAAACTCCCCACCATACAGGGATAGCATTTCTTGGATTTTTTAACCATGCTTGGCTGTCGTTCCACATTTTTTTCGCTTCATCATAGGGCATAGTAGTATAAGCAAAAATAGAAATAGCTATGAGTAAAATGAATATTAATAAAGAAAATTTAGCAGTTTTGTATTTAAATATTTCTTTTATAATCCCCTTTAGACTATATGTAGAAGTTAATTCTATATTTTCCATACCTTTTCACCTCATATTCTTACTCTTGGATCAACAAGTGCATAGACAAAATCTAATAACAAGACTGTAGCACCTAATAAGTAAGCATAGATTACTGTTACTCCAACAATTACAGGAGCATCAAAACTACCGATAGCCCTAGATAAGACCATTCCAAGTCCAGGCCAGTTGAATACCACTTCTGTTACAATAGCTCCCATCCAGGAAGATATTACAGAGAGGGCAAAAGAAGTAATAATAGGAGGAAGGGCGGGACGCAGGATATATTTTCTCTCTATATCTTTATCAGGAAGTCCTTTGGCTTTGGCAACTTCCACATAATCTTCAGTAGAGTAAATAAGAAAGAAGTTTTTTTGACTATAAATTCCTAAGAAAATAAAGCTTAGGATCCAAGAACTTATAGGTAGAATCATATGTTTTATTACATTTAAGATTCTACCTATTGCAGTAGGTGGTGGTGGAAAATCCATGAATCCTCCGGGAGGGAGGATATGAAGCCAAGAATAGAAGATCATTATAAAGAAGATTCCATAAAACCATCCAGGAATAGTAGATAAAGGAGAAAAGTATACAACTAATTTATCCCAAAAAGAACCATAATTTCTTGAGAGTTTTAGTCCAAAATATAGAGATAGTAGGAATTCTATTATTGTAATAGTGGTAAAGAGAAGCACTGAAAGCGGAATTCTTTCTAAAATAATATTTTTGACCTGCATAGAACCACTGTCGCTGGTCATATTAAGAGCATTCCCTAAGTCAAGAACAAGAGCTCTTTTGAGATGATATATACTTCTTATAATGAAAGGCTGGTCCATTCCTCTCCTTTTTAATTCATTTCTTACTCTGCTTTCTAAGATATTTTGTTTCTGTTCTTCGCTAAATCCTCGCATAGTAGGATCATCTTTCATTCTCATAGCTACATTCATTTGTATTTCCTGTTCCACAATTTTATCCACATATCCGCCAGCATTAGCAATAACAATAGTAAGATAAATAGCTATAGCTACAGTTATAAATATAGCAATAGTTCTTTTAAGAAAATATTTTAAGATTTTTTTGAAGCCTTCTATTTTTACCTACCTCCTTTCATTTTATCTAATTTTACTCCAAAAAAAAACCCCAGAGGGAAAAGCCCCCCTGGGGTTATATTATACTACATTATTTTAAAAGTTTTGCATTCTTTAAGAGAATAGTATGAGCTACAGTATCTGCTCTGTCCAAATAATAGGGACCATTGCTTATCCAGAAATGTCTGTGTTCATTATACCATTTGGCAAGGGCAGCGTATCTTTCTTTTATTTCAGCCTCTTTAACATATTTGCCTACAAAATTCTTAAATGGGATATACCCATCCTTTTGAGATTTATCAAGCATGTCTTTTAATATAGAAAGGCTTGGACCACCAATATAATTGGTCCACTCTACCTTTTTAGCATCTGCCTTATCTGCTGTAAAGGCAAGTTTTCCTTCCTCCTCTGCCCTAATTCCTAAGGCAAGATCATGCCATGGGAAGAACCCAGTGACTACAGATAGAGTTGGCCAAAGAGCAGTAAGTTCAGCATCAAGTTCTGCATAATTAGTATAATATTCTACGATAAATGGATGCTCTTTTACTATCTTCCATGCTACAAAGGACTCTCTCCAAGATTCAAAGGTGTCTACATAAGATTCATCATATATTTTACTGTCTTTGTTTGCTCTTTCAAATCCAACAATAAATTCTACAATGTAATCTCCTAAACTCTGGACTGTTCCATCATGGTATTTTTGTTTACCGAGGACATCCCCATAATTAATTACTACTTTTACATTTGAAGTTTTTACTCCAGCCTCTCCTGCGGTTATCATCTTCTGATTCTTGACATCCCATCCATACCAAGCATCAGCAGGTACGCTGACTTCTTTTACTTTCTTGAATTTTAGCCAATTTTCAGATCCTTTATTAGTAAAGGTAGGAACTTGAGAGGCTACTGTAAGATCTGCACTCTCAATTCCAAAAATGATTGGGAGCCCCGTATATGGATGGTAAGCCCATGTCCATCCATAAGTTGCCTCCATCATTGTTCTGTCATATACCCAGTTAGAACCACCGATTGCGTTCCATGGGTCAACAATTACTTCAGACATTCCTACCTTAACACTTCCACCCTCTTTTCCAGCAATTCTTAAGACGTAAGGCCAAACTCTTGCAGAATTACCACCTGCAAAATCTACTGCTGTATCAATATTCTTTCTTCTTACCCATGCTGCTTTCTGATCTATAAGGAATATCCTTACAGAATCTTTAAGAGAAAGTTCTAATGCTTTTCTCATTAAATAATTTCTCTCAGCTAAACTCTTAAAAGTTCTCTGGGCAAGCTTGTTTGCAATATCTCTAAACTCTGGATCTGGTTTGTAGGCTCTCCAAAGAGGAGAGAAAGACATTGAAGAATCTGGGGAATAGAAGAATTGGAAATTGTCAGACATATCTCTTGCAAGAACAGTAGTTATCCATCCTCCAGTGTAGATATCCCATTTACCTTCTGCAGGGTCGCTTCCTTGCCATATAGGAGATGACTCACGAGAAGTTTTATATTGTCTATCTACAGTAAATCCTAATTTTTCAAGCTGGTTAGATATATAATCTCCAACTTGTTTTCTTCTATCCTCTGGTCTAATAAGGAATTTTACAGTAACGGGATTTCCTTTGTAGTACCATTTTCCACCTTTTAACTCAGCTCCCATTTTTTTCATTTCACTACTAATTGTGTTTTTACCCTTATTAAAATCATACTTATATTGTTGCTCTAATTTAGATATGGTATCCTTATACCTTTCATATTCTGGAAATCCTTTACTTAGTGGTAGGAACTTTACTTCTGCAAGTCCCCCCATAATCTCGTCCACGATATATTGTCTATCTATTACTAAGTTTAGTGCCTCTCTAATCTTTTTGTTACTGAAAGGATTGAGTCTTCCATCTTTATAAGTAGGTCCTACAGGGTTTAAAGTTAATTCATAGTAAAGTCCAAAAGAAGTGCCATAGGTTAGATTTGGATCCTCTTTTACTCTTCTAAATAGTTGTGGATCACTGATTTCATTGTAATAGATATCCATATCCCCTTTGGATAGCATTTCCACAGCTTTTGCCATATCAGCTTCTGGGATAAAGGCTACTTGATCAAGCCAACCTTTGGGATTGACATTTACTGTCTGGGCTGGTGAAGAGATAAGAAGCATAACTAATAAAAGAGGAATTAGCAAATAAAGCTTAGAGGGTCTATTTTTGCCCGACATTGGTACACCTCCCATTTAAAGATTTTCTTATCATATATAATAGAAATAAACTTTTAAATTGTCAACCACCTTATTTATTTTTCTTGATTCTTGACAAAATACAAAAAAAAACTTATTCTCTAAATAAAGTAAGGTATTTAAGGAAAGCGGGTGTGGCTCAGGGGTAGAGCATCGGCTTCCCAAGTCGAGGGTCGCGGGTTCAAATCCCGTCACCCGCTCCAAGAAAAGTGCCAATGGCGGCATTGCCAAGCGGCTAAGGCAGGAGATTGCAAATCTCCCATTCCCCGGTTCGAGTCCGGGTGCCGCCTCCACATACGGAAATTTTGGGGGGCTGTGGCGCAGAGGGAGCGCGCTTCCATGGCACGGAAGAGGTCGGGGGTTCAAGTCCCCCCAGCTCCACCAATTATTTTTAAACTTTTGTGTTTGAAATCAACCTATGAGAAAATGGCCCTTTTTAGTATTCTTAATAATAACCTTTATTCTTGCCTTTGCTGAAGGCAAGGATGCTGATCTATCGTTAAAAATTATAAAAGAACAAGAAGAAAAATTTTGGAAGGATCCTGAAAAAAATTATATCGCTTGGAATATTGTTGTTGACTATTATACTAAACTTCTTCAAGTTGAAGGAGTGTTAGAGTTTCAGGAGAGGTTAGTTAAATTACATATAGAGGGGGCTCTTATAAATTCTAAGAACCCAAATTTTTTTAACTTTCATTATGGATATTCACCAAAATATCCACTTAAAGTTAGTGTATTGAACTTGAGAAATTATCCTAAGTTCAATATACCGTTACTTTCAAAGACGTTACCACTTTTTGTTACGATTTATAATGAAGGAGACGAAACCTTAGATTTAAGCAAATTGGTTTTTAATCTGGAAAATATATCACGAAGTCCAGAAAAATTGTTAAATAATGATAAATATTATACAAATTTATTAAAAGATACTTTAACTCCCTTGCCATTATCTAAATTACTAAAGCCGGAAGAAAGTTATTCTTTTATTTTACTTTTTACTTATACAAATCTTCCGAGAATTTTTCGGATTACTGTCAATCCGGATATTTTTGTTAATATAATCTTTTTTGAAAATATTCCTTTAATGGATTTAGAATCCTCTTCCCCAAGTGCATAGATATTTTACTTTGAATAGACAAGTGATATACTTTTTACAAAAAGGAGGTAGGAAACCTTATGTTTGATGTTCTGGAAAAGAAAATTTTAGCACCAGGAGTAAAGCTTATAAAAGTTTCTGCTCCTATTATAGCGAAAAAATCTCTTCCTGGGCAGTTTGTAATTTTAAGAGTTACAGAAAATGGAGAGAGAATTCCTCTTACAATTGCAGATAAGGATAAAGAAAAAGGAACTATAACAATAGTTTTTCAAGAAGTAGGAAAAACGACAAAACTTCTTGGGAGATTAGAAGAAAATGATAAAATTTTAGATCTGGTAGGACCATTGGGGAATCCTACTGAGATAGATAACTTTGGTACTGTTATTGGGGTTGGAGGAGGAGTAGGTATTGCTGCTTTATATCCTATTCTTAAGGCTTTAAAGGAAACTGGAAATTATGTGATAAGTATTATTGGTGGAAGAAGTAGAGATTATGTAATTTTTAAAGATGAGATAGAAAAAATAAGTGACGAAATATATATTACCACTGATGATGGATCCTTAGGAAGAAAGGGGTTTGTTTCAGATGTTTTAAAAGAGATTTTGGATAGCGATAAGGAAATTGATAGAATTTGGGCTGTAGGTCCTACTATAATGATGAAAGTGGTTTCTGATGTTACACGTCCTTTCCATATTTCTACTATTGTTAGTCTTAATCCTATCATGGTAGATGGTACAGGAATGTGTGGGGGATGCAGGGTAACTGTAGGTGGAAAAAATAAGTTTACATGTATAGATGGGCCAGAATTTGACGGACATTTAGTGGATTTTGATGAACTACTTCTAAGACTTAGAACTTATAAAGAAGAAGAGACCTTAGCGTTGAAATTATTTGAAGAAAGAGAGGGTGAAGAAATTGGTAGTTTCTAAATTGAAAACTTCAAGCCCTGAACAGTCAGTAGAGGTGAGAATTAAGAATTTTGAAGAAGTAGCTTTGGGGTATACAGAAGATTTAGCATTACAGGAAGCCCAAAGATGTCTTCAGTGTAAAGATGCTCCATGTATAAAGGGATGTCCTGTTAACATTGATATTCCTGGATTTATTAAGCTTATAAGAGAGAGAAATTATAATGGGGCGATTAAAAAGATTAAGGAGACTAATAACTTACCTGCAACTACTGGTAGGGTTTGTCCTCAAGAAACTCAGTGTGAAGCAGTATGTACGTTAAAAAAAGTTGGAGAACCCGTAGCTATTGGGAGACTTGAGAGATTTGTGGCTGATTATGAGTTAAATAAAGGAATAGAAATTCCAGAAATTAAGACTAAAGTTAATAAGAAAGTTGCAGTAGTAGGATCTGGTCCTGCAGGACTTACGGTTGCAGGAGATCTTGCAAAACTTGGTTTAGAAGTATCAATTCTTGAAGCATTTCATGAGCCAGGAGGAGTTTTAATTTATGGGATACCTGAGTTTAGGCTTCCTAAGAGGATAGTAAGAGCAGAGGTTGAGTATATAAGAAAACTTGGGGTAAAAATCTATACAGATGTAATAATAGGAAAAACAGTAACGATTGATGAGTTATTAAAAGAATATGATGCAATATTTATAGGTGCAGGAGCAGGTGCTCCACAGTTTCTTGATATTCCAGGTGAAAATCTTATAGGAATTTACTCTGCTAATGAGTTTCTTACGAGAGTAAACTTAATGAAAGCTTATAAATTCCCAGAATATGATACTCCTATAAAAATAGGTAAAGTTATAGGTGTTATTGGTGGAGGAAATGTAGCTATGGATGCTGCAAGGACAGCTCTTAGACTTGGCGCTAAAGAGGTAAATGTTTTATATAGAAGAACTGAGAAAGAAATGCCAGCAAGGTATGAAGAGGTGGTTCATGCTAAAGAAGAAGGTATTAAATTTAAATTTTTAGTCTCACCTGTAAGATTTATCGGTGATGAAAAGGGCCATGTTACAGGAATAGAACTTCAAAGAATGACCTTAGGTGAGCCTGATGAAAGTGGTAGGCAAAGACCTGTAACCATTCCAGGCTCTAATTTTATATTTCCCTTAGATATGGTGATAGTTGCTGTAGGTACAGTACCTAACCCTCTGATAAGTAGAGCTACGACTGATCTCTTTATAAATAAAAATGGAACTATAATAATAGATGAAAGCACAGGAAAGACCTCTAAAGATAGGGTATTTGCTGGGGGAGATATAGTCAGTGGCTCTGCTACTGTTATAAGTGCTATGGGTGCAGGTAAGATTGCGGCAAAAAATATATATGAATTATTATTAGTTAGATAGAGAAACAAGTTAGAAAAATTGAAAGAATGATTGATAGAGAAAGAGATTATAGAAAAAATAAGCAATTTGTTAAAAGATTTATAGACTCTATTTCTTGAGTTTTAGATTACTTCTGTAATTTCTTGACTTAATTAAAAGTTTTATCTTATAATCTCTTAAAGAGTGCGCCCGTAGCTCAACTGGATAGAGCGGCGGACTACGAATCCGTAGGTTAGAGGTTCAAATCCTCTCGGGCGCACCATTTAATATAGAGGAGAATGGCTTATGCCACTTTCAGGAAATTTAAAAGAGTTTGATTTGGTATCAATTCTTCAGACCCTTTCAGGGAAGATTTCTACAGGAAAGCTTGTTATTCAAAAACCTTTTAAAAAAGGGATTCTTTATCTTCAAGATGGAAAAGTAATAAATGCTGAGACTGGAAAATTGAGCGGAATGTTAGCTTTTTTAGAACTTTTTACTTGGGAGGATGGTAATTTTGAATTTATTCAAGAGGATGTTTCAAGTATCTCCATACTTATTTCTATGTCTTCAGAAGCACTAATTCTTGAAGCTGCAAGGATTATGGATGAATGGCAGGAAAAACAGAAGAAAATACAATCCCTCACTGTAGTTCCATATTTTCCTGATTCTTCTTTTGAAGTTCCTTCTTCTGTACAAGTACTTCTTCTTAGAAAAGGTCTTGAAAATATGACATTAGAGGAAAAACAGAAATTTATTTTATCAAATATAGATGGAAGAAGAGATTTAGCTACTATAGCAAGGCTTAGTGGGCTTGGAACTATTTTTGCTATTGATGTTATACTGGAGAACATTTCTGTTGGAAGATTAACTTTTAGAAATCTTGTAAACTTAAAGACTGTTATCCCTGCAAAAGTTGGAAATGTTTCTTCTAATGATTCTGCAGTTCAAAAAATGCTTAAGATTATGGACGGTAAGATAGATATGGAGGAAATCCTCTTAGAAATTGAAGAAGAAAGAGGTAGAATTATACCGGAGTTAGTTAAGTTGGTTAAGGGTGGAAGAGTAAAATTGGTAAAGGGTTTAGAGTATTTACCAAAACTATCACAGGAAAATTTATATCCATCATGAAGTATGATGTTATTATTGTAGGCGGTGGTCCTTCAGGGATATTTTCAGCTATATCATTAATAAGAGGTAAAAAACCTCTCAGAATTTTGCTTGTAGAAAAAGGGGATATTACAAGCAGAAGGGTATGTCCTGCTCTTGTAAATCACCAAGGCTGTGCTCGTTGTCCAAAGTGCAATATTGTTTCAGGATGGGGAGGGGCAGGAGCTTTTAGTGATGGAAAATTAACATTTTCTACAGAAGTAGGAGGATGGCTAAAAGATTACATTGAAGAACAAAGAATTATTCAACTGATGGATGAGGTAAATAATATCTATACCGAATTTGGTGCGGATCAACCTATTGTAAAACCTGATCCTGACAAATTTGCCTACTTTCAAAGAAAAGCTATATCTGCAGATTTAAGACTAATGTATTTTGCTGTAAGGCATTTAGGTACTGAAAATTGTGCTCCTATTTTATTAAACATGTATGATTATCTTAAGGATAAAATAGATATTATTTTAAACAAGCAAGTAGAGAGATTAATAGTAGAGGATAATAAAGTAAAGGGTGTAGAGCTTGAAGATGGGAAAATTTTTACGGCTGATTTTGTAATTGTAGCTCCAGGAAGGGAAGGAGCAAAATGGTTTTCAGGTGAGGGGAAAAGAATAGGACTTTCGTGGATTATAAATCCTGTAGATATAGGAGTTAGAGTTGAAATACCTGCAGCTGTAATGAAAGAAATTACTGATGAGCTCTACGAAGCTAAGTTTATCTATTATACAAAAACCTTTGATGATAAAGTCAGAACTTTTTGTATGAATCCTTATGGGGAAGTAGTTATGGAACAGGATGAAGGTATAATTTCAGTTAATGGGCATAGTTTTGCAGAAAAGAAAACTGAAAATACAAATTTTGCAATACTTGTATCAAAAAACTTTACAGAACCTTTTAAAGATCCTATAGCTTATGGTAGAGCTATAGGAAGTCTTGCAAATCTTCTGAGTAATGGGGTTATTTTGCAAAGATTAGGTGATCTTCTTGCTGGTAGAAGATCTACATGGGAGAGACTTCAAAAAAGTATGGTAATTCCAACTCTAAAGGATGCTGTTCCTGGAGATCTAAGTTTAGTTCTCCCCTATAGATATCTTGTGGATATTATAGAGATGATTCAGGCATTAGATAAAGTAACTCCTGGAGTTTACTCACGTCATACATTGCTTTATGGAGTAGAAGTAAAATTTTATTCTGCCAGAGTTAAGTTATCCTCCTCCTTAGAAACAGAGATAAAAAATCTATTCGCTATTGGGGATGGGGTAGGAGTTACAAGAGGACTTATGCAAGCATCAATTTCTGGTTTGGTGGTAGGGAAAGAAATTTTAAAAAGGCTTTCTCTATATACAGAGACTAAGTCTTAAGTTTTACATCTTTATATACGATTCTACCTTTAGAGATATTAACTTTTACTTCCAAAGATGCTTTAATTTTTTGAGGATCTATTTTAAAAGGATCCTCGTTTAAGAAAACAATATCTGCAATTTTTCCTTTCTCTATACTTCCCTTTTCCTTATCCAAAAATCCTATATAGGCACTGTTAAATGTAAACATCTTTATAGCTTCCTTAATAGAAATTTTTTCTTGAGGGTTAGGATGATTTACTGCTGAGTGAACTCCTAATATAGGATCTATAGGAGTTACTGAGCTATCGGATCCTCCTCCAGCAACGATCTTTTCACTAAAAATGCTTTTAAGAGGAATTATGTTCTGAGCCCTATCCTCTCCCAAATAGGTCTCATACATATTTCCTGTACCACCCCAAAAGTATAAAAAGGCTGGCTGCATAGATAAAGTAAGTCCTAAGTCCTTTACAAGCTTTATGTGCTCTTTTTTAGGTAATTCAAAATGTTCTATTCTATGCCTATGATCCTCTTTAGGAAATTCTTTTATTACTTTTTTATAGGCACGAAGAAGTAGGTCTATGCCTCTATCTCCTACAGCATGAAAGGCAATTTGTAGCCCTTCGTTATGAGCAGTTTTTATGAAATTAACAAGAGGATCTAAATCCCAATAAAGAATTCCAAGACTATTCTTATCAATATCATAAGGTTCAAATAGAGCAGCAGTAAGACTACTAATAGAACCATCTACTAGTAAGCACCCACCTATAGTATGTAAATTCAAGGATTTTACTTTGTTGATAGATGTAGTCTGATAGTATAGTATTACATCTATAGGAAAGTATTGCTGCAGACCCATTATTAATTGAGGTGTACCTGGTGGAGAGGTGTATCCACCTTCTAAAGCGTGAATAGTACTTACCCCATTTTCAGCTGCCTTTCTTAAGGTTTTAAGTATTCCCCTTACAAGAAGAGAAGGATCAATCTTTTGATAGACTTTTCCTACTGCTATCTGATGGATTTTTCCTTTTAATATCTCCTCATCACTTTTTTCTGGAAATTCTAAAAGACTTTCGCCGAGGGAGTTTATAATACTTGAGTGGGCATCCTTTCTTATAATTAGAACAGGGTGTTTTGAAAAGTGTTGATCAAGTTCTTCTTTGGTAATGTTTCTTTTTTCATCTATGTTATCGGGATCAAATTCCTTTGCAAGAATCCATTCTCCTTCTGGAAGTGAATCTCTGGTAGCCTCTAAAGCTTTAATGATATCTTTTATTGAAGAGAAATTACTCAAATCTAAAGATATTTCATTAATAGCAGTGGAAGAAAGATGTACATGTGTATCAATGAAACCTGGAATGGCAATGAATTCAGAGAAGTCATAAATAAGTGTATCTGTTTCTTTAGGAAGTTCATATACGCCTAAATCTTTGATTCTTCCATTTTCAATTAATGCCCAAGAATACTCGTGAAAGCTATCATCAAATGAATATATATTTTTTGCTTTTAAAAAATACCTTTCCATTTTTTATCGCCTTTTTTAATTAGAGTATTATATCATAAAAGAGAAGCTAAAAGTTTTAGATGCGTTTTTGACAAAATAATAACTTTAAATTAAACTTATTTACAGAAGGGAGATAAGCAGTATGCAAAGAGAGACAAGACAGAGAAAATTAGTAATGGATATCTTAATGGAAAGTAAAGATCATCCTGATGCTCTTTCTGTTTTTCGGAAAGCAGAGGAGAAATCTATAAAAATAAGTCTTGGTACAGTATATAGAACTCTTGAGCTCTTAGTAAGAGAAGGCAAAGCAATAAGGTTTTATGATGATAATGCAGTGGCAAGATATGATGCAAAAGTAGAACCTCATCATCATTTAATTTGTAAAACATGTGGAAAGGTAGAAGATTTGGAAGAACCATTAATAGATTATGAAAAACTGAAGGAAAAGATTGAAGATAAAACTTCTTTTAGTAATGTAAGTTATCAGTTGATTATATATGGTGTATGTGAGGAGTGTAGGAGAAGGGGTCATCAGGAGATTTGAACAAAAGAGAAAAATTAGAGAAAATTAGGGAAATTTTAAAAAAAAGATTTATAAGTACCCAAAAGGAATTAATGGATGCTCTCAAAGAAGAAGGAATTGACATTGTTCAGGCCACTCTTTCTCGGTACCTGAAAGAATTAGGAGCTATCCGTCAAACTTCTGAGTTAGGTAAAAGGTATGTAATTCCTGAGAATTCCTTTAACTTTCCTTCTTTAAAAGATCTATTAAATAGAGTAGTGGTAAAAATTGATTTTGCTGAAAATTTTATACTTATAAAGACGTTACCAGGAAACGCTCAAGCAGTAGCATTTATGTTGGATAATATTATGAATGAATGGGAAGATTTTGTGGGAAGTGTAGCAGGAGATGATACCATATTAATAGTTTTGAGAAAGAAGGAGAAAATATCCGAAACTCTCCAAAAATTAGAAGAACTCAGAAAATAATGCTGAAAACTAAAAAAGAGACGGTTTATCTTTTAGAAGAGTTTAAGAATTATGTCCCTTATTTACCACTTATTGCAGACTTGATAGGGGCAGATCTTTATCTCTACCAACCAATCACAGATCTGTCTTCGGCTGTTCTTGTGGCCGAAGCTCATCCTAAAACGGTTCCTCCTTTATCCATAAGGCAGGAAATAGGAAAACTTGTATTTTTTGATGATGAGCCTGAATTATTACAAGCAATAAATACTGGCAGAGTGCAAAATAGAAAATCAGGCCTTGTGATAGGAGGATTTCCTGCAGAGGAAGAAGTTTTACCTCTTAAAAAGGATGGAAGGGTTATAGGGGTACTGAAAGTTCTAAAAAATCTTTTAGTTCATACAGAATTTCCATATAATGCAAGAGGCTATAAGGAAACATCTCAATGGCTTCTGAAGCTTTTAATAAAAGGAAAATTGAACTGGGAAGGTTTTATTGATAGTGTTTCTGAAGGAGAAAGTATATTAATTTTGGATGAAGATGGAATAGTACTTTTTGCTAATATGGCAGCAATGAAGTTATTTAGAACATTGGGAGAAGTAGGGAATATATGGGGTAAGAAAGTAAAAGATCCATTCTTTTATAAATTTATAGAAATGAGAAAGGATATGGAATTTATAAAAGCATGGGGAGAAGAAGTTTATGAGGAGTTTGAAGATGAAACAAGAAGTTTTGTAAAGAGGATTTTACCTGTTAGTAAGGGTAATAATAGTATATGGCGAATGTTTTATCTTATAAGAGAGACTACAGAGTTAAAGCAAAAAGAGAGAGAGCTTAAATTTAAATCGGTACTTATAAAGGAGATTCATCACAGAGTAAAGAATAATCTTCAAACTATAGCAAGTTTATTAAGAATCCAAATGCGGAGGCTTGATTCTGAAAGTGCAAAACTTGCTCTTCAGGAAAGTATTAATAGAGTAAATAGTATTGCTCTAGTACATGAGTCTCTTTCCAGATTTGAGGAAGATAGAGTAGATATTGTAGAAGTAGCAGAAAGACTGTTAAATGCATTTAAACAAACTTATGAAGATCTGCCGTGTATTTTTAAATTTCATAAGTCAAAGAAAAATATTTTTTTGTCATCTCAAAAAGCAACCTCTGTAAGTTTAATTGTGAATGAACTTTTACAAAATGCAGTTAAACATGGAGTAGTGGATGAATCCCCTGTAGAAATAGTTCTATCGCTTACTTTGCAAGAAAAAGATATAATATTAGAAGTAACAAATAAAGGAGCGCATGAAGTACAAATCTCTGAAATTTCTCCTTCCAAAGGAAGCTTAGGTTTCCAATTGGTACAAATGCTTGTAGAAGAGATCAAAGGTAAAATTGATATGGAAGCATTTCCTTGCGGCTTGAGGATAAAGGTAACCTTTCCAAAAGGAGAAGAGATAGATGCCTAAATATCACATTCTAACATACGGTTGCCAGATGAATAAATCAGATTCTGAAAAGATGGCAGGTATTTTGGAGAGTCTTGGGTATACTCAATCAGAAAAAATGGAAGAGGCAGATATTATTCTTTTAAATACTTGCTCTGTTAGAAAAAGGGCAGAGGAGAAGGTATTTGGAAAATTGGGGGAACTTAATAAATTGAAAAGAAAGAGACCAGACATACTTATCGGAATTTCAGGATGTATGGCTCAAAGAATGAACGAAGAAATTATAGAAAAATTTCCTTATATTGACTTTGTGCTTGGTAGTTATAAGTTTGTAAAACTTCCAGAGATTATTAGGAAATTGGAAAATGGAGAAAAGGCAGTTTTAGTTGAGGAAGACCCTTATCCAGAAGATATAGATTGGAAGATTATAAAAAGAGAAAGTAAATTTCAAGCGTGGGTGCCTATAATTTATGGATGTAATAATTTCTGTACTTATTGCATTGTTCCATATCTAAGAGGAAGAGAAAAAAGTAGGAAGAAAGAAGATATAGTAAATGAAATTAGAGATCTTGCTAATCAAGGAGTAGTAGAAGTTACTCTTTTAGGACAAAATGTGGATTCTTATGGTAAGGATCTTGGAAATACTGATCTTGCTGATCTTCTTTCTGAAATTCATGAAATTCCAGGTATAAAAAGAATAAGATTTCTTACCTCACACCCGAGAGATGTTACTGATAAATTAATAGAAACTGTAGCAAGACTTCCAAAGGTCTGTCCTCATTGGCATTTACCTCTTCAAGCAGGATCTGACAGAATTCTAAAGAAGATGGGAAGGGGCTATACCTATCAGGACTATAAAAATCTTATTGAAAAGATTAGAGATAGAGTCCAAGATTCTTCATTCTCTACAGATATAATAGTGGGATTTCCAGGAGAAGAAGAAGAGGATTTCCAGGCAACAAGAAAAGCCTTGAAAGAACTACAATTTGATACAGTAAATTTAGCTATTTATTCGCCAAGACCAGGTACTGTTGCATCTAACTTTGAAGATATGGTGCCTCTCTCTAAAAAAAAGGAATGGTTTGAAGAGCTTGAGAATCTTCAAAGGAAAATTATATATGAAAAGAATTTGTCAATGGTTGGGAAGGAAGAAGTAATACTTGCGGAGGGAACTAATCCTAAGGATTCAGAAGAGCTTACTGGAAGAACGAAAAATTTCAGACTCGTTTTTTTTAGAGGTAGCAAAGAGATGATTGGAAAGTTTTATGTTATAAGAATAATAGAAGCAAGGCTGTGGTCTTTGAAAGGGGAGATTGTTAAAGAGGTAGAGTAAATTATGGAAAACATGACTCCTCTATATAAACAGTATAAGAGTATAAAAGATAAGTTTTCTGATACTATTCTTCTTTTCAGGCTTGGGGATTTTTATGAGGCATTTGAAGAGGATGCTAAAATAATCTCTCAAGAACTTGATATTGTTCTTACTTCTAAGGAGGTAGGAAAGGGAAAAAGGATTCCCATGGCTGGAGTACCTTATCATGCTTTAGATAGTTACCTTTCAAAGTTGGTTCAGAAAAATTATAAGGTAGCCATATGTGAGCAAATGGAAGATCCTGCTTTAGCAAAAGGGCTTGTAAAAAGAGAAGTGGTTCGTGTAATTACTCCTGGCACTCTATTAGAAGATACACTTCTTGAGGATAAGAATAATAATTTTTTAACCTCCCTTTTTGCTTTGAATAGAGAAAGTATAGGAATGTCTGCCATAGATGTTTCTACAGGTGAGTTTTTGGCTACAGAATGGAGCGGATCTGATGCTAAAGAAATTATATACTCAGAGTTAATAAGAATTAAGCCTAAGGAAATAATACTATCTATTTCTTTTAGAGATTATTTTGGGAATATACTTTCAGATCTGAAGAGGGAACTTGATCCTAAAGTAACTTTTGTCTCTGAAGATTATTTTAATACTGTAGATTATTCTTTAGAATTTGCGGAGGATAAAGATCGCTATTCTTTGGGTCTTAAGGCTGCTTATGGCATTTTAAACTATATAAAAGAGGTTATGTTTACCATACCAACACATATTAAAAAGCTTGAGTTCTATAAACCTCAGCAATTTCTTATTCTTGATAGTACAGCAATAAAACATTTAGAACTATTTGAAACAGTAAGAGAAGGGCAGAGAAGAGGAAGTCTCATCTGGGTTCTTGATAAAACATTGACATCTATGGGAACGAGGCTTCTTAAAAAGTCTTTGTTACAGCCTCTTTTGAATGTTAATTATATAAGAAAAAGACAGGAGGCAGTTAAAGAATTCCTTGAAAAGGAAGCTTTTAGAAAAGAAATGGAAGAAACTTTGAAGGAGATACCTGATTTAGAAAGAATAAATTCAAGAATTAATTATAATATTGCAACACCTAAGGAACTTATTTATCTAAGACAAGCTTTATATTTTCTTCCAACAATAAAGAAGATATTAGAAAATGTAGAGAGTGAAAAATTGACTGAACTAAAAAACAATCTACCAGATCTTGAGCCTCTTTATGAGAGACTAAATAAAGCCTTAGTAGAGAGTCCCCCTGCTCATCTTAAAGAGGGAGGATTTATAAAAGACGGCTATAATCAGGATCTTGATGATCTTCGTGGGATGTTAAGAGATAGTAGAAAGTGGCTTGCTGATCTTGAAAATAGAGAGAGAGAAAGAACTGGTATTAAGTCTTTAAAAATAGGATACAATCAAGTCTTTGGATATTATATTGAGGTAACTAAGGCAAATTTAAATCTTGTCCCATCTGAATATATAAGAAAGCAAACTCTTGTAAATGCTGAGAGATTTATTACTCCTGAATTAAAAGAATGGGAAAATAAAATCTTGCATGCAGAAGAAAACATTAAAAATCTTGAGGAGAGATTATTTCAGGAATTAAGAGAGGATGTAGTGAAAAATTCAAGAGAAATTTCTTCTTTTGCACAGATTATAGCGGAGATAGATATGTATATATCATTAGCAAAGACTGCTCGGGAATATAATTACATTTGTCCTCAGGTTACAAATGATTATGATGTAATTATAAGGGAAGGAAGGCACCCTGTGATAGAAAGGATGCTTCCTCCTGGAGCTTTTGTGCCTAATGATGTGTATCTTAATAAAGAGAAATTTATAGATCTCATCACAGGTCCAAATATGGCAGGAAAATCTACCTATATAAGACAAACTGCTCTTATTATTATCTTAGCTCAGATGGGATCGTTTATTCCAGCAAAAGAAGCAAAAATTGGAGTTGTAGATAGAATCTTTACGAGGATTGGAGCGTGGGATGATATCTCTTCTGGAGAGAGCACATTTTTAGTAGAGATGAAAGAAGTAGGTAATATTTTATCTCATGCTACTGACAGGAGTCTTATCATATTAGATGAGGTTGGAAGAGGTACTAGTACTTATGATGGTATTAGTATTGCTTGGGCAATTGTAGAATATATACATAATAAGATTAAAGCAAAAACTTTATTTGCCACTCATTATCATGAACTTACAGAACTGGAGAAAGAATTAAGACATCTTAAGAATTTAAGCGTAGCTGTTCAAGAAAAAGGAAAGGATATCATCTTTCTCCATAAGATCGTAGAAAAACCTGCTGATAAAAGTTATGGTATTTATGTGGCACAACTTGCAGATCTTCCTAATGAGATTATAGAAAAAGCTGAGAAGATTCTCTTTGATTTAGAAAAAGGAAGAGAAATTCAAAAAAGGGAAGTTAAACAGCTCCCTCTTTTTACTGAAATTAACGATTCTAAATTAGAAAAGTTGAGAAATGAAATTCTCTCTTTAAATACTAATGAACTTACTCCAATTCAAGCTCTTCTTAAAATTCATGAATGGAAGGAATTGATTAAATAAGTTTATGGGTAAAATAATTCTTCTTCCAGAAGAGATAAGAAATAAAATTGCAGCAGGAGAGGTTGTAGAAAGACCTGTCTCGGCGGTGAAGGAATTAGTGGAAAATTCTATAGATGCAGGGGCAAAAAGAATTACCATTGAAATTGTTAATGCTGGAGAGGATTTAATCTCTGTTACTGATGATGGCGAAGGAATGACCGAAGAAGATGCTCTTCTTGCCCTACATCGCTTTGCTACTAGTAAAATAAAGAATTCTGAGGACTTATTTCATATAAAAACATTAGGCTTTAGAGGAGAAGCATTAGCAAGTATAGCAAATATTTCCAAAATGACCATAAAAACTAAAACTAAAGATAATAATGGTGTTGAAATTCATGTTGAAGCAGGAGATATAAAAGAGGTTTTACCTTGGGAAGGAATGCAAGGTACTACTGTAAGAGTAGAGAATCTATTTTACAATGTTCCTGCCAGAAAAAAATTTTTAAAAAGTAGATCTACAGAGACAAATCTTATAATAGACTTTGTCAGAAAGATCTCCTTAGCTTATCCTGAAATTTCTTTTCAACTTATACAAGATGGTAATAGTAAGTTTATTACACCAGGGAATTCTAATATAGAAGATGTGATAATAGAGCTTTTTGGTACTTCCACACTAAAATCTCTTATAAAATTTGAAAATAGTGAAGGAAATTACCGTATTGAGGGAATGTTGAGTGTTCCTGGGAAACTTATATCTTTTAGATCTCAAGATTACTTCTTTTTAAATAGGAGATGGATCAGAAATTCTATTCTTTTACAGGCCGTAAGGGAAGGATATAAAGGAAGAATTTTAGAAAATTACTATCCTTTCGTAATTTTGTTTATAGAGGTGCCTTATGAAGAGATAGATGTAAATGTACATCCTACCAAAAGAGAAGTTAAATTTGAGAAAGATAAGGAGATATTAAACTTTGTAGAAAATTCTATTAGGAAATCTTTAGAAGAATATGATAAATCTTCCTTAGATGTTTTTGATATTGGAATAGGAAAAGAGATAGAAGGAGAAAATAAGGCAGATACCAAGATTAATGCTGAAAATTTTAAATCACTCCCATTATTTAGCGATAGAGTTTCCTTTTCCGAACCAATGGAAGAATATGTAGCCTCTCCATTAGGGGTAAAAATTATAGGTCAAGTTTTTGATAACTATATTATTGTGGAAATGAAAGATAGATTGTTTATAATTGATCAGCATGCAGCTCATGAAAGAATTAGATATGAAGAGATCAAAGAGAAAATAAATCTTGGGAAACTTCAAAATGTAGAAGTGATATTTCCTTTAATTATAGAAGTTTCTAAAGAAGAGAGAAGAATTTTGGAGGAGAAAAAAGAAATTTTAGAAAGATTTGCTTTTTCTTGGGAAGATTTTGGTCCTATGCATATTAGGTTAAATACAATCCCTTATGAATTTTTGAATTTTGATACTCAAAGTATTGAAAATCTGTTTAAAGAGATACTAACAGATTTGGAAGAGAAAGATTTAGAGATACTTGAAAATAATATAATAAAAAGTCTTTCTTGCCATAGTGCCATAAGAAGTGGGGATATCCTTGTAAGGGAGGAGATAGAAGCCTTAGTAAAGATGATTTTTGAAAATAAAATACCTCTTACTTGTCCTCATGGTCGTCCTTTTATATGGGAGATAAAAAAAGAAGAATTAGAAAGATACTTTCATAGAAGATGAAAATACCTACTGCAATAATTCTTGGTCCTACAGCAACAGGTAAAACTACTTTATCCTTAGAGCTTGCAAAAATTTTACCTATAGAAATAGTTTCTGTAGATTCTATGCAGATCTATCGGGAGATGGATATTGGTACTGCAAAACCATCAAAAGAGGAAAGGGAAAAAGTACCCCATCATCTTATAGATATAGTTCCTCCAGATTATCCATTTACTGTTGCAGAATTTAAGAAAAGAGCAGAGGAATCTATACAAGATATTTATCAAAGGGAGAAAATTCCTCTCTTAGTAGGAGGTACACCTTTATACTATAAAGTACTCTTAGGAATATTCTCAATACCGTATGTCCCTCCAGATTATGCATTGAGAGAGAGATTAAGAGAAAAATTAGAAACAGAGGGGGAAGAAAAATTTTATGAAGAATTGAAAAAAATTGATCCTATCTCCGCATTAAAGATTCATCCTCACGACTACAAAAGGGTTATAAGAGCATTAGAGGTTTATCTAAAAACTGGAAAGCCTTTAAGTGAATTAGCCGGTAGTGAAAAGGAGGAAAAGTATTATTTATCTAAGATAGGTCTTTATATGCCTAAGGATTTACATTATAAGATTCTTGATGAGAGAGTGGATAAGATGATAGAGGCGGGATTAGTGAAAGAGGTAAGAAGATTATATGAAAAAGGTATTGATGAGAAAAAACCTTCTATGCAGGGAATAGGATATAAAGAGATTTTAATGTATTTAAAAGGAGAAATTGGCTTAGAAGAAAGTATTTATTTAATAAAAAAGAGAACAAAGCTTCTTGTAAAAAGGCAGTATACATGGTTTAAAAAGGAAAAAGATGTTCACTGGTTTGATGTCTCTGTTTATTCTCTTTCACAACTTGCTCAAATAGTTTATAATACCATAATCAAAGATTGGGAATTACAAGGATATAATTTAGAGAAAGGCGGTGGATATTAGTCAAATGATTAAAAAAGCTAGAAGAATTGAGAAATTGCCACCTTATCTTTTTGCAAGAATTGATCAACTGAAGGAAGATGCTATAAAAAGAGGAATAGATATAATAAGTCTTGGAATTGGTGACCCTGATCAGCCAACTCCTATGTCTGTGGTTCAAAAATTGTGTGAAGAAGCTTTAAATCCTGCAAATCATCGCTACCCTTCCTACGAAGGTTTATATGAGTATAGGAAAGCTGTTTCGGATTGGTATAAATACAGATTTAATGTAGAGCTTGATCCTAAAAGTGAAGTTCTTTCTCTTATAGGTTCTAAAGAAGGGCTGGTCCATATAATTTGGGGGTTAATAGATAAAGGAGACGGAGTTCTTTATCCTGATCCAGGGTATCCTGTTTATAAGATAGCTACCATTTTTGCCGAAGGAACACCGTATTCTATTCCTCTTACAAAAGAAAACAAATTTCTCCCTAAATGGGAGGATATTCCAACTAATATAGTTAAAAAGTCAAAAGTGATGTTTTTAAACTATCCCAGTAACCCTACAGGAGCAATTATAGATAAAAAAGGGCTTGAAGAAGCAGTAGCTTTTGCAAAGGAAAATAATTTAGTACTTCTTTATGATAATGCTTATTCTGAGATTACCTTTGATGGATTTGTAGCTCCGAGCATTTTAGAGGTGAAAGGAGCCAAGGATATAGCTGTTGAATTTGGTTCTCTCTCAAAGACTTTTAATATGACAGGATGGAGAATTGGTTATGCAGTTGGAAATGCAGATTTGATTTCTATCTTATCTACTATAAAGACTAATGTGGATTCTGGAGTTTTTCAAGCGATTCAATACGCAGGAATTGAAGCGTTAACTAACTTAAGAGATTTTCCAAAAGAAAGTGTGAAAATATACCAGAGAAGAAGAGATATGGTTCTTGATGCATTTAAATCTTTAGGAGTAGATATACTTCCTCCTAAAGGAACCTTCTATGTATGGGTTCCTGTACCAGAGGGCTTTACTTCTACGGATTTTTCAGCCTTTCTTTTAGAAGAAACAGGTGTATTAGTAGTTCCAGGAATTGGATACGGAGATTATGGAGAGGGATATATAAGAATATCTACTACAATTGAAGAAGATAGGCTTAAAGAAGCTCTCAGGAGAATAAAAGAATTTTTAGAAAGGGAGGACTGGAAATCGAAGAAGCCATCATTGTTGCTAAAGTAAGTGATCTGGATGAAATAGAAGAGCTTAAACTTCTTTGTAAAACTGCAGGTTTAAAAGTAAAAGATGTACTTCTTTTTGGAGGAGATGTTGATCCTGCTTCTTTTCTGAAAGCTGGGAAACTTAATGAACTAAGAGACTTGGTAGTTAAGGATCAATGTGATATAGTAATATTCAAAGATAATCTTTATCCTGTTCAACTTAGAAATATAGAAAATGAAATCCCAGCTAAGATTATAGATAGAACAGTATTAATATTGGACATCTTTGCACAACATGCAAGAACTAAAGAGGGGAAAATTCAGGTAGAACTTGCACAATTAGAATATCTTCTTCCTCGTCTTACAGGAAAAGGAGAATTACTTTCACGTCTTGGAGGAGGGATTGGTACAAGAGGTCCTGGAGAGACAAAATTAGAGATGGATAGAAGAAAGATTAAGAGAAGGATTCATACATTAAAAATGCAGTTAGAAGAACTTCGGAAAGAGAGAGAGGTTCAAAGAAAAAGGAGATTGGATCTACCACAGGTTGCTTTAGTAGGCTATACCAATGCTGGAAAATCTACTCTTTTTAATCTTCTTACAAAGGCTAATGTAAAGACAGAGGATCTACTATTTGCCACATTAGATCCTACTGTAAGAAGAGTAAAATTAGGAAATGATTGGGAATTTCTTCTCTCAGATACGGTGGGTTTTATACAAAACCTTCCAGAGGAGCTTCTTACAGCTTTTAGAGCTACCCTTGAAGAGATTTATTATGTGGATATTATTTTACATGTAATAGATGTTTCTAATAAAGATTTCCGCAAACACGTAGGGATTGTAGAAGATATTTTAGAAGATATAGGAATTGAAGATAAGACAATAATTAGAGTATATAATAAAATAGATCTATTAAATAAAGAAGAATTGAACTATTTAAAGGAAGAATTAGATTATCATCCTTCAGTATTTGTATCAGCCTTACAAAACATAGGATTAGATAAATTGAAAAAAATTATTGTGAAGGAAATATTTAAAGGCTTAAGAGTATATAACTTAAAAATTCCTTATGAAAAATGGGGAAACTTCCAAAAAATAAAGAGCAAGATTTTTGTAGAAGAAGAGAGATATACCGATCAATTTGTGGAAGTAAAGGCAAGATTTCCTAAAGAATATAAAAAATTATTAGAGTCGGTAATAAACGTATAAGGTTTAATGTTTTAGAATATTATACATTGTTATCCCATTGGAAAGCATTGCATCATTATTAAAGAAAATAAAAACCTTCTGCACTGATAGATTTTTTATTTTTTGAGCAAAATTATAAAGCTCTTCTTTTGAATAATTATAAGCGTACCATTCTGTTTTTCCGTGAAATCTTATATAAGCATAAGGTGTAGTGAGAATTATATTCTCAGGTAAATTAGGGGCACTTACTGAGACAAGAGTAATGGATGTCTCTCGAAGTTTTTTATAGATTTCTTCATTAAACCAATCCACTCTTCTTGGTTCTAAGGCAAATCTTGTTCCTAATCTGGTAAAATTAGCGAAAGCTATAATATTTTCTAAGTATTCTATGGACATACTTGGTAGGATTTGAAACAGATAAAAATCTACGTAAGAGTCTAATGCTTCAAAAGAATAAAAAAATTTTGTCCAAGAGTCTCTTGCTAAGTTATTGAATTTGTGAAGGTGGGTTATAGATCTATTTACTTTTATCACAAATCTTAATTGGTCTTTAAATTTTCCCCACCCCTTTATAGTGTTCTCAGAAGGGAATCTGTAAAAACTACTATTTACTTCTACAGCATTGAAAGGAGTATTCTCTAAATACCAATTTAGATTCTTTTTAGGATTCCATGCATAACTCCATCCAGAAGTACCAATATATACTTCCATCTTTACCTTACCCCCATAATATTATATAATTAAATTAATTAAGATTTTCATATTTTTATTGACTTTACAAAACTTTTATTTTATACTACCATGAAATTTCTGAAAACTTGTACCTTTTATCCCAACATTTTTAATCTTAATATTTTTTCCTTAAGGAGGTTTAAAGGATGTCTTACGAAAACTTGACACTAAAAACGAGGGCAGAATTAGCAGAAATAGCAAGAGAGCTAAAAATCTCTGGCTACTATCGGATGACAAAGGAAGAAATGATTGAAGCTATTCTTAGAAAATTAGAAGAGGGGGATATTGTTTTAGATTCTGAAAATGAAGAAACAGGGGCTGTTTCAGTTTTAACTAAAGAGAAGGTGGAAACGGAGGTTAATGAGGAAAAAGAAGAGAAACAAGAACAGAAAGATAAAGTAGTTATTGATGGCTTTGAATGTATATACAGAGAAGGATATTTAGAGATATTAGAAGAAGGATATGGGTTTATAAGGAAAAATTTTAAGCCCAGCGAGGAAGATGTCTATATTTCTGCTTCTCAGATCAAAAAATTTGGATTAAGATTTGGTGATCTTATTGGTGGTATGGTAAGACCACCAAAAGACAATGAAAGATGGTATGCTATTTTAAGAATAGATACTGTAAATGGAAGAGACCCTCTTCACTCAAGGCAGAGACCAAAATTTGATGATCTTATTCCTTACCATCCAACCGAAAGATTAAAGCTTGAAACAACTTCTGAAGAGGTAGATACAAGATTGATAGATCTTCTTGCTCCTATTGGAAAGGGACAAAGAGGATTGATTGTTTCCCCTCCAAAAGCAGGTAAGACTACTCTTTTAAAGAAAATGGCTAATGGTATTTCTGCTAATCATAAAGAAGTACGGCTATTTGTTTTGTTGATTGATGAAAGACCAGAAGAGGTTACAGATTTTAGAAGATCTGTTCAAGGAGAAGTAGTTGGTTCTACTTTTGATGAACCACCGGATAGACATATTCAAGTAGCAAAATTGGTACTTGAGAGAGCAAAAAGACTAGTGGAATATGGAGAGCATGTGGTAATTCTTCTTGATAGTATTACAAGACTGGCAAGAGCTTATAACTGGTCTGTTCCTTCAAGCGGAAGAACTTTATCCGGTGGTGTGGAGCTTACTGCTCTGCATCATGCAAAGGAGTTCTTTGGTGCAGCAAGAAATATAGAGGGTGCTGGAAGTATAACAATCTTGGCTACTGCTTTAATTGAAACAGGTAGTAGAATGGATGATGTGATTTTTGAGGAGTTTAAAGGTACAGGAAATATGGAACTTGTTTTAGATAGGAAGATTGCAGATAGAAGAATATTTCCTGCAATAAGCATCACACGATCTGGTACTAGGAAAGAAGAACTTTTATATCCGGAAGATCAATTAAAGAGAATATGGCTTTTGAGAAGAACATTAGCAGGACAAGAAGAAGGAGAAGCTATTGAAATGCTTAAGAAGAAATTAAGGGAGACAAGAAATAATGAAGAGTTTTTAAGATTTATTGATGAAGTAGTAAAAAAAGGAAATTCTGTAAGGAGATAAAAACCTTATAAAAGGGAAGCTTTAAAGTGAGAAAAAAATTAATTATTTCAGTTGTGGTAATTTTACTTTTAATAATTTTTTTGTTTTTTGCTTTTTCAAAGGAGAAGGCTTCATTTAGAATCTATACCTATAATCCTAAAACTGAAACTCTTACTCCCGAAGAGGTAATTATAGAAGTTCCAAGATGGGAAAAAGTTTTTTCTCGGGATAAAATTTTAGAAAAAGTATTAGAGAAGCTTATAGAGGTTTCTTCAAGAAATGGAGAAAATTTTCCTATCCCGAAAGGAACTAAGCTTTTAGGAATCTCTGTGAAGAATAACATAGCTTATGTAAACTTTTCTCAAGAATTAAAGAGGAATCATCCTGGTGGAAGCATGGGAGAAATGCTGACTGTATATAGTATTGTAGATACTCTTACAGAATTTCCGGAAGTTCATAAGGTACAAATCCTGATAGATAGTGCTGTAGTAGAGACTTTAGTAGGGCATATGGATTTAACTGTTCCCTTGGAACGCGATCTTTCTTTAGTGCAATGAAAATAGGTATAATTTCAGATATTCATAGTAATTTAGAGGCTTTAGAGAAAGTTTATAGAGAGCTTGAAAAAGAAGTAGATGAAATATATTGCCTTGGTGATATTGTAGGCTATGGTCCTAATCCTAATGAATGTATAAAGTATTTAAGACATTTTAAGTTTACAGTGCTTGGTAATCATGACGCGGCAGTGGTAGGAATAAGAGATTATAATGATTTTAATGCTTCTGCCCAATTTGCTATTGAATGGACTATCAATAATATTACTCCAGAAAATTTTCAGAAATTGCAAAGATTAAAATTAAGAATTGATGAGTCTTCTTATTACTTAGTACATGGAAGTTTAAGAGAGCCTACTGATGAGTATCTAATAAATTATTATTCCGTCCTTGCAAATTTTGAATTGATGGAAAAAAAGTTATGCTTTTTTGGACATTCTCATTTAGCAGGAGCTTTTGTCTTTTCAGGAAGGGATAGAGATATCTACTACGTAAGTTTTACAAATGATGGAGAAATAAAAATTGAGGAAGGATATAAGTATCTAATAAACCCAGGAAGTGTAGGACAACCGAGGGATGGAAATTGGAAAGCAAGTTTTGGAATATTTGATACTCAGAAGAAAGTTTTACAAGTAAAACGAGTTGAATACGATGTGGTTTCTATTCAGAGAAAGATGCAGCTTTTAGGATTTCCATCTCATTTATGGGAAAGGCTTCAGTATGGGAGGTGATTTTTTTGAAGATCTTAGTTATGAGTGATACTCATGGGGATGTTAGCTTCTGGGAAATGATAAAAGGAAAAATTGAAGAGTCAAATTTGGTAATTCATGCAGGAGATGTTCTATATCATGGTCCTCGTAATCCCTTACCTGCTGGATATAATCCTCAAAAACTATCAGAACTTATAAATAATTCAGGTCTCAGCTTTTTTATATCAAAGGGGAACTGTGATGCAGATGTAGATCAATTGATGCTTAGGTATCCTATAATGTCGCCATATGTTTTTTTATATCTTCCACCTTGGAAGATTCTTGTTACCCATGGGGAAGAAAAATCTGAAGATGAATTGTGGGATTTAATGGATAAATTTGGCGTGGATTTGTTGGTTTTTGGTCATATTCATATACCAGTTTTAAAGAAAAAAGAAGATAAGATACTTCTCAATCCTGGAAGTCCATCTCTTTCTAAAATCTCTCAGAAGACTATAGCTTTGATAGAGGATAATAAAGTTATTATATGGGATATAAATAATAATAAAGAGCTTGATTCTATTTCTCTTTAGTTCTGTTTATATGTATAGATCTTGACTTAAAAGAGTTTTTTGTATAATATTTAGTTAACAAACGGGGCATAGCGCAGTTGGTTTAGCGCGCCTGGTTTGGGACCAGGAGGTCGCTGGTTCAAATCCAGCTGCCCCGACCATATGATAAATGAAGCGGGAGTAGCTCAGGGGTAGAGCATCAGCCTTCCAAGCTGAGGGTCGCGGGTTCAAATCCCGTCTCCCGCTCCAAAATTTAAGAGCGCCCATAGCTCAGTTGGATAGAGCGGCAGACTTCGAATCTGCAAGCCGGGGGTTCAAATCCTCCTGGGCGCACCATTAGAAATGCTCAGGATGATTTTGGACCGAGGTTAATGGTGAACGTAGCTCAGTATGGTAGAGCGCTGGGTTGTGGCCCCAGTGGTCGCGGGTTCAAGTCCCGTCGTTCACCCCATAAAAGGCGCCCGTAGCTCAGTAGGACAGAGCAACGGACTTCTAATCCGTGGGTCGGGGGTTCAAATCCTCCCGGGCGCGCCATTTCTGGGCCGTTAGCTCAACTGGTAGAGCACCTGACTCTTAATCAGGGGGTTGCAGGTTCGATTCCTGCACGGCTCACCAGTTATGCGAGGGTGGCGGAATGGCAGACGCGCTAGACTTAGGATCTAGTGGGATTACCCATGTGGGTTCAAATCCCACCCCTCGCACCATAAATAAGGAAGGAGAACATTAAAATTGAGGTGCGGGAGTAGCTCAGGGGTAGAGCGTCTCCTTGCCAAGGAGAAGGTCGCGGGTTCAAATCCCGTCTCCCGCTCCAAAAAAGATAATTTGAAAATTATACTAAAATTTTTAGACCTCAGAGTTTAAATCTGAGGTATTATTTTATTATTAGGGAGGTAAGAGTAATGTCAATTGATGAAACTGAGGTTAAATACGAAGTAGAAAAGCTTCAAGGAAGCAGACTGAAGGTAAATGTAGAAGTAAAGGCTAATGAAAGAGAAAAAAGTCTTGAAAAAGCCTATAAATCTTTAGTAAAAAGAGTTCAAGTTCCTGGTTTTAGAAAAGGATATACACCTCGCCCAGTGTTAGAAAAATATGTTGGACTTGAGACTTTTGAGGATGAGGCTGTTAGAATTGTTGCAAGAGAAGTCTTAGATCTATTCTTAAGTAAGGAAAATGTCACTCCTCTTCAAGAACCTTATTTTGATATTCCTAAGGAATGGGAAGAAAATGAAGATCTAAAATTTTCTTTTGTCTTTGAAGTTCCTCCAGAATTTAAATTGGGCGAATATAAAAATTTAGGAATTAAAAGAGAAAAAGTAGAAATTTCCGAGGAAGAAATAGATAGAGTAATTGAACAAATAGAACTTCAGCTTGGTAAATTGAATGCTGTAGAAGATCAGGTGGAGAAAGGTGATGTTGTTTATTTAGAGATGGAAAAAGAGGATGGCACTCAACTTGCACCTTTATGGCTTACTTTGAATGGGAAGGTTTTGCCAGAGCTTGAAGATAAAATTTTAGGAATGAGACCCGGTGAAGAAAAACTTTTTGAGTTTACTTTTCCCGAAGATTTCTATGAAAAAGAAATAGCTAGAAGTACTTTAAATCTTAAATGGCGTGTTAAAAAGATTTGGAGATACGATAAACCTGATCAAGAAACTTTTCTGCAAAAAGTTGGGGCTTCTTCTATAGAAGAATTTAGAGAAAGAGTAAAGATTAGTATAAAGGAAGAAAGAGAAAAAGCTGAGGAAGATAGGTTGTTTTCTGAAATTTTAGATAAAATATTGGAAACTACAGAGCTTGATCCTCCTTTAACTTATGTACATATGTTAGCAGAAAATATTCTTAGAAATTTTATAAATGAACTTTCTAAAAAAGGAATTACTTTAGAAGATTATTTAAGCGAAAAAGGGCTTAATAAAGATGAGTTTATAAATAATATTATAGAGGATGCAAGAAAAAGAATTCAGATAGAGATGGTCTTGGAAAAGATTTCAGAGGAAGAGTTTATTGAGGTATCAGAAGAAGAGTTGGAATCAGTAATAGAAGATATTGCAGAAGAAGAAGGAAAAGATTCAAAAGAGATCAGAAGAGAACTTGAGAAAGAGGATGTTATGGGCACTTTAAAGAGGAATCTTCTAAGGGAAAAGGTTAAAAGATTTCTTATAGAACAGAATACCATAAAGGAGGAATGATATAAATGACTTTAGTCCCTATTGTTATTGAGCAAACACCAAGAGGAGAGCGAACTTATGATATATATTCAAGACTTTTGAAAAGTAGAATAATTTTTTTGGGTACTGCAATCAATGATGAGGTTGCTAATTTAACAATTGCTCAGCTTCTTTTTTTAGAGTCAGAAGATCCAGAAAAGGAGGTTTATCTTTATATAAATAGTCCTGGAGGAGAGGTGTCTGCAGGGCTTGCTATATATGACACTATGCGTCATGTTAAGCCCAAAATTACAACTGTATGTGTAGGGCAAGCAGCAAGTATGGCTGCAGTACTTCTTAGTGCAGGGGATAAAGGAAGGAGATATGCATTACCTCATTCTCGGGTAATGATACATCAACCATTAGGAAGTGCTTATGGACCAGCTGCAGACATTGAAATCCATACTCGTGAAATATTAAAGATTAGAAAGATATTGAACGAAATACTTTCTTATCATACTGGACAACCTATGGAAAGAATAGAGAAGGATACTGATAGGGATTTCTTTATGTCTGCTTTTGAGGCTAAAGAATATGGTATTGTTGATGAAGTATTAGAGAGTAAAAAAGAATAAGGGGTAAAAATATGTCAGATAAAGAAATACGTTGTTCTTTTTGTGGGAGAGCGCAAAAAGAAGTTAAAAAAATGATTGCAGGACCAGGGGTATATATTTGTGATGAATGTATAGAGATTGCTCACAAAATTTTACAAGAAGAAGATCAAGAACAAGAAAAAGATTTTTCATCATTTGAACTTCCAAAACCCTCTGAGATAAAAGCATTTCTTGATCAATATGTGATAGGACAAGAAAAGGCAAAGAAGGTACTCTCAGTTGCTGTTTACAATCATTATAAAAGAATCTTTAGAAAAGATAAACTTGATCAGGATGTGGAAATTCAAAAGAGTAATATTCTGCTTATAGGACCTACTGGTGTTGGGAAAACTCTTCTTGCAGAGACCCTTGCAAGATTTTTAAAAGTTCCTTTTGCAATTGCAGATGCCACTACTCTCACCGAAGCTGGATATGTAGGTGAAGATGTGGAGAATGTCCTTCTTAGATTAATTCAGAATGCTGATTGGGATGTAAAAAAGGCAGAAAAAGGTATAGTTTATATTGATGAAATAGATAAAATCTCAAGAAAATCTGAGAATCCTTCTATAACCAGAGATGTATCAGGAGAAGGAGTACAACAAGCCTTACTTAGAATTGTAGAGGGTACTATTGCTAATGTACCTCCCCAAGGTGGTAGAAAGCATCCCTATCAGGAGTTTATCCAAATGAATACAAAGGATATTTTGTTTATTGCAGGTGGATCTTTTGAAGGAATAGAAAAGATTGTAGATAAAAGGTTAGATTTTTCTAATATTGGTTTTGGGGCACAAATAGAACCTCGGAATAGAAAATCATTAGGTACTATTCTTCCTCATATAATTCCTGAGGATCTAATTAAATTTGGAATGATCCCTGAATTTGTAGGAAGGTTCCCTGTAGTTACAGTGTTAGAACCTTTAAGTGAGGAGGCTTTGCTTAAAATACTTGTGGAACCTAAGAATGCTCTTGTAAAACAGTATAAAACTCTTCTTGCTTTGGAGGATATAGAATTAGAATTCACTGATGAAGCATTAAGAGCTATTGCAAAAGAGGCTCAGGAGAAGTCAACAGGAGCAAGAGGTCTTAGGGCAGTAATGGAAGAATTAATGTTAGAGTTGATGTATGAGCTACCACTTTTAAATGTGAAAAAATTTGTAGTAACACCAGATTTGGTTTATAATCGTAATGAAATTTCGCTTGAAATTTTGGAAAAAGCTGCTGGTTAGTGGAGGATCTAATTATGGATAAGGAGATGGCTCCTTATTATTCTTTTAACGATGTAGAAAAGAAATGGTATGAATTCTGGATCAGTAGGGATTATTTCCACGTAGAAGTAGATAAAAATAAAGAACCTTTTTGTATAGTTTTACCTCCCCCTAATATTACTGGCTCTCTTCATTTAGGTCATGCTTTAAATGCTACTATTCAAGATATTTTAATAAGATGGAAAAGAATGCAGGGTTATAATGCCTTATGGATTCCTGGAGCAGATCATGCAGGGATTGCGACTCAGATGGTGGTAGAGAGAGAGCTTTTGAAAGAAGGAAAGAATAGGTGGGATTTAGGAAGAGAAAAGTTTTTAGAAAAGGTATGGGAATGGAAGGAAAAATATGGGGGGACTATAGTTGAACAATTAAAAAGATTAGGGGTCTCCTGTGATTGGAAAAGATTTAGGTTTACAATGGACGATGTTTATTCAAAAGCAGTGGTAAAAGCATTTGTAGAACTCTATAAAAAAGGATATATATATCGGGGAGAAAGGATTATAAATTGGTGCCCTCGTTGTAGAACGGCGATCTCAGATTTAGAAGTAAAATATGTTGAGGAGTCTTCTTTTCTTTGGTATATTAAATATCCTTTATATAATGAAAAAGGCTACATTGTAATAGCCACTGCAAGACCTGAAACTATGCTTGGAGATACGGGGGTAGCAGTTAATCCCAGTGATGAAAGATACAAAAATTTTATTGGGAAGAAAGTAGTATTACCTTTAGTAGGAAGAGTTATTCCTATAATTGCTGATGAAATTGTGGATCCTAATTTTGGTACTGGTGCTTTAAAAGTAACTCCTGCTCATGATGAAGATGATTTTGAACTTGGAAAAAGGCATAATTTGGAATTTATATCAGTAATAGATGAGAATGGAATAATGAATGCAAATGCAGGTAAATATAAAGATTTAGATGTATTTGAATGTAGAAAGAAGATTGAGAAAGATTTAGAAAAAGAGGGCTTTTTAATTAAAAAAGAGACTTATATTCATGATCTTGCTACTTGTGATAGATGTAGTACTCCTATTGAACCTATGATATCAAAACAATGGTTTATGAAAATGGATGAGCTTGCAAAACCTGCTATTGAAGCTGTTGAAAATGAGAAAGTAAAGTTTATACCAGATAGATGGAAAAAAATATATTTTGATTGGATGTATGATATTAAGGATTGGTGCCTTTCAAGACAACTTTGGTGGGGGCACAGGATACCTGCTTGGTACTGTGAGGATTGTGGACATAGAAATGTAAGTGAAAAAGCTCCTGAAAAGTGTGAGGAATGTGGTTCTAAAAATTTAAAACAAGATGAAGATGTGTTGGATACATGGTTCAGTTCTGCTCTTTGGCCTCTTACTACATTGGGGTGGCCTGAGGAAACCGAAGATTTAAAGTACTTTTATCCTACATCAGTTTTGAGTACTGCAAGAGATATTATAAATTTATGGGTTGCACGTATGATTATGATGGGACTTATGTTTAAAAAGGATATTCCTTTTTATAACGTTTATGTACATCCTACAGTTCTTACCCGTGAAGGAAAGAGGATGAGTAAATCTAAAGGTACGGGAGTGGATCCCTTAGATTTAATTAGTAAGTATGGAGCAGATGTTACAAGATTTGGACTTGCTATACAGTGTACTGAGATGCAAGATCTAAGATTTCATGAGGAAAATTTTGAGAATACCAAAAATTTTACAAATAAAATCTGGAATGCTTCACGATTTGTGATCACTAATTTAGATGATAAAGATTATTCTCAGGTAGATTTAAGTAAACACTTATTATCTCTTTCTGACAGGTGGATTTTAAGTAGGCTTCAAAAAGAGATAGAAGAAGTAACAATGCATTTAGAAAACTACCAATTTAGCGACTATGTTAAAAGGGTTTACAATTTCTTCTGGGGAGAGTTTTGTGATTGGTATATTGAGCTTTCTAAATTAAGATTGTTACCTCAAGAGGATCCAGAGAGTAAATTGGTATCCCAAACTATTTTATGGAAAGTACTTCGTGAAAACTTAAAACTTTTACATCCTGTTATGCCTTTTATTACAGAAGAGATATGGCAAAAAATTCCTGGGAGTGATGAGAGTATAATGATGTCATTATGGCCAGGGGTTGAGAAAGAATTTATAGATGAAAAATCAGAAAAGGATATGGAATTTATCATGGGAGCAATAAAATCAGTAAGAGCCATAAGAGCAGAATTCAATATACCTCCTTCTGAGGTTATAAAGGTTGATTTTTATACACGTGATAGAGAAAAAGAAGTCCTTCTTCAGGGATATTCAGGCTATTTTTATATATTAGCAAAAGCAGAACTTAGATCTGCATCTGAATTAAAAGATCTTAAAAATGTGGCTCATAAAATAATAGAAAATACTAGTTTCTATGTACCTCTTAGAGGACTTATTGATATTGAAAAGGAAAAAAGTCGTATAAAAAAGGAATTAGAAGATTTGGAAAAAGCCATTAAAAAGTTGGAAGAAAGGTTACATAACAACGAATTTATCTCCAAAGCTCCTCAAGATGTTATAGAGAAAGAGAAAGAGAGATTTATTTCTCTACAAGAGAAATATAAAATATTATTTGAGAGGTATCAGGTTTTAGAATAAAAAGGAGGCTTAATATGAAATTTTCTACCTTTAAGGGTGGCGTTCATCCTCCTGAGAAAAAGGATTTATCTAAAGATATTCCTATTTCAAAGATTCCTCTTCCTGAAAGATTAATTATTCCTATTCAACAACATACAGGTGCACCTGCAGAACCATTGGTAAAACCTAAAAGTTATGTCTACAAAGGTCAGAAGATTGGAGATAAACAAGCTTTTGTTACTTCACCCATTCATGCACCTACTTCAGGTACTGTAAAACGTATAGGTCTCTATCCACATTCTTCAGGAGAACTTGTAACTGCAATAGAGATAGAAGTTGATGGTAAAGAGGAGCTTTATCCTGACCTTCCTGAAAAAGTTTCATGGGAAAACCTCTCACCTGATGAGATCAGGCAGAGAATTAGAGAAGCAGGAATTGTAGGACTTGGTGGCGCTGCTTTTCCTACCCATGTAAAGATTACACCTCCTTCTGAGAAAAAGATTGATACAATTATTCTTAATGGAGCAGAGTGTGAACCTTATCTTACTATTGATTATCGTCTAATGCTTGAGAAACCAGAACTTATCATACAGGGTTTGAAAATTTTAATGTACGTGGTTGGAGCTAAAAAAGGGATTATAGGAATAGAAGAAAATAAAAAAGAGGCTGCAAATTTATTAAGAAATTATACCGATAGGGATATTGAGATAGCACTTCTTTATACGAAATATCCTCAAGGGTCAGAAAAACATCTTATAAAAGCTTTACTTAATAGAGAGGTTCCTTCAGGAGGACTCCCCCTTGATGTAGGAGTAATCGTAAATAATGTAGGGACTGCTTGTGCCATTGCAGAACATTTTAATACAGGACTTCCTCTTATATCTCGTGGGGTTACAGTTAGTGGAGAGGGCGTAAATTCTCCTAAAAATTTGGATGTTCTTATTGGTACTCCTGTATCAAAACTTATTGAAACAGCAGGTGGATTTAGAGAAGAACCAGGGAAGATTATATTTGGTGGTCCAATGATGGGAGTTGCAATATATAATTTGGAAACCCCAATTATAAAGGGTACTTCTGGAGTTGTGGTTTTCCGTAAGAAAGATGTTAAGTATTACGAACCAATGACATGCGTAAGATGTGGAAGATGTGTGGATGTATGTCCTATGGGGATTATACCAACAGCTATTGCAAGTTATGTGGAGAAAGAGAAAATAGTAGAGGCGGAAGAATTAGGAGCTTTGGATTGTATTGAATGTGGCTCTTGTAATTATACATGTCCATCTCGGAGACCACTTTTACAGTGGATTAGAATGGGTAAGGCAGAGATTTTAGCAAAGAAAAGAAAGTAAGGGGGAGTGCTTCAATGAAGTTAGACACTAAACTTATTGTGTCCTCTTCACCACATATTTTTGAAGGTGAAGATGTTTCCTATGCAATGAGGCAGGTTATTTATGCTCTTATTCCTACCACTTTGGCAGGAATATACTTTTTTGGAACTCACTCTTTGCTTGTGATTATTGTAAGTATTGTTTCAGCAGTAGCGTGGGAGGCCATATCTCTCCTTATTAGAAGGAAATCTCTTAGCGCTCTTTCTGATTTTAGTGCTGTGGTTACTGGGCTTTTGTTAGCTTTAACATTACCCCCGAAAGTTCCTCTTTGGATACCTATAGTAGGGACAGCTGTGGCTATTATTTTGGTAAAGCAAATATTTGGGGGCTTAGGTAATAATTTTTTAAATCCTGCTTTAGTTGGAAGAGCTTTTCTTCTTATATCATATCCAGTAATTATGACTTCTTGGGTGAATCCTATAAGGACTATTGGTAATGAGCTTACTTCTACTGCAACCTCTCTTGCTTCTACTGCGACTCCTATAGTTTCCACAGCTACTCCTCTTGCTATTGATAAATTGAAAATATCAGGATACAATCTTCCTTCCTATTTTCATTTATGTATAGGAGATATTCCTGGGTGTATTGGCGAAACTTCAGTATTACTACTTCTTCTTGGAGGATTGTGGCTTATTTATAAAAAAGTTATAGATTGGAAAATACCCTTTTCTTTTATACTTACGGTCTTTGTTATTTCTATCCTCTTTGGCAAGGATCCTTTGTTTCAGATCCTTGCAGGAGGAATTTTCTTAGGAGCTTTCTTTATGGCTACCGATTGGGTAACTACTCCTCTTACTTCAAAAGGAAGAATTATATTTGGGATTGGAGCGGGTTTTCTTACTATGATGATTAGAATTTTTGGAGCTTATCCTGAGGGAGTAAGCTATGGAATTTTAGTAATGAATGCATTAACCCCATTGATTGATAGAAGTTTTAAACCTCGTAAATTTGGAGAGGTGAAGAAATGAAAGATATTTTTACCTATGGGATTACTTTAATGTTGATTTGTGCTTTGGCTGCAGCTGCACTCGCTTTCACTTATGAAAAAACTCAAAAAGTAATTGAGTTAAATGAAGCAAGGGAAAAAGAAAAAGCTTTAAAGGAGATTCTTTCTTCAGCAAAAAGATTTGTAAAACTTGAGAATAATATTACACCAAAAGATCCTTTAGTTAATATTCAAGAAGTATATATTGGTTATGATGATGGAGAAAAAGTTGGTAGTATCTGGGAAGTAAGTACCAAAGGATATAGTAGTGAGATTAAGCTTCTTGTAGGTGTAGATAAAAATAATAAGATTTTAGAAGTAAGAGTGATGTCCCAGGAAGAAACTCCTGGACTTGGAGCAGAAGTGACAAAAGAAGGTTTTTTAAAACAATTTCTTGGTAAAAATGAGCCCAATTTAGAGGTAAAGAGGAATATCAATCCAGTTACAGGAGCAACAATATCATCAAGAGCTGTAGTAAGGGCAATAAATGAAGTTTTAAACCATACGAATTTTGAGGGGGGAGGATAATGAAAGAATTTTGGCAGAATTTTGTTAACGCTATTTTTAAAGAAAATCCTATTCTTATACTGATGCTTGGATTGTGTTCAGTGCTTGCTGTCTCTACAAGTGTTCAGAATTCTTTAGGAATGGGACTTGCTTTCTCGTTTGTGATGATATTCTCCAACATACTTGTCTCTTTACTGCGTCCTATAACTCCATATAATATAAGAATCCCTATATTTATAATAGCCATAGGAATGTTTACTACCATAATTGATCTGGTAATGTCAGCTTATTTTACTGAACTTCATAAGTCCTTAGGAATATTTATTCCTCTTATTGTGGTAAACTGCATGATTATCGGTAGGGCAGAGGCTTTTGCTTATAAAAATTCTGTTCTAAATTCTTTAGCAGATGGTCTTGGTATGAGTGTGGGATACCTTTGGGTAATTGTTACATTAGGTATGTTAAGAGAATTTTTAGGGTCAGGTACTATTCTGGGAATTCCTATTTTACCAGGAATTTTTAAACCTACTCTGGCTTTTATTATGCCTCCTGGTGCTTTTTGGGGAATAGGCTTTCTTATTGCTTTGTTGAACTGGGCTGGAAATAAGTTTAGGAGGTAATGAGTATGGAGTCTTTAATGAAACTATTTAGTTTATTCTTTTTTGCTATGATAGTAGATAATATCATATTTATGAGGTTTTTAGCATTATGCTCTTATGTAGGAATGACCTCCCAATTTGATACATCTGTAGGAATGGGTTTTGCTGTTACATTTGTTATGGTTATGGCTTCTGTAGTTACCTTCTTTGTCTATTATTATATTCTTTTACCATTGAATCTTGTTTTCTTGAGGACATTGACTTTTATTTTAGTTATTGCAGTCTTGGTACAGTTAGTAGAGATGGTTATAAGAAAAACTTCCCCATATCTTTATAAAGCTATGGGAATATATCTTCCACTTATTACTACAAACTGTGCTATCTTAGCAGTTACATTTTTAAATATAGATTATCATTACAATCTCTTGGAGACCATTGTATATTCCATAGGAGTTTCTCTGGGTTATACTATCGCTTTAATATTACTCTCAAGCATTAGGGAAAGACTTGCATATTCAGATACCCCTAAATTTTGGCAAGGTTATCCTATAGTTTTTATAACTTCAGGACTTCTAGCCCTTGTATTTTTAGGTTTTCAGGGTATGGCACATTAAAAGGGAGGAAAAATTAAAAAATGGGATTAATAATCACGTCAGCTTTAGTTTTAGGAAGTATGGGATTGATCTTTGGGGTAGGTTTAGCTATTGCAGGTCGGAAATTTAAGGTTGAAATAGATCCAAGACTGGCTGAGATCTTAAGCGCTTTACCAGGTAGTAATTGTGGTGCTTGTGGCTATTCTGGATGTGAATCATGTGCACAAGCGATTTTAGAGGGTAAAGCTCCTGTTACAGCTTGTGTTGCAGGAGGAGAAAAAACAGCTCAAAATGTGGCTCAAATTCTTGATGTGAAGAATATAAGAACAGTGGTAAAAAATGTTGCTTTTTTAACTTGTCAAGGGGCAAAGGGTATAGCTCAGGATAAGTTTATATACTATGGACTTGAAACTTGTAAGATTGCAAATTTAATTCAGGGAGGTTATAAGGCTTGTCCTACCGGATGTCTTATCTTTGGGGATTGTGTAGAAGCTTGTGTTTTTGATGCTATTCATATAGGATCTGACGGTCTTCCTAAAATAGATATGGAAAAATGTACAGGTTGTGGACTTTGTGTAAAAGCATGCCCTAGAGGAGTTCTTAGTTTATTTTCTGTGGATATCCCGTTGCTTTTAGGATGCAAGTCTGCTCTTCCTGGTCCCGATGCAAGAAAAGTATGTGATCGGGCATGTATTGCTTGTGGAATATGTGAGAAAGCTTGCCCTACAGGTGCAATTAAGATGGATGGCAGATTCCCTGTAATAGATTATAGTCTTTGTAATAGTTGCGGGATTTGTGTGGAGAAATGTCCAACAAAGTCGTTAATCTTATTAAAGCAGTAGGAGTATTATTTTTAATTGGAATTCTGTCTTTTTCTTTCTTTAGGAGTAATTCCGAGATAGAAGCTTCTCGGGAAGGAATTTTAATGGATACCTTTGTTAGTATTAAGCTTTGGGGTAAGGATAGAAATGTAGCGTTAGAGGAATCTTGGAAAACATTAGAGTATTTAAGTAAAGTTTTTGACAGGTTCAATTCGGAAAGTGAAGTATATAAAATCAATGAAAACGCAGGAAGATTTGTAGATGTTTCAGAAGATACATTAAATATTATAAAAACTGCAAGAAAATATGCAGAACTTTCTAACGGGTATTTTGATCCAACTGTTTCACCTCTATTAGAAATCTGGGGCTTTTATAATAGGAATTATAGAGTACCTTCTGAAATAGAGATTGAAAAAGCTTTGAACTTTGTGAATTTTAGGAAGATTGAAGTAGAAGATAATAAAGTAAAGCTGACAAAAAATGGAATGGGGATAGATTTAGGAGGAGTAGCAAAGGGATATATGGCAGAGAAGCTTTTAAACATTGCAAAAAAATATTCTCTTACAAGAGGGATTTTTGATATAGGAGGGACTATTGCAGTTTTTGGTAAGCCATTAGAAGGCGAATCCTGGGGAATAAATATAAGACATCCAAGGGAAGATGGGTTTTTAGGAAAAGTATTGATAAAAGAAGGGGTTGTTGCAACTTCTGGAGATTACGAAAGATTTTTTATTAAAGATGGGAAAAGATATTGTCATATTTTTAATCCAAAGACTGGTTATCCAGAAGGAGATCTTATGAGTGTGAGTGTAATAAGTCAAAGTGGAACAGAGGCTGATATCCTATCTACTACCTTTTTTGCTGCTGGTAAGGAGGCTGTAACCTTATGGAGAGAAAAATTTTCTAACGTAGGATTAATACTAATGTATTCTGATGGAAAATTATGGATTTCTGATAATGTGATATTTAGAGTTGAAAAATGAGAGATAAGATTTACGAGAATAAAGTTTTATACTTGACTTTGCTTGCTATACTACTTTCTGTAGCATGCATACTGTTTTACTTAGAAAGTATATTTATAACTCCTCTCTTTCCTATCCCTGGAGCTAAACTTGGGATTGCAAATCTTGTTTCTTTAGTTATGATATACACATTAAGTTGGAAAGAGGCTCTATTAATAACTATTTTAAGAGTCATAATAGTTAATTTTATATTGGGAACTTTTTTGAATATCTCATTTTTTTTAGGACTTTTTGGGGGTATAATGAGTACCATTGTGATGGGTATTGTGAAAAATACCTCCTTAAGTTTAGTTACAAATAGTGTTTTGGGAGCTATAACTCACAATTTAACACAGCTCTTGGTTGTTATTTTTTTTGTACAGCATTCTGGGATTCTCTACTATGCTCCTTTCTTAATTCTTTTTGGGATAATTACAGGATCTGTAAATGGAATAATAGGAAGATATGTTATTAAAAGTTTAGAAAAAATTTTGGGGGTAAATGATGAGAAGAAGTAGAATGTCTACGAGACTCTTTATTTTCCTTATTGTTTTGGGCATGATAATAGGAGGGGTTGTAGCAGAAGCTTTAGGAGATAGACTTGAAATACTAAGAGATGGAATTTTTATTGGATTCTCTCCCTTTACCGTAGATTTATATTTTGTAACTTTTACTTTTGGCTTTGATTTAAGAATTAATTTAGGAAGTGTTATAGGAATCCTTGTGGTATTGCTTTTCTATAGTATTTAAGGTTATAATTTAGCTATGGGTAGTGGAAATTTTTGGGAAGGTATAAAAACTAAAGGATTATTTTTGTTTTTATCTTTTCTAGTGCTCTTTACTGTTTTTTTGTCTCTTATAGTATTTGTAACTTCTGTAAATGGTTCTTTAAACTTGTGGCTTGAAAAGATTAAGATCTATGCTTTTATCTCTCCTGAAACACCTGATTCTAAAATTTTAAAATTAATAGAAGATTTAAAATCTAATTTTAAATTTAAAGAAGTGGTATATATAACCCAGAAGGATGCTTGGGATAGGTTAAAGGAGACATTAGGAGGAGAAAATGAGATATTTTCATGGGGATCTCCCGAGGCTTTACCAAAAGCTTTAGAGATTACACCTATTACCCTAGAGAAATTTGAGGATCTAAAAAGTTTTCTTCTAAATTACAGCTTTGTAGAAGAAATTAGATATTCGGAAAATATGATAAATGAATGGAATCAGCTTAATAGAGTAGTGGGGTCTATTAAGAAGATCTTTATTTATTTAGGTAGTTTAGCATTTTTAATTATTTCTGTAGAACTACTTGCTCATGTTCATTTAGCATATCCGAAATTTTCTGTCACTTCTCAGATATGGGAAAACATTTTTATTACTTTTCTATCTTCCTTTTTTTCCATTTTAATTGTTTATTTTTCCTTCTCCTTATTAAAGGATCAAATATCAAGGGTTCTTCCATATTTTGTATATGTATTTGATCTGAGGCATATTTTAGTTTGGGTTTTATATTTTGTACTTTCAAATATTATTATAAGTTTTACATCTGCTTTAATAAGTTTCCAGAGATTGTAATATGATAAGGAAATTAATATCGGGGATATTATTTATACTTTTAGTATTTAACCTTACTCTTACAAAAGGAGTCTCTGCAGACGTTCTTTCTCAAAAACAGAAAGAGCTTCAACAGAAAAAGCAGCAGATTCAAGATCTAAAGAGTAAAGTAAAGACTCTTGAAAAGACCGAGGTCAATATTGTTAGTGAGATAAATTCTATTGATAGAGAATTGGATCAGGCAGAAAAAGAACTTAATGTGGCTGAAACTAAACTAAGAGAATCTCAAGCAAGACTGTTAGTTCTTTCAACTCAACTTAATTTGACGCAGAGAAATTTGAAATTTAGGATTTTAAATTATAAGGAAAATTTAGGTGAGGTGTTTAAAGTACTACAGACATTAAAGGCTGATCTTATTTTATGTGAAGACTCTTTTAATACTCTTGCAGTACCTTATTATTTGCGGTCATTGATAAAAGTTGAGGCAAATAGGATAACAGAGATAAATAATCAATATAAAGATCTTACTCAGAAGAAAAAAGAATGGGAGGAAGAAAAAAAGAATGCAGAAGTTTTAGTAAAGAATATTTCAGACAAGAAAGCTTATATAGAGAAGAAAAAAAGAGAAAAAACAGCATATTTAGATAAAGTTAGAACTCAAAAAAAATATCAGCAGCAAGTTATTGCTACTTTGGAAAAAGAGTCAAAAGAAATTGAAAATATGATAAAGAAATTAGCATCTTCAAGCGTGCAAAAAGCTCAAAAGGGTAAATTAAGTTGGCCTGTTATAGGTAGTATTTCTTCAAAATTTGGTATGAGGCCACATCCAATTCTTGGAGGTGCTCCTCTTTCTCATACAGGTATAGATATAGCAGTAGCATATGGAACCCCTATTAAGGCTGCAGCTTCAGGAAAGGTAATTTATGCTGGTTGGTATGGAGGATATGGAAACTTAATAATTCTGGACCATGGGGGTAATATTTCTACTCTCTATGGACATTTATCTAAGATTGTAGTAAAAATTGGAGAGGAGGTTGCGGAAGGAGAGATAATTGGATATGTAGGTAGCACAGGACTTAGTACAGGACCTCACTTACACTTTGAAGTAAGAGTAACTGGAAGTCCTGTGGATCCTGCGGGATGGCTTAAGTAAAAAAATAAAGTGGAGGAGAATTAAGATATGAAACTTAACAAAAAATTAGTATTGTTGATAGTTGTTGTAGGAATAGTAATATTTTCTATTCCTAAATTTAGTAGTGCAAAGGATACTCTTGATGATTTGATCTCTAATATGAGAGTCTTTATTGAGACTCTTTATTATGTAAAAAATGCATATATAGAGACGAATTTAGATAATAAAAAATTAGAATATGAGGCAATAAGAGGTCTTTTAAAATCTTTGAATGATCCTTATACTGAATTTTTTGATCCCAATGCATTTAAGATGTTCACAGAAGATATGCAGGGATTTTTTGGTGGTGTAGGGATGAGATTAGAATCAAAAGATGGGAAAATAGTGGTATTTGCACCTATAGAAAATACTCCTGCTTATAAGGCTGGTGTTAAAGCTGGAGATCAAATAGTAGAGGTAGATGGAAAATCAGTATTAGATAAATCTTTAGATGAAGTTGTTTCTATGATAAGAGGTGAGGTAGGAAAAGAGGTTAAGATTAAAATATATAGGGAAAAGGAGAAAAAATACTATGAATTTACTCTAAAGAGAGAAATAATTGAAACTCCAGTTGTTGAAGGTAAAGTTTTAAAAAATAATATAGGGTATGTGTCACTTTCTGAATTTACACAGAATTCTCCTCAGAAATTAAGTGAATTTTTGAAAAGTATTGAAAAAAAGGTTGATGGTGTTATATTGGATTTAAGAAACAATCCTGGTGGAGATTTAAGGGCTGCTGTTACTATTTCAAGCTTCTTTATCTCCGAAAATGACCAGGTTAAAACTGTTGTAAAGAATGGCGATACTAAAACTTTCACTACAAAAGGAATTGTAGTATATAGACAGGATAGAGAAAAGAAACTTTATGGAGAAAAGGTGGTTAAAGGTACTTATAAATGGAACAAACCTTTTGTAGTATTAGTAAACAGATATTCTGCAAGTGCATCTGAGATCTTATCAGGTGCTATAAAAGATTACAAAAAAGCAGTTTTAGTAGGAGAAAAAACTTTTGGTAAAGGTGTAGTCCAGAGTGTAATTCCTTTATCTGATGGTTCTGCTTTAAAACTTACCACTGAAAAGTATCTGATTCCTTCTGGAAAAGATATAAATAAAGAAGGTATAACACCAGATATGATAGTAGAAATGGATCCAGAAAATGTAGGAAAGGACAATGACATTCAATTGAACAAAGCAATTGAAGTACTAAGCAAGCAAATTTCTAAAGGGAAAGAAGAAAAGGAACTTGCTCTAACAAAGTAGCAAATGTTTAATAAAAAAGAAAAACTAATTTTAGGTATATTTTCATTTTTATTCTTATTAGTATTAGGCTCTTTAATTTCAAATAATTCTTATTATCCAGGTGATTCTAAAGAAATTAGCTATATAATAGTTCATGTAGCTGGGGATGTTAGGAATCCTGGAGTTTATAAATTAGGAGAAGAGGCAAGGGTTATAGATGCTATAAATTTAGCAGGAGGACCCTTGTCTTCTGCAGATCTTGATAGACTTAATTTAGCTGATTTTTTAAAAGATGGTGATAAAATTCAAGTTCCTTCTAAAAATATTCCTTCTTTCCAAAACTCTCCCTCTTCAAAGGTACAGGTTCCTTTAGCAAATACTGAAAACTCTGAAAGAATAAACATAAATCTGGCATCTAAGGCTGAGCTTGAGACTCTTCCTGGCATAGGACCTATTCTTGCAGAAAGGATTATCCAGTATAGAGAAGAAAATGGCAATTTTTCTTCTCTATCTGATCTTTTAGAGGTGAAGGGTATAGGAGAAAAGAAGATAGAAAAGATTAAAGATAAAATTACATGGTGAGCTCTTGAAGCTACCATTTTCTTTTTATGTACTGCTTTCTTATATTGTTGGTCTTTTTATAGGAAGGTATCATTTTGATATTATTTTAATCTCTTTATTTATTCTCACTCTTTTAATTATATTTCGTAAAAATCTCTTTCTTGTCCCTTTTCTTATCTTGGTTCTTATTTTAGGAGTTGTTTTATATAATGCTAATTTACCTAAGTTTCAACTTTTTGAAAAAAAATGGAAATCTCTTGAAGGAATAGTAGAAGAAAAAATCTTAAGGAAAGATGTTGATCAAATTATTTTTAGACCATATTTTTCAAAAGAGAGAGGTTTTTTCTATCTAAAAGGGAATAACAATATTAAAGAGGGAGATATTCTTTATTTAGAAAATGTAAGTTTTTATCCCATTAATTTTTCTAATCCTTATAACTTTTGGGATGATAATATCCTTTTTGAGATAAAATTTGGATCAATTAGCAAAAAAGGTAGGGAGAGAGTTAACTTTATTTCTAATCTAAGGAAGAAAACTAAAGAACATATTAAAAATGTATTTTCTACCTTAGGTTATGATAAAAGTAGTTTCATTCAGGCAATAACCATAGGAGATACAGGAGAATTGTCTAAGGAAATTAGAATGCTTTTTTCTGAAACAGGAACGGCACATCTTTTAGCTATTTCTGGACTACATATTTCTATGCTTATAGGAGGTATAATCTCTATATTTCCATTCAGGAAGATTATTTCAAAAATTGTATTTTTTCCACTTCTGCTTCTTTATGGTCTTATTCTTGGAGATAAACCACCTATTTGGAGAGTAATAGGAATATATATCTATCTGTTAATTGCTTTTATATTTAGGAGAGAGGAGGATTCTTTAAATGCCTTATTTTGGGTGGCTTTTATAAATCTTCTAATATCTCCTTTAAAGTTTTTTAATTTAAGTTTTCAACTTTCTTATATGGCTATGTTAGGACTTCTTTTCAAACCCAATTTTGAGAAATTCTTGCCAGATTTTTGGCAAGGTATATGGGAAAGTTCCTTTTGGCTTTTCATATTTTTAGCTCCTCTTAACATTTTTTACTTCAAAAAGCTTTATCCTTTGTCTATAGTTTCAAATCTCTTTGCAATACCATTATTTTATTTAATACTTCTTATTGCTTTTGTTTCTATTTTATTAAGCTTTTTACCTATATCATTTTTATTAACAAAAATCCTTTCTCTTCTTTTAGATATATTATTCTTAGGTTTGCAAATTATTATTTCACATTATAAAATAAGCTTAATAATTAGTATTTTTATTATAATTTTACCTTTATTTCTCAAGAAAAGAAGAGATTATGAATTATTGGGAATTTAAACACTCTTTAAAAGAAAAGAAATTTTCTCCTGTTTATCTCTTTATAGGTGAAGAGAAGTCTTTAATGGAAGAGGCTTTAACTGATCTTAGAAAAGTCCGTTTTAGCGATATAAATTATGTGTCTTTCTTTGCAGAAGATATTACATGGAATGATTTATTGCCATATTTAGAATCTCCTCCTCTTTTTGGTAATCAATTTATAGTGGTAAGACATGCTCAAAATCTTAAAGAAAATTTTCCTAAAAAGCTTGAAATTTTACTCAAAGGACTTACTAATACATGTTTGGTGTTTATAGCAAATGCGGAAGAAGAAAAACCAAAGAGAATTCCATTTCAAAAGTTTATTCCTCCAGAAGGAATTGTTGAGTTTGGAAAGTTTAGGGCAGATACTTTGAGAAGGTGGATAAAAGATAAATTTAAAGAAAAAGGCAAGGAGATAGAAGAAGAAGGGGTATATCTTTTATCTCTTTCTTTTTCAGGAAATCTTGGTATACTTCTTCAGGAAATGGAGAAGGTTTGTCTTTTTGTGGGTGAGAAGAGTTTAGTAACAGTAGAGGATCTTAAAAAAGTTCTTTCACCTCAGGAAGTTGCTTTTTATACTTTTTTAGATGCTTTAATAAAAAAGGATTTTTATCTTGCTTTTTCTGGTATTGATACTTTATGGAATGAAGGTCTTTATCCTTCTGTTATTTTAGAAATTATTGTGAAACAGATAAGACAACTTCTTAGAGTTCAAGCACTGTTAAAAGATGGATTTTCTTCTGAAGAAATTAGAAAAAAATTAGGTTTACATCCATTTATTATAAAGAAAAGCCAAGAGGCTTTGGTAAAATATAATGCCGCAGAGCTTTTAAATATTTATTTCCTTCTGCGGCAGGTGGATCAGGAATTCAAATCTACAGCTAAGGATCCCAGACTACTTTTAGAAAAAGTAGTCCTTAAAATTAGTGCCAAAAATTAGCTTGCTACTTTGTCATTTAAAAGCTTCATTAATTTAGATTTCTTTCTTGCTGCTGTGTTTTTATGGATAGTACCTTTTTGCGCTGCTTTATCAATTGCACTTATTGTTTCTGGTAGTACTTTTTTAGCTTCCTCAATCTTATTTTCATCTAATAATTTCAAAAATTGTTTAGTATAGAATTTAATCTTACCAATTCTTACTCTGTTTCTAATCCTATTTCTTTCACTAATTTTTATTCTTTTAATTGCAGACTTAGTATTTGCCATTCTCTTTTTCTCTCTCCTTTATTAGATTTTTGTCTTGATAAAGTGAATTATACCATAAATTTTTAATAGGTCAAAAGGTATGTTTGTAGTATAATTTAAAGGTTAAAGAAAGTAAGGAGGAAATGATTCCATGAAAGATATCTCAAAAATTAGGAATTTTAGCATAATTGCACATGTAGATCATGGAAAATCCACATTAGCAGATAGACTTTTAGAGTACACAGAGGCAATAGAGAAGAGAAAAATGAGAGAACAATTATTAGACACTTTAGAGATAGAAAGAGAACGTGGTATTACTGTGAAAGCTCAAGCAGTAAGGTTCTTTTATAATAGTAATGGTGAAAAGTATGAATTTAACCTTATAGATACTCCAGGTCATGTGGATTTTACTTATGAGGTTTCCAGAAGTCTTGCTGCTTGTGAGGGTGCTATACTTGTAGTAGATGCTACACAAGGTATAGAAGCCCAGACAATTAATAATCTCCTTTTAGCTTTGGAGAATAACATTACTATAATCCCTGTGGTGAATAAAATAGATCTTCCAAATGCGGAACCCGAAAAAACTGCAGAAGATATAAAAGAACTTTTAGGAGATAAGTTTATAGGCGAGGCGTTTTTTGTAAGTGCTAAAGAAGGTTGGGGTATACCAGAGCTTCTTGAGGGAATTATTAAGTATATTCCTTCTCCAGAAGGAAAAGTTAAAGAACCATTACAAGCTCTTATCTTTGATGCAAAGTATGATTCTTATCGTGGAGTAATTATTTATGTGAGAGTTTTTGATGGGTTTGTAAAATCTGGAGATAAAATAAAGTTGATGTCTACAGGAACCGAGTATGAGGTACAAGAGGTAGGGGTTTTTATTCCAGATATGGTACCAATAGGTAAACTTGAAGCTGGAGAAGTGGGATATATTGTAGCAAATATAAAAAATATTAGTGAGGCAAGAGTAGGAGATACTGTTACTAATGTAGAAAATCCCGCTAAAGAGCCTTTACCAGGATATAAAAAGGTACAACCCATGGTTTTTTGCGGTATTTATCCTGTAGAAAATAACGATTATGAAAATCTTAGGGATGTTTTACAGAAATTAAGCTTAAATGATGCTTCTTTATATTATGAACCAGAAAAATCTCCTGCATTAGGATTTGGTTTTAGATGTGGTTTTTTAGGTCTTTTACATTTAGAAATTGTGCAAGAGAGACTTGAAAGAGAGTTTGATCTTAATGTCATTACAACTGTACCATCTGTAGCTTATGAAATCATAACAAAAAAAGGAGAAAGAGTGATTGTCCAAAATCCATTAGAGCTTCCTCCCCTTTATGAAATAGAGGAGTTTAGAGAGCCTTTTGTATCTGCAAATGTTATTAGTCCCAGTGAATATATGGGCTCTATAATAGAACTTATTAATTCCAGAAGGGGAACTTTTCAGAATATTGAATATATTACTCCTACAAGGGTTCTTATTACCTGTGAACTTCCTCTTTCCGAGATAATTACTGAATTTTTTGATGTATTAAAATCTGTTACGCGTGGGTATGGATCTATGAGTTATGAGTTTTTAGGCTATAGACCAAGTGACTTAGTTAAACTTGATGTCTTTATTAATGGTAAACCTGTAGATGCTCTTTCTATCATTGTTCATAGGGATAAGGCTTATGAAGAAGGTAGAAAGTTAGTACAAAAATTAAGAGATGTAATCCCCAAGCAACTTTTTGAAGTAGTGATTCAAACGGGAATAGGTGGTAGGATTATTGCGAGGGAAGAGATAAAACCTTTAAGAAAAAATGTACTGCAGAAATGCTATGGAGGAGATGTTACGAGGAAGAAAAAACTTTTAGAAAAACAAAAAGAAGGTAAGAAAAGGATGAAAAAGATAGGACAAGTAGAAATTCCTCAAGAGGCATTTTGGGCTGTTTTAAAGAGAGATTAATTTTATGAGAAGTATTCTTATAACTAATGATGATGGAATAGACTCTCCTTCCTTGAAGATCTTGACTAAAAAGCTTACTGCTTTAGGAAGGGTTTATATTATAGTCCCTGAGAGAGAAAGAAGCGCAGGAGGTCACGCTCTTACACTTCATAAACCATTAAGAGTTTATGCTATTCCATGGAAATATAGAGATGTGAAAGTTTGGACTACAAATGGCACACCAGCAGATTGTATCATGTTGGGGGTTTATTCTCTTCTTCCTGAAAGACCATCTTTTGTTATATCAGGAATAAATAAGGGATATAATTTAGGAACAGATATAATATACTCAGGCACAGTTTCTGGGGCAAGAGAAGCTTCTCTTAAGGATATTCCTGCTGTTTCTATCTCTGTATCTGCTGAAGCTGAAAAGGAGGATTTTGAAAAAGCTGGGGAGTTTCTTCTAAGATATATTCCTAAATTTTCAGGGCTTATTCCCCAGGGAATTTTTTTAAATATAAATATCCCACCAAAGGCAGATATTGATGATATATGTATTACTTTTCAAGGTAAATTTCATTACAAAAATTGTCTTGAAAAGAGGATTGATCCAAGAGGTGTAGTATATTACTGGCTACATGGAGAAAAAGAATATAATGACGAAGAAGGATCTGATATATGGGCTGTAGGTAGTAATAAAATTTCTATTACACCGCTACATTCTATTATGACTTATTATCCTCTTATAGATGTCTTAAAAAATTCTTTATAGAGCTACTTATGGAAACGATTGGAATTTATATTCATATTCCCTTTTGTGTAAAGAAATGTCCTTATTGTGATTTTATATCCTTTCCTTATTCAAAAGATGAAGAAATAAGATATATAAAAGCTCTTTGTAAAGAGATAGAAATGAAGTCAAGTCCTGAAGATGTAGATACCATATATTTAGGTGGCGGAACACCATCTTTAATCTCTTTAGAAAGCTTAGAAAGAATTTTTAGAACAATAAAAGAAAATTTCCAGATAAAGAGTTCTGTTGAAGTTACAATAGAAGCAAATCCTGGAACAGTTACTAAAGATAAATTGAGATCTTGGAAAGATTTAGGAATAAATAGATTAAGTATTGGAGCTCAGTCTTTTGATCCTTATGAATTAAAAATACTTGGAAGAATTCATTCTCCAGAAGACATAGAAGAGACTCTTTCCTTAGCGAGAGAAGAAAGTTTTGATAATATAAATATAGATCTTATGTATTCTTTGCCTTTTCAAAAAAAAGAAAGTTTTTTAAGATCTTTATGTAAAGCTTTATCATTTAAACCTGAACATATTTCTATCTATAATCTGACTATAGAACCTGAAACTCCTTTCTATAAGAGCTTTTTGAATGGTGAGGTTATTCTTCCTGAGAATGATGAAGAAGCAGAAATGTTTCTTGATGCTATGAGTCTTTTAGAAAAAGAAAGATATATTCACTATGAGATATCAAACTTTGCTAAAGGAAAAAATTTTATGTGTAAACATAATCTAAAATATTGGAAGCAGGAAAAATATCTTGGTTTTGGAGTATCAGCATATTCTTTTGTCCCTCCTATCCGATATGGAAATTCTAAGAATCTTTTTGTATACTATGAGAAAATTAAACGAGGATCTCTTCCTCTTGAAGAAATGGAAGATTTAAATGGTGAAGACCTTGCTAAAGATTTTTTATTCTTAAGATTCAGACTTATGGAAGGTATCTCTGAAAAAGAGTTTTATAATAAGTTTGGAAAAAGAATTAAAAATATGCTTCCAAACTTTGATATTTTTTTAGAGAGAGGACTTATAGAGAATAAAGAAGATAAGATCTGCTTAACAAAATTAGGGGTTTTACTTGCCAATGAGGTCCTTCAAGATCTGTTTTAAGGAGGATAATAAGGATGAAAACTGTTAAGGTTTTTATAGCTGAAGATGAACCTATAGTAAGAATGGATATAAAAGAACTTTTAGAAAGTCAAGATTATGAAGTAATAGGAGAGGCAGCTGATGGACAAACTGCCGTTGAACTTGCTCGTAAGCTAAAGCCTGATGTTGTTATAATGGATATAAGAATGCCAGGTATGGATGGGATAGAAGCTGCAAAGATTTTGACTCAAGAAGAAATAGCCCCTGTTATATTTCTTACTGCTTACTCAGATAAAGAATTAGTAGAAAAAGCAAAAGAAGTCGGAGTTGTAGCTTATATTGTTAAGCCCTTTAAAGAATCGGATCTTTTTCCTGCAATTGAAATTGCTATTGCAAGATTTAAAGAATTTCAATTGCTAAGGAAAGAGGTGGAAGATTTAAAAGATGCTCTTGAAACAAGAAAGTTAATAGATAGAGCTAAGGGAATTCTTATGGATAGGGAGGGATTGAAAGAGCATGAGGCTTTTAGGCTTATTCAGAAAGCAAGTATGGATAAGCGTAAAACTATGAAAGAGATTGCACAGGCGATTATATTAGCTTACGAGCTAAAGGAGCAAAAGGAGAAATGAATTTATTAATAGTGATGATTCTTTCTTTGGTTGTATCTTTAGTATTAACTCCATTGGTAAGAAAGAAAGCTTTTGATGTAGGAGCAATAGATATTCCTGAAGAAAGACGTATTCATTCTATTCCTACTCCTCGTATAGGTGGACTTGCTTTCTTTTTAAGTATTCTTCTTGTTAATTTGTTTTTTAATAGGTCGTTAGTCGTAGAGAAAATTCTTTTTGGGAGTACACTGGTATTTTTAGTAGGAGTATTAGATGACTTTATAGAACTGAAGCCTGCTCCCAAATTTTGGCTGACATTTTTTGCAGTTCTTTTTGCAGTTCTTTTAGGAGTTAGAATAGAAAGCTGGAAAATTCCATATACAAACATAGTCGTAAAGGGTTTTTGGGCTGATGTGATTTCTTTTATATGGCTTTTAGGAATAACTAATGCAATGAATTTTATAGATGGATTAGATGGACTTGCAGGTGGGGTAGCTGTAATCTCATCTTTTTCTTTGCTTATAATCTCTCTTCTCCTTGGTAGGTTAGAGGTTGCTACTTTTCTTGCAAGTATTTTAGGTTCTGTTCTTGGATTCCTGCACTTTAATTTTCCTCCAGCTTCAATTTTCATGGGAGATTCTGGTGCAATGTTTTTGGGTTTTACCTTGGGAGCTATATCTATTGTGGGAGTGTTAAAGAGTAGTACTGTTATTAATTTATTTATTCCTTTATTAGTTATGGGGTTTCCTGTTCTTGACACTGCTTTTTCTATTATAAGAAGACTTTGGGAAGGTAGAGCTCCATGGAAGTTTGATAAAGATCATATACATCACAGATTTTTAAAACTTGGTATGGATACTAAGCAAAGTATTGCTTTTATTTATTTAATTACTATCTGTATGTCCTTAGTTGCTATAATAATTTCTGTATTACAAGACCCATATATCTCAACTATTATTCTTTTTGGTACTTTAGGATTAGTATTATTTATTTTGTATAAATTGGGAGTGTTAGAGGTAAGGAAAAATGGAAAAGTATGATGTTATAGTAATAGGAGGAGGGCATGCTGGATGTGAAGCTGCTTATGCAGCTTCACGGCTTGGTGTAAAAACGTTACTTATAACAATGAATTATGACTCTGTAGGTTGGCTTTCCTGTAATCCAGCCATGGGAGGTCCAGGTAAAGGACATCTTGTTTTAGAGGTAGATGCCTTAGGTGGTGCTATAGGAAGGATAACTACCAGAAGTATGATACAAATTAAATGGTTAAATACTTCAAAAGGTCCTGCTGTTAGAGCGTTGAGAGCACAAGTAGATAAATGGGTATATCCCCAAAAAATGAGAGAGTTTCTTGAGACACAGAAGAATTTGAGCATATGTCAGGGAGAAGTAATAAATTTAATAGTAGAAACTCAAGAGGTTAAAGGTGTTATTTTGTCAACAGGAAGAGAAATTTATGGGGAAAGAGTGGTTATTACCCCAGGAACTTTTATGAATGGAGTTATACATATTAGTACATGGTCTAAACCAGCTGGAAGAATGGGAGAATTTCCTTCTGTAGGGCTTTCTGATGCTCTTAGAAAACTTGGATTAGAGGTAGGAAGATTTAACACAGGTACTACTCCAAGAGTAGATAAAAGGACTATTGATTTTAGTAAATTAATCTCTCAACCTGGGGATGAAGAGTTACATTCTTTTTCTTTTTGGGAAAATCCTGAGGAGCGTGAACAAGTACCCTCCTATTTAACAAGGACTACTCAAAAAACAAAAGAAATTGTACTCGCAAATATTCATTTAACTGCTTCAAGAATTGGTGGTATGGTTAAAAAAGGACCAAGATATTGTCCATCTATTGAGGAAAAATATTTATGGTTTCCAGATCATGAGACTCATCAAGTTTTTCTGGAACCAGAAGGTAAAGACTCTGTAGAAATTTACACTCAGGGGATATATACTAGTCTTCCTGAGGAAATACAATTACAAATATTAAGAACTTTGCCAGGACTTGAAGAGGTAGAAATGATTAGACCTGGATATGCTATGGCTTACGATTTTGTTTACCCTTATCAGCTGGATCTTACTCTTGAAACTAAGAAGATTAAAGGACTTTACCTTGCAGGACAAATAAATGGTACTACTGGTTATGAGGAAGCTGCATCTCAAGGAATAGTAGCAGGAGCGAATGCAGCTTTAAGCTTGCTCGGTAAGGAATCTCTAATTATAAAAAGAGATGAGGGTTATATTGGTGTATTAATAGACGATTTAGTAACTAAAGGGGTAGAAGAACCTTATCGTGTACTGACTTCTCGGGCAGAATATAGATTACTTTTAAGATCAGACAATGCAGATCAGAGACTCACTCCAAAAGCTTATAAGTTAGGTCTTATAGATGAAGATACATGGAAGATATTCTTAGAAAAAATGCAAGAAATTCGTCTTGAGAAGAAGAGACTTGATAAGACATCAGTTCCTCCTACGCCAGAGGTTAATAGCATTTTACAAGAAAAAGGTACAAATCCTATATCTCAATCTGTTCCTTTAATTCAAATACTTAAGAGACCTGAAATTTCCTATGAAGATCTTGAAAGATTAGGCTTTGGAGGAAGTCTTCTCAAAAAATGGCGGGATGTAGTGGAGATTGAGATTAAATATGAAGGTTATATCCAAAGGGAGCTTCAAAAGGTAAAAGATTTTCAAAAATATGAAACCTTATTGATTCCTCCTGATATTGACTATAATGAAATTCCCCATCTTTCTCGTGAGGGTAGAGAAAAACTTGAAAAAATTCGTCCATCTACCTTTGGACAGGCTCAAAGAATCACTGGGGTAAATGCTGGTGATCTCACAATACTTTTATATTATCTGACGCAAAAATATGAAAGAAAATAAAGATTGGCGAGACGAATATTTTGGGAAAAGTTATTATGAGTATTTAGGGAAGCACCTTACTCCTGAAAGGACAAAGAAAGAGGTGAATTTCTTAGAATCTACTCTTTCTTTGAAAAAAGGAGCTTTAATCTTAGACCTTGGGTGTGGGTTTGGGAGGCATACCTTAGAACTTGGAAGGAGAGGATATAAAACTATTGGTGTTGATAGATCTACCGACCTTATAGAGATAGCAAAGAGTGAAGCAGAAAGAGATAAAGTTTTTAATGCAGAGTTTTATGTGATGGAATATAAGGATATTACAAAACTTGATTATAAATTTGATGTAGTTTTCTCTTTGTATACAAGTTTTGGACTTTCTTCTTATGAGGAAGATGAAGAAGCTCTTGAAAAGGTTTATATGGTATTAAAAAAAAGAGGGAAGTTTCTACTTGATGTAGAGAATAGAGATGCAATTTTAAGACATTTCATACCATATTCATGGGATATTATGGATACCTATGTTTTACTTACAGAGCATTCCTTTGATCCAGAATCAGGGTATTACATATCTCATAGAATCATATTTGATATTGATAATAAAATAAAAAAGGAGTTTCCAAGAAGGATATATTTATATTCTACAAGTGAGCTTTTACACTTATTAAAAGAAAAGGGATTTCAAACAGATAGTGTCATTGGAGATTATGAAGGAAGGAAATACCATATTGGTTCTCGGAGATTGATTATATTGAGCTCAAAAATTTAATAAGGGAAGGGGTATAAATTATTCCTTCCCCTTCCCTTCGTTTTTATTATCAGATTCAGAGGATTTCTTTTTATAATCAGTAGTGTAAAATCCAGATCCTTTAAAAATTATTCCTATAGGAGAGAAAACTTTTTTAAGTTCTCCACCACATTTTATACACACTTTAGGAAGCTCTTCATTGAAACTGGTTATTATTTGATATCTTTCATGGCACTTCTTACATTCAAACTCGTATATAGGCATATATTTCACCTCCATTTATTTCTATGGATGCTTTTCTATTATATATTCCAATCCTTTTATATTTTTAAACTTTATAATATTTGTTGTCAAGAAGTCTAATTTTAAGGTAAAATGTAGACTAAAGAGTAAATTTAAAATTTGATAGGAGCACAATTATTATGAAAAAGGGTATTTTTTTGTTTATTTTAATTCTCTCTTTGAGTTTAGTGGCAGGCTGTACTAAGGCTCTCAATGTACTTCCCCAGAGTCAAACAAAAGAAGATGTGGAAATAAGAGTAAGTGTATTAAGAGATGCTGAATGGTATCTGTTATCTCAAGATATTTTAGTGCTAAATTTGGAAGTAATAAATAACTCTTTGGAAAATATATGGATATATCCCTTACAAAATTCAATTATAGTAGATACTTATTCAAGACAGTTTTCTCCTGTAAGAGAGTTCTTTTATCAACCTAATACTTCTCCTAAAGTCTCTTTTGAACTTTCTTTTAGAACCAAAGAACCACCAAGATTTTCTTTTGCACTTACAGCAGGTGAAGAGGAAAGAGATAAAAGGATAGAGGAGTTAATAAGAACTTATGAAATAACAAAATTTAAAGATGGAAGAATTTTCTCTGGGGCAAGAGTTAGTGGAATTATAGCCTTTTACATTCCTTACTGTAAGTTCCCTGCTCGCTATATAATTCCAGATGTGGTTTTTGAATCTTCTCTTAAAAAAAGTAACTTTGAGTTTATACTGGAAAAGTAAGGAGGTTAGAAATGCGGAAAGCTATCGGGGTAGACTTAGGGGGCACAAAAATAAATGTTCTTTTAGTCAATGAGAAGGGAGAAGTTATTTCAAGGGATAAACAACCTACAGAGTCAGAGAGAGGTAAGGATTATGTGATAAATAAGATTAAAAGTATGATATATAAAGTTTTGAATGAGATTAATCTAGCTTCTAAAGATATAGAAGGTATATGTGTAGGATTCCCGGGAGTTATGGATAGAGACAAAAAGGCAACTCTTTATGCTCCAAATTTAGGAGAAGAATGGAAAAAGGAAGTTTATTTAGGAAGTATACTTGAAAAAGAATTTAAAATTCCTGCTTTTTTAGAGAATGATGTGAATCTTGTGGCATGGGCTGAATGGCTTGTAGGAGCAGGGAGAGGAACTAAAACTATGATTTCTGTGGCTATTGGAACTGGGATTGGTTCTGGGATTGTATTAAATGGTAAATTATGGATCGGAGCTCATGGTATTGCTGGAGAATTTGGCCATACCACAGTTCTTCCAGATGGACCTATCTGTGGATGTGGCAATAAGGGGTGTATAGAGGCTATATCTTCTGGTTCTGGGATAGAAAAATATACTAAGAGTATTCTTCCTGAGCATCCTGAAAGTATGATTTGGGATTTATGTGAAAAAGACTTAGAAAAAGTTACAGTAAGGTTAATACATCAAGCTGCTGAAAAAGGAGATAAGCTTGCTACTGATATATTTGATAGAGCAGGATATTTCCTTGGAATATCCTTAGCTAATTATGTACATATTATTGATCCTGAAAATATAGTAATAGGCGGTGGGGTAGCTAATGTAAGGGAATATATTGGTAAACCTATGAAGGGAGAATTTTATAAAAGAGTATTACCTCAATTAAAAGATAAAGTTTCTTTTTCATGGGCAGAGCTTGGAGAAGATGCAGGTGGAATTGGTGCTGCTCTATATGTTTTATATAGGTGATAACTTATGACTATACCTAATATAATATCAATTTTTAGATTATTGATCATACCTTTTTATATTAATATGCTTCTTAAACAAGAATTCTTGATAGCAGCAATTCTATATGGAATTGCTGCTGTAAGTGATATTTTAGATGGGTATATTGCAAGAAAGACAAATCAAACTTCTGAATTTGGGAAAATTATAGATCCAGTAGCTGATAAATTAATTGTTATAAGTAGTCTTTTATATCTTGGTTATAAGCATATCTTACCTTTAGTAGGAGTAGTAATATTTTTTGCAAAAGAGATAAGTATGCTACTGGTAGGTCTTTGTTTTTTAACAAGAGGAATTAAAATAATATCCTCAAGGATATATGGAAAGATAGCAATGGTTCTCACTTCTGTGTCTATTCTAATGGCTCTTTTATCTATTCCTCTTTATAACTTTGTTTTTATTTTAGGTCTTTCTTTTTCAATAATATCTGCTTTAGATTATTTAAGCTACTATGTTAGATATTTAAGAGAAAATTCAATGAAACTGTAAAGAGTCTAATAGAATTTCCCCAGATGTTTTTTCTTCTCTTAAATTTACGATATAAATACTATTTAAAGTGAGAGGATAAGTAGGAGAAATCTTGTTGGTAGATACAAGTGGCTTTAGTTCTTTTAAGCTTTTGTTCAAGATAGTCCATTCTGGAAAAGAGAATGTAGAGTCGGAAGTTAAATCAATTGTCCATGGAGTTTTTTCAGCATCATAGAATAGAACTCTGAGCCAACCTTTACCTTTACCTTTTACAGCTATAGAAAAGGATTCTGTTTCTTGAGGTAAAGGCACTTTTAAATCTAAATAGATAAAGCTATTTTTCTCATTAGTACCATAGTTCCACTTTAAGGAAGAATTCCCCGAAAAGGCTTGTGAAGTCAAAGTATAATATGTTGATTCTGTATCATGGTTTATTCCTCTTATAGCCCACCCTTTATTTTCTTCAAAGTCCTCAATAATCTTATTATCTTGCAATTGTACTGGAAGGATCTGCAAAGTATAGGTAGTTGAAAGTCCATTAAAAGTGTAAGTAAGAATAGTTTCTCCAGGCTTCTTACAGATTAGATAGTTATTTTCAACTTGTATGTAAGATGTATCAAATATTATATTTTTTAAATCTAATGGAAATTGCCTTTGAAAATTATCTATGGCGTAAACTTGTGGAGTGAATTTCTCTCCAATATAAAAAATATTTTTTTCTGAAGAAATCACTATAGCTGTAAAATCCCATATAAAAATATTCTTCTTGGTATTTAAATCTCCTAAATTTATAGAAAACTCACACTCACCAAGATCTTTAGCTTCTAAGCTCATTTTTTTAATGTCAAAATTTATTATGGGTGTGGAAACTGTCCATGAGATATCTCCATCAGGTAGAGTATAAGTATGGTAATTTTCATCTTGAAGGAGTAATTCTAATTTTGCCATATCTCCTCGTTTTATATATAAATCATCAGGATCTTTAAAAGACAAGATCTTGGGGGCACTAAAAGGATATAGATTCTTAATGCCTAATCCTACTGGTACTATTCTTTCATAAGTTTGGTTAACCGGTTTACCCCATATGATTTTTAAACTTGAGCCTCCACCATCTAAATTTATAGCATTCTTAATATCCATTCCCTTAAGTAAATTACAGGCTTCAGGTAATGAAAGTCCTTGGGAATTATCGTTTCTTCCTTCTATTACTATGAAGTAGATCTTATTTTCAGCTATTCCTATAATAGTTCTTGGATTTTTTCCATTCACGAGACTACTGTCAAAGGAAGCCTCATCAGTTTTTCCTAAGACAATATTCCCATCTTTAAGAAGTATAGGTCCTCCACATACCGCTTCTTTTAGAGGTATTTGGGGAGAAGTTTCTACTATTATCTCTATATCTTTTCCTACAGAGAAATATGGCAGATATCTAAGAGCTGTTCCTCCTATTGAGATAATACAACTTTTATCTTTAAGATTACTTTTTTTGACACCATAATAAATTCCTGATACTTTTCCTGATACGCTACCTAAGGATGGGATTTTGTCATTTAAAGTTATCTCTATATCTATCCCTGCAGATGCATTATCTCTTAATTTCGTCTCTGTCCCAAAAAAATTTGTAAAGATCGTAACTTGGTCTGCACCTCTTGGAGAGTTAATGCTATTTACTGGAATTATCGTATTTTCAATTTTTATCTTAACATTAATATTAAAGATATCTATAATGGGTGTTCCATCAAAGGTAATTCCAAAAACTCCCCTTTTAATAGGAAGATGTATTAATTCACCATTTTTTACAACTAATCCTACAGGCTCTCTTGTTTGTGTATCAAAAAAATTGCCATTTATAATGAGATCATATTTTTCTTCCGAGGCTACTTGTGAGAGTTTTGTCTTAGCTACAACTGTAGAAATCTCTAATAAAGGATTAGGAAGTTCTATTGTGGTTACATGGTATGTTAAACTCTCCTCGGAAAATTTTTGATACTTTGTAAAAGGGGCGATAAAAAATCTTTCCCCTCCTAAAATAGGAGTAAGGATTATTATAACTATGCATAGAAGAGAAAATACCTTTTTTACCATAACTTAATTATACATAGAATGAACACTTGTTGACAAAGAAATTTTTTTAGAATATAATTCTTTATCTTGATATCAATTTAAAGAGATAAAGAAATGGAAAGAGAAATAGTGGAAAGTCAAGTTAGGAGAATATTAGAGCTCTATGGGTACAGAGAGATAAGAACTCCTGTACTTACAGAGGATATATGGGCAACTGATAACAAAAGTAGTTTTTTAAAAAAAGAAGGGAAAAATTTTTCTTTACGTCCTGAAATAACCTCTGAAATTTTAAAAAACATTAGATTTGAAGGGATTCCTATACGTGTTTTCTATATGGGTCCCATATTTGATTTTAAAGATGAAGTAGAAGAAAAATTTCAGATTGGCTGGGAACTTATTTTCCCTCCCTCAAGATGGAGAGATATAGAAATAATACTTACCATAAAAGATGTTTTTGACACTTTTAATTTGGAAGATTTTAAGCTGGAGTTAAATGATATAAGGGTATGGAATTCTGTTTGGAGTTGTATAGAGAATTCAGAAGAAATTAAGAAGTTAAAAGGCTACTTGAAAAAAAGAGATTATGTTTCATTCTTAGAGGAGATGACAGGTAAAGTGCCTTCTTCTCTTCAGAAAGATATTAAAAATATGCTTTTTTATGAGGAAGATGCTAAATTTGAGAGTGAAGAAATATCTTTCCAATTAGAAGAGTTAAAAAGCCTAAAAAAAGAGCTAATAGAATTTGGTTTTAGAGAAGATTCTATAATTTTAAATCCATCTTTTTTCAGATCTTTTGGATATTATGATGGAATAATCTTTGAATTATATGTGAAAGATATGAAAGGACCTTTAGGAGGAGGGGGAAGTTACATTGAGAGTAATAAGTTTGGAGAGAAAGTTTATGGGGTAGGTTTTGCCTTTATTGAAGAAAAAATATTAGATTTTCTTAAGGAAGGAAAGCCTTTAGAGAAAAAGAAATTTTTTATAGTTCCTTCAGATTTTTATGCTTCAGTTTATAATCTTATGAAAGAAGAAAGGGAAAATGGATTTAATAGTGTCTTTATTCCTTTTGATAAAAATCTGGATATAGAAAAACTAAAAAAAGAGGGGGAAGTGATTTTTTGGAGGGATAAAAATGATAAAGATAGCAATCCCCACAGGACGTCTTCAGAATAAATCTATAGAATTTTTGAGAAAATTTGATTCAAGACTTCCCAGCTATGAAAATGAGAGAAAATTGATCTTCAGGGGAGAGAGATTTGAAATTTTTTTAGCAAAACCTTGGGATCTTCCCTTATATGTAGAAGAGAGAGTTGCTGATTTAGGAATTGTTGGAAGGGATATAATTTTGGAACAAGAAAAAGAATTGGTGACACTTAAGAAACTTCCCTTTGGATACTGTAAAATGGTTCTTGCGGGTTTTCCTGAGAAAGATTTAGAAAAAGAAGAGGTAAGAATTGCTACAAAGTATCCTAATATAGCGAAGAAATTCTTGGAGGATAGATTTAATAAAGTAAAAATTTTTAAACTCAATGGCTCAGTAGAGCTTGGTCCTATACTTAAAATCTCTGATGAGATTGTAGACCTTATGGAAACAGGGAGGACATTAAAAGAAAATGGACTTATTGTAAAAGAGGTTTTATTTGATTCTTCTGCTTGTTTGATCTCTAATATCTCAAGCTTTATCTGGAGTAAAAAGGGGATTTTGAAGCTTCTGGAGGAAATGGAGGGGTTAGAATGTTAAATGTTATTATTGGAAAAGAATTTAGTGCTTCTCTTTTAGAAAAAGAGAGAGAAAATAAAATAAGAGAGATTGAAAAAGAGGTAGAGGAGATTGTAGATAAAGTAAAAAGAGAAAAAGATAAAGCACTTTATGAATTTTCATTAAAATTTGATGGGGTAGATTTAAGAGACATAGGTTTTAAAAAGAAAGTTCCTGAAGTAAATGTCTCTAAAGATTTATCTGATGCTGTAAATATTATGATAGAGAGAATAAGAAAATATTACTTCCATGAGATTGAAAATTCATGGTTTTATAATGATGGAGAAGATATACTGGGGCAATTAGTAAGACCTGTGGAAAGTGTTCTTCTTTATGTACCTGGGGGTAGGGCAGTTTATCCATCAACTATTGCTATGGGAGTAGTGCCTGCTCAGATAGCTGGTGTTAAAGAAATATATGTTACTACTCCTCCCACAAAAAAGGAAGATAAAAGTCTTTTTTATACTTTAAAAATCTTAGGTGTAGAAGAAATTTATCTCTTAGGTGGAGCTCATGCGATCTCGGCTTTTGCATATGGAACAGAGTCCATTCCTAAAGTAGATATGATTATAGGTCCAGGAAACCTATATGTGGCAACTGCTAAAAAGAAGGTTTTTGGAGAAGTGAATATAGATGGAATATTTGGTCCCAGTGAGATTGCTCTATGGGTAAAAGATACAAACGTAGATTTAAAAAGAGTTGTATGTGATTTTCTTGCTCAAATAGAGCATTCTCCGTACGACAGAGGTTTTCTTGTTGTACCAAATAATTTAGTAGATCCTATCTGCCAGGAGATAGAAAAAGAAATTTTACAGGCAGAAAGAAAAGAAATATTAGAAGGTTCAATTAAAAATAGTTATCTGATTGTAGAAGAAAATGAAAAAAAAGTAATTGATATTCTTAATACCATTGCTCCTGAGCATTTAGAAATTTTGGATCCTGATGGAGAAAAATATCTACCTTATATTAAAAATGCTGGGGCTATTTTCATAAATCATTCTTCTATCTTTGGGGATTTTATTGCAGGTCCAAGTCATATACTCCCTACAGGTGGGTCTGCTAAGTCTTTCTCAGGGTTATGTGTAAATACTTTCCTTAAAAGAACAAGCTTTGTTAAATTAAGTAAAGAAGATCAAAAAGAACTCTCATACTATGGAGGTATAATAGCGAGAGAAGAAGGATTTTATATGCATGAAAAGAGCCTTTTAAATTATCAAGGAGGAATAGAGAATGGGATGGAGAGAGATAATAAGAAGTGAATATAAAGGATATAAAGTAGATGTTCCTGATCTTCCTATTAAGCTCTCTCGGAATGAAAATCCTTTTGATCTTCCACAGGAGCTTAAAGAAGAGGTCTTTAAAGACCTCTCTGAAATTTCATGGAATAGGTATCCTGATGGTAAATCTTCTAAGTTGAGAGAAAGGCTTTCTTCTTTCTTGAATATTCCTTCTGAGAATATAATGGTAGGTTTAGGTTCTGGAGATCTTATTCAAATTATTGCTAATGGGATTTTAAAACCAAAAGATAAAGTAATACTCCCTGTCCCAACATTTTCTTTATATGAAAAGATATTTGAGCAAAAAGAAGCAGAGATTTTAAAAATCTATCTTAATAAAGATAATTTTTCAATTAATATAAATGAGTTGAAAAACTCTTGGAATTTCAATCCAAAACTTTTAGTTATTACTAATCCTAATAATCCTACTGGGAATCTTTTGTTAAAGGAAGATGATGTATTAAAATTAAAAGATTTTCCAGGTTTAATATTGATTGATGAAGCTTACTATGAATTTTCTGATGTTACATTTCTACCTTATATAAAAGAGATTCCAAATTTAATGATTCTTAGAACTTTTTCTAAAGCATTTTCTGCTGCAGGAGTGAGAATAGGTTATCTCATTGCGAATCCTAATGTTATAGAGTTTTTAGGCAATTATAAGTTGCCATATAATTTAAATATTTTCTCTCAGGTAGTTGGAATAAAGGTTCTTGACTTTTGGAATATGTTAAAGAAAAAGATAGATATTATAAAAGAAGAAAAGGAAAAAACATATAATAGAATGAAAGAATTAAGAAATCTTGAAGTTTATCCTTCTCATACTAATTTCCTTCTTTTTAGGAGTGCTAAAAAAGAAATCATTTTAAAAAAATGTGAAGAGAATGGCATTTCTTTAAGGGATTTTAGTAGGGAACCTTTATTAGAAAATTGTTTAAGAGTCTCCATAGGAAGCTCTGATGAGAATGAAAGATTCTTAAAAACTATTAGAGAGGTGCTTTTATGAGAGAGTCAAAAATTTCAAGAGAAACTAAAGAAACCTCAATTAAACTTTCTCTAAATCTTGATGGAAAGGGAAATTTCTCTGGTAATTATCCTATACCTTACTTTAAACATTTATTATCCACTCTGACCTTTTATGCCAAATGGGATTTAGATATAGATGCAAAAGGAGATATTGAGGTAGATATACATCATCTTATAGAAGATACAGGTATTGTTTTAGGAGAAGCCTTCTATAAGGCAGTTAAAACTACAAATTTTAAGCGATTTTCTCATAATATTATTCCTATGGATGAGGCTCTTGTTATGGCTGTAGTAGATATAAGTGGAAGACCATTTTTTGAATTAAGAGATGAAGAAGGCATTTTAAAGGGAAGACCTATTAAAGAATTTCTTAGGGCTTTTATTAATAATGCTGGGATTACTCTTCATATATGGATTCTTTCTGGGGAAAATACTCATCATATAGAAGAGGCAATTTTTAAAGCATTAGGTTTAGCATTAAGAGAGGCAGGGTCTGTGGGGGATATTTTGAACTCTACAAAGGGAAATATATTATGATCGTAATAATTGATTATGCTGGAGGGAATCTTTTTAGTATAATTAAAGCCTTAAATTTTTTAGGCGTTAAAAGTATTGTAAGTAATGATCCTGAAGATTGGTATAGAGGAGAAGGTTTAATTTTCCCTGGCCAGGGAAATTTTTCTCAAGCTATTTCAGAGTTTAAAAAAGATGGAAGAGATCAGATCTTAAAGGATCTTATAAGAGAAAAGCCATTCTTAGGGATATGTCTTGGATTACAGATTCTCTTTGAAGAAAGTCAAGAAGCTCCTTTATGTAAAGGACTTGGAATATTTAGAGGAACTGTGAAAAGACTTCCTGCTAAGAAAATTCCACATTTAGGTTGGAATGAGATAAAGCTTATTAAAAGAGGCAAACTCTTTGAAGATATACCTGATAAATCTTTCTTTTACTTTGCACATTCCTATTATGTGGAATCTTTAGAGGATATAACTTCAGGTATTACAGATTATTCCATTGAATTCGCTTCCTATATAGAAAAGGACAATATATTTGGAGTCCAATTTCACCCAGAGAAAAGTAGTAAACTTGGTTTAAAGGTGCTTCAGAATTTTATAAAGGAGTCTGGAAGATGCTAATTATTCCAGCAATTGATTTATATAGAAATAAAGTGGTAAGAATGGAAATGGGAGACGAAGAAAAAATCGTATTGGAATTTGAAAATCCTTTAGAACTTGCTAAGTACTGGTGGAAAAAGGGAGCAAAAGCTTTGCACCTTATAGACTTACAAAATGCTATTGATGAACAAGATGAAAATAAAGAGATCATAAGAAAAATTATTGGGGAAATTTCTCTGCCTATTGAGGTAGGCGGGGGTTTTAGAACTTTAGAGAAGATTCATGAGGTTATATCTTGGGGGGCTTGGAGAGTCATAGTAAGTAGTATTCTAAAAGAAGATATGAGATTTTTGGAGATGATATTTGAAAAATATCCTGACAAAGTCATTCCAAGCTTAGATTGGAGAGATAGGAAAATAGCTATAAAAGGATGGAAAGAATTTATTCCTTGGGATGAGGTTAAGGAAAAGCTTGAGAAGTTAGGAATAAAGGAAGTAATTTTTACTGACACCTCTCGGGATGGAACATTAAAGGGAATAGATAAGGAAAATATTGAAAAATTCTTGGAAGATTCTTCTTTTGATATATGGATTGCTGGTGGAATTTCTACTTTAGAAGATATAACCAAAATCAAAGAAATTTCAGAAAAACTTGGAAGAGTGAAGGGGATCATTATTGGAAGAGCATTGCTTCAAGGGAAATTAAATTGGGAGGAGGTTAATAGGATACTAAATGCTTGCTAAGAGAATAATCCCATGCTTAGATACTATAGGTAAGAATGTGGTAAAAGGAAAAAGTTTTCAAGACTTGCAGATAGTTGGAGATGCAAAAGAGTTTGCCCACAAATATGAAGAGGAAGGAGCAGATGAATTAGTACTTTTAGATATTACTGCAAGTTTGGAAAATAGAGATACCTTTACTGATGTGGTAACCGAGGTTGCAGAGGAACTTTTTGTTCCTCTTACAGTAGGTGGAGGGATAAAAGATATAGAAGATGTAAGAAGACTTCTTAAAGCTGGAGCTGATAAGGTTTCAATCAATACATCAGCAGTTTTAAATCCTGCTCTAATGCATCAAATAGCAAAAGAATTTGGAAGTCAATGTTTAGTGGTAGCTATAGATGTGAAAAGAAGGGCAAAAAAATCATGGGAAGTTTATATAAAAGGAGGAAAAGAGCCTACTGATATTGACCTTAAAGATTGGTTGATAGAGGTAGAAAAAAGAGGGGCAGGGGAGATTCTTCTTACAAGTATAGATGCAGATGGTCATCAGGCAGGTTATGATCTTGAACTTTTAGAGTTTACTCTTTCTGTCTCAAATCTACCCCTTATAGCCTCTGGAGGAGCTGGGAGTTTGGAGGATCTATATAATGCTCTTTATGTAGGGGCAGATGCAGTTCTTGCAGCTTCAATTTTCCATTTTGGAACTTACTCTATTTCTGAGGTAAAAGATTATCTTAAAAGTAGAGGTATATGGGTGAGATAAGTTATGAATATTGAGGAGTTATTAAAAAATCTTAAGTTTGATGAAAAAGGACTTATTCCTGTTATAGTTCAGGATTACAAAACAGGAAGGGTTTTAATGCTTGCTTATATGAATGAGGAAGCCTTGAGAAAGACGGTTGAAACTAAAGAGGCATGGTATTTTAGTAGAAGTAGAAATGTTCTTTGGCACAAAGGAGAAACTTCAGGACATTTTCAAAAGGTATTAGATATTGCAATAGACTGTGATAACGATACTTTACTTCTTCTTGTAGAACAAATTGGTGTTGCTTGTCATACAGGAAATTTTAGTTGTTTTTATAGATCATGGAAAGGTGGAGAAAGTTTTCTTTTTTATTTAGAGAATTTTTTGAAAGATAGGAAAGAAAAGCTCCCAGAAGGTTCTTATACTGCTAATCTTTTTAGAGAGGGAAAAGATAGAATATTGCAAAAGCTTGGAGAAGAAGCTATAGAGACTATTATTGCAGGTATGAATGAAAATAAAGATAGATTTATTTATGAAGCTTCTGATCTCTTTTATCATTTTCTATTAGCGATGATACAAGATGAAACATCTTTAAAAGATATTATAGAAGAGCTTATAAAACGACATAAACCTTAAGGAGAAGTCTGTGTTTCAGTATATGCTCTGTCTTCTATATTAGGGACTGTATCAGCAGGTGTTTCTATATTAGTATGTGTTTCATTAACTTGTGTCTCTTTAGGAACAATTTGAGGCTGAGGAGTAGGAATTAGAAAATCAAATTCTCTTGGTGGAGTATTTTTTAATGCATTACTCATAAATTCTTTCCAAATCATTGCAGGGATAAATCCTCCTGCAACTTTATTAGTAGGGCTATAGTCATCATTCCCAATCCAAACTCCTGTACAAAGATCAGGAGTAAAACCTATAAACCAGGCGTCTCGGTAATCATCTGTTGTTCCAGTTTTCCCTGCTGCAGGTCTTCCTATATTTGCTCTTGTCCCAGTACCGTTGGTTATAACTCTTTTCATCATCTTTACTAATGTTGCTACGACATCTCGTTCAATGACTGGTACAACCTCAGGAGTATTCTTAAAAAGTATATTGCCATTACTATCTTCCACTCTGAGAATTGCAATAGGAATTATTCTATTCCCGCCATTGGCAAAGGCAGAATAAGCTCTTACAAATTCAAAAAGAGTCACACCTGAAGTTCCAAGAGCTAAAGCTAAACTTGGCTCTAAATAACTTTCTATCCCTAATCTTTTAGCATTTTTAATTACATCTCCAACTCCTATTTCTTCAAGTAAAAGGATAGTTGCTATATTGTACGAATTCTCTAAAGCTTGTTGTAATGTTACAGTTCCATGAAGTTTTCCATCATAATTTCTTGGTTTCCATTGTTTTCGGTTAAAAGTATAAGATATCTCTTTTTCTTCTATTAAATCTTGAGGTGAAAATCCTTTTTGAAGGGCAGTGAGATACACAAAGGGTTTAAAAGCAGAACCTGGTTGTCTTAAAGCCATAGTTACCCTTTCAAATTGGCTCTTTGTGTAGTCTAATCCTCCTACCCATGCTTTTATATAACCATTAGAGGGATCTATACTTAATAGAGCTCCTTGAGATACCTTATATGTAGCCCCATATTCTGTTATTATTTTTTGTAGGGATTTTTCTGCGATTTCTTGCATTTTTGTATCTAAGGTGGTATATACCCTTAAACCTCCTTCATATACCATGCTTTCCCCAAATTTCTTTATGAGTTCCTTTAGCACATAATCAAAGAAATATGGTGCAATACTATTTTTCCCTTCTCTTTTAATTACCCCTAAAGGTGACTTATTAGCATTTTCAAATTCTTCTTTTGATATGTATTCCGCATCGCACATCTTCTCAAGAACCACATTTCTTAACTTTATTGTAAGTTCAGGATTTTTATAAGGGGAGTAATTTTCTGGCGAAGGTAACAATGCGGCAAGCATAGCAGCTTCGGGTATTGTGAGCTCCAAAGCTGATTTACCAAAGTAATATTGAGTAGCAGCTTCTGCCCCATAAGCCCCATTCCCCCAATACACTAAGTTTAGATACATCTCTAATATCTGTTGCTTGGTGAAATATTTTTCCAGATTATATGCTATATATATCTCTTGAATCTTTCTTTTAACCGTTCTTTCTGATGAAAGGAAGAGAAGACGAGCTACTTGTTGAGTAATAGTACTTCCTCCCTGCCTTTTTTCTAAATGTATGAGGTCTATTAATGTAGCTCTAATTAATCCTTTCAAACTTACTCCAGAGTGACCATAGAAGTCTTTATCTTCGGAAGCTATTACTGCTTGTTGTAGATAAGGAGAGATCTTATATAAAGGTACATAAATACGGTTTTCTTTATAAAGTTTTCCTAAAATTTTACTATCAGATGAGTAGATGATAGTAGTCTGACTTGGCTTTATCTCCATCCACTTATTAATAGGAGGAAGGTCTTTTAGAGCAATAAATGCATAAGTTGCAAATCCTATACTTGCAAGAATAATAAGACTTAATATAATTAAAAGAGTATAGATTAATATTTTTCTACCTTTTCCTTTTTTCTTCTTTAATGGTATTTCTTTTACGTAGTCTTTATTTTTTTTCATCTCTGTTCTTTGCGCCTCCTAAAAGGATATGATATCATTATAATAAATAGTAGAGAATATTTTAACAATTTATGAGAGAAGAGACAAATAATCTAAAACTTGTTATGATTACAGGTCTTTCTGGGGCTGGTAAATCCCAGGCTCTTCATATATTGGAGGATTTGGGTTTTTTTTGCGTAGATAATCTACCCCCTAAATTAATCCCTACGCTCTTAGAACTTTGTCTTTCTACCGATGGTAAAATTACTAATATAGCATTAGTCACAGATATAAGAAGTGAAGAATTTCTTGTTAATTTTAGAGAGGCTTACGATGAGATAAAAAATTTAAATATTTCTTATCTTCTTCTTTTTTTAGAAGCTGAGGATGAGGTAATTATAAGAAGATATAATGAGACAAGAAGAAGACATCCATTAGCTAAAGAAGGAGGAAGTATACTTGAAAGTATTAATTTAGAAAGACAGAGACTTTCAGAGATTAGAAATCTTGCTACTCATATCATTGATACGACAAATTTAACTCCGAAGGACTTAAAAGTGGAAATGCTCAAGTTTTTAGATTCTTGTTTAGTGAATGTAAAATCTAACCTTATTATTACTGTATATTCTTTTGGGTTTAAATATGGAATACCTGTTGATGCTCATCTTATTTTTGATGTAAGATTCTTGCCAAATCCTTATTATGACTCAGAACTCAAATTGTTTTCTGGAGAATCCGAAAAGGTAAGAGAATTTGTCCTTAAGAGAAAGGAAACTAAAAAATTTTTAGACTATTTAGAAGGATTTTTAGATTTTCTAATTCCTCTTTACCAGGAAGAGGGAAAAAGTCATCTTAATATAGCTATAGGATGTACTGGTGGAAGACATAGGGCAGTGGTTATTGCGAAAGAAATTGCAGATTACCTTTCCTCAAGGTATATTGTGAAAGTTTTTCATAGGGATATTTATAAAGATGTCTCGTAAACTTGAAGAACATAAAAAGATTGTTACAGTTATAGGCGGAGGAACTGGACTTTCTAATATTTTAAGAGGGTTAAAATATTACCCTCTTAAAATTAATGCTATTGTGACAGTAAGCGATGATGGAGGAAGTTCTGGAAGATTAAGTGAAGAGTTAGGGGTGTTGCCTCCTGGAGATATAAGAAATTGTCTTGTAGCTTTAGCAGATGAAGAATCTCTTATGGCAAAATTATTCCAGTATAGATTTTCAAATGGAGAATTAAAAGGGCATTCTTTTGGAAACCTTTTCTTAGTAGCAATGTCATCTATATTAGGTGATTTTTTATTAGGGATAAAAGAAACAAGTAAGGTACTTGCTATAAGAGGGCAAGTTTTACCTTCCACCCTAACTCGGGTAAGATTAAAAGCAACCTTTGAAGATGGAAATGAAATTATAGGTGAAACCTCTATTAGTTCCTACAAAAAAAGTAAAATAAAAAAGATAGAATTAATTCCTTTAAACCCTAATGATAAAATATATGCTACTCCTGAGGCAATTAAAACCCTTAAAGAGTCTGATTTAATAATTATAGGTCCTGGGAGTTTATACACCAGTATACTTCCAAACTTGATCTTAGAAGAGATAAAAGAAACATTGAAAAAGTCAAAAGGTTTTAAGATTTATGTGTGCAATGTAATGACCCAGCCAGGGGAGACCACAGGTTATAAATCTTCGGATCATATTAAAGCGATAATTGAGAATCTGGGTTTTAATCCCGTAGAATATATGATTATAAATACTAAAAAACCTACCAATGAGATTTTACAGAAATATAGAGAGACAGGAGCTGAATTTGTAGAGCCGGATATAGAGAATGTTAAAAATTTACCCCTTAAAGGTTTTTTAGGGGATTTTATTAATGAAAGCAATGTGGTAAGACATGATCCCTATAAACTTGCAGGTTTTATTGTATCAAATTTCATTAAGTAACGAGTTTCTTAGTATAATAAATTGACCAAAGAAAATAATAACCCTATAATATAAATCATAAGAAAGGAGGTTTGAATTTTAGATGGCTAAAAAGACAATTTTAGATTTAAGGGATGAGGGACTAAAAGAGAAAAGAGTATTAGTAAGAGTAGATTTTAATGTTCCTTTAAAAGATGGTAAGATTACTGATGATAGAAGAATAAGAGAAGCCTTACCTACTATTAAATATTTGGTAGAAAAAGGTGCAAAGGTTATTCTTGTATCTCATCTGGGAAGACCCAAAGGTTTTCAAGATGACCTTAGGCTTGATCCTGTAGCTGAAAGATTAGAGGAACTCTTAGGAAAAAATGTAAAAAAATTAAATGACTGTATAGGTGAAGAAGTTGAAAAAGAAGTCTCTAAAATGCAACCCGGAGATATTATTCTTCTTGAAAATATAAGATTTTATAAAGAAGAAGAAGCTAATGATCCAGAATTTTCAAAGAAATTATCTTCCTTGGCAGATCTTTATGTAAATGATGCCTTTGGTACTGCTCATAGAGCTCATGCTTCTACAGCAGGTGTTGCCAGTTATATTCCAGGAGTAGCAGGACTTCTTATGAAGAAAGAGATTGAAATTATGGGTAAAGCGTTAGAAAATCCAGAAAGACCATTCGTTTGTATATTAGGTGGAGCTAAAGTTTCTGATAAAATTGGAGTTATCCAGAACCTTATAGGTAAAGTAGATACTTTGCTTATTGGTGGAGGCATGATGTTCACATTTCTTAAAGCCTTAGGATACGAGGTAGGAAAATCAAAACTTGAAGAGGATAAAGTTGAGCTTGCAAAAGAACTTATGAATCTTGCTAAAGAGAAAGGAGTAAAGTTTATTCTTCCTATAGATGCAGTAGTTGTAAAAGAGATTAAGGAAGATGCCCTAACTACCGTTAAAAGTATCTCAGACTTTGATCAGGATGATATAGGGGTTGATATTGGACCTGAAACTATAGAGCTTTTCAAGAAAGAAATTTCTCAGGCAAAAACTGTAATATGGAATGGTCCTATGGGAATTTTTGAAATCCCTGCATTTTCTAATGGAACAAAAGCTATTGCGCGAGCTATAGCAGAAAATAGAAATTGTACAAGTATAGCAGGTGGTGGTGACACAGCTGCAGCAGTACAACTCTTTGGATTTGATAGTAAATTTACTCATATATCCACAGGTGGTGGTGCTTCTTTAGAGTTCTTAGAAGGGAAGGTACTGCCGGGGGTAGCAGTTCTTCAAGATAAATAAATTTTTAAGAGGGGGATAACTTGGCTAATATAAAAGAAACTTTAGAAGAAATTGCTAATTTAGACGGTGTTCAAATTTCGGTCTTAGTGAGCGATGATGGTTTGGTAATTGAAAGCGTTTCTAAGGATGCTTCTAATGCTGAAGCTTTGGCTGCAGTAGCTTCTGGAAGTTTAAGAGCATCTGAAATGATAGGTATGGAGCTTACTAAAGGTAATACAAGAGAAATGCTTACTATTTTTGAAGATGGAGCAGTTTTTGTAGTACCATTAGAAGGAAAACCTGCTATTTTAGTGGTAGTTTCAAATAAATTGGCAAACCTTGGTAAGATAAGAATTAGAATTAAAAAAAGTGCCTTTCAATTAGCAAGGCAAATCTAATTTATATTTTAGGAGGAAAACATTGAGAAAAAAGATTATTGCTGCTAACTGGAAAATGTATAAGACTTGTAAAGAAACAGAAGAATTTATTATGGAATTTCTTAGTCTCTCGCAAGGTTATACTGAAAAAGAAGTAGTAATTTGTCCTCCTTTTACTTCATTGTGTACTGCTCAAAAACTGCTTAAAGATACTCCTTATAGACTTGGTGCTCAGAATATGTTTTGGGAAAAAGAAGGAGCCTATACAGGAGAAATCTCCCCATTAATGATTAAAGATTTAAATTGTGAATATATTATAATAGGACATTCTGAAAGAAGGCAGTATTTTGGAGAGACTAATGAAAATATTAATAAGAAAATAAAATCTGCATTTTCTTGGGGTTTAAAACCAATTTTTTGTGTAGGTGAAAAATGGGAAGAAAGAGAGAATGGAAAAACTAAAGAAGTAATAAGAGAGCAGGTTACTAAAGGTCTTATGGGAGTAGAGAAAGAACATATAGAAAATCTTGTAATAGCCTATGAGCCAGTATGGGCTATAGGTACCGGTCACTACGCAAAAGGTGAAGATGCTAATGAGGTGGCAAATTTAATTCGTAATATAATATCAGAAGTGTTTTCAAAAGACGTTGCAGATAAAGTTAGAATTCAATATGGGGGTAGTGTAAATCCCCAGAATGTTTTAGAATTTTTATCTCAACCAGAAATAGATGGAGCTCTTGTAGGGGGAGCAAGTTTAAAGCCTCAATCTTTCTGGGAAATAGTCAAAAGTTAAATATTTGAAAGAGGTGTAAGATATATGGTAACATTTTTGTATATTTTGCATTTTTTGGTATCTATAGGAATAATAGTGGTAATCTTATTTCAGTCTGAGGTAGGAGAAGGATTCGGATTTATGGGAGGAGAAACAACTTTTTATAAAGCAAAAAAAAGAATGGAAAAGGGGCTTAAGCAAGCCACAGTTGTTCTTGCGGTTCTTTTTATGATAACCTCAGTATTAATTTTTGTGGTCCATTAAAATTTTTTATGAAATTTGAGAAGTTTTTTGTTAAGTCATATAATTTTTTAAAAAGGGATGTATTTTTAGTTTAGGAGACTTGCTAAAAATGAGTTGGTTACAAGATTTTATATTTAGACATTCTAAAGGTAAACAGAGATATTTTACTGGTGTCGGCTGGGTAGAGATATCAGAGAGTGCTATAGCTACATTAGCAAGTCTTGCTACTTTACAAAGTTACGGTGTTGTTGGGATGGCATCAAGAAGCATTGCTGACGGTATTAGTGAATTGCTTAGGTTAGAAGAAATAAACAAAGGAGTGCAAATTGAACTTGTGGAGGAAGGCATTAAAGTGGATCTATATATAATTGTAGCTTATGGTGTCAAGATTCCTGAGGTGGCTCATAATGTGATGGAACGTGTAAAATGGAATTTGGAAAAAACCACAGGACTTGCTGTTCAAACTGTGAATGTAAATATATGGGGAATAAGATTAAGAGAAGAGGAGAAGGAACCCTTTCAATGGGAAGAGATGTGATGAAGGTTGATACAATTGATGGATTACTCCTTATAAAGCTTTTTGAACTGGCAACATATCAATTAAAAATACATAGAGAAGAGATAGATTTATTAAATGTTTTCCCTGTTCCTGATGGTGATACTGGAACTAATATGTTATATACTTTGCAATTTACACTAAATGAACTCAAGAAACAAAAAAATAATAATTTAAGAAGTATTGCAGAATTAGCTATAAGGGGATCACTCATGGGAGCAAGGGGAAATTCAGGTGTTATTCTTTCTCAAATTATTCGTGGATTTTGTGAGGTAATAAGAGATGTAGAGTATATAGATGCAGATGTATGGATTAAAAGTTGGCAGAATGCTACAAAGGTAGCTTATGGAGCTGTTTTAAATCCTACTGAAGGAACCATTTTAACGGTACTAAGAGAAGGTGCAAAAGAAGCAGTAATAGCAGGAAGAGAGAGCAGCGATATCAGAGAGATCACCCGAAGAATGCTCGAAAGGGGAAAGGTGGCACTTTCTAATACTCCGAACCTTCTTCCTATTTTGAAAGAAGCAAAGGTAGTAGATGCAGGAGGACAAGGACTTGTTTATTTTTGGACTGGTTTTTATAACGGTCTTTGTGGTGTTGAAATTGGAGAGGAAGAGATAAAAGAACCTCTTGAGATAAGAGAAAGACCAGAGAAAGAAGTTCTTGAAAGTTATGTTTTGACTTATCAGTATTGTACAGAATTCATTATAAATTCAGAAGAAAATGTTGAATTTTCATTTTTTAAACAATGGTTAGAATCTCAGGGAGATAGTATAATTACCTCTGAAGTCCCTGGACTTTTAAAGGTTCATATACACACAAACCATCCGGGATCAGTACTAGAAAAAGCTATGGAACTTGGGACTTTATCTCGTATAAAAATTGATAATATGGCAGAACAGCATCAAGAAAGACTAAGAGAAGAGATAGAGAGTGATACAATTACTTCTTTAAAAGAGATTGGATTTGTAGCTGTATCTTGGGGTGAAGGTTTAGAGGATATTTTTAAAAGTTTAGGTGTAGATGTTATTGTAAATGGAGGACAAACTTTAAATCCCAGTGTAGAAACTCTTTCAGATGCCGTAGAAAAACTAAGGGCTAAAAAGATCTTTATACTTCCAAATAATAAAAATGTGTTCTTAGCTGCAAAACAATTAGAGAATATTTATAAAGATAAAGTGGTTGTAATTCCTACAAAGCATGTTTTGGAAGGTATAAGAGCTCTTTATGAGTTTAATCCTAAAAATGATTGGAAAATAGTAAAAGAAAAGATGGAAGCAGGTATGAAAAAGATTAAAATTGTAGAAGTAACAAGAGCTATAAAAGACTCTACAATTAACGGTTTTAATATAAGTGAAGGAGATATAATTGGTATAAGCGATGATAAAATAAAAGTGGTTGGAAAAAATATAGAAGAGGTTTGTCTTAATACATTAGATGCTATCTTAGAAAAGGATAAAGAGGTTATATCAGTATTCTATGGAGAGAAGGTTTCAAAAGAAGAAGCTGAAAATATGGTTAAAAGAATACATGAAAAATATCCAGATTTTGAAACAGAATTAAAATATGGTGGACAACCCTTCTATTTTTACTATATAGGAGTAGAATAGAAACCTCTTTGATGTCTGATACTATTAAAATCCTTAAAGGACTCAGGGGAATCTTAGAAAAAGAGATCTCCTCTAATTACTCTGATAAAAGTGTTAAGTATGGTCTTGAAAAAACTATTTCTGTGGCTATCTCTCAATTTCCAATTTGGAATGGTTTTTGGACCTACAAAGTTTTGGAGTATATAAAAGATTATTCTAATAAAGATATTAGTGAAAGAAAGAAAAGTATAGATAAAATATACGAAATAGTTCTAAATGCGTTAGATTTTTATTCTTCTACAGACTTCTGGGATAAGCCTGTCCAATATGTGAAGGGTGTAGGACCAAAAAGAGCTGAGCTTCTTAAAAAACTTGGAGTGGAAAATTTATATGATCTTATCACTTATTATCCGAGAGATTATGATGACAGGTCAAAACTGAAAAAGATTTCAGATTTGAGATTTGAGGAAAAAGTTACCTTAAAGGTTAAAATACTAAATTATGAAGAAGCTAAAACTTTATATAGAAAAATTCCTATTTTAAGAGCTAAAATAGCTGATGAAACAGGAGTAGCATATGCAGTTTGGTATAACCAAAGATATATAAAAAAGACACTTCCTCCTGGCACTTTTGTGCTTATTTCAGGTATCCCCAAGAAAGTTTCAGGGTGCTTTCAATTTGAAAATCCAGAATATGAAACTTTTGAGGATGATGAAAAAGAATTTTTACATGTGGGAAGAATTGTACCTCTTTATTCACTGACCTTAGGACTTACACAAAAAACTTTAAGGCAGATAATATATGACACGCTTACTATGTATGCAATGTTTTTAGAAGATCCTCTCCCCAAAGCCTTAAAAGAGAAATATAAGTTAATGGATAAACCTATAAGTATTTGGGAGAAGCATTTTCCCATATCTTTTTTAACTATGGGGAGTGCTACTAAAAGGCTTGTGTTTGAGGAATTATTATTTCTTCAGCTTTCTCTTGTAGAAAAGAAGAAAGAGATTGAGCTTTTATCGGCTCCGGTATTTAAAACAGGTGATTTAGTGGATAAATTTATTCATAACTTGCCTTTTAGTTTAACAAAAGCTCAAGAAAGGGTATGGGAAGAGATAATAAATGATTTATCTTCAGGAAAGCCTATGCATAGGCTCTTACAAGGAGATGTGGGTTCTGGTAAGACTATAATAGCAGCTCTCTCTGTAATTTTAGCCTACGAAAATGGATATCAATCTGCTTTTATGGTTCCCACAGAAATATTGGCAGAACAACATTATACCAAACTTAAAGAATTATTTGAGCCATTAGGTATAAAAATTGGACTTTTAACTGGGAGTCTTAATAAAAAGGAGAAAGATAGAATTTATTTAGATTTAGCAGAAGGAAAACTTTTTGTTGTTATTGGTACGCACGCACTTATCCAAGAAGATGTGACTTTCAAGAAATTAGGACTTGTAATAATAGATGAACAGCATAGATTTGGAGTTATACAGAGATCAGTTCTTGGGAAAAAAGGAGAAAATCCACATCTTTTAGTGATGACTGCAACTCCAATTCCTCGGACTCTTGCCCTTACCGTCTACGGCGAACTTGATGTATCAGTAATTGATGAGCTTCCACCTGGGAGAAAGCCTGTAACTACATATCTTGTTTCAAAATCTGAGAGGAAAAAAATTTATTCTCTTGTGGCAAAAGAAGTGGAACAAGGGAAACAAGCCTTTGTGGTATGTCCACTTATTGAGGAGTCAGAAAAGCTTGAGGCAGAATCAGCCAAGAAGTTATATGAGACACTACAGAAAGAGTTTCCTCATATAAAGATGGGACTTATCCATGGACTTATTCCCAAGGAAGAAAGAGATCAGGTGATGGAAAAGTTTAGAGAGGGAAATATAAAAATTTTAGTTGCTACAACGGTTATAGAAGTGGGAGTTGATGTTCCAAATGCGTCTATAATGGTTATTGAAGATGCAGAACGTTTTGGACTTGCTCAGCTACACCAGCTTAGGGGAAGGGTAGGAAGGGGAAGTATACAATCTTATTGTTTTTTAATTGCAAATCTACGGAGCAAAGAAATAAGAGAAAGACTTGAGATTTTAGTAGAGACTAATGATGGCTTTAAGATAGCTAATAAAGATTTAGAGATTAGAGGACCGGGAGAATTTTTTGGAACTAAACAACATGGTATTTTTGATGTAAAACTTGTGGATTTTACAAGAGATATGAGACTTTTAGAGATAACAAGAAAAGAAGCTTTTGAATTGATCAACGGGAAATATCTGGAAGCTTCTGAAAGCTTACTATTAGACAAATGGCTTGAAAGAAGTGTAAGAGAAACGGAGAAAGAAATTGTCATCTGAAATTAGAATTTCAGGTGGATTTTTAAAAGGAGAGAGTATTAATGTTCTTAGAAAAGGTTCCTATAGGATTACTATGGAACAGGCGAGAAAATCTCTATTTGATACCTTAGGAGATAAGGTATCAAATAGTATTTTTATGGATCTTTTTGCAGGTTCAGGAATTGTAGGTATAGAAGCCTTAAGTTATGGAGCTGAAAAGGTAGTTTTTGTAGAGAAGTACCCTCTTGCTATTATGATGATTAGAAAAAATTTAAAAAAGCTTAGTTTGGAAGAAAAAACAGAAGTCTTTTGTCAAGATGTGTTTATGTTTTTAAGAAAAAATCCAGTTTATAAATTTGATATAATATTTGCAGATCCTCCGTATGATATAGAAAAAAATATTAATAATATTGTAAAATATGTAAGTGATAATTTTTGGCTTAAGGAAAATGGAATACTTATAATAGAGCATCATAAGAAGACTGTTTTAGAAGAAAGTTTTGAAGATTTGAAACTTGTGCATGAGAAGAGAATAGGAGAAACTTCTTTTAGTTATTTTTCTTATAAAGGAGAATAAAAAACATGATAAGAGCAGTGTATCCGGGTAGTTTTGATCCGGTAACTAATGGACATGTTGATATAATCCAGCGTGGTACTAAAATATATGATGAGATAATAGTATTGGTAGCTGAAAACGCCTCAAAAGCCCCTTTTTTTTCTTTAGAAGAAAGATTAGAAATGCTTAAAGAAAGTATAAAAGACATTCCAAATGTAAAATTGGATTCTTTCAGCGGTCTTCTTGTAAATTATTTAAAAAGAATTGATGTAAAAATTATAATAAGAGGTCTTAGGGCAGTATCTGATTTTGAGTATGAATTTCAGCAAGCTTTAACAAACAAAAATTTGTATCCTGAATGTGAAACAGTATTTTTGGTAAGTGATATTAGATATACCTTTTTAAGTTCAAGTATGGTGAAGGAGATTGTAAGGTTTGGAGGTCGTGTGGAAGACTTTGTGCCAGATATTGTAGCAAAAAAATTGTATGAAAAGTTTAATATCAGAAAGTAGGGGAGGCTATGGAAAAAACTTTCATCACTTTAGACAAATTAAAAGAGATTTTAGAGGGGGCTTTTACTATTCCTGTTTTTAGAAAAATTGTTGTGGATAAGGATAAAATAATGGAAATTTTATATGAACTTGAAAAGAGTATTCCTGAAGAATTTTTAGAAGCAAAAAGAATATTAGAGAATAGGGAGAAAATAATTAAAAGTACTAATATAGAAGCGGAACATATCTTAGAACAAGCTAAAGATAAAGCACAATTATTGATTTCTCAAGATAATATTACTTTAGAAGCTCAAAGAAAAGCAGAAGAGATATTAAAAGATGCTAAAGAAGAGTCAGAAGAAATAAAAAAAGAAATGAAGCTTTATGTAGATGAGTTACTAAATAAGATAGAAGAATTGTTAAAAAAGGAAATGGAATTAATAGAAAAGTGCAGATCCGCGTTATAGTGATTATACTTATAGCAATTCTTATTTTTGAATTTTTGTCTTCTTGTTTTCTTTATTTTGAACAAGGAAAAGTATTAAATGTAAGAGATCTCTTTGAAAATTTACCTTCTGATTTTCCACCTAATTTTTACATTTTCCTATTAAAGGGAGAAAGACCTCATTTTTTCAATCTCCCTATCTTATTATTGGAGAAGAAACTTGTAAGGAAAAAGGATGTTTCCTTTGAAAGGATCTCAGATTTTTATGGCTTTTCAATTAAAAAAACAATGCTTTTATATGGTAAATCGGATATTTTATCTCTTTATTTAGCTTTTTATGCTTATAAAGAAAGAATTTCTATCCCAAAAAGTTTGAAGATAGGTATAATAGGAGATGTCTCTAAAGACGGTAAAATAATTCCAGTTTTAGGAATAGATCAAAAAGTAATGATGGCAGAAAAAGAAGGTATAAAAATATTATTTATACCTTATCAAAATTATGAGACTCTTTTTGATAAAAAAATTTTTTTGATTATCCCTTTAATTACTTTAGATGATGGCATAAAAAATTTAGAGAAGTTTGTTTTACCTAATGTTGGAAATATTTACTGATCTGTGATAAAATATAAGCAACCTATAGTGATGGTTTACCATCGCTATAGGCGATTTTTTGAGACAAAAGAGGAGGTAGAAGATGTCATTAACGAAAGAAGAAAAAAAGGAGATCATTGAAAAATTTAAAATCAATGAAAATGATTCTGGATCTCCAGAGGTGCAGATTGCTTTGCTTACAGTAAAAATTAATAAGCTAACAGAGCATCTTAAAGTTCATAAAAAAGATTTTCATTCAAGAGTAGGATTATTGAAGATGATTGGAAGAAGGAGAAAACTCTTAAAATATCTTCAGGAAAAAGATTTTGAAAGATATAAAAAACTGATACAAGAGCTTGGATTAAGGAAATAGTAAATTATGCGGGAAGTATATAGCTTTTCAGAAAATTATGCAGGAAAAACTTTAAAAATAGATATAGGTAAAGTAGCTTGGCAAGCAACAGGATCTGTGCTCGTGCAGTACGGAGAAACAGTAGTTTTAGTAACAGTGGTAGCCTCGGAAGATAGTAAGGAAGATGTAGATTTTTTCCCTCTTACTGTTGAATATGTAGAAAGGCTGTATGCTGCTGGAAAGATTCCAGGTGGATTTTTTAAAAGAGAGGGTAAACCTACAGAACCTGAGATTCTTTTGGCACGTTTAATTGATCGTCCTCTAAGACCTCTTTTTTCTAAGGATTTTAGAAAGGAAGTTCAAGTAATTATTACAGTACTTGCTTACGATCAAGAAACCCCTACAGATATACCTTCTATTATTGGTGCTTCTTGTGCAATAATGCTTGCAGGTCTTCCCTTTAAAGGTCCTGTTGGAGCAGCAAGAGTAGGCTGGGATGGGCAAGAATGGTATATAAATCCTCCTGTAACTTTTTCTCAAAATTTATTTCTTGATCTGGTAATAGCAGGCACTAAAGATGCTGTCCTTATGATGGAAGGAGATGGGAAAGAGGTTCCTGAGGATATCTTCTTGGAAGGTGTAATGAAAGGGCAAGAAGCTCTTCAAGAATCTATTAGACTGCAAGAGGAAATTTTATCAACTCTAAATCCTATACCTTTTCCTTATAAACCTTTTCTAATTGATGAGAATCTTAAGAAAGATGTACTTGAATACGTAACTTTGGAAAAAATTAAAGAGGCGATCTTTACTCCTATTAAATCCGAAAGACAAAAATCTCTTGAAGATTTAAAGAAAAAAGCTATAGAACACTTTGAACCTATTTATGGTGAAGTATCTTCTCAAATAGCTGAAATTATTGATGAAGAGGCAAAAAGTATATTAAAGAAGGTTATATTGGAAGAAAAGCAAAGAGTAGATGGAAGAAAACTTAATGAGTTACGACCTATAAGTTGCGAAGTAGGGGTTCTTCCAAGAGTACATGGATCAGCAATATTTCAAAGAGGTGAGACTCAAGTTCTTTCAGTGGTAACATTGGGATCAGGAGAGGAACAAATAATTGAAAGTGTTATTGAAAATGAGCCTAAGAGATATATACATCATTATAACTTTCCACCGTTTTCAGTGGGTGAAGCAAAGCCATTACGTGGACCTAAAAGAAGAGAAATTGGACATGGAGCTTTAGCAGAACGTGCATTACTTCCTTTAATCCCTAAAGAGGAAGATTTTCCTTACACTATTAGGGTAGTCTCTGAAGTATTAAGCTCCAATGGTTCTACCTCTATGGCAAGTGTGTGTGGAAGTAGTCTCTCCTTAATGGATGCAGGAGTACCTATTAAGACTCATGCTGCAGGTGTAGCAATGGGTTTAATAAAAGAAGGAGATAACTTTGAAGTTCTTACAGATATTCAAGGGTTGGAAGATGCATTAGGAGGAATGGATTTTAAAATTGCTGGCACTAAAAATGGAATCACTGCAATTCAATTAGATATTAAAGTAGATGGTCTATCATATGAAATTATTGAGAGAACTCTTAAACAGGCTAAAGAAGCAAGGTCTCAAATACTTGGAATTATGGAAAAAGTTATTCCTTCTCCACGCCCGGAGGTCTCGCCATATGCACCCCGGATGATGGTGCTTGAGATTAACTCTAATAAGATTGGAGAATTAATTGGAGCTGGTGGTAAAAATATAAAAAAGATTACCGAAGAAACCAAATCTACAATTAATATAAAGCCGGAAGGGATTGTTTATATTGCTGCTCCTGACCAAGAATCTGCAGACAAAGCTGTAGCAATGGTGCAGAGTTTCACCAAAGATATAAAGGAAGGGGATGTTCTCTTAGGTAAAGTAGTAAGGGTTACTGATTACGGAGTATTTGTAGAAATATTACCAGGTAAGGTTGGACTTCTTCATATTTCAAAATTTAAGACATCAGGAACAGGGAAGAATCAAGTAAAAGAAGAGATACATTTGGGTGATGAAATACTCATAAAGGTTGAATCTATAGATTCCTTAGGAAGGATTAATTTGAC
>DAOSUP010000004.1:0-111066 GCA_035378845.1 Dictyoglomaceae bacterium
TACATGTGGCTTCGTCCTTACAAATTTCTCCTTCGCCATCCTTTATCTCCTCCTATTTTTTAAGTTTTATATTATTTAGAAGAAAATATCTTTTCTTGAACATTAATGGGCATTTCCTCATAATAAGAAAATTCCATAGAGAATATACCTCTACCTTGAGTTAAAGATCTCAAAGTAGTTGCATATCCAAAAACCTCTGCTAAAGGTACAAGTGCTTTTATAACTCTTGAATTATTAAAAAATTCTATCTTTTCAATCCTGCCTCTTCTACTATTAAGATCTCCAATTACATCTCCCATATAGTCTTCAGGTACTATAATTTCTAACCTCATTATTGGTTCAAGAATTATAGGATCTCCTTTTAATACTCCATCTTTAAATGCCTGAGAAGAAGCAATTTTAAAAGCCATATCTGAAGAATCAACTTCGTGATAAGAACCATCAAATAATGTCACTCGTATATCAGTAACTGGATATCCTGCTACAACTCCTCGTTCCGCTGCTTCCCTTATACCAGCTTCTATAGCTGGTATAAATTGCTGAGGAACCACTCCACCTACTATTTTATTAATAAACTCAAGTCCACTTCCACGAGAAAGAGGCTCAAGTTCAAGCCACACATGTCCATACTGACCCCTTCCACCTGTTTGTCTTATATATTTACCTTCTACTTTTGCAGGTTTGCGGATGGTTTCTCTATAAGAAACTTGAGGTCTTCCAACATCTGCGTTTACCTTAAATTCCCTTTTTAATCTATCAACAATTATCTCCAAATGTAATTCTCCCATCCCATGAATAAGAGTCTGACCTGTTTCATTATCAAAAGTAACTTTAAAGGTAGGATCTTCTTCTGCAAGTCTTTGTAAAGCAAGACTTAACTTATCTTGTTCTTCAGTACTCTTAGGTTCAATTGTAACGGAAATAACAGGTTCAGGAAAGCTTATTCCTCCAAGAATAATAGGATTATTTTCATCACAAAGAGTATCCCCTGTGGTTGTGAATTTTAATCCTACCACAGCTGCAATATCACCTGCATGAACCTCATCTATATCTTCTCTATGATTAGCATGCATTTGAAGAAGTCTTCCTATCCTCTCCTTTTTACCCTTTGAGACATTATATATATAATTCCCTTTTTCAAGTTTCCCTGAATAGACTCTAAAATAAGTAAGTTTTCCCACATAAGGATCAGTCATAACCTTAAAAGCCAATGCAGCGAAAGGCTCATCTTCACTTGGTAGTCTTATCTCCTCTTTTCCAGTTATAGGATTAATCCCTTTAACTGGAGGAGAATCTAAAGGAGAAGGAAGATAATCAACAACTGCATCAAGTAAAGGCTGAACACCTTTATTTTTAAAGGCAGAGCCACACAATACAGGATAAAGTTTACCCTCTATTGTTGCTTTTCTAAGAACTCTCTTTAAGTCTTGAACAGAAATCTCTTTCCCTTCTAAGTATTTCATTAAAAGTTCATCGTCAAGTTCTACTGCTGCCTCAACAAGCTTCTGTCTATTGATTTCCACCTCTTCTTTTAACTCATCTGGTACAGAAGCTATTTCCCACTTAACCCCTAAATCATCATAATAAATAATTGCTTTTCTCTCTAAAAGATCTATCATACCTTTAAATTGATCTTCACTTCCAATAGGAATTTGTACAGGTACTGCTTCCACTCCTAATCTATCTTTTATCATCTCTACTACTCTAAAGAAATTAGCTCCCACTCTATCCATTTTGTTTATAAAAATGATTCTTGGCACATTATATTTAGTCGCTTGTCTCCAAACAGTTTCTGATTGAGGCTGTACTCCTGCTACACCACAAAAAACTACAACCAAGCCATCAAGAACTCTCATAGACCTCTCAACTTCTACAGTGAAGTCTACATGTCCCGGTGTATCTATTATATTTATTATATGATCTTTCCAATGGCAAGTTGTTGTAGCAGCCGTTATAGTTATTCCTCGTTCCCTTTCTTGTTCCATCCAATCCATAGTAGCTGTTCCTTCATGAACCTCTCCTAATTTATGAGTACGCCCAGTATAGAAGAGTATTCTTTCTGTAAGTGTAGTCTTTCCTGCATCTATATGTGCTGCTATTCCTATATTTCTTAACTTATCCAACGGACATCTCGGCACGTTTATCTTCCTCCTTTATTTTTACCAACGATAATGTGCAAAAGCCTTGTTAGCTTCTGCCATACGATGTGTCTCCTCTTTTTTCTTAACTGCTCCTCCTGTATTATTAAGAGCATCTAAAATCTCTGCAGCAAGCTTTTCTTTCATAGGCATACCCTTTCTTTCTCTTGTTGCATTTACTAACCATCTTAAAGCAAGGGATAATCCTCTTCGTGGAGAAACTTCTATTGGAACTTGATAAGTAGCTCCTCCGACCCTTCTTGGTCTTATCTCAAGAAGAGGGGTTACTTGTTGCACGGCTTTCTCTAAGACTTCAACAGGATCTTGCTTCGTTTTTTCTCTAATTATTTCCATAGCACCATAAACAATTTTTTCAGCAGTGCTCTTTTTTCCATCAATCATAATCTTATTTATCAATTTTTGGACCAAAATATTATTATAAACAGGATCAGGCTGAATTTCTCTTAAAGTAACAGGACCTCTACGTGGCATTATTTCTTACCTCCCTCTTTAGGACGTTTAGCTCCATATTTTGATCTTCCCTGTTTTCTCCCATCTACACCTGCTGAATCTAAAGCGCCACGTATAATATGATATCTCACACCAGGAAGGTCTTTCACACGACCACCTCTTACAAGAACTACAGAATGTTCTTGTAAGTTATGACCAATACCAGGTATATATGCCCAAAGTTCAATCCCATTAGTAAGCCTTACTCTTGCTACTTTACGTAAAGCAGAATTAGGCTTTTTAGGAGTCATCGTAGTAACACGAATACATACTCCTCTTTTTTGGGGATTCTCCATCAAGGCAGGAGACTTACTTTTACTTTCCTTAGGTTTCCTTCCTTTTCTTACTAATTGATTAATTGTAGGCAAAAATCACACCTCCTACTCCTATCTTTGAAATTTTAAATCCATATTTGCTTAAGCCCCTGAAGAACTAAGCTAAAAAGTTTACCATTATAAATTGGATTTTGTCAAGACTCATCTTTTACAACTTCCCCAACATTTTCCACTAATTCCATCTCTTGAAAAGCTACCTTTTTAGGAACGATCTTCTTGAAGAGTCCTGTCCCAGCAGGTATAAGTCTTCCAATGATTACATTTTCTTTTAGTCCCTCTAATGTATCTTCTTTTCCCTTTACCGCAGCTTCTGCAAGTACTCTTGTAGTTTCCTGGAAAGACGCAGCAGAGATTACACTTTCAGTTGTAAGCGCAGCTTTTGTTATACCTAATACTACATCTCTTGCTGTAGGAAGTCTTTTCCCTTCTTCCTCAAGCTTTTTAGTTATTTTGTCAAAAGTTATTCTATTAACCAGTTGTCCTAAAATGAAATCACTATCTCCTGGATCTTCAATTCTTACTCTATTTGTCATCTGCCTTACAATTACTTCAATATGCTTATCATTAATCTCGGCTCCCTGTTTACAATAAACTTTCTGTACCTCATCAACAATATATCTTTGTACAGCTGCGAGTCCTTCATTTGCTAATATCTCTGTGAGGTTCCTATATCCTTTAGTTAGTTCTTGCCCTATTGTTACATAATCTCCCTCTTTTACCAAAAGCTGAGCATTAGAAGGAAGGAAATGTTCATCTTTTACTTCTCCTTCTTCTTCAACAACTATTTTTTCTCCTGTTTTAGTTTTCACTATTCTTACTATCCCACTAGCTCCTGCAACAATAGATTTTCCCTTAGGCTTTCTCGCTTCAAAGAGCTCCTCTACACGAGGAAGACCTTGAATAATATCTTCTGTCTTAGCTGTTCTCTGCTGGTAAGATGGGAAATAGGCTAAAATAGTACCAAATTCTACTTTATCACCTTTTTCAATATGCAATTTTAGACCACGAGGAATATGATACTCCTCTTCCCCATCATCTGTTTTTATAGTGACAATAGCTTCTCCAGTAGTCACAACATTATCAATAAATTCACCATTTCTTTCTTCAATTTTTATAACTTTACCGGATCTACAAGATTGTATCCTCATAGTTTCTCTACTATATTCTGCTATAACCTCTCCTTCTTCTATTTCATCTCCTATTCTAAAAAGAAATGCTGCTCCATTAGGAATAGGAATGGTCTTCTCCTTTCCTTCGAGATCAAGAAGAATCAAAGAGGCAAAGTGAGGATGACTCTCTTCCACATACTCCAGTTTAACTTCCCCTCTATCTCTATTATACTTTACATTTGTAAATCTAAATCTTCTATTTTCATCTTTCTCTTTCCTAACTTCTAAGACCTTTCCAGAGTATGGAGAGATAATAAACTTTAAATTAGGGTCTAAATATCCTGCGCTCATACCTTTTGTTACTTCCTCGCCATCGTTTACTGAGAGCATAGTACCAGGAGCTAAGACTATTTCTTCTCCTTCTTTTTCTCCCTTCACTATTATTCTTCCTTTTTGGCTCACTACAATTTTTTCTTTCTTGCCTAAGACATCAAATCTTTCCTTAAGTTTAACACCCACAAATTTTATCTTTCCATTAACACGAAACTGTATATCTTGATAATTCAATGACGTTAAGGCTACTCCTCCAGTATGGAAAGTTCTCAGGGTAAGTTGAGTACCTGGTTCTCCTATAGATTGTGCAGCAATAACTCCAACTGCTTCTCCCATATTTACTGTCCTATGAGAAGAAAGATCTTCTCCATAACATTTTTGGCAGATGCCCTTTTCACTCTTACAAGTCATCGGAGAACGAATCTTAACTCTTTTTACCCCAGAACTTTCAATAATCTTTGCTTTGTCTACAGTTATGTATTCATTTTTTCTAACAAGAAGCTCTCCAGAGTCAGAATAGACATCTTCTGCAGTAAATCTTCCAATAATCCTATCTTTAAGAGCCAAAACAACTCTACCCTCATCTTCTAATGCTTCCACATAGACTCCGTCATCAGTACCACAATCTTCTTCCCTTATAACAAGACTCTGAGATACATCCACAAGTCTTCTTGTAAGATATCCTGAGTCTGAAGTTCTAAGAGCAGTATCTACCACTCCTTTCCTTGCACCATAGGAGGATATAAAATGTTCTGAAACAGTTAAGCCTTCATAGAAACTTGATTTAATAGAAATATCCATAATTCTTCCAAAAGGATCAGCCATCAGCCCTCTCATAGCAGCAAGCTGTCTTACTTGGTCTACATTGCCTCTTGCACCAGAAAATGCCATCATATAAACAGAATTTAATAAATCAAAATTTGAGAGCATAATATCCCTTACTTCTTCACTAGCTTTTGTCCATATCTCAATAGCTCTCTGATATCTTTCTTCTTCGGAATACTTCCCTTGTTCAAAAGCTTTTTGCAAATTCAGAGATTCTTCCTCTGCCTTCTTAATTACTTTTTCTTTAGCTTCTCTCGGCATCTCAATATCCACAATAGAAAAACTCACCCCAGCCTTTGTCGCATATTTGAAACCTAATTTCTTTAGTTCATCTAGAAAATCCGCCGTTCTTTGCCATCCATACTCACTGAAACATTTTTCTACAATTCTTCTAACCTCTCTTCTATTAAGCACCCCATTGTAATATCTCAACTTTTCAGGAAGAATTTCATTAAGAATAAGTCTTCCAGGAGTTGTCTCAATATAGGTCTTTTCTTCAGGAAGTTCTATTCCATAAGTTTCTTCTATCCCAGAATGATGTACATATACTTTAGAGTGTAAATCTACCTTTTTATCTTCAAGAGCAAGTAAAACCTCCTCTGGAGTTGCAAATCGTTTATTCTCAGCTTCTTTCCCAGGAACTATCAGGGTAAGGTAGTAAAGTCCTATAACAATATCTTGTGTAGGTAAAGTTAAGGGCTTTCCATGAGCAGAAGAAATAAGGTTATTAGAAGAAAGCATAATAATCCTTGCTTCAGTTTGAGCCTCTATAGAAAGAGGCACATGTACTGCCATTTGGTCTCCATCAAAATCAGCATTATAAGGAGAACATACTAATGGATGTAACTGGATAGCATTTCCATCTATTAATTTAGGTTCAAAAGCTTGTATGCTTACTCTATGCAATGTGGGAGCCCTATTAAGTAGAACCAATTTCTCCTTAATTATCTCATCTAATACATCCCATACTTCTGGAGTTTCTTTTTCTATTTTTCTCCTTGCATTCTTGACATTTGTAGCATACCCATGTTCTATAAGTTTGTTTATTACAAAAGGTTTAAAAAGCTCTAAAGCCATTTTCTTAGGAAGTCCACACTGATGGAGCTTTAATTCTGGGCCTACTACAATAACCGCTCTTCCTGAAAAGTCTACTCTCTTACCAAGTAGGTTTTGTCTAAATCTTCCTTGTTTACCCTCAAGAATATCAGACAGAGATCTTAAAGCTCTTCCACTAGCATTTGTTACAGGCTTACCCCTTCTACCATTGTCTATCAAAGCATCTACAGCTTTTTGAAGCATCCTCTTTTCATTTCTTACAATAATTTCTGGAGCGTTAATCTCCAAAAGCTTTGCAAGTCTGCTATTTCTATTTATAACTCTTCTATAGAGATCATTAAGATCAGATGTGGCAAATTTCCCTCCTTCTAATTGAACCATAGGTCTTAAATCAGGGGGAATAACAGGCAATACTTCTAAAATCATCCACTCAGGTTTATTTCCAGCAAGTCTAAAACTTTCAACTATCTCTAATCTTTTTATCAACTTCGCTCTCTTTTGACCTTGTATTTCCTTTACCTGTTTATTTAAATCATATGATAATTCCTCAAGATCAATATCTTTTAAAAGTCTTTTTATAGCCTCTGCTCCCATTCCCACCTTAAAAGAGTTTCCATACTCTTTTAGAGCTTTCTCATAATCATCTTCTGTTAATGTTGTCATCTTTTGAAGAGAGGTATCTCCAGGATCAAGTACTACATAGGAATGGAGGTAGATGATTTCTTCTAATTGTTTACTGCTTATATTTAATAACAAAGCGATATAATTTGGTACATTCTTAAAGTACCAGATATGAACCACTGGAACAGCAAGTTTAATATGCCCCATTCTTTCTCTTCTTACTGAACTTTTTGTAACAGTTACGCCACATCTATCGCAGGTAATACCATCGTATCTTTGTCCTTTATATTTTCCACAATGACATTCGTAGTCTTTAACAGGTCCAAAAATCTTTTCGCAGAAAAGTCCGTCCCTTTCAGGCTTAAAAGTTCTATAGTTAATGGTCTCTGGTTTTTTAATCTCTCCATAAGACCAACTTAATATATCCTCTGGAGATGCTAATCCAAAAACTAATTTATCAAAGTCTTTTATTTTCAAGGCTTTCATCCCCTTCCTTATGATTCATCATCAATTTTATATAGATTCACAAGTTTATTACCAATATAAGCTGAAACTTTTATTCCTAATCCCTGAAGTTCTCTCACAAGAACTTTAAAAGACTCAGGGACGCCAGGTTCCTTAATAAGATTACCAGAAACTATAACGGAGTAAGCTTCTATTCTCCCAGACACATCATCAGACTTGTAAGTTAACATTTCTTCCAAAGTGTGAGCTGCACCATAAGCTTCTAATGCCCAAACTTCCATTTCTCCAAATCTTTGACCACCAAATTGAGCTCTTCCACCCAACGGTTGCTGTGTAACCAAAGAATATGGACCAACAGATCTTGCATGAATCTTATCATCGGCAAGATGAATAAGCTTCATTATATACATAGAGCCTACCGTTACCTCCTGATCAAATGGTTCACCGGTTCTACCATCATAGAGAGTTACTCTTCCATCTTCAGGAAGCTCTGCTTTTCTTAACATCTCTTTTACCAAGTTTGCAGATCTATTCTCTCCTAAAACCTCATCAAAAGGAGGAACTACAGCATAAATACCAAGTTCTTTTGCAGCCCATCCCAAATGAGTCTCAAATATCTGACCCACATTCATACGTGAAGGAACTCCTAATGGATTGAGAATAATATCTACAGGAGTGCCATCTTCCAAGAAAGGCATATCTTCTTCTGGCAAAATAGTAGCAACTACACCTTTATTCCCATGTCTTCCCGATATCTTATCTCCAACAGAAATCTTTCTTATTTGAGCTACTCTAACTTTTACAATTTTATTTACACCTGCAGGAAGTTCATCATCATTCTCTCTTGTCAAAACTTTAATATCAATGACCTTTCCCCATTCTCCATGAGGCATCCTAAGAGAAGTATCCTTTATTTCTTTAGATTTCTCACCAAATATAGCACGAAGGAGTCTCTCTTCAGGTGTTAATTCTGTTTCACCCTTAGGAGTTGCCTTACCAACCAAGATATCGTTAGGACCAACTTCTGCTCCTATCATAACTATTCCGTCTTTATCTAAGTATCGGATAGTATCTTCACCAATATTGGGGATATCTCTTGTAATCTCTTCCGGACCAAGCTTTGTATCTCTTGCTTTTACTTCGTACTCTTCAATATGAATGGAAGTAAAAAGATCTTCCTTTACTAAACGCTCGCTTATAATGATAGCATCTTCATAGTTATATCCACCCCAAGGTAAAAAAGCTACAAGCACATTTCTTCCAAGTGCTAATTTACCATTAGAGGTAGCTGGACCATCTGCAATTACATCACCTTTTTTTACTCTCTGCCCTGTTTCCACTATAGGTTTTTGGTTCCAGCATGTACCCTGATTGCTTCTGCGATATTTTCTGCGATATTTTACAAGTTGATATTTCTTTTCTTGCTTATCATCTGTCTCAATCACAATTTCACAAGAGGAAACCTTTCTTACAACACCATCCACATCAGAGATTACTACAACTCCAGTATTTTTTGCTATCATTTCTTCTATTCCCGTACTTACAAGAGGGATTTCTGTCTGTATTAGAGGTACCGCTTGACGTTGCATATTAGATCCCATCAAAGCTCTATTTGCATCATCATGCTCTAAGAACGGAATAAGAGCTGTAGATATACTTACTGTTTGATAAGGAGAAACTCCCAACAAATCTACCTCTTCAGGAGAACAGAGAATAAATTTACCTTTTCTCCTTGCATGTACCAAATCATCTATTATCTCTTTGTTCTTATTAAGACGTACATCAAAAGAGGCAATAGTATACTTCTCTTCATCAGTAGCAGATAGATAAACTATTTCATCAGTCATCTTTCCATCCTTAACCCTATAATAGGGAGTTCTTAGGAAACCATATTCATCTACTATAGCCAATGTTGAAAGATAGTTTATTAAACCTGCATTAGGACCCTCTGGGGTTTCTATGGGACATACCCTACCATAGTGAGAAGGATGAATATCCCTTACCTCAAAAGTTGCCCGTTCACGAGTAAGTCCTCCAGGACCTAAAGCACTTATTCTTCTTTTATGAGCGAGCTCCGAAAGAGGATTAGTTTGGTCCATAAATTGAGAGAGCGGATTTCTATTAAAAAACTCTCTTACTGCAGCCATAAGAGGTCTTGTACTTACAAGATTTATAGGACTTGCTTGTTCTGGATCAGTAAGAGCCATCTTTTCTTTTATAAGTTTCTCAACTCTTGCAAGTCCAGCTCTAAACTGCATCTGTAAAAGTTCTCCAACAGATTTTATCCTTCTATTTCCAAGATGATCAATATCATCTAACTCATCTTTTTCAGTTTTCACCATCGTCAATCTTTTTACGATTTCTACAAAATCCTCTTCTGTAAGAGCATAATTATCAAGAGGAATGTTCAAGCCTAATCGCTGATTCAGTTTATATCTTCCCACCTTACCTAAATTATATCTTCTTACATCAAAGAACATCTGTTTTACCACTTTGAGAGCTTCTTCCTCTTTACTTGGAACATCACTGGGTCTTAACCTACCACATGCTTCAAATATAGCTTGATTCCTATCATTTATATTATCCTTAGCAAAAGTTGTTTCTAAATAGCTAAGTTCCTCACTTCCTAAAAACTCAGAGAAATAATCTAAGTCGTAACCTAAAGCCCTCAAAATAAGAGAGACGGGAAATTTCTTTATACCATTAGGGTGTATATAAATTATTCCATTATTATCAAGCTCAAATTCTATCCATCCACCTCTTGTTGGTATAAGAGTACCAATAATACTATTCCCTGCTTCTTGAAAAAATACTCCTGGTGATCTTGTTATTTGGTTCACTATTACCTTTTCAGTTCCATTTACAATAAAAGTTGCTCTATCAGTCATCTGAGGTATATTTCCAAAAAATACTAACTGCTCTTTTATATCTTTTATATCCTTGTGCTCATCTTTATAATAAAGTCTTGTCTTAACATAAAGAGCAGATTCATAAGTAAGTCCTTTTTCCAAACATTCATCAGAAGTCCTTAGTGGAGAATCAATTCTAATACCATCTTCTGTCGTTACAAATTCTAAGGATAAACCTTGCCTTGAAGATTCTATAGGATTTATTTCATCAAGAACCTCTCTTAAACCTTGAGTTAAAAACCAATAGAAAGAATCATATTGAATTTTCAAAAGATCAGGGATATTCTGAAAAATGGGTCTATCATCAGTCCAGAAAATTTCTCTTTTAAATTCTCTGTTCCTCATACCTCATCTCCTTTTTTCTTTAAAGATTAGACAAAATTATATTATACTACAAAAGCAACTATTACAAAATTGCAATAATTTAAGAAAAAACGAGAAAACAAAAGATTAAAATGGAAAAGTATGATAATTTTTTTAATTTCTATACTTTTTGCTTCTTTAACCCTTTATAAGCATAAAAATCCCTATAATTATAAAAAGTATACCACCTATTTTCTCAAAAATACCTTCAGGTATAAATTTTGTTAATATCCCTCCTAAATAAGCTCCCAAAAAACTCAGTAAAATAAAGGATAAAGAAGCTCCTAAGAAGACCCAGAAAGGATTTTTTGTTTTTAGGACCAAACTTAAGACTGCAAATTGTGTCTTATCTCCTAATTCTGCAATGAAAATAGTACTAAAAGCTAAAAGTAGTATCTCTAATTTATCCAAAAAATACCACTCCTTTATAAAAAATAAAATTTTTAAAAACTATTAAATTAAATCAACTTGTTAAGAATGGTCAATTATACAATACTTTTATTGTATAATACAATTAAAAATTTTTAAACAATCGGAGGTATCTATGTGGAATGTAATTATTACAGGAATAGCAAGTTTCCTGACAGATATAAGTACAGAAATGTTCTATCCGTTAATATCCTTTTACTTAGCAGCTTTAGGAGCAGGTCCTGCTATCTTAGGAGTAGTAGAGGGAATAGCAGAAAGTATTGCTTCATTACTAAAGGTATATTCAGGATATTTTTCGGATAAGCTTAAAAAAAGAAAAGCATTAGCTATATTTGGATATTCTTTTTCTGCGGTAGGTAAAGTCTTTTTATACCTTGCTCAAAGTTGGGCGGGAGTTTTCATTGGGAGGCTTGCTGATAGATTTGGGAAGGGAATAAGAACTGCACCAAGAGATGCATTAATTGCAGAATCCTCTTCGTCTAAAGAAAGAGGCAAAGCCTTTGGTTTACATAGAGCAATGGATTCATTAGGAGCAACCTTAGGAGTACTAATATCTATCTTTATAATAAGCAGACTTAATCTAAGTGAAAATACAAATCTGGCATCTTATATTCCAACCTTTAGACAGATAATACTTTTAAGTTTAATCCCTGCTATACTGGGAGTATTTGTATTATTCTTAGCTAAGGAAACAGTTCAAAAAGAATCCTCAGAAAAAACAATGCCAAAATTGGAATGGAGAAAATTAGATAAAAAATTAAAAGGTTTTTTAATATTCTCTTTCATTTTTACCTTAGGAAATTCTTCAAATCAGTTTCTTTTTTTACGAGCAGGAGATTTGGGAGCTTCTCTACTTAATGTATTAGTTCTCTACTTTGTTTATAACTTAATATATGCTATATTTTCTCTACCTGCAGGTTCTCTTTCTGATAAAATAGGAAGAAAAAAGATTCTTATAGCTGGATACTTATTTTATGGTCTTGTGTATTTTGGATTTGGATTAGCTTCAAAATATAGTCACCTTTGGATATTATTTCCTTTATATGGTCTTTACATAGCCTTTACAGAAGGCGTAGAAAAGGCTCTTATTTCTGACTTAGCTCCTTCTCATATTAAAGCTACGGTTATTGGACTCCATGCAACTTTAACAGGTATTGGACTCTTCCCTGCATCTCTAATAGCAGGACTATTATGGAGTTCATTAGGACCTCAAGCACCATTTATTTTAGGAGGAATTTTAGGTATCTCTGCTGCTATTGGTCTTCGTTTTATACTCTAAAGAGTTGTTGTATAATTAATAAAATACACTATGGAAAATGAAAAAGGGTTATTTCAAAATTTAATTAAAAAAAATACTGGGAAATATTCTTCAGAAAATCTGAAGAGAGCTTTTCTTTTTGCCCAAAAAGCTCATCAAGGACAATTCAGAAAATCTGGAGAACCGTATATAACTCATCCTGTAGAAGTAGCAAAAATATTAATGGATCTTGGCATGGATGAAACTGTAGTAATTGCTGGATTTTTGCACGATATTCTTGAAGATACTGAAGTAACCCCAGAAGAAGTAGAAAAAGAATTTGGCAAAGATGTCCTATCATTAGTTGATGCCATAACAAAATTGGAGAAGTTGAGCTTTTATCCTACAGAAGCATATAGAGCTCAAAACTTGAGAAAAATGTTTATTGCTATGGCAAAAGACATTAGAGTAATAATTGTTAAACTGGCAGATAGACTTCATAATATGCAAACCTTGCAATACCAAGAAGAGGAAAACCAAAGAAGAATAGCCAAAGAAACTTTAGAAATTTATGCTCCATTAGCTCATAGACTTGGTGTATGGGATATAAAGTGGAAGTTAGAAGATTTGGCTTTTAGGTACTTAGAGCCAGAAAAATACCATCTGGTAGCCAAGAAAGTAGCTGAAACCAGGAAAGAAAGAGAGGATTTTATACAAAAAGCCATAGAAATGCTTAAGGATGAACTAAATAAAGCTGGAATAGAAGCAGAAGTTACAGGAAGAGCAAAACATCTCTACAGTATATACCAAAAGATGATTAAAAAGGGGATAGAGATTGAGGAAATGTATGATCTTCTTGGGGTTAGAGTCATCGTAAACTCCGAAAAAGAATGCTACGAGGTGTTAGGCATTATTCATAGTATGTGGAAACCTATACCCGGAAGATTTAAGGATTATATAGCCAATAGAAAATCTAACAATTATCAATCTCTTCACACAACTGTTATAGCCTTGGATGGAAAACCTTTAGAAGTACAGATAAGAACCTGGGAGATGCATAGAATAGCAGAATATGGTGTTGCAGCCCACTGGTTATATAAGGAAAAAATTAAAAAGCCAGACTCCTTTGAAGAGAAGCTTTCTTGGGTAAGACAACTTCTTGAGTGGCAAAAAGAACTTACTGATGATCAAGAATTTTTAGAATCTATAAGAAGTGACCTTTTTGAAAAAGAAATCTATGTCTTTACTCCAAAGGGTGATGTAGTAGCGCTACCTCAGGGTTCAACTCCTATTGACTTTGCATATACGATTCACACAGAGGTAGGTCATAGATGTAAAGGAGCAAAGGTTAATAGTAAAATGGTACCACTAAATTATATACTCCAAAATGGAGATATCGTAGAGATAATCACAAGCAAAGAGGAAGGTAAACCAAGCAGAGATTGGCTTAACATTGTTAAAACTTCTCAAGCTAAAAATAAAATAAAACAGTATTTTAGAAAACTTGCCAGAGAAGAAACTATAGAAAAAGGCAAAGAACTTTTTGAAATAGAGATAAAAAAGAATGAGGATTGGCTCAAAGAAATATTTAATAAAGAAGATATATCAGTAACTGACCTCTTAGAAAGTAGTATTGGAAAAACATTTATGAATGAGATGGGTATTAAAGAAATAGAATCTTTTCTTTTAAGTATTGGAGCAGGAGAAATCACTCCTCAACAGATTATAGAAAGATTTAAAAAGGAAAGTAAAAAAGAAGTTCTCCTCACAATAACAGAAAAAGGAAAAGAACATTTCATAGAAGGACTTGAGATCTTAGGTTTAGATAATATAATGACAAGAATAGCAGAGTGTTGTCACCCTATTCCTGGAGATGCGGTGGTAGGGTATATTTCAAAAGGAAAAGGAATTGTTGTACATAGAGAAGATTGCCCTAATTTAATTAACTTAAAGAAAAAATATCCCGAAAAGATTGTACCTATTGAATGGCAGAGAGTAACAAATGGTAAATATAAAGCAGGATTGGAAATTGAAGCTATAGATAGAGTTGGATTATTAAAAGATCTCATAGAAAGAATCTCTCAAGCAAGAATAAATATCTTAGATTTAGGCACTAAAGTTGGTAGGGATGGCATAGCAAGAATAAAGATTGTTGTTGAAATTGACAATCCTGCTGTTTTCTATTACCTTATTGATGAAATAAAAAGACTCTCTGACATAATATCGGTAAAGAGATCTGTTCGGCTCTAAGTATAATGAAGGCTGTTATACAAAGAGTTAAGAAGGCAGTCGTAAAGACAAATGGGAAAGTCCTTGGAGAGATCTCCAAGGGACTTTTAATTTTTTTAGGAGTTGCGGAAGAAGATACAGAAGATGACATAAAAATCTTAGGTGAAAAAATAAGAAATCTAAGAATATTTTCTGATGATGAAGGAAAATTAAATCTTACTATCTCTGATATAAAAGGCGAATTTTTGGTGGTCTCTCAATTTACCTTATTAGCAGATTGTAGAAAGGGAAGAAGACCTAATTTTTCTAACGCTGCTACAAAAGAAAAGGCTTATGATTACTATAAAAAGTTCATCCAATATTTAAGACAATGTGGAGAAAAAGTAGCTGAGGGAGAATTTCAAGCATATATGGAAGTAGAACTTATAAATGATGGTCCTGTGACTATAATCTTAGATAGTGAAGACCTTAAAAAAACAAGGAGGCAAAAAGAATGAACATCGGACTACCAAGGGGAGTGCAAGATATTCTTCCAGAAGATATACCTTATTGGCATTTCGTAGAAGAGACTGCCAAAAAAATCTTTAAGACTTACAATTACAAAGAGATTAGAACGCCCATCTTTGAGTATACAGAATTATTTACAAAGGGAACTGGAGAAACCACCGATATAGTAATGAAAGAAATGTATACTTTTTTAGATAAAAAAGGTAGATCTTTAACTCTAAGACCCGAGGGTACTCCTGGTGTCATTAGAGCTTTCTTAATAAACAAAATCTATAATATAACGCCAGTCTGGAAAGTATATTATATAGGACCTATGTTTCGCTACGAGAGACCCCAAGCAGGAAGATATAGAGAATTTCACCAATTAGGGGTAGAAGTCTTAGGAAGAAAAGATCCTTACATAGATTTTGAGATCATAAAACTGGCAGTAGAAATTCTTAAAGAGCTAAAACTTGAAAATCTTGAAGTTGAGATAAATTCATTGGGCTGCTTAAAATGTAGACCTACGTATAGAACAGCGTTACAATCGTATTTTTATGAATATAAGGATAAACTCTCCCCTATTGACCAGGAAAGATTAGAAAGAAATCCTTTAAGAATTTTAGATTCCAAAGATGAAATTGCACAAGAGTTGAAAGAAAAAGCTCCTCAACCACTTGATTACTTATGTGAAGAATGTAAAATCCATTTTGATAAAGTAATTTCATATTTATCATTAGAAAAGATAAATTATAAGATTAGTCCTAAATTAGTAAGAGGGCTGGATTATTATACTCGTACTGTATTTGAAATAATTACTTCTTCTCTTGGAGCTCAAAATGCAATAATAGGTGGAGGAAGATACGATAATCTTGTAGAAACTTATGGAGGTCCATCAACTCCTGGTCTTGGATTTGCCGTTGGTATGGAAAGACTACTCCTTCTTTTAAAACAGCAGGGTTGTAACATTCAGACTGAACCTCTTATATTTATTGCTATAGAAAAAGAAGAATTTATAAAAGAAGGAATAAATTTATCCAATCAATTAAGAGCGAGCTATAGAGTGGAAGTAGGACCTCCTCAGGAATCTTTGAAAACACAATTAAAATGGGCTGATAAATTAGGTAGCACTATTGTTATATTCTTGGATGAAAATATACTTGAAAATAAAATAAAAGTAAAAAATTTTATAGACGGAAAAGAAAAAATAGTTCCTTTAACAAATATCACAGAAGAATTAAAGATCATGTTATAATTACAGATAATTTTTTATAAAGAAGGGTGGGACTAATTTTGAAAAGAAGCCACTATTGCGGAGAATTAAATATAAAAAACATAGGTGAAAAAGTAAAACTTTCAGGATGGATTCATACAATTAGACATCATGGGGGACTTATTTTCATAGATCTTAGAGACAGAAGTGGAATTATCCAATTAGTATTTGATCCTTCCATATCTGAAGAAAGCTATAAATTAGCTGATACTTTTAGAAATGAATGGGTTATAAGTGTTGAAGGGAAAATAAGAAAAAGACCAGAAGGAATGGAGAATCCTAAAATATCCACAGGAGAGATTGAAATGGAAGTAAATAAAATTACTATTGAAAATACATCAAAGCCTCTTCCTTTCAATCTCTGGTCAAATACAGAAGTAGATGAACTGATAAGACTTAAATATAGATATTTAGATCTCCGAAGAGAAAAAATGCAATACAATCTAAGCTTTAGACACAAGTTTCTTTTAACTATTAGAAATTTTTTAGATAAAAAAGGATTCTTAGAGATAGAAACCCCATATCTCATTGTAAGTACGCCTGAAGGCGCAAGAGATTTTATTATACCAAGCAGATTACAACCAGGTAAATTCTATGCTCTTCCTCAGTCTCCTCAACTTTTCAAGCAGATGTTAATGGTCGCTGGTTTTGATAAATATTTTCAAATTGCAAAATGTTTTAGAGATGAAGATTTAAGAGCCGATAGGCAACCAGAATTTACTCAATTGGACATGGAGATGTCTTTTATAGAGCAAGAAGATATCTTTGCACTTATAGAAGAATTATTTAAAATTGTACTCAAAGAAACTCTTAATATAGATATTGAAATACCTTTTCCTCATATAACATATGAGGAAGCAATGAATACCTATGGAAGTGACAAGCCTGATCTAAGATATAATCTAAAAATCACTGATGTTACTGATATCTTTAAAGATTTACCTTTGGATTTTCTAAAATCCAATTTAGAAAATCATATAACAGTAAAAGGTATTTTACTCAGGAATATTACTCCTTCACGAAAAGAATGGAGTATTATTGAAAATAGAGTAAGAGAGCTGAAGGGAAAAGGAATAATGTGGTTTTCCTATAATGATAACGAAGTTAAATCTTCTATTGGAAAATATGTGGATGAAGAATTCAAAAATAAAATTATTAAATACTTAAACTTACAAGTAGGAGACTCTTTTTTCAGTATTGCAGGAGAATGGAAAGATGTGACAAAGATCCTTGGAAATCTAAGAATAGAAATAGCAGAAATGTTCCATATCCCTATAAAAGATGGACTTTTCTTCCTTTGGGTCACAGACTTTCCCCTTTTTGAATATGATGAGGAAGAAAAAAGAATTGTTGCTGAACATCATCCTTTTACCTCTCCTAAAAGGGAGGAAATAGAACTTTTAGAGAAGGATCCTCTAAAAGTACACGCTCAATGCTACGATTTAGTATTAAATGGCGTAGAACTTGGAAGTGGAAGCATTAGAATTCACCAAAGAGACATTCAAGAAAAAGTCTTTAAAATTTTAAACATCTCCCCTGAAGAAGCTAAGAAAAAATTTGGTTTTCTTCTTGAGGCTTTTGAATACGGTGCTCCTCCTCATGGAGGCATTGCCCTTGGAATTGACAGACTTACTACTATTCTTACTAATTCTTCTTCTTTAAGAGATGTCATTGCTTTTCCAAAGACTCAAAGTGGTACATGCCCATTAACTAATGCCCCTTCCGATGTGGATCAAAAACAGTTAGAAGAAGTCCATATAAAAATAGTGTATGAGGAACATAACGAATAGGAGGAAAGATGGACTTTAATGAGGAAGCTTTAAAACTCCATAGATTGAAAAAGGGTAAATTAGAAATAAAATCAAAAGTACCATTAAAAGATAAAAAAGATCTTTCATTAGCATATACTCCCGGAGTTGCTGAAGTCTCAAGCGCCATATTCAAAAATCCCGAATTTGCTTATGATCTAACCATAAAAAACAATACTGTAGCAGTTGTTAGTGATGGAACTGCAGTTTTAGGACTTGGAAACATTGGACCTCTTGCCGCTATTCCTGTAATGGAAGGGAAGTCTATTTTATTTAAACAATTCGCAGGAATAGACGCTTTCCCTATATGTTTGAATACTCAAGATCCTGAAAAAATTGTAGAAATTATATGCGCTATAGCTCCAGTGTTTGGAGGTATCAACTTAGAAGACATCTCTGCTCCTAAATGCTTCTATATTGAGGAAAAACTTAAAGAAAAATTAGATATTCCTATTTTCCACGATGATCAGCATGGTACAGCAATAGTTACTTACGCAGCTCTTATTAATGCTTTAAAGCTAAAGAGTATAACTATAGATAAAATAAAAATTGTAATTCTTGGTGCAGGTGCTGCAGGAATTGCAATTACAAAATTTCTTATCTCTTCAGGAGCCAAAAATATTACATTAATAGATAGATATGGTATTATATACTCCGGAAGAGAAGAAAATATGAATTTTGAAAAAGAAGAGATCGCTAAAGTTATAAACCCAAACAAAAAAAAGGGAGGATTAAAAGAAGCTCTAAAGAATGCCGATGTATTCATTGGAGTATCTCAAGCAAACCTTCTTATTCCTGAATATATAAAACTTATGAATAAAGATCCTATAATTTTTGCAATGGCAAATCCTATTCCAGAAATTATGCCTGAAAAGGCTAAAGAAATGGGAGTGAGAATTATAGGCACTGGAAGATCAGATTATCCAAATCAAATTAACAATCTCCTTGCTTTTCCAGGAATTTTTAGAGGTGCATTAACAGTAAGAGCAAAAGATATAAACCATGAAATGCAGCTTTCAGCTTCTATAGCAATTGCCTCTTTAGTAGAAGAGCCCAAAGAAGATTACTTAATTCCTTCTCCTTTAGATCTACGCGTAGTACCAAAAGTAGCTGAAGAGGTAGCTAAAGCAGCAATAAAATCAGGTATAGCAAGAATAAATAAAACCGATGATGAAATCCGTAAAGAAATATTTGAGTTCTTAGGAGGAAAAGAAAATGACGAAGAATAACAATATACTAATCTTAGGCGCTCAATGGGGCGATGAAGGAAAGGGCAAAATTATAGATTTAATAGCTCAAAAGGCGGATGTAGTAGTAAGATTTAATGGGGGAAATAATGCAGGACATACTGTAGTCGTAGATGGAAAAACCTTTAAATTCAGACTTTTACCATCAGGAATTATATCCCAAAATGCAATCAACATAATTGCTTCAGGAGTAATTGTAAACCTCCCTGCTCTTTTAGAAGAATTGGAAGAGTTAGAAAAATTAGGTATAAAAATTAAGAATCTTTACCTTAGTGATAGAGCACCCTTGGTTTTAAACTTTCATCCCATATTAGATAAATTCTTTGAAGAAAAAAGAAGTTCTCAAAAAATTGGAACTACGGCACGTGGTATAGGTCCTGCCTATAGTGATAAAATTGCGAGAGATTCCATACATGTGGGAGACTTATTAGATAGAGACTTTTTTAAAGAAAGACTAAGATATATTTATCAATTCAAACTTTCAACTTTGTCTAAAGAAGTAGTTTTTCCCAGTATTGAAGAAATTTACAGCTCTCAGACAGAAGCCTTTGAAAAAATCCTTGAAAAAGGAATAGTTGTTACTGATACGTCAAAATTGATAAATGAATTGATAGACGAAGACAAAAAAGTATTATTTGAAGCTGCCCAAGGTACCCTCTTAGATGTTAATTTTGGAACTTACCCATATGTAACTTCTTCCTTTACCATCTCTGGAGGCGTTTGTGTAGGAACTGGCGTAAGCCCACGTAAAATAAATAAAATCGTAGGTGTTATTAAAGGCTACACCTCAAGAGTAGGTGAAGGACCATTTCCCAGTGAGATTTTAGGAGATATCGCCGAGTTTATAAGAGAAAAAGGTCAAGAATACGGCACAGTTACAAAAAGACCCAGAAGAGTTGGTTGGTTAGACTTTGTAGCTTTAAGATATGCAAAGAGAATAAATGACTTTACAAGTTTAGCTATAACAAAGCTTGATGTGTTGAGTGGACTTGAAAAATTAAAACTTGTGGTAGGTTATAGATATAAAGGAGAAATTTTAGAAGATTTCCCTTCAAATCTTAACGTTCTAAACCAATGTGAACCTATATTTGAAGAAATAGATGGATGGAAAGAACCTTTAACAGACATAAAAACTTACTCTGAACTTCCAGAAAACACTCAAAAATATATTGAAAGGATTGAAAAAGAACTCTCCACAAAAGTTGATCTCATAGGGATAGGACCAGAAAGAGATGATATTATTATCATAAAAGACCAATGGGAATAAGTATGACCATAACTACAAAGTCTCCAAAAGAGACTCATAATATAGGGAAATTAATTGGAGAAAAAGTAAAACCAAAGGATTTTGTGGCTCTAATAGGGGATCTTGGGAGTGGCAAAACTACTTTTGTACAAGGAATAGCAGAAGGCTTAGGAATAAAAATTCCTGTTAATAGTCCATCTTTTGTTATAGTCAAAGAGTACCAAGGGAAATATCCTTTAGTACACGTAGATATATATAGGCTTAAAAACCCAATAGACGAACTTTTCAATATAGGATTTGAAGAATACTTAAGGAGAGAATATATTATAGTAGTAGAATGGGCTGACAAAATAAAAGATATTTTCCCTGAAAACAATTTACAAATAACATTCTCTTATAACGGAGAAAATGAAAGAATGTTATCTTTCATTCCTAATGGAGATAGATTTATTAAACTTATAGAAGAAGTTAAACAATGTATATATTAGGTATAAATACAGCCACAGAGAAAAGTAATATAATTCTTTGGAATGATGGACAAACTCATGAGGTCTTTTATTCTACAAATTTTAAAACTTATGGTGAGACTTTGCTTATAAATTTAGAATTCCTATTAAAAATGTCTAACTGGACATTAAACAACATAGATTTATACTGTGTAGTCACAGGACCTGGCTCTTTTACTGGACTAAGGATAGGTACGGTCACAGTAAAAACACTTGCTCAAATTTATAAAAAACCTATTGTAGGAATTTCTTATTTGGAGGGCTTAGCTTATCAGACGGTTTTTAACGGAGTAATAGGAACTATTCTTCCTGGGAGAAAGGGAGAGATTCATGCTGGATTTTTTGAAAACTTAGAGGAATTTAATAACCTTTTTTCTGAAGAAATATATTCCTATCAAAATTTCAGTGAAATCGTTAAAGACTTAACAAAAGAAAGAGATCTCCTTTTAGTAGGAAGCATACCTGAAGAGCTTAAAAATCTCTTACCTAATCAAGTAAAATATGCTCCAATAGTTTCAAACTCCTTAAAAGGAGAAACTTTAGTACTTTTAGGTTTAGACAAGTATAAAAAAGGAGATTTTAAAGATTATTTATCTCTTTTACCAGATTACAGGCAGAAATCTAGTGCAGAAATAAACTGGGTAAAAAAATATGGGGGAACAAAAAGGATTTAGCCAAGAGATCCCTATAGAAATTCGTCCTATGAAGTTTAAAGACATAGACGAAGTAGATGAAATAAATAGACTATCTTTCTCTACTCCTTGGAGTAAAGAAAGTTTTGAGAGAGAACTTAGTTCAAATAGAATAGCTAAGTATTTTGTAGCAGTTTATGAAGATAAAATTATAGGTTTTGTAGGACTATGGACTATCTTTCAAGAAGCTCAGATAACTACCATAGCTGTACATCCCGATTATAGAGGAAGAAAGGTAGGAGAAAAGCTTCTTAATTTTGCTATTGAATATTGTGCCGAACATCATATTAAAAGCATAACTTTAGAGGTAAGAGTATCTAATACTATCGCCCAAAATTTATATTATAAGGAAGGGTTTAAAAAAATAGGGGTTAGAAAATGGTACTATAAAGATGGAGAAGACGCATTAATTATGGTCAAAAAACTATCTTGATAGGTGAACTTAAATGATACTTCTTGGTATAGAAACATCATGTGATGAAACCAGTATTGCAATAGTAGAAGATGGAAGAAAGATATTAAGTAATATAGTCTCTTCACAGATAGATGTACATAAAATCTATGGTGGAGTAGTACCTGAAGTAGCTTCAAGATTGCATGTAGAAACCTTGAATAAAATAATGGATTTAGCATTAGAAAAAGCAAAGGTTGATTTTCCATCTTTAGAATTAATCTCTGTAACCTATGGTCCAGGACTTGTAGGCTCTTTGTGGATAGGAATTATGGCTGCTAAAACTTTAGCCCTTGCTTTAGAAAAACCCTTAGTTGGAGTCAATCACTTAGAAGGACATATTTTCTCAAACTTCTTAAGAGAAGAGTCTCCTGACCTTCCCTTCATCTCTTTAATAATATCAGGTGGACATACTGAATTCTTATTAGTAGAAGATGTAGGGAAATATAAACTCTTGGGACAAACCTTAGACGATGCAGCAGGTGAAGCCTTTGATAAAGTAGCAAGAATTTTGGGACTAAGTTATCCAGGAGGACCAGAGATTGAAAAAGAAGCAAAAAAAGGAAAACCTATTTTTAATCTTCCAAAAGTAAAATGCGATAGATATTTAGATATAAGTTTTAGTGGTTTAAAAACTGCAGTCTTATATCTTGTCAAAAATATGCAAGAAAAGGGAACTCCCATTCCTGTGGACGATCTTGCCGCATCTTTTCAATATAGAGTGGTAGAAGAACTTTTAGACCGAACTTTATTTGCCCTAAAAAAATTTAAGATATCAACTTTAGTGCTCGCAGGTGGTGTAGTTGCTAATAGATACCTACAGGAAAGATTTTATGAGATGGCAAAAAAAGAAAAGATCAAGCTATATATGCCTCCTAAAGAATTATGTACTGATAATGGTGCTATGGTAGCATGTGCAGGTTACCATCTTTATAAAAAGGGCATTACACACGGATTAGATCTTTCTGCAGATCCTAATCTTTCTTTAGGAGTTTTAGAATGAAGAACTTAGACAAAAGTATAAAATCAGGAATAAGATATTCATTAATTATAAGTATTGTTATCATTGTTCTAATTCTGATCTTTACTACTGATACAAGGACATGGGATGCTCTTTTAACTTTAAAATGGGAGTATATATTTTACGTTATTCTTTTAAATATGTTAAGTTGGGTTTGGTCTGGCATAAGATATTCTATAATGATTAATGGAATTGCAGATTCAAAACTAAATCTTATAGAAGCATTACAGATTCACTTAGCTTATTATTTTGCATCAAGTATAACTCCCTCTGCAGCAGGAGGAGAACCTTTAGAAATCTACCTTTTATCAAAGAAAAATATAAAAGTGGGACAAGCTACAGCATTAAGTCTTTTTAGATATATCATAAACACTTTAACTTTTGCAATAGCTTCCCCTATCGTACTTTATTTTTATTCTTTTCTTTTCCCACAAAGTATAATTAAGAACTTAGTACAATACAGTACCATTCTCTTCTTTATTATAGTAGCCCTTTTTATCTTTGCCTTATATAAACCTCGTCCAGTAATTAAATTTCTTTCCTATATCCTTATTAAATTGCGAAGAATTCCATTTTTAAACAAGATTCATCCATACAAGATAATAAGAGAGGTTTACAAAACAGTCACAGATTTTCACAATACTTTATGGTTATTTATAAAAGAGAAAAAATTAGTATTACTTAGCTTTTTTATTTTTAATCTTCTTTCCTGGATAACATATTTTCTCATAGCTCCATTGTTAATGTTAGGATTTCAGATTGAAGTCAATAATATATTATCAATAGTTCTTGTACAAATACCTATTTTCTTCTTACTTTTTTATGTACCTACTCCTGGAGGAAGCGGCGCAGTAGAACTTTTATTGTCATTAGGATTTTCTCCCTTTATACCTAAATATGTTCTTGGTATCTTTATAATTCTATGGAGATTTTTAACTCACTATTTTACTTTAATTACTGGTGCTTTTGTCACAATCTATATTCTTGGTATCAAAAATTGGAACCAACCAAAAAACTAAATAAGGAGACTAAACAATGAAAAAGATGAAAATAAATATAATTTTTAAGGCAGGAATACCCTCTGCTCAAAAGAAGGGAGGAGGAGATCTGATTGTCTCCAAAATGCTTTATGAGTCTCTTAAAAAAAGAGAGGATGTAGAAGTCTATTTCAATGGTTCCCCTAAAAATGGACCTTATGATATCTTACATTTTCATTCTTTGGGAGATGTATTTTTCAAATATGTAAAAAGTGGAGATAAGATTGTCTTTACAGCCCACGTAATACCAGAGACTATGGTTGGTAGTGCCATATTAGCAGAAAAATGGGAAAATATTTTTTCTCAATATTTACTCTTCTTTTATAACCAAGCTGATGTAGTTATAGCCGTTTCAATATTGGAGGCAGAGAAACTGAAAGAAATGGGAGTAAAATCAAAAATAGCAATTATCCCTAATGGTGTTGACCTAAGCTTATTCAAAAAAGATAAAGACTTAAGGGACACTACACGAAGAGAATTCGGGATTAAAGATGATGAAATTGTAATACTATCTGTAGGACATATGATAAAAAGAAAGGGATTTGATACTTTTGCAAATATAGCAAAAAAACTCCCAAATTATAAATTTGTATGGGTAGGCGGAATTCCATTTTCTGTTTTTAGTGGAGGATATTCAGAGATTAAGAAAATTCAAGAGAATCCTCCTCTAAATATGATTTTGCCAGGAACTTACTATCATAAAGAATTAAATAAATTCTATAACATGGCTGATATATTTTTCTTTCCTTCAAGGCAAGAAAATTTTAGTATGGCTATACTTGAAGCAGCCGCAGTTGGACTCCCTTTAATCCTTAGAGATTTGGAAGAGTATAAAGAGCCTTTAGCTCCAAATTATATTGCAGGAACAGAAGAGAATTTTGTAGAAAAGGTGAAACTTTTAGCAGAGGACAAAAATTTAAGAGAAGAATATTCTCAAAGAGCAAAGTATATTGCAGAAAAATATAATATTGAAAGAACCACAGAAGAGGCAGTAAAAATTTATCAAAGTCTGTTAGAGATACAATGAGGATAGCATTTTTTACTAATAATTACCTCCCTAATACAGGTGGAGCAGCTATAGCAGTAGAAAGTTATAAGGAAGCTCTTGAAAAGTTAGGTCATGAGGTACATGTTTTTGCTCCCAAATACCCACCTTGGTTTCCCAAATATAAAGATGATATGGGGAAAAAAATTCGGAGATTCCCTTCTTTATTTTTAAAAATTATTACTCCCCAACCTATCCCTATTCCATTTCCCTTTATTGTAGAAAAATACTTCAGATCTCAAAATTTTGACATAGTTCATTCCCACCATCCTTTTGTTATTGGAAAAACAGCTCTCATACTTGCCAAGAAATATAAAACTCCAATAGTTTTTACACACCATACTTTATACCACAAGTATGTTCACTATATACCATTAATTCCCCAATCTATAACATCAAAAATAGCTATATTTGAAAGTGTAAGATATGCAAATCAGGTAGATCTTGTAATAGCTCCTACTCCTGAAGTAAAAGAAATGATTACAGAATTTGGTGTTAAAACAAAAATAGAAGTAATACCTACAGGAATTGATCTTTCATTATGGGAAAAACCTGTCCCAGCTGATTTTCTCCATGGAAAACCATGGATAAACAAAAAAATTCTTCTTTATACGGGAAGACTTGCAAAAGAAAAAAGTATTGACTTTCTTATAAACTCTATCTCTCAAATCTTAAAACAAAGAGAAGATACTGTGCTTCTCATAGTAGGTGAAGGTGAGGAAAGGGAAAACTTAGAAAAATTAGTTAGTAATTTAGAGTTAAATAATAAGGTATTTTTCCTTGGCTGGTATCCACGAGAAGAGCTTATTTATTTCTATAAAATTGCAGATATTTTTGTTTTTGCTTCCACCACAGAAACACAAGGATTAGTAACCTTAGAAGCCATGGCAGGAGAATGTGCCATAGTAGCAGTAAAAGCAACAGGTTCTATAAGCTTGGTAGAAAATGGAGAGGAAGGGTTCTTAACCGAGCAAATTCTTGAAGATTTTGCTCAAAAAGTACAACTTCTTCTAAATAATGATACACTGCTAAACCAGATGAAAATAAAAGCAAAAAAACGAGCAATGGAGCTTTCTATAGAAAAAAGCGCAGAGAAATTAAGTGAATTATACTGTGAAATTATAAAAAATAAAGAAAAATTTAGTAAAATCACAAAAAATTCCAAATAATTGCCAAAATGTGTTATTAATCTCTATTTTTTCTCCATTGATTGCAGATTAAGATTAATATATATTAAATTCTGGTTTTAGCACTCAACTAATTAGACTGCTAATAAAATAATAAGAAAGGAGGATGATAGCTGTGAAATTACGTCCTGTTGGTGATCGTGTAGTAGTAAAGGTAATTGAGCAAGAAGAAAAAACAAAAAGTGGAATTGTTCTCCCCGACACTGCAAAGGAAAAACCTCAACAAGGAGAAGTCATTGCAGTGGGAACCGGAAGGATCTTAGATAATGGTCAAAAGGTACCATTAGAGATTAAAGAAGGAGACAAAGTTATCTTTACCAAATACGCTGGTACCGAAGTTAAAGTAGAAGGTGAAGAATATCTCATTCTCAGTGAAAGAGATATTTTAGCAGTGATTGAAGGATAAAAAAAATTAAATTAAGAAAAGGAGGGAGATAAAAATGGCTGCTAAATTAGTTAGCCTTGATATGGAAGCAAGAACTGCCCTGATAAAGGGTCTTGATATTGTAGCAGATACTGTAAAAATTACATTAGGACCAAGAGGAAGAAATATAGTGCTTGAGAAAAAATTTGGAGCACCAGTAATTACAAATGATGGAGTAACTATTGCTAAAGAAATAGATCTTGAAGATCCCTTTGAAAATATGGGAGCTCAGCTTGTAAAAGAAGTTGCTTCTAAAACAAATGATGTGGCAGGAGATGGCACCACCACAGCAACAGTACTTGCCCAAGCATTAGTACATGAGGGATTAAAAACTATAGTGGCTGGTGGTAACCCAATGTACATTAAAAGAGGAATTGAAAAAGCGGTAGATAAGATTGTAGAAGAACTAAAGAAAATTGCAAAACCCATTGAAACAAAGGATGACATTGCCCATGTAGCAGCAATTTCTGCTAATAACGATGAGGAAATTGGAAAACTCATAGCAGAAGCTATGGATAAGGTAGGAAAAGATGGGGTAATTACAGTAGAAGAATCACAAGGAATCACTACCACATTAGAACTTGTTGAGGGAATGCAGTTTGATAGAGGATATCTTTCAGCATATATGATTACTGACCCAGAAAGAATGGAAGCAGTTTTAGAAGAACCATATATTTTGATTACTGATAGAAAAATAAGCGCAGTAAATGATATCCTTCCAATTTTGGAAAAAGTAGTACAGACTGGGAAACCTTTGTTAATAATTGCAGAAGACGTAGAAGGAGAAGCTTTAGCAACTCTGGTAGTAAATAAACTTCGTGGAGTATTTCAATCTCTTGCAGTAAAAGCTCCTGGCTTTGGAGATCGTAGAAAAGAAATGCTTCAAGATATTGCAATCTTAACTGGTGGAGAATTTATCTCTGAAGAAACAGGAACCAAATTAGAAAATGTAACTCTTAATATGCTTGGAAGAGCAGAAAAAGTAAGAGCCAATAAAGATAAAACTACAATTATCAGTGGAAAAGGAGATAGAAAGAACATTGAGGCAAGAATAGCTCAGATTAAGAAACAATTAGAGGAAACTGATTCTGAATTTGATAAAGAAAAACTTCAAGAGAGACTTGCAAAACTTGCTGGAGGAGTTGCAGTAATCAAGGTCGGAGCCGCAACCGAAGTAGAACTTAAAGAAAAGAAACACAGAATTGAGGATGCTCTCTCTGCTACAAAGGCTGCCGTTGAGGAAGGAGTTGTTCCTGGTGGTGGGGTAGCATTAATCAGAACAACTAAAGCTCTTGATGACGTGAAAGCAGACAACGAAGACGAAAAAATTGGAATTGATATTGTAAGAAAAGTACTTGATGCACCATTAAAGCTCATAGCATCTAATGCTGGGAAAGAAGGATCAATTATAGCAGAAAAGGTCAAAGAGATGGATGGAGCTATGGGTTATGATGCCGCAAAAGATAAATTTACAAATATGTTTGATGCTGGTATTGTAGATCCTTGTAAAGTAACAAGATCTGCACTTCAGAATGCTGCAAGTATAGCTGCCTTAGTATTAACTACTGAGGGTCTTGTAGCTGAGAAACCTGAGGAACAAAAACAAGTCCCTCCTCCACCTCCTGAGTACTAATGTTACAGCCCTCAGGGAAAGTCCCCTGAGGGCTTTTTTAATATTTAATATATTTAGAGCAAAAAACAAAAAGAATTTTGAGGTTATTTTAAAAACTTTTTTTATACTTAGACCAAATTTTTTATTTATCAATAGTATTTAAAGGTAGCTCTTTTAATATTATCTATTTTCACTTCTTAAGTTAAGAAAATCTTCCTCTTCCCCTCAAGATAAGAAAATTTTAGATCATAATATTAGAAAATTAAGAGCTGAAAAACACTCTGAGTAAAAATTCCAAAAGTTGTTAGAAAGTCTTTTTAAACTTGGTGGCCCTACGGGGATTCGAACCCCGGTTTTTGGGTTGAGAACCCAGCGTCCTAGTCCACTAGACGATAGGGCCCTTTTATTTGGCTGGGGAGGATGGATTCGAACCATCCCTACCTGATCCAGAGTCAGGCGTCCTACCAACTAGACAACTCCCCAATTTTAACAGTATTTATAGTAATAAGTAAATCAATTTTTGTCAACATTTGTAGTTTCATCTGACAAATTCTAATCCAATTTTGTTATAATTAAAAAGAGCCGAAAATCTCTTTTACGTGGTATTTATTTTTAATCAAGTTCTATTAAGGAGGGAATAATGCAGTTTTTGGTAACTGGAGGAGCAGGTTTTATTGGATCTCATATCGTTGAAAGATTAGTTAAAGAGGGAGGAAAAGTTATTGTTATAGATAATCTTTCAACAGGAAAAACGGAGAATGTAGAGAAAGTTATAGATAAAATCAGATTTATAGAAGGAGACATAAGAGATTATGAGCTACTTCTCTCTATAACAGAAGGTGTTGATTATATATTCCATGAAGCTGCTATGACCTCTGTAGTAAAATCCATTGAAGATCCTAAAACCTGCAATGAGATTAATATAACAGGTACTTTAAACATCTTAAATGCATCTTTAAAAAATAATGTTAAAAAAGTAATTTTTGCATCATCTTCAGCTGTATATGGAGATTCTCCAATTCTACCAAAGAGAGAAGATATGACATTAGAACCAACATCTCCTTATGCTATAAGCAAATATACTGGAGAACTTTATTTAAAATTTTTCTGGGAAGTTAAGAGATTACCTTGCGTCTCTCTTAGATATTTTAATGTTTATGGACCAAGACAAGATCCTAATTCCCCCTACTCTGCTGTAATTCCAAAATTTATCTCTGCCCTTCTATCAGGTCAAAGTCCTATAATTTATGGAGATGGAAAGCAAACCCGTGATTTTGTATTTGTAGAAGATGTGGTGGAAGCAAATCTTAAAGCGGTAGAAAAAGAAGGAGTAGAGGGGAAAGTATATAATATCGGAACTGGGAAGAAAACAAGTATAAGCCAACTTTTTCAAATAATGAAAAACTTAATTGGGATAGAGCTCAATCCTATATATAAAGAGGAAAGACCAGGAGAAATAAAAGATTCCTTTGCAGATATTTCTATGGCTGAAGAAGAGCTTTCCTTTAAACCAAAATTTTCGTTGGCATCTGGTTTAGAGAAAACTATTGAATGGTATAAGTATAATCTTCAAAATACTTAAACTTACTAATAACACATAGCCATTTATGACTTCTTTAAGTTTCTTTCCATCTCAATATGGAATTTACCTTTTGAGGTATCTTTTATTGAGTTTATTTTAAAAGAACCTAATCCTTGAACCTCTACTATATCACCTTTGTTTAATTCAAAAAAGGAATCATCAATAACTTTTCCATTTACTCTTACTGCTTTACCCTTTATATAGTTTTGCATCTTACTCCTAGAGATTCCTAATGCAAAACTTCCAATAGCATCTAATCTTTTTGAGGTTTCTGTGGTCTTTAAAATTTTTGAGCTTTTAGAATAATCCTTTATTTCTGAGAGACTAAGAATATAGAACTCAAGTCCAATCTCTTTTAAAGCCGTTTCTAATTCTTCTCTTATTTCAGGGGCAAAAATAATCTTTAAACCATCAGATGTAAACCAGATATCTCCTACCTTCTCATATGATATCCCTTTATCATTTAATATCTCTATGATTTTTGCTGCAGATATACCTTCTTTTGAAAGGATATTACCTCCAAGAAAGTATTTCTCAAGTTCAAGATAGGTAATAATCTCGGATTTATCAGATATAAATCCTCTTTTTCTTTCTGCACCTCTAACCCCACCTTCAAGAGTTGTAAATAACCTTCCAGAAAACATATACCCTATCTTTTGGAAATAATATTGTTCAGAAAGCGTTAAAAAATCAGTGATGTATAAACCTCCTCTTTGTTCTATTTTCTGAAAATTTTTAAAAAGTTCTTTAACTTTTTCTCTTTCCTTATCATTTTTTATTTCTCTTAATATATCTTCCAAATTTTTCATAGAGAAAAACCTCCTTCCTAAGTTAAATATTAGCATAAAATCTCTATTCCAAAAAAGCTCGTATAAGTGTAAAATCTCTAAAAGATCTAAGATTAAAAAATTGAGGTGAGGAGATGAAAGTCGGATTACTTATAGGAGTAAAATCTTCTGAAAAAGAAATTGCTATGAAAAGTGCAAGAAATATAATCTCTGCTTTAAGAGCAAAGAACTATGAGTTAGCAGAGATACCTATAGATGAAAATGTAGTAGAAAATATAAAAAAAGAGAAGATTGATGTTGCTATAATCTCAGCCCATGGAGTGTATGGGGAAGATGGTACAATACAAGGTTTATTAGAGCTTTTAGGAATACCTTATGTAGGATCTGGCGTCCTTGCAAGTGCTTTAGCTCTAAACAAATTGATGGCAAAAAAAATTTTTACCTTTCATAACATCCCTACTCCTAAATGGATAGAACTTTCTAAAAAAGCATTAGAAGAAAAAGATTTAATAGAAATAAAAAAAGAATTAGAAAATCTCAAGATGCCACTAATAATAAAACCTGCCAATCAAGGATCTACCATTGGACTTTCAGTAGTTAAGCAAGAAGAGGATTTATTAAAAGGAATAGAATATGCACTTCAATATGATTCCCAGATAGTAATAGAGAAATTTATAAAAGGTAAAGAAATCACGGCAGGAATATATGATGTAGAAAAGCCTATATGTTTACCCCTTATAGAGATAATTCCAAAAACAGGATTTTATGATTATACTACAAAATACACCCCAGGCTTAAGTGAACACATTATACCTGCAAGACTTCCAGAAGATATCTATAAAAAAGCCCAAGAGCTTGGTATCTTAGCTCACCAGGCTCTTGGTTGTAGACATCTTTCTCGGGTTGATATGATTGTAGAAGAGAATACTCAAAACATCTACATACTTGAGATAAATACAATTCCAGGAATGACCGAAGTTAGTCTATATCCTGAGGCCGCAAAAGCCTTTGGTATAGATTTCCCTGATATTATTGATAATTTTATAAAAGCAACATTAAAAAGCATATAATTATCTTTTAGCTTTTTGGATCTTGTTTGAAGAACCTGTTCCTTTTAGAGCAGGGAGAATAGGTAATCCTGCTCTTCTTCTCCTATAAGCATATACTCCAAAAACCATAACTATAAGAGATACCACTTGAGATCCTGTAAGATAAAGAAAATTACGAGGATTATCTCTAAATATTTCTACTATAAAGAAAGCAAGGGAATAATAAATAAAGAAATTAGTTGCTACTTCGCCTTCAAAGGTTTGTCTTTTTCTTACTCTAAGTAGGTATACAAAAACAATCAGAAAAGCTACTGTATAGTAAAGCTGTGCGGCATGTCTATACCCATATATATTTGGAAATCTCACTCCCCAAAGAAGCGGTGTCTCATACCCATAACAGCATCCATTAAGAAAACAACCAATCCTTCCAATAGCAGTTCCAATAGCCACGCTTGGAGCAATTAAATCTAAAAATTTCCAATATGGAATCTTATATCTCCTTAAATAAAGAAGAATTACTACAAGAGCAGTTATGAATCCTCCAAAGAATATTAGCCCCCCATCCCATAAATGGAGAATAGTAACTGGATTACTTTTATATGCATTCCAGTACTTTATTACATAGACCACTCTTGCACCAATAATTGAAGAAATAATACTCCAAACCGAGACATTCAGGACATGGTCTGGATCAATATCCTCTCTTTTTGCCCATCTCATTGCTAAAAGAATCCCTACAAGAAATCCTAAGGCCACAAATGTTCCCCAAGAGTAAATCACAATTGGACCTATCTTATATTTGAATAATTGAAACTGCGGGATGGTAAGCAATTTTGGGTACATCTTCTCCCAACCTCCTTCTTTATTTTATTAACTTTAAAAACACCATTACCCCTCCAACGGTAATAAATACATCTGCTAAATTGAATACATAAAAATTCTTAATATAGATAAAGTCTATCACATATCCATAAAAAACTCTATCATATAAATTTCCTAAAAGTCCTCCAAGAATAAAACCCATACCTAAGAAAGGATCTCTTTCAAAAATAACAAAAAGACATATCATTGCTACAATACTAAGAATGATCAAAAGAAAAAGTGGTATATCAATACCAAGAGCAGCACCATAATTATGAACTAAGGAAAAACTCAAAATAGAATCTGAGCTTCCTAAGCTCAATATCTTTCTTTCTGCTAACTCTTTTGTTATTCTATCTAATAAAAAGATTACCAGAACTACTAAATATTTCATAGATAGTAAAGTAAGGCAAACTCGCCACAATCTGGAAATTTAGGACATTTTATACAATCACTCCACACTTTAAAGGGTAAAGTTCTCTTGTCTACCTCTACAAAGCCCAATTTCTTAAAATACTCTGGAATATAAGTCAAGGCAAGAACTCTTTTCAAACCAAGAAATTTTGCTTCTCTCAAACAGACATCTACTAAGTTCCTTCCAAAGCCTCTTTTCTCGTATTCCCTTTTTACTATTAATGATCTTATCTCTCCCAAATCCTCCCATATTACATGTAAAGCACAAATTCCTACAATCTTTCCATCTATTTTTAAGACATAAAAGTCTCTGAGATTTTCATATATATCACTCAAAGATCTTGGAAGAAGCAGATCTTTTTCAGCATATTCATTAATCAACTTTTGTATCTCAGGAACATCTGAAACCTTAGCTTTTTCTATCATGATTCTAACCTCGGTAAAAAGGATTCTATAAACTCTTTCGGATCAAAAGGTTCTAAATCATCTTTATCTTCACCTATAGAAACAAATTTTACAGGAATATTGAAACTTTTTACTACGTTAAGAATTACTCCCCCTTTTGCAGTACCATCTAATTTTGTAAGCACCACGCCTGTAAGTTCTACAGCATTATTAAAAGTCTCTACCTGTTTAATTACATTCTGCCCTAAAGTAGCATCTATTACTACTAAGTTCTCTTTCGCAGAATACCCTAAAGTTTTTTCTATAACTCTTTCTATTTTTTTAAGTTCCTCTAAAAGATTGCTCTTAGTATGCATTCTTCCCGCAGTGTCCACAAGAAGTACATTCTTATCTCTTGCTAATGATGCTTCAATAGCATTGTAAACCACTGAGGCAGGATCTGCACCCTCCTTTTGAGCTATTACATCAACCCCAACTCTTTCTCCCCAAACCTTTATCTGGTCAATAGCAGCAGCTCTAAAGGTATCTGCAGCAGCTATAATAGGGAAATAACCATTATTTTTTAAATAATATGCCATTTTACCTACTGCACTTGTTTTTCCAGTACCATTTACTCCTAAAAATACAACAATATTCAATTTATCTGAATCCAAGCTAAGTTTTAGATCTAAATTCTCAAAAAGCTTTAATAGAAAATCCAAAAGAAAATCTCTTAACTCTTCAGGATCTGAAATTTTTCTCTTTTTTATCTCATTAAGAATCTCATTAGTAAGAGACAACCCTAAGTCATTTTGGATAAACTCTGTCTCAAGTTCCTCTAAGAATTCATCATCTACCTTTGAAAAACTAAAAATTTTTTGAAGTCTTTCTGTAAATTTTCTAAATTTAGGAAGATTGTCCCAAAAACTCAATTTGATACCTCCTCCTTTAACTTCCAAGAAAAAACTTGTGAAGCTCCTTTCTCATTCAAAGTCACTCCATATATTATATCAGAGCACTGTGTCAAAATAGGGTTATGACTTATAATAATAAATTGATTTTTGTTGCTTAATTTCTTAATTTTCTGTCCAAGAATAACAGCATTTTGATTATCAAGAGCAGCATCTACCTCATCCCAAAAGCAGAAATTAACAGGAGCAAGTTCTACAGCAGCAAGAAGAATAGAAATTCCAACTAAGCTTTTTTCACCACCCGAAAGCATCAAAATATTTCGCCAATTTTTTCTTTGAGAAGATACTTTGATAACTATATCGGAAGAAAGAGGATCATTCTCGTTTTCTAAGGATAGAAAAAGATTAGCATTAGGAAAGAAAAGTTTCCAATTTTCATCAGCTAAATCTTTGAATTTTATAAAAGTCTCAACAAATTTTCTTTCTGCTTCCTCTCTTGTTTCCTTTATAATTTTTCGCAAATACTCCATAGAGCCTTTTACATCTTCAAGCTGCATAATTAAAGTTTCATACTTATCTTCCTCGTCTTTTAACTTATCCTTTGCAATAAAATTTATAGGTCCAAATTTATCCATTTCTTCCAAAAGTTCTCTCTCTAAAGTCTTTAGCTTTTCCTCGCTCAAATTAAACTTTAGCTCTAACTTATCATTAAGAAAATTATCTTTTCTCTCCTCTTCTAACTCGGTTATCTTTTTATCAACCTCTTTATAACGCTCTTTTAATATTAATTCCTCTTCTCTCAATCCCTGCAATTTTTCATTAACCCTTCCAAGTTCTTCTTTGAGATTTTTATTTTCTTCTATTATGTCTTTATTTTTAGCCTCTATCTCTTCTTTTTTCTTTTCATATTCTAAAAGTTGTAATTCCAAAGATTTAATATTCTCTTCCAGAAGAGAATTACCCTTCTCCAAAGCCAAAATCTCTTCTCTTATTTCTTTTAATCTCTCTATAATCTCTTTCTCTTTATGCTCCAAATTAATAAGGTCCTTTTCTAATCCTATATGTCCAATTTGCAACTTTTCATATCTTTCCCTTAATTCATCCAGCTCCTTACTTTCTTGTTTCATCTCTTGTTCTACTAACGCCAATCTTTCTAAAATTGTTTTCCCTTCTCGTTGATAAACCTCAATGACAGATATCTTTCTTAAAATTTCTTCTTTTTCCCTTTCTTTTTTCTCTAATAAACCTTTTAGACGAACTAATAAAGCATCTAACTTTGTTTTTTTTGCCCTTAGAGATTCCAATATCGTTCTTAATTCTAAAATATCTTTTTCTAAAAATTCATTACTCTCCATTAACTCTTTTAATTTATCTTCATTTTCTATGATAGCTTTCTCTGAAGATAGTGTCACTTGAATATTGTATCTTACTCCTCCACTTATAGTTCCTGAGGGCAAAAAAACCTCCCCATTAAGAGTAACAATTCTCCAACCCTCTAAAAGAAGCTCCTTGTATTGAGTTGCAAAAGAAAAGTCATGAAATATAACTACATTTCCTATAAGTCCTTTTACAAGTTTCTCGTATTCAGGAGAATACTTCACTACATCTAAAGCTCTAATTGCTACATTTTTAATCTTTTCTGGAATCTCCCTTATTCTTTCATCTCTACAAAGGCTTAAGGGACGAAAAGTTGCCCATCCAAGGTTATTACTTTTTAAAAAATCAATAAGTTCTTTTGCTGTCCTTTCATTTTCTACCACTATGTCATAAATAGAGTTACCCAGAAGATTATATAGAGCTTCCATATATTCCGATGGAATTTCTAAAATACCTTTAACTATGTTATAAATTCTATCTCTTTTTTTATTAACAATTTCCCTAACTCCACGAGGATAACTTTCTATAACATCTCCTTTAAGCTCTAAAAGAAGATTTTTCAACTTTCTAATCTCTATAGAGTTTTTTTCAAAAACTTCTTCTTTTTTATGGAGAATCCTCGTATTATCAATAATTTCTTTCTCAATTTTTTCTTGATATTTTTGCAATTCAAAAGATCTTTTTCTCCATCTATCTAAGAAAAAGGAAAGTTTTTCCATTTTCCCATTTAACTCAGAGAGGGAAAGCCTTTCAATATCAGAAAATTCTTTAAAAGATCTTACCCTCTCTTCTAATCTACTTTTCTCAATTAACTTCTCCCGATACGATTTTTCTTTCTCTTTTATCCCTTCTGATAATTTATCAGTACTTTCTTCTGATATATGTGAAAGATCAGCCATTAATCTTTCTTTTTCTTTTTTTAAATTTAATAATTCTTTCTGAAGCTTTTCTTCTTCACAAGTAAACTCTTCATGCCTCTTTAAGAAAAGCTCTTTTCTTTCTCTCAATATTTCCTTTTCTATATTTAATCTCTGAATGCAATTTTCTATCTCTTTAACTTTTTCTTCTTCTTTATTAATAGAAGTCTCAAGATTATTTAATCTGTTCTGAATTTCTTCTTTTACTTTTGTTAGCCCTGAAAAAGTTTCTTTGATCTCCCTAATCTTACCTTCAATATCTTCCTTTTCTCTTTTGTTCTTTTCTATACTCCTAATCAATTTTTGCCAGGACAAAAACTTTAAAGTTTCCTGAACATCCTGAAGCTTATTTTTCAATTCCTCATATTTGATAGCAGTGCTTGCCTCATCTCTTAATACTTCAATATTTTTTATAAGTTCTGCCTTTTTCTCTTCAAGTTCTCCCCATTTACTTTCTATGGTTTGAAGTTTCACAAGAATTTCTTTTGATTTTTCATGATATCCAGAAATTCCCGCAATACTTTCAACAATTTCTCTAACCCTACCATCTTCTCTTAAAATTAAACTCTCTATTTCATTCTGCCCTAAAAAAGCAAAACTATACTTTCCTAACCCTAAACCAGTTAGAAATAATTGAAGATCTTTCAATCTAACGATTTTTCCATTTAAAAGATAACTACTTTCTTCTTCTCTATAGATCTTCCGGGATATGCAATATTCTTCACCATTTACTTGAATATATAGATCTACCTGAGCAAAATTTGAAGGGGAGTAGAATTTATTTCCTCCAAAGATTACCTCATCAGACTTCTCAGCACGTAGCATCTTTATCCTTTGTTCTCCCAAAACCCAACGTACTGCATCAAGAATATTACTTTTTCCACTCCCATTAGGACCTGTTATAATTGTAAATGTTTCAGAAAAAGGAATTTCTGTAGATTCTATAAAGGATTTAAAGTGGGTAAGTTCTATTTTTTTAAGATAAACCATCCTTTAACCTCTTTACCCCATCTTTTGCAGCTTGAATTTCTGCCTCTCTTTTGGTCTTTCCTACTCCCATAGATATCTTCTCATCTTCCACCCATAGTTCTACATAAAATTTCTTTTCATGCTCTGGTCCTTCTTCTTTAACCAAAATATACTGAGGTTTTTTACCCTTTCTATAAAGTTGAGTCTGAAGAAGATTTTTCCAGTCTGTTTCAATATTCATTGCTTTTATATCCTCTCTGAAAATTTTCTCCAAAAAATTCTTTGCATAATCATATCCTTTTTCCAGATAAACAGCACCTACAAAAGATTCAAAGAGATCACAGAGAATAGAAGTTTTTTCTCTTCCTCCTTGCTTCTCTTCTCCCACCCCTAAGAAAATAAGCTCATTTAATCTTACATTCTTTGCTTTCTTAGCTAACGTCTCCTCCTTTACAAGATAAATTCTCATCTGTGTAAGAAGACTTTCTGATGCCTCAGGATATTCTTTAAATAAAAGCTCCGTAATAATTAGATATATGACTGCATCTCCAAGAAATTCAAGTTTTTGATTATCAGAGCTAAAATCGGAATTTTCATGTTTAAAAGATGGATGGGTCAATGCCTCTCTTAATAAATTAAGATTTTTAAAAGAGACCCCTGTCCTTCTTTCTACCTCTTTTCTTAACTCTAACAAATTTATCTTATTCATCTTCAAATTTTTTGAAGATTAGACTTGCGTTTTGTCCTCCAAAACCAAAAGAGTTTTTCAAAGCATACTTTATATCCACTTTTCTAACCACATTTGGTACATAGTCAAGATCACAGTCAGGATCTTTCTCCTCATAGTTTATAGTAGGATGGACAGTCCCTTCATAGATTGAAAGCACAGTAGCTATAGACTCTACAGCGCCAGCAGCCCCCAAAAGGTGTCCAACCATAGATTTAGTAGAACTTATAGGAATTTTATAAGCATACTCTCCAAATATTTTTTTGATTGCTAAAGTTTCTATTTTGTCATTTAACTTAGTAGAGGTACCATGAGCATTTATATAGTTTATATCCTCTGCACTAATATTTGCATCCTTCAGAGCTCTTTTCATAGATAGAGTAGCACCGTTCCCATCAGGATCTGGCGCAGTAATATGGTAAGCATCATCAGAAGCTCCAAATCCTACAATCTCTGCATAAATTCTTGCACCTCTATTTAATGCATGATTCAATTCTTCAAGTATTAAGATACCAGCCCCTTCTCCCATTACAAATCCATCTCTTTTTGCATCAAAAGGACGACTTGCTTTTTCGGGAGAGTCATTTCGTGTAGATAATGCTTGTAAAGCACAAAATCCCGCCACTCCCATAGAAGTTATAGAAGCTTCTGTACCTCCTACTATTGCAAAATCTGTTTCTCCAGAAGCTACTATCCTATAACCTACTCCTACAGCATGAGAACTTGCTGCACAAGCAGAAACAGGAGCAAAATTAGGTCCTTTAAAGCCAAAAAATATAGATATGTTACCTGCTGCCATATTAATAATCACCATAGGAATCACAAAAGGACTTATTCTACTTGCTCCCTTTTCAAAAAGTACTTGGAATTGATTTCCTAAAGTTTCAAATCCACCAATACCTGAAGATACAATAACAGCAGTGTTTTCTTTTTCTTCTTCATTAGGAACCCAGCTTGCATCTTCTAAAGCAAGCTTAGTAGCAGCCACAGCAAATTGAGAGAATCTATCAAGTCTCCTAACTTCTTTTTTATCAATGAAATCCTCTGGATTAAAGTCTTTAACTTCCCCTGCAATCTTTGTAGAAAAATCGTCTGTGGGAAACTTAGAAATATATGAAATACCAGATCTTCCATTTTTCAAGCCTTCCCAAAAAACATCCTTACCAACACCCAGAGGGGATATAACTCCAACACCTGTAACTACAACTCTTCTTTTCATTTACTAAACCCCCTTTATGAAAGTAAGGGTACTGGATAAGCCAGTACCCCTTTTGCAAAAATTATATTTTTTTCTCTATATACCTTACTACATCTCCTACTGTTTTGAACTTCTCAGCCTCCTCATCTTGCACATTAATACCAAACTCTTCTTCCAATGCCATAATTAACTCTACTGCGTCTAAGGAGTCGGCTCCTAAATCCTCTTGAATAGAAGAATCCATAGTAACAAGATTCTCATCAACTCTAAGTTGATCTACAATTATCTTCCTAACTTTTTCAAAGATATTAGTCTCATCCATTCTTCTTCACCTCCTTCCTTAGAAGTATTTTATCTATAATAAATTTTATTAAATACCAAGCCCTCCATCTATATTTAAAACCACACCAGTTATATAGTTCGCCTCATCTGAAGCAAGAAATTTTACAGCAGCAGCTACATCTTCGCAAGTTCCAAATCTCCCTAAGGGAATCTCTTCTAAAATTTTCTTTCTCATCTCTTCTGAAAGTACAAGAGTCATTTCTGTAGATATAAATCCAGGAGCAATAGCATTCACAGTGATACCTCTTGAAGCAACTTCTCTTGCTACACTTTTAGTAAATCCAATTATACCAGCTTTTGCCGACGCATAGTTTGCCTGTCCTATATTACCCTTAAGTCCTACTATTGAAGAGATATTTATTATTCTTCCACTTTTCTGTTTTAGCATAATTTTAACCGCAGCTTTAGTACATAAAAATGTTCCCTTTAAATTTGTATTAATTACTTTGTCCCACTCCTCTACTTTCATTCTTAAAAGTAAATTATCTCTTGTAATACCAGCATTGTTAACAAGTATATCTAACTTTCCCCATTTTTCAAGTAGAAAACTGAACAGCCCTTCTACTTCTTCTTCTATACTCACATCAGCCTTATAAATTTCCCCTTCTCCACCAAATTCTTTTAATTCCTTTAAGGTTTCTAAAGCTGCTTCTTCATTTCCTTTATAGTTTATAAGAATTTTTGCTCCTTCTCTGCTTAGAGCAAGAGCAGTAGCTCTACCTATTCCTCTACTTCCTCCTGTAACTAAAGCTACTTTACCATCTAACATAATCCTAATACCCCCTTAATATTACTTAAATCTTCAGGTTTTTCAAAAGATAGTATTTTAACTTCTGGAGTTATTTTCTTTATAAGTCCTTGGAGAACCCTACCAGAACCTACCTCTACAAAACAATCTATCCCAACTTTAGAAAGAGTATTAACAGTCTCAACCCATCTAACAGGATTTGTAAGTTGCATAAGAAGAATCTCTTTAACTTGAGTTCCTTTTTCTACAAATTCCAAAGTAGTACTGCTCAAAACCTTAATTTTAGGATCTTTAAAGGAAAAATTCTCCAAAAAATTCTTGAAAGGATCTTCTACTTCCTTCATAAGAGGAGAGTGAAATGGACCGCTTATTGAAAGAGGCACTACCCTTTTTACTTTTTCTTTCATCCTCTCATACCATTTCTCAAAGGCAGATATTTCTCCCGATAAAACTACCTGATCTGGAGAGTTAAAATTTGAAGTCCATAGATTTTCACCCATTTTTTGAACCTCTATTAAACTTTTTCCTATTTCTTCTAAATTTCCTCCAAGTACTGCCCACATTCCACCATTTACTTTATTTGCTACCTCTCCCATTATCTCAGCCCTTTTCTGTATAAGTCTTAAACCCTCTTCAAAATTAAAAACCTTTGCAGAGTAGAAAGCAGAATACTCCCCTAAACTGTGTCCTGCCACATATTCAGGAATTATACCATTACTCGTAAGAAAATCTGAAAGCATAGCGCTTATTGAAAAAACTGCTGGTTGAGAAACTTTTGTATCTTTTACTAACTCTTCAGGACCTCCTTGTACTTTTTCAATAAAATCTTTGCCAAGAACTTTTTCAATACTTTTAAAATAACTCTCAAACTCTCTCTTAGCTAAGAAACTTGAATACATACCTACTGATTGAGATCCTTGACCTGGGAAAACAAAAGCTAATTTCATGTTTTTCTCTCCTCAATAATTTATAACATTCTCAAAGATCTTATCAATTACTTCCCTTTGTTATCTTAAATATCTTTAACATGAAATTTTTAAGCATCAAAATCCATTTCTTTCCACCTTAAGATAGCAGAACCCCAGGATAATCCTGCTCCGAAACCTACCAAAGCTAATATATCTTTATCCTTAATCTTTTTCTCCAAAATTAACTCTTCAAGAGCAAGCGGTATAGAGGCAGTAGAAGTATTACCATACTTATGAACATTAACAGCTACTTTTTCCATAGGTATTCCAAGCTTTTCTGCCCCAGCTTGTATAATCCTTATATTCGCTTGATGAGGAACGAGCCAAGATAAATCTTTAGAAGTAAGACCTACCTTTAAAAGAGCTTCCTCTGTTACTTCCTCTATAGCTTTTACTGAAAATTTAAAAACCTCTCTTCCATTCATCTTAATATAATGAAGTTTTTTATCAAGTACATCTTGAGAGCATGGATACCTGGAACATCCACCCGGAATCTCCAAAAGATTTGCTCCTTTCCCATCAAGATGAAGACTCCAAGAAAGAAGTCCATAATTGTCTCCTACTTCTTTCAATACTACAGCTCCAGCTCCATCTCCAAAAAGAACACAAGTATTTCTATCCTCCCAATCTATAAATCTTGACATAACTTCTGTACCTACCACCAAAACAGTCTTTACATCTCCTGTTCTAATAAATTGAGTTCCAGTAATAAAAGCTGAGACAAAACCTGTACAAGCACTTAAAAGATCAAATCCACCTGCATTTTTTGCCCCAATTTTATACTGGATTAGTGCAGCCATAGAAGGAAAAATCATTTCTAAAGAGCCAGAAGTAACTATAATTATATCAATATCCTCTGGAGTCAGTTTTGCCATTTTTATTGCCTTTAACGCAGCCTCAGCCCCAAGGTCAGAAGGATTAACTCCATTTTCTGCAATATGCCTTTCTTTTATTCCAGTCCTCGTGGAGATCCATTCATCAGAAGTATCCACCATTTTCTCCAAATCAAAGTTAGTAAGAACCTTCGTAGGAACTGCGGTCCCAATTCCTACTATTCCAACTCCCATAATTGCACTCCTAAAATACTGCCTAAGTTTTTTCTTTTTTCTCTTTTACTGGAAGTACACTTCTTCCATCGTAATATCCACAAAAAGGACAAACTCTATGAGGAAGAATCATCTTGTGGCAGTGAGAACACTCCACTAAGGTAGTCTCACTTAATTTATATCTTGCCCATCTTCTATCTCTCCGAGTTGTAGAACTTTTTTTCTTTGGAACTCCCATTTTTATTTTCCTCCCTTTTTATCTAATAACTTTTTAAGAGGCTCCCATCTTGGATCAACTCTATTTTCCTTAGAACATTCACACGGTCCTAAATTGAGATCATGTCCACACACAGGACATAATCCTTTACAATCAGGACGGCAGAGTGGCTTAACTGGCAAAGAAAGTCTTATATTCTCTTCTACCAATGGATCCAAAAACAAACTTTCTTTCTCTAAAACAAATTTAAAATCATCTTCTTGAAGCCTAATTACCTCTCCAGAACTTATCACTCTTTGCATTGGAGCATTCCAAAGATAGGTTTCTTCTATCTTTGTTGTAAGGTTATAAGGAAATTCTCTAAGACATCTGCTACATACAAGCTGAATTTTAGTCTTAAAACCACCTTTCACAAGAACCTCTTTTCCAAGATTGGTTAATTTTAACTTTATATGTACTGGCTCTAAAAAAAATAGATCCGAAAAATGAGGAATAAAATCTTCCTCAAAAAAAAACTCTTTCCCTACCTCAGAAAAAAGATCTGAAAGATAAATTTCCACTTAAATCACCCTCTTTTTAGTTCTTAACAAGCCTCAAGGTCTCTCTGGCAATCATTAATTCCTCATTAGTGGGAATTACCCACACCTCAACCTTAGAGTCTGGAGTACTTATCTTCATTTCTTCACCTTTAACTTCATTTTTATCTAAATCAAGTTTTATCCCAAGATGTTCCATATTCTCACAAACCATTCTTCTAATGATAGGAGATCTTTCTCCCACACCCGCAGTAAATACTAAAGCATCAAGACCTCCAAGAATAGCATAGTAAGCACCTATATACTTCTTTACTCTATAAGAGAATATCTTGAGAGCAATTTGTGCCCTCTCATGTCCCTTTTCTGCAGCCTCCTCCACATCTCTAAAGTCACTGGAAATTCCAGAGATAGCTAAAATTCCGCTCTTCTTGTTAAGAATATCATTCATCTCCTTTGGAGATATCGGCTCTTTTTCCATCATTGTCAATGGAATTGAAGGATCAATATCCCCACATCTTGTTCCCATTACAAGTCCTTCAAGAGGCGTATATCCCATACTTGTATCTATTGATTTCCCATCTTTAATAGCCGTAACACTTGCCCCATTCCCTAAATGGCAAGTAATTATCTTTAATTTCTCCACAGGTCTTCCCATAAGCTCAGCTAATCTTCTTGAAACATAATAATGAGAAGTACCATGAGCACCATATCTTCTTATTTTATATTTCTCATACCATTCATAAGGAAGAGCATATAAATATGCTTCCTTAGGCATAGTCTGATGAAAAGATGTATCAAAAACCATTACTTGAGGAACATTTGGAATCAAAGATAAACAAGCATCAATTCCCTGAATATGATATGGATTGTGCAGTGGTGCAAAATTCACACATTCTTTAAACTTCTCGTAAGTTTCTTCATTAACAACTGTAGCTTCAAGAAAACCTTCACCACCATTTACTATTCTATGTCCCACTGCATCAATTTCAGAGAGAGAGTTTAATATTCCATCATTTTTATCTACGAGAAGTTTAAAAATTTCCTCAATAGCTCTTTTGTGAGATGGAAGAGGAATCTCAAAAATCTTCTTTGATTGCGATCCCTTCTGATGAGATATATAGGACCCACTTATACCAACTCTTTCTGCAAGCCCCTTCGCTAACACTTTTTCGTCTTTCATATCAAAAACTTGATACTTTACAGAAGAACTACCACAATTTAGAACAAGTATCTTCATAGCTACCTCCTTTTCTTCTTTGAAAATTCTCAGGTAATTATACTATGATGAGGTTTATTTCACAAGATTTAACAAATCGTATAAATCAAATTTTTCTTATGTGCTCTACAGATACGTTATTTCTTCTAAATATTTCGTTAACAAGAGCGAAATCTTCTGTCTCTAATCTTAACACAAGAAAGCCATAATCTTCACTTTCAGCAGGAAAAGTTGCCATACTCATAATATTTATACCCCTTTCTGCCATAAGATTTACTACTTTTGCTATCTCTCCCGGCGTATTTTTAATCCTTAACATGTATCTAAGCCCTCTCTTACCTTCCCCTAACATTTCAATAAAAGCTCTAAATATATCACTTTCAGTAATTATTCCAACTACCTTTCCTTCTTCTATAACAGGAAGAGCACTTACCTTATTATTTTTCATTATTAAAGCCGCTTCCTCTATAGGAGCGTCTGCATCTACTGTGATAGGATTAGAAGTCATAGCCTCTTTTACTTTTAACTTCTCTAATAGATAATTTATCTCAAAAATACTAAGAGAAGTTGCTCGGGATGGAGAAACAGATCTTAGATCTCTCTCCGTAACAATACCTACAAGTTTTCCTTTATCTATTACCAAAAGTCTTCTAACCTGAGAATTTTGCATTATCTTCCACGCTTCAAGAATAGAAGTATCAGGAGAAACACTAATAGGATCTTTTGTCATTCGCATTTTTACAAGCATAATAAAATTAACCCCCTAAATAAGCTTTCTTTACCATCTCATTATTAATAATCTCTTCTGTGGGACCTGAAAGAACAATTTTCCCTGTTTCCATCACATAAACCCTATGAGCAATAGAAAACGCCATATTAGCATTTTGTTCCACCAGTAATAAGGTTCTTTTTTCTTCATTAATCTTCTTCAACACCTCAAAAATCTCTTGTACGAGAAGAGGAGCAAGCCCCATAGATGGCTCATCCAAAAGAAGAAGCCTTGCATTGGACATTAAAGCTCTACCTATGGCAAGCATTTGCTGTTCTCCGCCACTAAGAGTACCTGCAAGCTGTCTCTCTCTTTCTTTTAAACGAGGAAAAAGAGAATAAACAAATTCAAAATTATTTTGTATCATACCCCTACTTTTCAAAAGATAAGCCCCCATTTCAAGATTCTCTTTTACGGTCATGTTAGAAAATACTCTCCTTCCCTCGGGCGCATGTGCTATACCCAAAGATGCTACCTTATTAGAAGATAGTTTCCTTAGATTTATTTCATAGAAATAAAGATCTCCTTCAACTATAGGCACAAGATTAAAAATAGAACGTAAGGTAGTAGTCTTACCTGCACCATTTGCCCCAATTAGAGCTACGACTTCACCTTCTTTTACCTCTATATCAATTCCCTGTAAAGCTTTTATTCCTCCATAATGAACATGAAGGTCTTTAATGGATAACACTTCTTACCTCCCCACCTAAATAAGCTTCAATTACTTTAGGATCATTCTTAACTTCTTCGGGAGATCCTTCTGCAATTTTCATTCCAAAATCAAGCACAATTATTCTCTCGCATATATCCATAACCACTTCCATATGATGCTCTATAAGAAGTATAGTAAGATTAAACTTATCGCGAATAACAGAGATAAGATTTATTAATTCTAAAGACTCATTTAAATTCATTCCTGCAGCAGGCTCATCTAAAAGGAGAAGTTTAGGCTCTGTAGCTATAGCTCTTGCAATTTCAAGCTTTCTTTGTTCACCATATGGAAGATTCTTTGCAATCTCGTTTTTCCTTTTGTATAGTCCAAAAAAATCAAGGAGTTCTTCTGCTTTTTCCAGTTGTATACTCTCTTCCTTTAAGAATTGCTTAGTAGAAAGCAAAACTTTCAAAAGAGGAACTTTATAACCCTTATGCATTGCTATCATAATATTTTGTGAAACTGTTAGTTCTTTAAAAAGTCTTGGATTTTGGAAAGTTCTTGCAATACCAAGTTTGGTAATCTGATAAGGTTTAAGTCCTACAATATTTTCACCATTAAAAATTATACTTCCCTTTAAAGGTAAATAAAATCCTGTGATAAGATTAAAAACAGTGGTCTTACCTGCACCATTAGGACCTATTATTCCTAAAATCTCGTTTTTTTCAACTGAAAAGCTCAAGTCTGACACTGCCATTAATCCACCAAAAGCACAAGATAGATTTTTTATTTCTAAAATGCTCATTATTTATTCCTTTCGTTTTTGAAAAAACTTAGTTAATCTATAAAAAGATAATTCTTTATTTCCCATAATTCCTGATGGACGCACTAACATAAGAATTATTAAGGTTAAAGAATAAATAATAAGTCTCAATTGTGCAAATCCTCTAAGAGCTTCAGGAAGTATTGTAAGAATAAAAGCACCAATTACTGAGCCAGTTATACTTCCAAGACCGCCAAGAACTACCATTAAAAGAATTTCAATAGATCTCATAAAAGTAAAACTGCTGGGATGAAGCATCATAAGATAATGAGCAAACAATCCTCCTGCTACACCAGCAAAAAAAGCTCCTATAGAAAAGGCAAGTACTTTATAATATGTAGTATTTATACCCGTACTTTCAGAAGCTGTCTCATCTTCTCTTATGGATACTATTGCTCTTCCATGAGAAGAATGTATCAATCTAAAGATCATAATGAAACAAATAAAAGCCCAAAAGGCAACCCATGTTATATCTGTAAGTTTTGGAATTCCTGGGAATCCCCTTGGACCTCCTACTACATCTAAATTTAAAATAAAGACTCTTATTATTTCTCCAAGTCCTAACGTCGCAATAGCGAGATAATCTCCCTTAAGCCTTAAAGTAGGAATTCCAATTAAGATACCTAAGATAGCAGCAAAAAGTCCTCCTAAAATTAAAAAAACAAAAAATACAATTCCCTGAGCTAAACCCCTTGGCAAAAAAGACAATAGCCTTAATAGATTCTCTCCTTGATAAACACTTAAAGCAGCACTGAAATATCCCCCAGCTGCCATAAACCCTGCATGTCCTAAGGAAAACTGTCCTGTAAATCCATTAATTAAGTTTAAGCTCATAGCAAGTATGGAATTTATGCCGAAAAAAACAAAAATCTGGTAGAGATATGGATCTAAGTTTTTACTTAACTCAGCTAATATCAATAATATTACTAAACCTATTATAGTAAGAATATTTTTTTTCATACCTTTTCCCTAATATGTTTTCCTAATAATCCCGAAGGTCTAACAAGTAAAATAATAATAAGTATTATAAATGAAACTGCATCTCTCACCGTAGATGAAATAAAAGCGGAGACTAAAACTTCAGCAATTCCAAGAATAAAACCTCCAAGCATAGCCCCAGGAATAATACCAATACCTCCTAAAACAGCAGCCACAAAAGCTTTAAGCCCAGGCATAACCCCCATATAAGGCTCTATTTTATTAAAATAAAGTCCTACAAGTACACCACCCGCTGCTGCCAGTACAGAACCAATAACAAAAGTAAAAGCTATAACATTATCAATATTAATACCAAGCATTAAAGCCATTTCTCTATCTTCAGAAACAGCACGCATTGCCTTCCCTATTTTTGTTCTCATTACAATAAATTGAAGAATAATCATAAGTATAATAGCAGTAGATAAAATAATAATCTGTCTATTAGTTAAGATAAGTCCTCCTATATCATATACCTTAAGAGGAATACTTTGAGGAAAAGATCTTGGTGAGGCACCCACAAGAAGTACCATTAAATTCTCTAACAAAAAGGATACACCTATAGCCGTAATTAAAAGAGAGATTCTTGGAGCAAGTCTTAAAGGTCTATAGGCAAAACGCTCAATAACAATTCCTAATATAGCTGCACCCAGCATTGCTATTATTAGTCCTAAAGCAAAAGGTAAATTCCAAGTTCCTAAGGCAAAATAACCAATAAAAGCTCCCACCATATAAATATCGCCATGAGCAAAGTTAATAAACTTAAGTATACCATAAACCATGGTATACCCTAATGCAATGAGAGCATATATACTCCCTAATGATATACCGTTTAAAACTTGTTGTAGTATATTAACCACTTATAACATTTACCTCTCAAATTATATTTTTAACTTTTTTATTATACAAAGGGGAGGCAAATCTTCTCACCTCCCCCTCCATTCCATTAATAAGATGGAAATTTAAATCTTCTTACGGTTGTACTGTGGCTTTATATACTTGCTTTCCTTCTTTAATTTCAATGATTGCTGCACTCTTTATAGGATTCCTATTAGAATCAAAGGTGATTGTACCTGATACACCTTTAAATCCTTTGGTAGCAGCAAGTGCATCTCTGATCTTTGCAGACTCGGTGCTTCCCGCTCTTTTTATTGCATCTGCAAGAAGTTTTAGTGAATCATAACCCAAGGCACCAAAAGATTCTGGGGTGCTTCCATATTTCTTAGAATAATTATTAACAAAGGTTCTTACTACAGGATCCTTAGATTCTGGACTGTAGTGATTAGTAAAGAAGCATCCTTCTGCTGTTTTTCCAGCTGTTTGAACTAATATAGGAGAGTCCCAACCATCACCACCACCAAAAGGAACAGTAATTCCAAGTTCTCTTGCCTGAAGAAGTATTGGTCCTATATCAGAATAATAACCTGGTAGGTATACAAAGTCTGGTTTTGCAGCCTTAATTTTAGTAAGTTGAGCTCTAAAATCAGAGTCTCCTTCAGAGTAAGATTCCTCAGCTACAATCTTCCCACCAAGAGAGATAAATTTTTGTTTGAAAGCAGAAGCAAGTCCTCTACTGTAATCACTAGTAACAGCAGTAAAAATTGCAGCTGTTTTTTTCTTAAGATTCTTGTAAATAAAGTTTGCCATTACTTCGCCTTGGAAATCATCTATAAAGCAAGTTCTGAAAATATAGTCTCCCACCTGTGTTACCTTAGGACTAGTTGCAGTTGGTGTAAGAAGTACAACTTTAGATTGTTGAGCAATAGGAGCCACAACTAAAGTTATAGAACTTGTTGCTTCACCGATCAAAGCTACAACCTTATCTCTTTCTATCAACTTCCTGGTAGCATTAGCAGCCTCTTCTGGTTTATACTGGTCATCTTCAATCACAAGTTCAATCTTGCTTCCCAATACTCCACCTCTTGCATTAATCTCCTCTACTGCTAACTTTATACCATTAGTACAAGAAAGTCCAAAAGTTGCGACGGGACCTGTAATTGGAAGTACCACTCCTATTTTAATAGTGCCTGCTGCCTGGAGAGGAAGGACTAAAAGTGAAACAAAGAGGATAGAGATAGACAATAATTTCAAAAAGCTCTTCATTTCTTCACCTCCCTAAAGAATATATTTATAAAAAGAAGTATATCTATTACATTAAAGTAAGTCAAGAAAAAAAATAATATCCTTACTAATTCCTTAAAAAACTAAAATGGTATATATACCTTAAATTTTTATGGGTATATCCTATAAATCATTCTTGGAAAAGGAATTGTTTCTCTTATATGCTTCAATCCACAAATCCATGCTACAGTTCTTTCAACTCCAAGCCCAAAACCCGAATGGGGCACTGAGCCATATCTTCTTAGGTCTATATACCATTCAAAATCATCTTTGGGTAAGCCATATTCCTCAATTTTTTCTTCTAAAAGTTTCAAATCATGGATTCTTTGACTTCCCCCAATTATCTCCCCATATCCTTCAGGAGCAAGTAAATCATTATTTAGAACTTCATTTGGATTCTCAGGATCAGGCTGCATATAAAAAGGCTTAATTTTCGCAGGATAGTGATGAATAAATACTGGTTTATCAAATTGATTAGATATAATTGTTTCTTCATCTCCACCAAAATCATCTCCATATTCTATATCCACTTTATTTCTTTTTAGAATTTCAATAGCTTCCTTATATGTAATACTTGGGAAGGGTGGAGTAATATTCTCTAAGGGTTTAACATCTCTCTCCAAAATTTCAAGTTCTTTTGTTCTTTTCTCTAAAACCCTCTGAACAATATAACTTACAAGTTCTTCTTGCAACCTCATATTATCCTGCCAATCCCAATATGCCATTTCAGGTTCTACCATCCAAAACTCAGTAAGATGTCTTCTTGTTTTTGACTTCTCTGCACGGAAGGCAGGTCCAAAGCAGTACACCTTACCAAACGCCATACAGGCTGCTTCCATATAAAGCTGCCCACTTTGAGAAAGATAAGCTTTTCCTAAATCAAAATAATCCAGAGAAAACAATGTAGTAGTCCCTTCACATGAAGAAGGGGTTAAAATCGGTGCATCTACAAGAACAAATCCTTTCTCATCTAAAAAATCTCTGATAGCTTTAACAACCTCATTTCTAACTCTTAAAATTGCATTTTGTTTACGAGATCTAATCCATAAATGTCTTCTCTCCATTAAAAAATCTACAGAGTGCTCCTTCTTTTGAATGGGATACTCTTCAGAAATAGATACCACATTTACTTTTTTAAGTTGAAGTTCATATCCACCAGAGGCTCTTGGTTCTTTCCTTAAGTCACCAATTACAATAATAGAGGACTCCAAAGGAATCTTCTCTAAATCTTCAATCTCCTCTTGAGAAAAGTTATCAACAGTAGCTACCCCCTGAATATATCCTGTACCATCTCTTATAATTAAAAATACAACCTTACCGCTGGATCTTTTATTAGAAAGCCAGCCTCTTATCTCAACTTCGCCTTCTTGAATCTTAGGTATGTCTTCAATATAAACCCATAAAGCCATATAATAATTCCCCCTCTTATGTTTTTTTTACTAAGTCAAAAGCTCTTCTTTCTGCCTCGTACATAATCTTCTCTTCATCAAGAGTCTTCAACTCTCTTTTCTCCATCAATATTTTCCCATCAACAATTACAGTATCTACATCGCTTCCCGAAGCAGAATAAACCAAATGAGAGATTAAATTATGCCTTGGAAAGAAATGATGTTTATTAATATCTATAAGTATTAAATCTGCTTTATATCCCTCTTTTATAATCCCTGAATCATTCCATCCTAAAATCTCCATACCATTTTTTGTAGCAAGATTTAAAGCAGTATTAGCAGGTACCACTATAGGATCAAGCTCTATTCCTTTGTGAAGAATAGCTGCCAATCTAAGCTCCTCCCACATATCCAGATTATTATTACTTGCAGGACCATCAGTACCAAGCCCTACTTTTACTCCTTTTTTAAGCATCTTCCCTATAGGAGCAATACCTGAAGCAAGTTTAAGATTACTTTGAGGGTTATGAGCTACACCAACTCCTTTTTCGGCAAGGATCTCTATTTCCTCGTCATCTACACAAACACAATGGGCAGCAAGAACTGGAACATTAAAAAGTCCAATCTTATTCATAAGTCTAATAGGCGTAAGCCCATAAGCATCTTTTATATCTTTAACCTCTGAGGCAGTTTCAGAAAGATGAGTATGAATTCTTAAATCATATTCTACTGCCTTATCAACCACCTTCTCTAAAAATGAGGGGGAACAAGTATATGGAGCATGAGGTGCAAGCATAGCCAAAATTCTTCCATTTTCTGCTTTATGCCAATTTTTAGCAAAATCCAAACCTCCCTTTAAAGTACTTTCTTCTCTACCTAAGGTGGGAATCATTCCTACAGATAAAGAAGCTCTTATTCCACTTTTTACTACAGCTTTTGCTACTTCATCCATATAAAAATACATATCTGCAAAAGCACAAGTGCCAGATCTTATCATTTCACAAAGTCCAAGTAAACTTCCCCAGTAAACATCTTCTGCTGTTAACTTTGCCTCTTGAGGCCATATCTTATTTTCTAACCACTCTTTTAATGGTAAATCATCAGCAAATCCTCTAAAAAGAGTCATAGCTAAATGAGTATGAGTATTTACAAGTCCTGGCATAGCAAGTTTATTTTTACCATCAATCCGATAATCCACATCTTCAAAATCTTTCTTATCAGAGATGGTAGCAATTCTATCATTCTCAATAAGGATATACTTATCAAAGAGAATTTTATCTTCCTGAAGCAGATCTACATTTTCAATTAGAATTCTCATAATAAGATTCCTCCTTTAATTTACGGATATTATCTCTATAGGGTGGATAAATAATCCCTTTATCCGTAATAATTCCAGATATATATTCTGCAGGTGTTACATCAAAAGCAGGATTTATTGCCAAGATCCCTTCTGGAGCAATTCTTTTCCCCATAAAACTTAATACTTCCTCCGCTTCCCTTTCCTCTATAATAATATCCTCTCCTTTTTCTAAATTAAAATCAAAAGAAGAGACAGGAGCAGCAATATAAAAGGGAATATTATGATGATAAGCAAGTACTGCAATAGAATATGTACCTATTTTATTTGCCACATCTCCTCTTAAAGTTATTCTATCAGCTCCTACAATAACAAGATCCACTAACTTCTTTGCAAAGAGATAACCTACCATATTATCTGTAATAAGAGTAGCAGGAATTCCTTCCTTAGAAAGTTCCCAACCAGTAAGCCTACTTCCCTGAAGAAGGGGTCTTGTCTCAGTAAAATAAACCATCTCTAATATTTTTCTATTCCAACCCTCCTTAATTACTCCAAGAGCAGTTCCAAGACCTATAGTAGCTAAACTCCCCGTATTACAGTGAGTCAAGACTTTTGCTTTTGGAGGAATAATACTTACTCCAAAATTAGCTATAGCTTGAGATCTTTCTCTTTCTTCATTCTCTATTTTTCTTGCTTCTTCTAAAAGCAAAAGTTTCAAGTCAATAGAAGATAAATCTTTGTTCTTATTAATTACATCTGCCATTCTATTTATAGTAGAGAATAAATTTATAGCTGTAGGACGTGAAACAGCAAATTCGCTCATTACTTCATGAAGATAAGCAAGAAGGTTAGTACCTGTATATTTAAAGGCAGCCAATACAATTCCATAAGCAGTTGCTACTCCAATAGCAGGAGCACCTCTTACTTTCAACTTTTTAATAGCTTCAATAACTTGTTGATACTTAAAGCAAATAATCCAGTCTTCCTTCCAAGGAAGTTTTGACTGGTCAAGAATATAAAGGGTACTATTTTCCCATTTTATTATATTCATTAGCTCTTCTCCTTATACTCCTTTAATGCATCTTTACAAACACAGCTTCTTTCCTTAGGAATCTTAGGTATTACAAAAGAAAAAAGCTTTCTAACTTTCTCTATATTCTCTGACATCACTTCTAAAACCTCTTGATGAGTTAAAATATTCTGAGAAATTCCAGCAGCATAGTTAGTAACAAGAGAGACTGTTGCATAACACATTTCAAGTTCCCGTGCAAGAATCACTTCTGGAACATTAGTCATCCCAACCACATCTCCAAAAGTAGCAAACATCTTTATCTCTGCAGGTGTTTCAAAACGAGGTCCTTCTGTGCATACATAAGTTCCATAAGGATGCACTCTAATACCTAATTCTTTTGCAGCATTAAACAAAATATTTCTTAATTCAGGACAATAAGGATTAGTAAAATCTAAATGTATTACTCTTCCATCATCACCATTATAGTATGTATAATCTCTGTTTTTTGTAAAATCTATGAATTGATCCAAGATCACTATATCTCCTGGGACAAGATTCATTTTCAAACTTCCCACAGCAGTAGTTGTAAGAATTCTCTCTACACCAAGATTCTTTAGTACCCACATATTCGCCTTATAGTTTACTTTATGTGGAGGAACAGAATGCTTTACCCCATGCCTTGCTAAAAAACCAACCTCTTCCCCATAATAAATACCTTTCAATACCTTAGCTTCCCCAAAAGGAGTAGAAATAATCAATTCTTCTGGATTTTCAAGAAAGGCAGGATCATAAACCCCTGTACCTCCAATAATGGCTATCCTCATAATTCTCCTCCTACATAAGAAAATTCATAATAGAGTTTGCTTTTATATTATCAATAAAGTCATTTAAAATATCTCGTATATTAGTTCCTCTGCTCCCTCTTTGAAGAGCACTATAAAAATAACAAGCTACATCATAAGTAGCTTTATCTATTTGTTTTTGGGAGATCTTAGAAACATCAGAAAATCCTGAGCCTTTCAAATATGCTCTCTCTATATCTTTATAATATTGGGAAGAATTCTTGACGCTGTCTAAAATATAACTCATAGGATACGTTACATAAGTTAAATTCTTTGAAGCTTTAGGATTAATAACTTCAGCATTTTTTTCATACTTACTATGAAACTTATCTTCATTTCCACTGGTAGCAGTATGAAGAGGTTGATTTAAATCTGCTACATAATGAGACAAAACTCCAAGCTGAAAAGCCACAAGTCTCCAAGGTCTTTTAGACTGAATCAAACTTACTATTTCCAAGTATTTTTCCCTTACCTTTTCTGGACCTTTACCTTTTTTATTATCTACCTGATAGATATGATTATCAAAATCCTTATATACTCTATCAGGAGCTACACTACCTTCTAAAAGCTCATCCATATAAGGGACAATCTTTCTTTGATACTCCTTAGGAAGAGAATATACAGCTTCTTCTGCTATCTTAAAATGAGTTTTCCCACTCCATCCTAAAGTAGGATTGATAAAAAGAAAGAGTATAAAAAAGAAAAATAAAAATTTTCTTTTTGTAAAGATCTTTTTCATAATGGAAGATATTTTATCATATATCAATTTATTTTATCACCCTTTCTACAAACCCTCTAAATTCTTCTTCAAAACGATCCTTAGAGAATTTTTTTGCGTTGTTAATCAAATCCTCTTTTTTAAAGTCGTCCCTTTCATTTAAAAACCTAAGTACCGCTTCTTTAAGAGACTTAACTGTTTGTTCACCGAAAAGAATCCCTGTTTTTCCATCAACAACTGTTTCCAATGCTCCTCCTCTTGCATAAGCAATTACTGGAGTTCCACTTGCTTGTGCCTCTACAGGAACTATTCCAAAATCCTCCTCCACTGGAAATATTAATGCCTGAGCCTTTGCAAGATATTCTTTTACAGTATTATCATTCTGCCATCCTAAAATTTTTATATTACTTTCTGCTATTTTTTTAATCTTATGCATCTCTTCCCCTTCACCAATGACTACAAGGGGCAATTTCAATTCATTGAAAGTCTCTACAATCAAATCTACTTTTTTATAAGGTACAAGTCTTGAAATAACTATGAAATAATCCTCTTTCTTTTCTGTAGGAGAAAATCTATCCACATCTACTGGAGGGTATATTACTGTAGCTTCTCTCCTATACACCTTCCATATTCTATTTGCCACATTCTTAGAGTTAGCAGTAAAATAATCAACTCTATTTGAGCTTTCCACATCCCACATTCTTAGATAATGAAAAATAAGTCGTACTAAAAGACTTTTCATTCCACTTTCAACTCTATTATCCTTTAAATATGGGAAATAAAGATCCCAGATATATCTCATAGGGGTATGACAATAGCATATATGCACCTGATAAGAACGAGTTAATACTCCCTTAGCTACACAATGACTACTGGATATAACTAAGTCATAATCTTTGAGATCAAATTGCTCTATAGCCATAGGCATTAAGGGAAGATAAGAAGAATATTTACTCTCTCCTAATGGAAGATGAGAAATGAAAGAAGAATAGACACGATTATTAATTCCCAATGCTTTTAAAGTATCCTTTGAATAAACTAAAGTAAAGATATCAGCCTCAGGATATATCTCAAGAATTGTCTTTAAAACCTTCTCGGCACCACCAATATTTACAATCCAATCATGAACTACTGCTACCTTCACTTTTAATCCTCTATAGGAAAAAGCATCGCTCTAACTGGAGAACCTTCACCATCTTTTATTTTTAGCGGTAAAGCAAATAACAAATATTTTCCTTCTTGCACATTTAGAAGATTTAAGCCCTCAATAATTCCTATCTCTTTTCCAAGAAGTATCCTATGCACTTTTTTGCCTTCTTCTCCTCTTGGTCCTATAGAAAGATAATCTATGCCCACCGTTTTTATCTCCTTTTCAACTAAAAACTCTGCAGCTTCCCATGAGAGTCCCACATAATTTTCATAGAATTTATTATCTAAAAGTAGTTTTGAATTTTTTGTTTTAAAAAGAATGATATCATTTTTTTCTATAGGTAAATTTTTTATATCTCCTAAGGAAATTTTATCTTCATTTTTAATTTCAAAAACCTTCGCCAAACCATAAAATCTTGATAAATCAATTTCGTCTAACTTCTTTCCATCTTCTAAGAAGTGATAAGGAGTATCTATATGAGTACCGGTATGAGAGCCAAGAGAAATTTTGGAAAGATTTGCATTTTTTCCATCAGAAATTTTGGAAACCCATTCTCTTTCAAATTTTGGATCATTAGGCCAAAAGACCAAATTTTCATGAATTAAAAGGCTTACATCTATAGGATTATTCCAAAGAATTTTCATACTGTATCCTCCAAAAGGAATTTTATAAACATTATAAATTAAGATCTTTATTTAGAAAAGGGCTATTAGTTTCTATCTTCTATAATTAATATCTCAGGTTTATAAACTATACTTAATTATATATAAGCTCTTTAAAATAACTTTATGCTATACTTAATCTAAAAATTTCTTCTAAGAAAGGAAATAGGATATGAATTGGATTGAAGTTTTTAAAGAAAAAGGGGCATTTTTAGAAGGACATTTTTTATTATCTTCAGGTATGCATAGTCCTAATTATCTCCAATGTGCTCTCATACTTCAATATCCAGATCTTGCTGAAAAGATAGCAAAGGAAATAGCAGAAAAAATTCCTAAAAATTTAAAAATAGATACCGTGATAGGACCTGCTTTAGGTGGAATTATTATTGCTTATGAATTAGCAAGAGCTTTAGATATTAGAGGAATCTTCGCAGAAAGAGAAGAAGGAAAAATGACCCTAAGAAGAGGTTTTTCTATCTCTAAAGGAGAAAGAGTCCTTGTATGCGAAGATGTGGTGACCACAGGAGGATCTGCATTAGAAGTAGCAAACCTTGTTAAAAGTTTTGGGGGAGAGATTATAGCTTATGCATGTATAGTAGATAGAAGTGGAGGAAAGACAATTTTTGATAAGGATTTATATTCTTTAATTCAACTTAAGTTAGACACATATAATCCTGAAGAATGTCCTTTTTGTAAGGATAAAATACCATTAACAAAGCCAGGAAGCAGAAACTTAAAGTAAATAAACCCACTTTTGAAACTAAGGAAAAATAAAATTCATCTGGAAAGTTAAATCTGATAGCTTGAATTATAACATAGCAAAATATTTTTTTATTTTCTCTGCTATCAATTTACGACGTTTTTCAAGAAAATAAGGATAATCCTTTATATCCATATCAAAAATTTCAAGAGGAATACAGTTCATTTCTAAGTTTTTATAAAGTTCTTCTATGGAAGTTATAGCACCATATTTTAATGGTCCGCCATTACATTGTTCAAGCATCTCCTTCATATACACAGAAGGTGGTTTTGCCCCAATAGCAATATTAATCTCACTTTGTGCCATTACATAATTAGCAATCTGGTTATACATATTTTGGTCATAATTAAATTTCTTCAAATATTCCTTTGGGAAAATGTGATGTACATCTCCTTTTAGTTTGATCAAATCATCAACAGTGATATCCCTTGATAAAAAACCTTTATCTTTCATTTTAACTTGAGCTGCAAGAAAAACATTATAAGCAGGATTAACTGCAACAGCCGTATTCAATTGCTGAGGAAGTCCAAACTCCCAATAGGCTTCAGAAAGTTCAGCTTCAACTACATTATTAATATACTCTTCAGGATTTCCATCAGTAATCCTTTTAATATCATAATCAAATTGTCCTTCAGAAGAACCCGAATAACGACCAGTAAGGACAGAAAGCACAAACCACTTCCTGACTAAAGATTCAATAATACCTTTTGGAATTTGCATCTCTTGCAGAGTAAGATACAGAATATATGCAAAATCTATTGTATTTTGTGAACGAATCATAGAAGAATCAATAAATCCTGCAGAACGGAGGATCATTACAAATTTTTTAAAATTATTTTCATTCATAAATACTTTTATGCCTTCATCTAACTTATTAAAAGACTCCTCAGCAATACTTTCCTCATAATCCCGTGTCTCAAAATTTCTTCCAGAGAGTAAAGCTACTAAATCTTGTAGCCTACCACGCCTAAATTTATAAGTAAACGCAACTCTCAACATGTCTATATATGACGGATCATATAGATCATCCATCTCATCTTTCAACCAGCTCATCTTTTGAAAATATTCTGTTTGAGTAAATTCTTTATCAATTTCCTTTATTTGATCATAAAAATCAGGATTTTTTGCAAGATGACAAAAATAATCTATTGCTTTACGAATTTTATGCCCATTATAATTTTCATTAACAGCTATTTTAGACATAGCAAAATCTGCTTGACTTAGTACAACCCCTGCAGCATTAATACGAATAAATATTTCCGTTACAACATCAATGTCAAGATCAGAATTAAGCTCTATTAAACCAATAGGATTATTGACTATACCTTTCAAGGAATCAATAGTCTCATATATATCATTTTTATTTACATTAGGATTAGACTCACAATATTTTTCAATAGTATCAAGAAATTTAAATTCAGGTTTAAAGATCTCAGAGATATCTGCTATCCAGGTCTTATCCTTCATAATAACACTATTGCTCACCTCAAATCTTTTTTCAATAGGATTAAAAGCAATAACAATTCTCCTTTTTCTATAGTTTTTATCAACTATTTCCTTTGATAAAAGAGCAGTCATCAGAGCAGTTATCCTTTGTTGTCCATCAATAAGAATACGCTTTCCTTGTGATATGGAGCCATCTTTAAGCTTAACATTTGGATTTTTCCATACAATTAAATATCCCACAGGGTATCCTTGATACAAAGAATCTACAAAATCCCTTACCTTAGTAGCATCCCATACAAAAGGTCTTTGGATCTCTGGTATAGCAATTTCACCTGATTGAATCCAAGTAAGTATAACTTGAACTGGATAATGATTTACAGTATATTTTTGAATTATCATTTCATCACCCCCTATAATTTCTTAACAACATTTCTTTTTATCCGCATCTACATTTAACATTATAAAAGATTAACTCAGCTATACCTTTATTCTCCATCTCCTTGGACCTATCTTTTCTATTTCACCCATTTCACAAAGACGCCTAAATCTACTTTCAAGAAGTATTAAAGATACTTCCCATTCTTCAGAATTTCTTTCTTTTATTCTTGGGAGCCTTTCTCTCTCCAGTTCTAATCTTTTTATTGTAAATTCACTTTTCCTCTTTATATGCTCATCAAAATTAATTTTCCTCATTTTTTATCCTTTTTAGAGCTTCATAAATACCTTGCTCTTTAGATTTACCTTCTAAATATTCCCAGTCAATTTCATCTTTGTAAAGTAAGATTAATTCTCTTACCCATTCACAATCCTGAGGAGATTTCCAGTAAAAGCAAGCATTAAGTCTATCTATTATTAAGTCTTCAATACCTATTATATAAGCAGTAAGTCCTTCTATCTCTACAGTAGTTACTTTAGAATAATCTCCAGCGAGAAATTCATCAGGAATCTCTATAGCTATATCAATCTCTGGATTAAACCAATGTCTTCCAATCTTCTTAAAATCCCAATCCCTCAAAATTTTAGCAACCTCTTCTATTTCATTACAAACTATATCTATATCCGCTGTAGCATAGCTTCCAAGCGTATAAAATTCAAGAGCATTTTCTCCCACTATTATGGGACGAATACCTTTCTTCTCAAGTTCTTTAGATAAAATTGCTACAAAGAATATCCTCCTTTTAAAAGGAGCCTCTATCTTTTTTAATTCTTCAAAAATTCCTTCATTTCTAACTAAGATTCCTATTTACTTAAGTTTCCTTAGCTTCCAGCTTCCTCTAATCTTTTAACCACAAAATCTTTTGGAAGAGAGACTAAGAAATAACCTGCCCGAGGTCCCGAGGTCTGATTTAGAAAAGAAAGATAAATTAACTGAAAGGCTCTTTTTCCTTCTATAGAAAACTCTTGTGCTAAATTATATATGAAATTCTGAAGCTCTTCTCCTTCCCAATCCTTTTCCTTTATCTTTTCAGCCAAAAGTTTTAGGAATTCTTTTTCTTTTGGAGAGAACGTCTTTGTAATATCCAGCAATTTTTCCTGTAACTTAAATTTAACCTGAGAGGGAGCAAATTTCTCAAGCCAGTTTTTAACATATTTTACTCTTTTTAATATCTCATCAAATTTATTAATTTCCTTCTCATATCCACTTCTTATTAACATCTCTTTTAGCGTTTCTTCATTATCTAAGGAGATCTGAGTAAGAGTAATTATATGTCTTAAAGGAACTTGAGGACCAGGCTCTTTTGGAATATCTCCTACTTGAGATATCTCAAAAACTCTTGCTAATTCCTTTCTCTCTTCAGGGGTTCCTTCTAAACCGTAATAAATTCTTTCTAATCTTTCATACTCCTCTGCAAGAAGAAGATAACCATTTACCGGATCAAAGTCTATATGTTTATCGGGCTTATATCTTAAAATAAGATATCTCACCCAAGAGGGAGGAAGTATCTCTAAAATCTCATTTATAGAGATAGCGATACCTTTTGAACTGGACATAGCCCCTTTTCCTTTCAAATATATCCATTCATAAACAAAAGGATAAGGAGCATCATAACCAAATATTTCCTTTACAATCACTTTCCCTGTATCATAAGAGCCACCCGTAGTAGCATGATCCTTTCCAAAAGGTTCTACTGTAACGCCAAAAATCTTCCATCTTCCTGGCCAGTCTAATCTCCAAGGTAATTTTGCCTCGCCTTTACTATAATCTGCTACTCCTTGATGCTCACATTTACAAAAATATTCCACTTGATGCTTTTTTATATCAATAGAAGTTATATTAGTGGTAGTTAATCTCCCACATTTTCCACATTTTGGATGTAAAGGAACAAAATTCTTTTCCAAATCCCGTCCTGCAATTTCATTAAGAATTTGTGTAATTCTCTCATTATTTTCTAAAACAGTATCAATTATAGAAGTATAGAGACCACTTTTATAACTCTCATGAATTTTTACTACTTCCGGTTTAATACCTAATTTTTCTATTGCCTCTAAGAATGGGCTTAAAAAATGCTCGGCATAACTTTCATGACATCCTTCTGGATCTGGGATCTCCGAGATTGGTTTCCCCATGTATTCTTGGTAAGACTCAGGTAAAAATGGATATACCTTACGCAATGGATCAAAGGTATCCGCAATATAGATAAATCTAACCTCTGAGCCATGCTCTCTTAGTGCACGAGCGATAGCATCCCCAGTAAGAATCTCCCTCAGGTTCCCAAGATGTATGGGACCTGAGGGAGTAATACCAGTCGCAACCACATTTTTTTTACCCTTAATACTTATTATTTCTTGAGCAGCTAAATCCGCCCAATGAGGAGTTTTTTCTACCATACGGAATATTTCCCTTCCGCAAGTTCATCACAGAATTTTTCAATATTTGCTAATTCTTGATCTATGACATCCTCTACAGGTTTTGCCACATCATATATGGATACGCCATCCTCTAAAATAAGTTGGGCAGTAGCAATTCTGGGTTGATCAATGGGTTTTCCAATTTGGCTGCAAAGCCAAACATAAACCTCACGAATTCCTGGAATATTTTTATATATTTCATTAGCAACCTTATGAGTCAGAATATTATAAATTTTACCCACGTGACTTACAGGATTTTTACCAGCTGCTGCCTCGGTTCCCATAGGTCTATTAAGAGCAATTACTCCATTAACTCTATTGCCTCTTCCTACCTGCCCTGAATCTGCATCCTCAGCTGAAGTACCCAGTACAGTAATATAAATCCCATCCATACCTCTTTCAGGATCATCTAAAGTATTTATATCTATTACAATACTTTCAAAGTTTTGAGCTCTTTCTTGTACAAACTTCTCCATCTCTTTTCTTAACATCTCTTTTTTCTCAAAATAGTCTTTAACACTATTTATATATCTATCAACGAGAGGCACTGCAACAGTAAGCTGCAAATGTCTCTTTTGTCTTGAAGCCATTATCTTAATATCTTCCCCTACCTCAGGATTCGTAGCTTTAAACTCAGGAGAATTAAGATATCTTTCAAGTTCTATTACAATTTTCTCAGTAGAGGTTAAAGGAGCATACCCCACTGCTGCTGAGGTATCATTAGCAGGAAGAACCCCTTGTCTTCTCTTAAAAATATCCGTAAGCTCTGGGGATCCTGGATAAAGCTCTACCTGAAACTTTATATGTTTATCAGGATCCACAAATCTCAAGTTTTTCCTTAACCACTCCTTTGCAGTTTCAATAGCAATTTCTTCCACAGGAATTCTAATTCCATCCACATCAAAAGTTGCTCTATCCCCAATAACAAGAAGCATAGGCTTTTTAACTTTTCCACCCACACCAAGATTTCTTTCTACTTCTCCTGCTACAAGAAGACTTTTGTCAATATTATGATGAAGAATATTACCTACTCTTTTAATGTACTCTTGTGATAGATTTATAGAGATCTGATCCATTATTGCATCACAAATTGAATCAGGGTGCCCAACACCTTTTCTTTCTACAAGTTCTACCCCATGTTCTTCTACAGGTAAAGAGTTTAATTTTTCCACTACAATATTCCTCATTTCCAGCTATCCTCCTCTTTATTTTGTAATTAAAATAAGCAACAAAATGATAACACAACTTAAAAAACATTACAATAAATTATAAGATCAAATACTTTATCAAATCTTCACTATAGTTCTTGCCTTTGAGGAACTCTGCAGTATCTTTCACAAACCCTAAAACTTCCTCCTCACCTATCTTACTAAGATTACTAATCACATAGTTCCAGTTAGGATCACTATCTATAGTAAGAAATTGAAATGTAGACTTCAAATCGCTAAATGAATTCTCAAAAAACTCAAGAAGATAAGTTTTTTCTTCATAAGAGATCTTTATAGCTTTGTGAATAGTACTCCAAAAACGATGAGTAAGAGATATCTTCTTATCTTGAGAAACATCAAAAACTCTTTTTGTCTTTAAGTTTTCCACAACAAGATTTCTTGTTTCCATCTCATCAAAGATAGAATCATCAAAAATATCTTTTAAGGTTCTTACACCATCAAAAAATTTTAACAAAAGAGTACTTTCAAAAGTGGAGTCGCTATCTTGTAGCCTAACAAGGGTTTTGTCCATATACTCATCAAGATTTATATTATCCAGTAGAGATTTACCAAGTTCAAGAACAGAATTGAAAGGCTTTTCTTTCAAGGAAATAATAGTACTTAAAATAATTTTTACTTCTTTTTTAATTTCTTCAAAAGACATCCCTTTAATAACACCATTTATTTCTACATAATCTCTATTCCGAGAAGAAGTAACCTTTTCTATAACTTCTCTTATTTTAATCCCTTGACTAATAATACTTTGAAGTTTCCCTCTTAGATCTCTCTCAGAAACTCCCATCTTAGGAAATCTTTCAATAGCATAATCCCAATAGCTAATGAAAACGAGAATCCAGAATAATTTTTCGTCGCTTCCCCACTTTAGTATCTTATTTTTGAGATATAAACTTTTAGTCGTTTCTAATATTCTTGCAGCACTCAACTCAGAAGAGTCAATGATCTCACTCAGTTTTTTAATCCCATTAAATAATGGAAAAACCAAATCTTCACTACTATTCAAGTTCTGATTATCCACGGGAATAAATACAGCTTCTTTGAAATAGTGCAACATATCTAAGTATTTTGAAGCAGCAAGAAGAATGTTAAAAGGATCAAGTCCTTGCGTAGGTGTCTGAGTATCTTGCTCTACATGTAGGATAGAAGACCAGTCTCCCCACAATTTCACAGGGTCTATAGAAACAGGTTCCATTGATACCTCTCCAGGTACAAATACAAAACTTCCTCTTTCCCAAAGAGAAAGATCCATAAGAGCTTCATAGTATTCTGAAAGACCTGATTTTGCATATGTAATTCTACCATCATTAAATACTATCTCCGCTTTTTTATTACCTTTTTCAATCTGAAGTTTCCCTGTTTTCTTTCCAGAGGAGAGAAGCTGGAGTACTTCAAAAAAAGGTAAAGAGACTAAATCTCCCCTAAGTCCCATTTTTTACCTCCTAAAACTTTTAATAATAGCTAAAACGTATATTTAAAGAGTAATAGAAAATCAAAAAAAATGCAATAAAAAAGAGGAAAGAGATAGTATTAAACATTACCTCTTTCCTCTTAAGGAGGTATAATACCTAAGAAGCAAAAAATTTTTCAATCTTTATTTTTTATTCACATAATACTTTTCTACAAAATTAGAGAGTTTCTTAAAATAATCTTTCATTAAAGGATAAAGTTCCCTATAAAGACCATATAATTCCTCATACATTGGTACTCTTTCTTTATCAGGTTCCTCTCTACTTACCACTCTAACTACAGAATCGCAGGCTTCCTCTACATTTTTATATGCACCAACTCCAACACCAGCAAGTAGTGCAGCTCCAAAAGCAGCACCTTCTGTAACATTTATGGTAACTATTGGACTATCAAAAACGTCTGCCAGAATTTGTCTCCAAAGAGGACTCCGAGCTCCACCGGCAATAGCCCTTATCTCTTTTATCTCTATTCCAAGAGCTTTCATAAGTTCCAGTGAATCCTTTAAACCAAAGGCTACTCCTTCCAACACAGATCTTATAAAGTAAGGCTTATTATGCCTTAAAGTCATTCCTGCAAAAACCCCTTTTGCCATAGGATCCGCATGAGGAGTCCTTTCACCTGTAAGATAAGGAAGAAAAATTAAACCTTCTGAACCTGCCGGTACTCTTTCTGCAGACATGGTAAGAAAGTCATAGGGATCTTTTCCTGACCATTTGGAAAGTTCTGTCTCAATCTCTCCAAAAGAGTCTCTGAACCACCTAAAAGATCCTCCAGCAGAGAGCATCACTCCCATGGTATGCCATTTTCCTGGCACTGCATGACAAAAAGTATGAAGTCTACCTTCTGGATCTCCTTCGGGTGTATCTAAATGTGCAAATACTACTCCTGATGTTCCTAAACTTACAAAAAGAACACCACTTCTTACAATACCAGTTCCTATAGCTTGTGCAGCATTATCCCCTCCTCCACCGACTACTGGAATTCCAGGTTTAAGTCTAAGTTCTTCTGCCACACTTGGAAGAAGAGTACCTGTAATTTCTGGAGATTCGTATACCTTAGGCATCCATTCTTCAGGTATATCAAGTAAAGAAAGCATCTCTTTAGACCACTTTCTGTTTTTAACATCAAAAAGCAAAGTACCAGAAGCATCAGAAACCTCTGAAGCATACTCCCCTGTTAAACGATAACGTACATAATCCTTAGGCAATAAAACCTTTGCTACTTTAGAATAATTTTCAGGTTCATTCTCTCTTAACCATAAGATTTTAGGAGCTGTAAATCCTGTAAGAGCAAGATTTAAAGTCAACCCTAAAAGTTTTTTAACTCCCCCTACTCTTTCTACAATCTCATCACATTGTTTAGCAGTCCTTTGATCATTCCACAGAATTGCTCTTCTTACAACAGTACCTTTTGAATCTAAAAATACGGAACCGTGCATCTGTCCTGAAAGTCCTATGCCTTTAATATCATTAGATGATATAGAAGTCTTTTCTAAAAGACTAAGGATAGCTTCTTTTGTAGCTCTCCACCAATCCTCTGGCTCCTGTTCAGACCAAGAAGGAAAAGGAGTATAAAGAGGATATTCAACCAGAGAACTACCTAAAATTTTCCCATCTTCGTCAATTAATAAAGCTTTAGTACCAGAAGTACCCACATCAATACCTAAAAGCAAAATTCTTCACCTCTTTTCCAATGGATTATATTTAGATTATAAAAACGTTTTACTATTTGTCAATAGTTTAAAATTAGAAACAATTGAATTTTATTGACCAAAATTGATACTATCTTGATATAATCAGGAAGTTATAAGAAATTAGATTACCCGTTAAAGTTTTTGATACCAATATTTCCTATAGGAGCGTATAAAGTATTTATTTCTTATAAAATAAGTAAAAGAAGTTTTTCCAAAATCTTGTTAGTAAAAACTTTAAAATATTATTTAAATATTCTATAATTATCTTCTAATTAGGACCTGGGAGGAGAATTTCTTCTCCCCCCATGTTTTATTCTTTTTTAATCACTTTAAAAGGACACGTTTGAAAACATATACCACATTTTGTGCACTTACTTTGATCAATCACATAAGTCCCATCCTCGTCTTTAAATATTGCTCCTGCAGGACAATTTTTGAAACATATAGAACATTTCTTACACTCTTCTCTTATAACCTCATAATGAATTAATGCTGTACATACTTTTGCAGGACATTTTTTATCTCTTATATGAGCAAGATACTCATCTCGGAAATATTTTAGAGTAGTAAGTACAGGATTGGGAGATCCTTTCCCAAGACCACAAAGAGATGTGGTTCTTATAGTATCCGCAAGTTGCTCTAATTCAATAAGATCTTCCTCTTCTCCTTCTCCACTTGTTATTTTATCCAAAATTTCAAGCATTCTTTTAGTACCTACTCTACATGGGACACACTTTCCACAAGACTCATCTTGAGTAAAGGATAAGAAAAACTTAGCTACATCAACCATACAATTATCCTCATCCATAACAATAAGTCCACCTGATCCCATAATTGCACCAAGAGATGTTATAGTTTCATAATCTACAGGAGTATCAAGACACTCAGCAGGTATACATCCTCCTGCAGGACCACCAATTTGTACTGCTTTAAAATTCTTTCCCCCAGGTATTCCACCACCTATGTCATAGACAATCTCTCTTAAAGGCATTCCTATAGGAACCTCAATTAAGCCTGTCATATTTATCTTTCCAGCAAGAGCAAAAACTTTTGTACCCTTACTTTTTTCAGTACCAAACTTAGCAAACCAATCAGCACCTTTTAAAATAACCACAGGGATATTTGCCCAAGTCTCTACGTTATTAATTACTGTTGGTTTCCCAAAAAGTCCTGAGTCCGTAGGGAAAGGAGGTCTTGGTCTTGGCATACCTCTTTTTCCTTCTATAGACGATATTAAAGCAGTTTCCTCACCACACACAAAAGCTCCTGCGCCTATTCTTATTTCTATATCAAAAGAAAAATCTGTGCCCAGAATATTCTCACCCAAAAGTCCATAATTCCTTGCCTGTTGCAGAGCTGCAGTAAGTCTTTTTATTGCTAAAGGATATTCGGCTCTTATATATACAAAACCTTTCTTAGCACCAATAGCAAAGCCTCCAATAAGCATTCCTTCAATAACTGAATGAGGATCTCCTTCCATAATACTTCTATCCATGAAGGCACCAGGATCTCCTTCGTCAGCATTACATACAATATATTTTTCTTCTCCCTTTGCTTTTCTTCCGATCTCCCACTTTAACCCTGTAGGAAAACCTGCTCCACCTCTACCACGAAGCCCAGCTTTTTTAACCTCCGCAATAACTTGCTCTGGAGTCATTTCAGTAAGAACCTTAGCCAAAGATGAATAACCATCTCTTGCAATATATTCCTCAATATTTAAAGGATCTATAAAACCTACATTTCGTAAAGCAATTCTTACCTGATTTTTAAAGAAGGGAAGCTCATCTATAGTGGGAATAGGCTTTTTTAATTGGGGCTCCTTAACAAGAAGCCTTTCCACTGTCCTTCCTTTAAGAAGATGCTCTTGTACAATTTCTTTTGCATCCTGAGGCTTCAAACGTACATAAAATGTTCCTTCAGGATATATAGCCATTACTGGTCCTAAATCACATGTACCAAAACATCCTGTTTCTATTATTTTTACCTCATCGTATATACCAGCAGCTTTTAATTCTTTTTCAAAAGCTGATTTAAAACTTTCCTCGCCTGCTGATATACATGCTGCGCCAGCGCATATTAAGACATGTGCTCTTTCAGGCATTCTTTTTTTACCTCCTCTTTTATAACTTAAACTTTATTCAGTAGAAAGTACATCTTCAGAAACTATCTGCCCATTAACTACATGCTGGGCTATTATATTTCTTGCCTTATCAGGATCCACATGCTTATAAAGAACTTTTGGACCTCCTACTTTTTGTACAGAAATCAAAGGCTCATATTCACATAGACCTATGCATCCTGCTTGGGTAACTACCACATTTCTAAGATTCCTCTTCTCTATCTCATCTAAAATAGCAAGCAAAGTCTCCCTTGCTCCAGCTGCAATACCACATGTTCCCATATGGACTACAATCCTGTCCTTGCCCTCTACACTTCTTGTATCAAGATCTGCTTGAGCTTTCTCTTTAATCTTTTTAAGGTCCTCTAAAGTAAGTTTCTTCATTTTACCAACCTCCCAAATTTTCCTTTAGATATAATTTTAAAAAAGAAATACTCTCTGGACTATTTAAAGGTATTTCCCTTAACTCTTCTTTTAAAACTTCGGTAGAAAAGTTAAACTCCCTATCATTATCTTTCAGATTTAAATGAAGATTGATTTCAGGATTAGTAACAATAATACCTAATATAGTTCCAGGAAGATCTCCTATAGGAGGAAGATCTAAATGAGATAATGGAACCTCTGCATAAACTTCTGTCCCTTTTCCAGGTTCTGATTTTACTTCCATCTTTCCTCCACAAGAATTTATAACTTCATTAAATAAAGGAATCCCAAGACCAACTTTTCTTGTCTTCCTCGTGGTAAAGAATGGATTTTTAACCTCTTCTAAAATCTCCTGAGGAATACCTTTCCCATCATCTTTAAGTTTAATAATAAGTTTGTCTGATAAATTATCTTTTATCATCTCCAGCCAAATATTTTTTGCTCCAGCTTCTATTGAATTTTGCATAAGATCCAAAATATGAAGAGAAAGTTCTTTCATTGATTTTCTTTTCTAAAGTTCTCAATAAGTTTCTTTACTTTTTCAGTAGTTAATTTCCCATAGACCTCATCATCAATCATAATAGCAGGAGCCATACTACATGCTCCAATGCATCTTACAAGATCTAAAGAAAAGAAACCATCTTCAGTAACTTTCCCTTCCTTAAGTCCTAACTGCTCAAGAACCGTAAGCAAATCTGCTGCTCCTTTTACATAACATGCTGTACCCATGCAAAGTCTGAGCACATGTTTACCTTGAGGTTCCAATCTAAAGAATGAATAAAAAGTTACTATACCATAAATTTCACTTAAAGAAACCTTTAACTTATCAGATACTATTTCTAACGCTTCTTTGGGTAAGTATCCAAATTTCTCCTGAATAGCATGGAGAATCATTATTAAAGATCCCTTTGTGTTTGAGTACTGAACCAAGATCTTCTCAACCTCTTTTTGAGCATACTCTGAAAACTTAAGTTCTACTACCATCTTCTATACCTCCATCTCGGGTATTTTTACTTTTTTTTCTCTTAAACTATAAAAAACTTCTTTAATGGAATATTCTTCTAATCCTATATAAGTTTTTGGTACTTTCATATCCTCAATAAAATGTGCATCTGAAGAAATAATAAAAGAATCCTTCAATAAGTGATAATTACTTTCAAAAAATTTTTTTATATCTACCCTATAAGATAGCTCTAAAAAATCATAAGAAATATCTTCTGGAATAAAACCCAAATTGGAAAGAACACTAAAAACTGGTCTATCAATATGTGCAAGATTCACTATGCCATTAAATTTTCTAATCTTAGCAATTACTTCTTCTAAACCTAAATTTACAGAAGCAGCAAGAAGCTTATCTTCCACCCTTTCTACCTCTTCATTTTCATTCACTACTACCTGAACTCCAAAAATTTCTTCATTATTTTTCATATCAGGAAGATACTGCCACATATCTTTTTGGAAAGCTAATGCAGATTTATAATCTTCAAAAAGAGCAGTTATATGAGCCTCTTCTTTAGTCTGAATCTCCATTCCTGGAATCACCACTATATTCATCATTTCTCCCCAATAAGAGACAGCATTATAATTCTCTACTATATGATGATCTGTTATAGCAATAATATCTATACCTAAATCTTTGGCTCTTTCAATTATAGCTTTTGGACTCATACTCCAATCTCCGCAAGGAGAAAGTACTGTATGTATATGAAGATCTGCCCCATACCATTTCAATAATTTTATCTTTCCTCCTTTGCAGGCTTTTTAAAATTTGCACCTCTTATACCATTCTGAAATAGTATTCCACTAATCTCAAACACAATTTTATCGGTCTTCACTAAAATTATTCCTTTATCTTCAGCAAGCTTTACTACATCCTTAGGCACACTTTTTCCTCTTGCTACAATAATCATAGGTATATCTAATATCTCAGCAGTCCTTATGATCTGAGCATTTGTAACCCCAGTAATCAAAACCACATCCCTATTCTGAGAATCCACTAAAGCCAAAACATCACTCATAAGATCTGATGCAAAACCTTTAGTAATATCTACTTGATCAAGAAGCTCTTCTCCAGCAAGAACTTCACTTTCAGTAATTTCTATGATTTTCCTTGCTTTCATTGTATTCTTCCCACTCCTTTTATACCTAAGGAATATAATTTCCCTACTACATTAAAAGCAGTATCTTTAGTAGTAAAAAGACTAATCTTTTCTTCTCTGGCTTTTTTAATAGTATCTTCATTAGGGTTCTGTCCGGAAACAAATATTATAGCTTTTATACCCACCAAAGTGGCTACTGCTACTGAATTTAGATGAGTTTGAATCGTAACCCATACGGACTTTTCAGGAGCATGAGCCATAACAAAAGAGAGAAGATCACAAACAACTCCATTTTCAACTTCCCCATCTTCTTCTGAAAGATAAACCACTTCCAAATCAAGCAATTTAGAAATTTCACTAATCTTCATCCTCTTTTTCCCTCCGCTTTGAAATTATGGAGGAAGATCTTCTTGAAAGCTCTTCCATCTCCCTTGCCATTTCCCATAGTTTCTCTCTTAATAAAAATATACAATCATAAATCTGAGCATTACCCCGTACTATATCCTCAGCAAGGGCAGCACAGGTTGGGGCTCCGCAAGATCCACAGTCTAAACCAGGGAGACTTTCCAAAATCTTTTTCATCTCTTCCATCTTCCTAAGAGCCTTATTAATATCTTCATCTAATTTCCATACAATTCTTGGAGTAATAGGTGTATTCCTTAAGATGTTAGAGATATGAAGTTCATTCTCTAATTTTCTAATAAAGTCTTTATTTTGACTATTTTCCAAAGTCTTATAAAAAGTAATAAGCCTTTTCTTTGCTAAATAATAGTTCTCAGGATTCAAAACACCACCTATACAACCCTCTTCACAAGCCCTAAGCTCTAAAAACTTTATATCCTGAAGCTTATTCCTTTCAATATCCTCTAATATTTTTACTACATTCTCTATTCCTCCCACACTAATTGCTTCCTCTTCATCAAAAATACTACTCTCTCCTCCTAAAGATCCCCAAAAAATTCCCTTTGAATAAATATTATCAATAGGCTCTCCTTCTTCCTTTAATTCCTTTTTTACATTAATATAAATATTATCTATACCAATAATAAAATCAAAAGGATTTTCTTTATCTTGTTTCAAATTAGCAACAAAAGCAGGACACGTGGTTATATAGACAAGAGTCATATTTTTATCTGGATAATTTTTTTCCCATCTATTTTTTAGCAGCATGCCTGCAATCTCTACTGGAGACTTAAAAGGTGAAAGATTAGGAATAAGAGTAGGAAAACGTACCTTTATAAGCTCCACTATAGGAGGACAGTAAGTAGAAATAAGTGGAAGATTTGAAGAATTATTCATATAATCCAAAAGTGCATTTTGAAGAAAGTAAATAGCACACGTAGTATCCCAAACTTCTACCGCTCCTGTAAGTTTCTTAATTGCTTTTTGAATATCTCCTATACTGTACTTCGTAGGGAATTGAGCATAGACTTCTGGAGAAATAACAACCACAATATCTTCCAGATTAGAAATACTATCTAAAGTATGGGTGAAGCCAAAAGGTGCGTGATATGGACATACTCTAATACACTCTCCACAATCAATACAACGATAAGACAAGATCAGGGATTTACCATTCCTGACTCTCATAGCCTCTGTAGGGCAATGTCTTATACAGTGAATACATCCCTTGCATCTTTGTAAATTTATAGCTACAGAATGAATATATCTCTCAGGCATTCTTTCTCCCGTCTAAATAAATTTTTGAAATCAATTTTGTTCCTTTTCCCACTTCAGATTCCACATATAATTCATCAGAAGAATTCTTAATATTTGGAAGTCCCATTCCTGCACCAAATCCCATCTCCCTTATATTATCAGGAGCCGTAGAATATCCAGGCTGCATAGCAAGACTTATATCAGGAATTCCAGGACCCTCGTCCTCTGCAATAATCTCTATTATCTCTGACGTAACTTTCACCCTCAAAACTCCTCTATATGCATGAATAACTATATTCATCTCAGCCTCATAGGTGACTACTGCAACTCTCCTTAGGATATCAGGAGCTATACCTATTTGCTGCAGGGCTTTTTTAATACTACTTGATGCCATACCAGCAAGAGCAAAATCTCCTCCTACAACTGGATACTCCAAAACTAAAGATTCTTCTTCTCCCTCTTCTGAAATTTTTGCTTCTATTTCCTCTATATCAACTAAATTCATCACTATATCTTTTGTACTCAAAATTCCAAGGACTTTATTTTCCTTATCTATCACTGGAAATCTGCCAAATCTAAACTGCCTAAACATAATTAAAGCTTCATATAGATTATTTTCAGGATAAAGATATTTCGTATTTTTTACCATATACTTCTCACAAGGTGCATTTAAGTCGCCATTAACAAGAGCCGTAATTACATTCTCCACTGTTACCAGTCCTATCATTTTTTCTAAATCATCTACAATAGGAATAGCATCTATTCTTTTAATCCTCATGATCTCTTGAATAGAACGCATATCCTGATAAGATCGCAGCCTTATAATATCCGTATTCATAATATCCTTAACCTTAATACTTTCAAGATATTCCTTAGGAATTTTCAAAGGAACTAATCAACGCTCCTTCCCTTAAAACCAGCCGAATAAAGTTTTCCACAAGATTCATACATGGGGTATCTTGTGGTAAGTAGAGGAATTCCTATTTTTTGAGCAAGAGAAATCGTCTCCTTAGGTGGAATTTTCCCTCTTACAAAAACTATCCCTGCAAGATCAAGCATTTCAGCAGTTCTTATTACCTGAGGAGTTACAAGACCTGTAAGCAAAAGAGAACTATTTTCTAAAAGATATAACGCATCACTCATGAGATCTGTAGCTCCCACCATTGTAACCTCTCTATTTAATCCTTCGTCTCCCCATATAACTTCCGCATTTAAAACATCTCTTACTGTTTTAAGATTCATTTCTTCCACCTCTGAACTTTATCTGCAGAGTTTATTTAATCACAATATAGGCTTTATTGTCAATAAAAATTAATTATGTTATAATTTTAAATTTTTATTAAGCAAATTGTTAATGGCATCTCTTTTTTGTCAAATTTCTCAACCTAAGATTATACTACAACTTTACATATCAGGGTAGTTTCCAATAAAGATTCTTTAGTGATAGAATATAAACATGAAAAAAGTTAGAATAGGTATAGCATTAGGAAGTGGTGGAGCTAAAGGACTCTCTCACATAGGAGTAATTAAGACCCTTGAGAGAGAGAACATAGAAGTTTCATATATATCCGGAAGTAGTATTGGCGCACTAATAGGTGGAGTCTATGCCAAAGGATACTCAGGCGAAGAATTAGAGAAAATCGCAATAAGCTTTTCTGAAGAGGAATTTTACACTATTTTTGATTTCTCCAAATCTCTTCAGGGAATTATAAAGGGAGAAAAAATCCTAAGTTACATAGATGAACTTCTTGAAGGAGCTTCTTTCTCTGATTTAAAAATTCCCTTTCTTCCAATAGCAGTAGATTTAATAACAGGCGAAAAGATAATAATACAAGAAGGCAAGGTTTCTGAAGCTATAAGAGGAAGTATTTCTATCCCTGTAATCTTTCAACCTTCCCCTTGGAAAAATAGACTTCTTATTGATGGAGGAGTACTCTCTCCCGTTCCTGTAAAGGAACTTAAAGAGATATATAAGCCGGATATGGTGATAGCTGTGACTCTTCATAAGAAATCTAATTGGGAGCCAAAAGAAACACTTTCAATACCTCAGATTCCAATAAATCCTACCTCTTTAACAGAAAAAGTAACCTATAAGATCTCTCAAAGCGTTATATTTCGTGAATTTCAAAGAAGGTTAAATCCTCTTTTAAATCCTGCCTTTTTAGAAGTTTTGATGCGGACTATAGATATCATGAACGCTGAAATTGAAGAAAATAACCTAAAAGAAGCCGATATTATTATAAATCCAGAGGTACAAAATTTTGGTACTTTTGATTTTGATAAAGCGAAAGAGCTCATAGAATTGGGAGAGAAGGCAGGAGAAGAAAATATTGAAAAAATAAAGAAGATTATAAAGAGAAAGGGGAGAAGATTTTTTATTTTTTAGTCATGAAAGACTACAAAACTGATACAAATAAAATAAAAGAAATTTTAGAAAAATTCTCTGTTCAAGCAGAAATTCTTGAATTTTCCGAGAGTACAAAAACTTCTGAAGAAGCAGCAAAAGCAATTGGATGCAGTGTAGGACAGATTGCAAAGTCTATTATCTTTAAAGGAAAAACCTCTGAGAAACCTATCTTAGTAATAGCAAGTGGACTAAATAGAGTTAATGAGAAAAAATTAGCAGAAATTATTGGTGAAGAGATTGAAAAAGCCAATGCAAATTTTGTTAGAGAAAAGACAGGCTTTGTAATTGGAGGGGTACCTCCCTTTGGGCATAAAGAAAAAATCCTGACTTTTATAGATGAAGACCTTATGAAATATGAATTCATATGGGCTGCCGCAGGAACACCAAATAGTGTCTTTAAAATAAAGCCCGAAGAATTAGTAAAGATAACTCAAGGCAGTCTTACAAGTTTAAGTTAAACATACTTTACAATCTCATCTAAGGGAAGCCTTGGTTTTGGTGCTGGATTTTCATCAGGATATCCTAAAATCATGAGTTGAATAACTTCAGCTTCTTCAGGGAGATTTAGCACTTTTTTCACTTTATCTTGATAAAAAGAACCTATCCAACAGGTTGCAAGTCCTTCCTCTACAGCCTGAAGATGTATATGAGTTAGAGCTATAGCCACATCTATATAATGTGCAGGAACTCCACATCTCATAACATAATCTCTCTCTAATGTATAAGCCACAATGATTACTGGTGCTGAAAGCATAAATAGCTGACTTGGCGATGCTTCATGAACAAGTTCCTCTTTCTTCTCCTTACTTCTTACCACAATAAATCTCCATTCTTGGCTATTTCTTGCAGAAGGAGCAAGTCTTGCCGCCTCAAAAATCCTATCAAGTTTTTCTTGCTCTACCTCCTTTGGCAAAAACTTCCTAACGCTTCTTCTTTTTTGAATTGCCTCAAAAACTTCCACTTTCTTTCTCCTCCTTTTCTACAAGTCTCCATCTTTCTCCCATCATCCTGAGTCTCCTAATTCTTTCTTCTACAGGCGGATGAGTGGAGAAGAGATTTTCACTCCATGATTTATCAATGGGATTCACTATATAAAGAGGAGCAATCATAGAATTTGCCCTTTTCACAGGAAGAGGATCCTTTGCAATCTTTTCAAGAGCAGAAGCAAGACCTTCAGGATATCTTGTAAGCATTGCAGCCCCTGCATCAGCCATATACTCCCTTTGTCTTGAAATAACAAACCTTAATAAGGTAGCCAAGAGAGGGGCTAAAAGAGCAGCTATCAATGAAATAATTCCCAAAATATTCCCATTTTCATCATTCTTCTTTTTTCCTCTGCCTGATGTATAGAAAGATCTTTTCAGGGCATCAGCCAATATAACGATTAAACCTACCATAACAGCAGCAATAGTTTGAAGTTTTATATCATAGGACCTAATGTGAGAGAGTTCATGAGCAATAACCCCTTCAAGCTCTAACCTATTGAGCTTTTTTAAGAGACCTGTAGTAACCACAATAACACTGTTTTGAGGATCTCTTCCAGTAGTAAAAGCATTAGGAGAAGGATCATCTACTACCAAAATCTTTGGGGTAGGGATACCTCCTGCAATACTTAATCCTTCTACCACATTTATAAGGTACGGATACTCCTCTTTTGTAGGTTCTCTTGCTCCACTCGTAGAAATAATTATTTTGTCACTATTGTAATAGGTATAATAATCCATTCCTAAAACTAAAATAAAAGCAAAAATGACAGCAAATTCACCAAGTTCAAAATAATAAGCTATAGCATAGCAAACAAAAAAGAGAAGAAGTGAAATACCAAAAATTGTAATCCAAGTCTTTCTTTTGTTAGAATTTATAGCCTCATAAAAAGTAAAAGGCTTCATAAAATTAGAAATCTACCTTTACAGCCTTCCTCTCTTCAGGAGCCTCTACTTCAAAATATTCTTTTGGTTCAAATCCAAAAAGATTAGCAATAATACTATTAGGAAATACTTGAAGAGATTGATTATAAATCATAACTGTGTCATTATAAAATTGTCTTGCATAGGCAATTTTTGACTCTGTTCCAGAAAGCTCTTCCTGAAGCATTATAAAGTTCTGGTTTGCTTTTAGTTCTGGATAATTTTCTACAACAGCAAAAAGAGTCTTAAGAGCAGAGGTAAGCCCTTCATTAGCCTGTGCTGCTTCCCCAGGAGTTTTTGCACCCATCATTTGAGATCTGTACATAGCCATTTTATCAAAGATTTCTTTTTCATGAGAAGCATACCCCTTTACCGTTTCCACAAGATTAGGAATAAGATCAAACCTTCTCTTAAGTTGTACATCAATTTGTGCCCATGCATTTTCAACACGATTTCTATACGTTACTAATCGGTTATAAATTACAATAACAAGAAGCACTATAAAAATTATTATCCCTAAAACAATTAAAAATGTCATATAAACCTCCCTTTATAAGAAGATTTTTAATTATAGCATTTTTTAAAAAATTTAAATTTCCCAACTTCTCAAATACTTTATTTGTTCTTCTGTGAGCAAGTCCCATTTTGTCCCGAGACTTCTTAACTTCCTTTCTGCTATCTCTACCTCTATCTCGTAAGGTACAGAAACAACATCCTTTGGAAGTTTTTTACCTTCCTCTAAGAGCCATTTCATAACTAAAAATTGTACCCCAAAAGAAAGATCCATTATCTCTACTGGATGTCCATCTCCCCCTGCAAGATTTAAAAGTCTTCCTTCAGCTATTACATATATCCTTTTACCATTAGGAAGCAGATATTCGTCAATATTTTCCCTTACCTCTTTCTTTTCAAGAGCAATCTCTTCAAGACTCTTCATATCAATCTCTACATTGAAATGACCTGCATTAGCAAGAATTGCACCATCTTTCATATCAAAAAAATGCTCCTTAGTAATAATTTTACAGTTCCCTGTAGCAGTAATAAAAACATCTCCAAGTTTTATTGCATCATTCATCTGCATCACTTCAAAACCTTCCATTATTGCTTCAAGAGCTTTGATAGGATCTACCTCTGTAACTATCACTTTTGCTCTCATTCCCTGAAGTTTCTGAGCAATTCCTCTACCTACCCATCCATATCCTGCAACCACAAAGACCTTTCCTGCAACAAGTAAATTAGTATTTCTCATAAAAGAAGAAAGTGAAGATTCGCCAGTACCAAATCTGTTATCAAAAAGAAATTTTGTTCGTGCATTATTTACCTCTACTACTGGAAAAGATAAGCCCTTCTCTTCAGAAAAAGCTCTTGCCCTTATCACCCCTGTAGTTGTTTCTTCCCCTACTCCTAAAACTCTATCTTTTAACCATGAAAATTCTTTATATAATAAAGTGGTCAGATCAAATCCATCATCAATAATCAAATCAGGTTCCTTTTTTAAAACCTCTTTTAAATTATCTATATATTCCTCTTGGGTCTCTCCCCGAAATGCAAAAACCCCTATCTCTTCTTTCACTAAATAAGCTGCTACATCATCTTGTGTGGAGAGAGGATTACTTCCGCAACATACTACCTTTGCACCACAGTTTTTAAAGGCTAACGCAAGACGTGCAGTTTTTGCCTCAAGATGAATACACATAGCGATAGTTTTATCCTTAAAAATAAATAGAGGAGCATAAGTTTCCTCTAAAGAATTCACTACAGGCATAAATCTCTTTACCCAATAAACTTTCTTTTCCCCATTCTGCCACAGATTTGTATCCTTTATCTTACTCATTTTTACCTCCCCCCTGCCTTTTCAGCCTCTCTTTTTGCCATATACTCTACTTCTTCTTTTAATATCTGAAGAAATATATTCTCTCCTGCATTTCTATTTTCTTTTTGATATCTCTCTACCCTTGCCTTCTCAAAAGATATAACCTTTATAAAATCATCTACAGTAAAAATAGGAAGCCCAAATTCATTCTCTTCCTTTTCAAGTTTTACAAACTCCTCTTGAAGGATACTCTTTAATTTTGTACCTCGGGAAGACTTTGGATAAAGAGGTGGTAAATAAATACTCTTTCTGCGAGTCTGATATTCCCTTTCAAACAAATCTAAAACTTCTAAAAATTCTTTATCAGTAAATCCTGGAAATTCTGCCAAAAATTTATAAACTACCCTTTCCAGATATAAAAATAAAGTCCATTGATTCTCCTTAAAATCAGTGGGACTTTCATTTACTCTTTCAATAGTATGAATCTGAGCATCTTTTAAATAAGTACATTCAGGTGGACAATTTATCTCTTTAATTCTGCGGGTTCCACAACATTCAGAACATATTAAGCCTGAAAGAGCAGGACATATTCTCTTTCCCTTTCTTTTTCCACATGATATACACTTATTCATGAGATGAATTATATCATGTAGTTTTTAAAAAAACATTAATTGAAATAGCGTATTTCTAAAGCTATAATACTTTGTTAAAAATTAACATAAGATAGAAGGTAAAATTGGAAAAGTCATTATTAACAAAAGAGATTAAGGAATTAAGAGAAAAGCTTATTAGAATGGGAAGTATCGTGGAAAAGATGCTTCATAAAACTCTTGATTCTATAAAAATGAAGGATTTAAGCCTTGCTCAAGAGGTTATCTCCACAGATAAATTAGTTGATGACTACAATTGGGATATAGAAAACCAATGTATTAGAGTTCTTGCCCTTCATCAACCAGTAGCAAGGGATTTGAGAGTAATCGCCTCAACTATGAAGATAATAAAAGATTTAGAAAGAATTGGAGATTACTCCGTAGATATAGCAAAATTTGTGTCAAGTCTTTTGAAATACTCTTTTGACATTCCAATCTCTGACATTATCTCCTTAGCTTCTTTTATAGAAAATATGGTGAATGGAACTTTAAGAGCTTATTCAGAGCCAAATATAGAAAAGCTTGAAGAACTTTCTTCTTATTACAACTTTGTATCTCAAAAATATCAAGAAATCTCTTCAGAACTTGTAGAAGAGATAGAAAAAAATCCTATTCTTGTTCAACAGATTACCCAGCTAATCATGATCTCAAGATACCTTGAAAGAATTGCGGATCATACCACTAACATCATTGAAATCATTTATTATATGGAAACTGGGGAGAAGAAAGAACTTCATAAATAAATATTATGTATACTTTTAATGAATATACCCTTTCATTAGAAGATCTCCTCAGTTTAGCTTACGACACACCTGATATAGAGCTTTCAGAAAACCTTATTAAAAAGATTGATTCTGCATATAAATTTTTCATAAACAAAAGAGACTATATAGAAGAGCTATTAAAAGATAAAAAGTCTTATGAATTCAACTTTGAAGACAATTACTTATACATATCAGAAGAGGAAACAAAAAGTATAATTATAACTCTTTCCTATTTCCTTTCCTTAGGACACTCAGGAGTAAAAAAAGAAGTTATAGAAGAAATTATCAGCCTTATTAAAACAAAAATTCAAATTCCAGAATACTCATTATCTCTCAATATAAAATATCCTACTCCATACCACTTTATCATATCCCAAATAAAAAATGCTGATGAGATTGAAAGAAATCTCATTCTTGAAAGTAAAGGATATATAACAGGAGTATCAGCAATATTGTGGAAGGATTTAGAAACTGCAAGGAAGTTATATACAATTATTTATACGCTGCTTTACAAAATTTTAACAGGAACATATCCATATATAGACCCATGGATTTTAGCTTTGAAGCCTCATATATCACTAATAAAGATGGGAGAAAACATAAATCATATATCAGAACAAAAATCTTGCCAATCAAACCCTGAACAGCCTTTAACAGATTTACTCTACGATTTAATGGAGCTTTATAACCAAACAAATATACTAAAAGAGAGAATAAATACCGAGATAAACTCTATAGATTTTCCTATTCTTTTAATCCCTGAGGAAGAAAAAATTCTCTTTAATTCAAATATAAGTACCAGTATGCTTATCATAAAAAATCTTACTTATACAACTGATACCCTATACTTTTTTTCACAAAAACTACTATCAAAATTTTTAAGCTTAGAAAATACTTCAATTCCTCTCTATGATCTTTTTTCAGAATTAAGTGTAAATTACAAAGGGAAAAGAGATACTTTAATTTGCATTAGAAATTTGCTAAAAACAGTAAAAAAGATCATCTTTGCAGAACTTTCCATAGAATACAACACACTAAAAAATATGAATACCCCAGAAACGAATATTGAAAAAATATTAAAAAATTTTATGGAAAATATAAATCAACCTCTAACTTCTTTTCAAGAAATATCTAAAAAAATAGATGAACTCTTATACCAGATAGAAGCAGAAATAGGAGAACTATACTAACTTAACAGCATCTTTTATAATCTGAACTGCCTGATCTATGTTTAGAAGTCCCATATTTAATACTAAATGATAAAGTTCTGGGTCATTCCAATCCACATTGTAAAATCTCCAAAGATACTCCTGTGCAGATTTATCCTTTTCAGAAACATAGTTTAAAGCTTCCTCTCCTGACAAACCCTTTTCTTTCATAATATTTTTGATCCTAATATCTAAAGGAGCAATAACCCTAACATGGAGAGTATTAGGAGCATTTCTTAAAAGAACTTGTCCGCCTCTTCCTACTATTACAACATCCTTCCAATCTACCAATTTTTTAATTACTGCCTGAACAAAAGCAAAAGATTCTTCCTCATCAAAAATCTTTGTAGTCAATAATTCTTTCCCCGTATCATCTTTTTCCCTTACTGTAACTTTCCCTAAGTAGACTCTTCTTTTAAAAAGTTGATCAAAGAATCCCTTAATTTTATAATTATCCTCATTAAAATCTATCACTTCATCCTCTGTAAGTCCTGAAGCTATAGCAATTTCTGTCATCAGAAACTTATCAAAATACCTATATCCAAGTTCTAAAGAAAGTCTTTCTGCGATCTCATCTCCAAAACTCCCCACCTGTCTTGATATGGTAATTACTGGCACAAAAAACACCTCCCCCTATTAAAAGGTCATAATTTATATCCAATCTTTCTTAAAAATTCCTTTCTATGCTTTATATCCTCTTCACCTTCAACTCCCTTAGGCTTAACTCCGTCAATAACTCCTAATATTCCTCTTCCATCAGCATCTTCCACCACAATTACTTTTAATGCATTTGATGTAGCAGCATAGATATTCACTACTTCTGGAACATTTTTTATAGCATTCAGAATATTTATAGGATAAAGATTCCCAAGAAATATCAAAAAACTATGTCCTGCACCTATCTTTTGTAAATTTTTAACTGCTAAATCTTCCAATTCCGAGTCTGTACCTATATGCCTGATAAGAGCAGGTCCAGAAGCTTCACAAAAAGCAATTCCAAACTTTGCACCAGGAACAGTGTTAACAATAGCTTCATAGAGATCCTCTACTGTCTTTATAAAGTGGGTTTGCCCTAAAATAAGATTTATCTCCTCAGGCTTTTCAATATCAATAATATGAAGCTCCATTTAGACTTCCTCCCTCTCTTTAAGAATAATTTCAATGGAGGAGAGTAAAACCCTCCTCCGTTTTTAACTACTCTTTACTTCTTCTCTTTCTTTTATTCTTTCAAACTCAATTCTATCCCCTTCACTATTATACCTTACTTTTATAGTGTCTCCTTCTTGCACTTCTCCTTTAAGCATTGATGTAGCAAGCTTAGTTTCAATTTCGTTTCTAACTTTTCTCTTCAATTCTCTGGCTCCAAATTCTGGGCTATATCCTATCTCCGCAAGATAATCCACTACTGATTCATCAAATATTAGATCAATATTCTGAGCTTTTGCAGTTCTCCTTACTCTTTCAAGCTGGAGTTCTACAATGTCTTTTATCTGTTCTTTTGTTAGAGCATGGAATACAATTATTTCATCAATCCTATTGAGAAATTCAGGTCTAAAGTGTCTCTTTAAAATATCCATAAGTTTTTCTTTCAGTTGCTCATAATTTAATTTATCCTTTTCAGTAGCTGAGAGATTAGCCTGAATAATCTCAGATCCCACATTACTTGTCATAATAATTATTGTATTTGTAAAGTCTACCACTCTACCCTTTCCATCAGTAAGTCTTCCTGCATCAAAAACCTGAAGCAGAATATTATGAACATCTGGATGTGCTTTCTCTATCTCATCAAGAAGAATTACACTATATGGTCTACGACGTACTCTTTCAGTAAGCTGTCCACCCTCCTCATATCCTACATAGCCAGGAGGTGCTCCAATAAGTCTTGATACTGTATGTCTTTCCATATACTCACTCATATCAATTCTTATTATGGCATCCTCATCTCCAAATACAGCCCATGCAAGCGCTCTTGCAAGTTCTGTCTTTCCAACTCCTGTAGGACCCAAGAAAAGAAAACTGGCAATAGGTCTATTCTTCTCTTTAAGACCTGCTCTTGCAAGTCTTATAGCATCACTTACAGCCTTTATAGCTTCGTCTTGCCCTACTACCCTTTCATGAAGCTTTTCTTCAAGCTTAAGTAATCTCTCTTTCTCATCAGTAGTAAGCTCAGTTACAGGAATACCAGTAAGAGAAGAGATAATTTCTGCTATATGTCTTGCTTGAACCTCAGGTACTTCTGAAGCCATATCTTTTTTCCAAGCTTCAGTTTTGTCTTGAAGTTCCTTTTCAAGTTTTTGAATCTGATTCTCTAACTCTTTTGCTCTATCATATTGCTTTCTTGAAGTAGCATATTCCTCTTCTCTCTTAAGAGATTGAATCTTAGACTCCAACTCTTGCAGCTCTGCAGGTCTTGAAGTAAGCATAATTCTCACCCTTGCCGCAGCCTGATCTATCAAATCAATAGCTTTATCAGGTAAGTATCTATTAGTAATATACTTATCTGAAAGTTCTGCAGCAGCAATTATAGCTTCATCAGTAATCTTTACTTTATGATGAGCTTCAAACCTATCTCTAAGCCCACGAAGTATCATTATCGTTTGCTCCACTGTTGGTTCTGCAATAAATACAGGTTGAAATCTCCTTTCTAAAGCAGCATCCTTTTCAATATATTTTTGATATTCATTTAAAGTAGTTGCTCCAATAAGATGCAACTCTCCTCTTGCAAGTGCTGGTTTAAAGGCATTAGCAATATCCAGATTACCCTCTCCAGCAGAGCCAGCTCCTACTATAGTATGTATCTCATCAATGAAGATTACGAGATCATCTTGATTAGCAACAATCTCATCTAAGACTTGCTTTACTCTTTCCTCAAGCTCTCCTCTATATTTAGTTCCAGCAACTATAGCATTTATATTAAGTTCGATTAGCCTTTTATCTCGTAGAACCTCAGGGACTTCCCCTTTAACAATTCTTTGAGCCAAACCCTCTACAATTGCAGTCTTACCAACACCAGGTTCACCAATAAGCACTGGATTATTTTTCTTCCTTCTTGCAAGAACTTCAATAACAGTCTCAATTTCTTTTGCTCTTCCAATTACAGGATCAAGTTTCCCTTGCCTTGCAAGCTCTGTAAGATCTCTGGCATATTTATCTAAGGTAGGAGTTGCCGACCTTCCTCTTGATCTCTGTTCCTCTCTACCTTTTCCTACCACTTTTATAGTTGCCTGCCGCAAAGCTTGAGTGGTTAAACCATACTTTTTCAAAATATTTGAAGCAAGACCATCTTCCTCCTCAGCAAGTCCTATAAGCAGATGCTCAGGACCTACATAATTGTGCCCCAGATCCTTAGAAGCCATGAAAGCTCTTTCTAAAGCACTCTTTAATCTTGGAGATATATCTACTTCCACCTCTTCCTCTTCAGGTTTAAAATTCCCTCTGGGAGCATTCTCTTCAATATAAGCTTTTATCTCTTGAGGAGAAAGCTTAAACTGCTTCAAAATCTCCCCTACTACATCATTATCTAAAAGTACATACAAAAGGTGCTCTGTACCTACTTGATTTTTACCAAAATCAACTGCTTTTTTAGCAGCTTCTTGTAGCAAATTTTTTGCTCCTTCACTAAGGTAATCACTCAAATCAATAGCTTCCCTATCACCTCTACCAGTACTTCCAAAAGGAATCCCAAAATCGCTACCAAAAAAGTCTCTAAAAAGATCTCCAAAGAAGAGAGACTCCAGTGGAGAGAAACTTCTCTCCTGTCTTTGACTTTTAGCATAACACTCTTCACATATATCTAAAACACGCCTTTGCCCATTTTTTACCGTATAAACACGGACTGTTGCCGGATTTACACCACAAATATCACATAACTTTTTAGACATCTCTTTCACCTCCTCAAAACTTAATATCTCGTCTCTAAAATTGAAGTTCTATTTAAGAACTTCATCTATATTAAAACTGTATATATATTACATGTGCATATCAATTTTGTCAAGGTATTTTAAATAAAATCAAAAAATAATATAATTTATTAGAAAAACTTACATAGGAGAAACAACCCATGAATGAAATTTTGTGTGATGCAAAAAAAATTGCATATGAAGCGGGTAGTATCTTACTTCAATATATGGATAAAAAAAAGGAGATTAAACTCAAAGGAGTGTCAAACTTAGTAACCCAAGTAGATAAAATCTCTGAAGAAAAGATTATAAACCTCATAGAGAAAAGATTCCCAGATCACTCTATAATTAGTGAAGAGATAGGTAAAATAGAAAAAGACTCTGATTTTGAATGGATCATTGATCCCTTAGATGGGACAACAAATTATGCCCATGAATTTCCAGTTTTTTCTATAAGTTTAGCATTAAAAGCAAAAGATAGACTTATTTTAGGTATCGTCTATGATCCTGTAAGGAATGAATTATTTTCAGCTTATAGGGGATACGGTGCATACCTTAATGATAAAAAGATAACCATATCTTCCACTCAAAAGCTTAAAGATGCTTTAATAAGTACTGGCTTTCCATATGAACTAAGTTTAAAAAAAGAAAATTTCATACCTTTTATAAATTTTTCTTCAAGAACTCACGGGATTAGAAGAATGGGATCTGCAGCTTTAGAGATAGCCTATGTAGCATGTGGAAGATTAGATGGATTCTGGGCTAAAAAACTCAAATTATGGGATATTGCAGGGGGAATGGTAATAGTAGAAGAAGCAGGAGGAAAAGTTACCAATTTTAAAGGCGAAGATCTTACCTCTCAAGAAGAAACTTTTCTTGCTACAAATGGCTTTATCCATCACGAGATGGTAGAGATCTTAAGTTTAGAAGGGATAGTGATAAGCTAATGAGTATCAAATTACCTTTTCTTCACTTTTTAAATACTCTCATTCATATACTATCTTTTTCTTATGTTTTAGGCTCATTAATCTTTTTTAATCTGGTAACCCCATCTATAAAAAATGAGGATAAGAAAAATTCAGTAAAATTAATTTATAAGTTTACTAATTTTCTTCCTTTCTTCTTATTAGTCTCTGTAGCCACTAATATCATCTATATTCTTCTTGATGAAAGTTTTCTCACAATTTTAAGGAAAAACTCTAATATACAGGTTTTAACAATAATATATATACTTTTTTTCTTTACCTTTATTCTTCTTGCCCTTTATCTACAAAGAAAAGTAGATAAACTGCTGAAGATTAACATATTTTCGCTAATTGAGAGAGAATGGAAAAGAATAAGAATTGATTTAAGTGTACTTTTAGAATTTGAAATCGTCATAGTTATAGTAGAAACACTTATTCTTTATTTCAAATGAAGTGCGCCCGTAGCTCAACTGGATAGAGCATCGGCCTCCGGAGCCGAGGGTTAGAGGTTCAAGACCTCTCGGGCGCACCAGAAATTTTCTAATTAGTTATTTAACCTTAAATCTCACTTTAGTTTGCCAAATCTCTTGAGGAGAAATATTTAAATCATACAAATGTATAAGACCACTCCCCTGATAAACCCTTTCAAATCCATCTTCTGAGAGAGAAACAGTTTCAATAGGATATCTATAGAATTTTATTTTACCTTCTAATTCACATGAGAACTCTATTCCTATTCCTGATATTATTTTCCATTGTTCTACTTTTTCCACTCCCATAGAAGAAAGTGCATATCTTTCTTCTTTCTCTGGAATATAAAAATAATACTCAGGATGGTCAGGTGCCAAAAAGTCCAAATTTATCTCCCAAGAAAATTTAGTAGTCAAATTTTCTTGGGAAGTATTTCTTATCTTATAAATAACTTCTAAGATAGGCTCATCTTTATATACAATAAAGGATTTCTCTAAGATAAAATCGGGAAACTCTTTATAGAAAACAAAAATCCCTTTATTATCATCTTTCTCATCTTTATAACTAAACTGCTCATAATAAGTGTTTAGAATATAATCATCCTCACCCTTCCACAAAGCATCAATAGATGGCTCTTCTTTATAAAATTTCTCTACAAAAGATACTCTTCTATGCTTATCATAAAAAATTAACTTTTCCAGTCCTTTTTCCTTTACAGCCCACCTTTCATGAATGCTTTTTCCCTCAACGTTTTCCTCTTTTATCTCAAAAAGCTTTTTATGATAAGCTTCTCTTCTCCGAGTAATAACGTCGGTTAAATTATAAAATTTGGGTTTGAAATCCCATTCTAAAAGGGAACCCCCAAAAGATGGAGAGAAATATAGATTGAAGTTTTTTGATTCCACAATAACCTCTTCTCTTCCATCACAGTCCACATCTAAAACCTTACTATTTACTGCAAAATTATTCTGATTTTTATCTATCAAATTCTCTGCCTTTATAATATGCTCATAAATAGCTGTTCTTAAGTGAGGAAGATAAAGTCCACCAAAAATCCCATGCCAGTAAGCATCATTAGCTTGACCCTGCCAAATCTCTTCTAATGCAAGTTCTTTTACTTTATCATCTTTAATACCATCAATCTTTTTCCTAACATACAACATCTTTTTATGCATATGATTTGACTCATCATATTTTGCAAGAAAGTTTCTCCAAAATCCACCTTTTACAAAAGGTGCATATCTTTCCCAATTACCTTCATTTTTTATCTTCTCTGTAAACTCTTCTAAAATTAATTGGGATTCAGGGAAGAGCACCCATTCCATCATTTCCCTATAAGAAGCAGTGGGAAGATAGATTCTTCCCAAAGGAGGAAACTGTTGCATATACTCAGAAAAATTAACAGGTGTTACTAATGAAGAATTTTCTTGTAAAGTATTCCAAAATCTTTCTAACCATTTATCTTCATATACAGTTTTATAAGTATCAGGCCAAAGACCAAATTTTTCTCCGTCGTCAAATAAAACAGCAATCTTATCCTTTTCAAAAGAGACAAATCTATCCAAATAGGAAATCGTCTCTTGAGGTTCTGCAAAGGGTATAATATAACGAAGCTTCATACTAATAGGGAAAACAGATACTGTATATCCCTGCTCTTCCATTAAATAATAACCAAAGAGATCTTCTTCTTTTAATCCTACGGAAAGAAAATGGGCATCATCTACAATAATATATTCAATTCCTGCTTCCGCAATAAATTTCACAAGATGAGGTTCCCACACTCTTTCTGCAAGCCACATACCTTTAGGCTTTTGCCCGAATTTATTATAAATGTAATCATTTAATTTTCTAACTTGAGCTATTTTGTCCGCATCAGGAATTATAGGCAAAATAGGTTCATAAAATCCCCCACTTAAAAACTCTATCTGCCCTCTTTCAGAAAGTTCCCTAAGCGTATCAAAATATTCTGGATAATTTCTTTCAAGCCATAGTAAAAGATATCCTGAGAAGTGTATGCTAAAAGGAAATTTAGGATGTTCAAGAAAAAATTCAATGAGCGGTTTATAACACATCTGATAAGCTCTCTCTATAACAAAATCAAAATTACCTACAGGTTGATGATTATGAAGTCCCATAGCAAAATATATCCCTTTTTCCATCTTTTTACCTCTTCTCAAAAATCTTATAATCAATAAATGAAAACAGTGAATCGGTATTTTCAAGTTTCTTCAAAAAATTAAATTCATCAACAGATATCTCTTTATTGTCTAAATATCTATAGAGAGTTTCAAAATTTTCGTGATGTCTATGAAATCTTTCAAACCCATATTCTTTAGCTTGTCCTGTGGTAATTAAGAAAGGCCAGTCGCTACTTTCAAGAAGAAGTTTTTCTCTACCCATTTGTTTTAAAACTTTCCTTTTCCAAAAAGGAAGATCATCTACCAAAGAGGCTACTAAATTCTCCATTTTTTCTTCTATTAAATAAATCTTCTCCCATATAGATTTCGTCTCATCATTTAACCAAACCTCGTGTTTTCCACCTCTTCCCCAAGAAGATTCAGGAAGCTCAATCCTTTCATCTGGGATAATTTCCTCAAGAGCTAAGCTTGTATTAATACTTTTTACCTTTTCGCTCTCTGCCAGAAGTTCAAAAACTCTCTCTAAGAATAGTACCCCTTCAAACCACCAGTGTCCAAAAAGTTCTGTATCATACATAGAAGTGATAATACCTTTTTCCTTTACATCATTTTCAAGGATCCCTACAAAATGTCTCGCATGTTCATAAGCTCTACTTTTAGCTATTTCAGGGTCATAAACATCCTTTTCACCTAAGGATTTACTCTTATCTGTAATTCTCCAATATTGAATTCCAGAACTTTCTGCCTTTTTATGAAATTCTCTATATATTCCGTCTCCAGGATATCCCCAATCTGCAGACCAAACCTGTAGACTAGTCCTACTATCTCTCCCAAAAACTGCTACATTACTTTTAGAAACAAGATATGGCTTGAACACTGTTTTATCAATTATTTGTTTCTTAGTAAAATAAGGGTAATCCAAAGGTTCTCCTCCAAGTATGGTATGGGTATCTACAAAAAAGTATTTAATATTTAACTTCTCAAGAAAGCTCTCTACTCCAGGTCTATAAGCACACTCAGGAAGCCATATCCCCTTAGGACTCCTTCCAAAATTTCTTTCATAGCTTTCCTTTCCAATTAAAAGCTGAGCATAAATTGAAGAGTCTCTTTTCAATAAAGGAAGATAAGCATGAGTGGCAGAACTTGTCAAAATATCCAGATACCCTTCTTCTTGAAGCTTTTTCCAATATCCCAAAATATTCCTTGAAAATCTATTTTGAAAATAGTCCAGAATCTCTTCACAATGTTCTACATAAAACTTTGCAGTTTCTGCTTCTTTCATTCCTTCTTTTTTAAAACTTTCATAGTCCTTCTTAGCTAAGTCTATTCTTTCTTTAATATACTCTTCAGTTTCATATATCATATAGGGATCTGTCATCTGTTCTGCAAGCACAGGAGTAACTCCAAGAGTAAGATTCCACTTAATACCTTTTTCAATAAGTCTATAAAAAGCCATAGAAAGGGGTATATAGGTCTCAAGCATGGCTTCAAAGAACCATTCTTCTCCAAAGGGCCATCTTCCTGCTTTTTTTACATAGGGAAGATGTGAGTGAAGAACTAAGTTAAAAAATCTCTCTACACTCATTTTTAACCTCCTATTTAACTAACACATGTTAGCTAATTTATATATAAGAAGGGGGATATATATCCCCCTTCTTAATCTCCCTTATAGCCCCTTTCTTTACCATACCACTATATTATTGCTACCTGAGATACAGGGTCAAAAAGGTGCATTTTTCTAACATCAAACATTGCTTTAACATTCTCACCCATTTTTGCTTTTGTTTCAGAACTTACTCTTGCTACAACATTGACAGGTCCATTTATAAGATACAGATATACTTCAGTACCCATAGGTTCTAAAACCTCAACTTTTAAATCTGCTACAGCTTCTGGAATAAGGTCTTCGGTTTTAATTAAGCTTACCTCATAAATATGCTCGGGACGCACTCCAAGTACAACTTTCTTTCCTAAATAATCCTTGGCTTGCTCAGCTACAAAGCTATGCATATCTGCTGGCAGACCCAGTTTTACTGTGCCAAGATCCAGACTTTTTGCATCAGAAGACAGAGTTGCATCTATAAAGTTCATAGGAGGACTACCAATAAACCCTGCTACAAAGATATTATTAGGCTTCTCATAAACTGTAAGAGGATCATCCACCTGCTGAACTACTCCATCCTTCATAACTACAATTCTATCTCCCATGGTCATAGCTTCTGTTTGATCGTGAGTTACATAAATAGTGGTTACTCCAAGACTTCTTTGAAGTTTCTTAAGCTCAGCTCTCATCTGTACCCTTAATTTAGCATCCAAGTTAGAAAGAGGCTCGTCCATCAAGAACACCTTAGGTTCACGTACGATAGCACGCCCTAAAGCCACACGCTGTCTCTGTCCACCAGAAAGTTCTTTTGGCTTTCTCCTAAGAAGATTCTCAATCCCAAGCATCTCTGCTGCTACTTTTACTCTTCTGTCAATCTCACTTTTAGGATATTTCCTAAGTTTAAGACCAAATGCCATGTTATCATACACTGTCATATGGGGATAGAGAGCATAGTTCTGGAAAACCATTGCAATATCACGATCCTTAGGAGGAACATCATTTACAAGCCTACCATCAATATAGATCTCCCCAGCTGTGGCTTCTTCAAGACCTGCAATCATTCTTAAAGTGGTAGTCTTTCCACATCCTGAAGGACCTACAAGAACAATAAACTCTCTGTCTCTGATCTCAAGATTTACACTACTAACAGCTACTACCTCTCCAAATTTCTTGGTTACATTCTCCAATTTTACCTCTGCCATTTCTCCTACCTCCTTGAAAACCTGTATTGAATTTTAGAAAAAATAATAAAACTGGTACGAATAGAATACCACCTCCAAGCGTGTTATATTGAAGCGTAGGGTAGATACACGAAGATTCATAGTTGGTGCGCCCGAAGGGATTTGAACCCCCGACCCGCGGTTTAGGAAACCGCTGCTCTGTCCTTCTGAGCTACGGGCGCTCAGGAGTTCATAAACCGTCTGAAGAAATTTATCTAAAACCTTTATTTTCAAAACTCTAACTATTCTCCCCACCCTTAATGGTGCGGACGGGCGGAATCGAACCACCGACGCAGGGATTTTCAGTCCCTCGCTCTACCGACTGAGCTACGTCCGCATTCCTTGGATAGATTATATCAAATAAACTTTTTATAGACAAGTAGCGTAAAAACTCATTTAGAAGGTATAATTAATTTTTGCCCCACCACTAAATAATTAGGATCTTTTAGCTTATTGATTTTTGCAATTTCTCTCCAGTCAACCCCAAATTTCTCTGCTATTCCTATTGTGGTATCTCCTACTTTAACTTCATATATAATTTGAGTTTGAGTACCAGTTTGAGTAACAGAAGTGGAAGATACTTCTTCCTTTTTTTGCTCCTGTGCCATGGTACTTGTACTTTTTATTTGTTCTTTTGCAGTATAAGTCTTTTGGGTATCCAAAGGCACAGTTTCTTCAGCTACCTTTTCTTCAGTTTTCGGTAATACAGGTATTCTCTCTAAAGAGAAGAGTTGACTCGTCAAAAAAGCTACAATCAAGAAACTTATACTATAAATTAGAAGTTCTTTTAAAAATCTTTTCATAAATTCTTTCTCCTATAAATTCATATATTGGAATCAAGCTTATAAGTAGGATCAAAAGAAACTCATTAAAAGATAAAACCTTTAAATTGAAAAAGCTCACTCCAAAAGGAGTAAATAGAACTAAAAGTTGTACAGCGATAGAGAAAATAACTGCAAGACTTAAATATTTATTTGAGAATGCTTCTTTCAATATATTTTCCATTCTCATTAATGAAAGCCTCAAAGCTTGGAAAATTTGAGCAAAGACTAAACCAGAAAAAACCATTGTCCTTCCTAAAGTAAGATCATTTTCTCTCAAACCTATTAGAAACAAGATAAACGATGTCATCCCTATAAGAATTCCATCCCAAACTATTCTCTTCCAAAGATCCTTGTTTAGGATTCCCCCATTTACTCTTCTTGGTTTTCTATTCATTATATCCTTTTCAGGAGGCTCCGATCCTAAGGCAAGAGCAGGAAAACTATCAGTAACTAAATTTATCCATAAAAGCTCCAAAGGAGTAAGAGGTAAAGGAAATCCCAAAAAGATACTGATACTTACCACCAAAATCTCGCTAAAATTACATGAAAGAAGGTAATAAGTGACTTTTCTTATATTATTAAAAATTCTTCTTCCCTCTTCCACCGCTTTAACGATAGTAGCGAAACTATCATCAAGAAGAACCAGATCCGACGCCTCTCTTGCCACATCAGTACCTCTTTGTCCCATACTTACTCCAATATCTGCCATTTTTAAAGCAGGTGCATCATTCACTCCATCTCCTGTCATAGCAACAATCTCTCCGCGTTCTTTTAATTTTCTTACAATCTCCATTTTATGCTCTGGAAGTACACGGGAAAAGACTACCACATTATCCCATGAAATATTACCAAAACCTATACTCTGTAATTCTTCTCCGCCATATAAATCCCCATTATCCACATCAATACCTAAATCTTTTGCAATCTTCTTTGCGGTCAAGAGGTAATCTCCTGTAACAATAATGGGACGAATTCCCGCTTTCTTACATTCCTCAATTGCTTCTTTCACTCCCTCTCTAAGAGGATCCAGAAATGCTATAAATCCCAAAAAGGTGAAATCTACCTCCCATAGATCCTTTGAAGGTAGATTTTCTAAAGTTCTCTGTGCCACTCCTAAAACTCTCAAGCCTTCTTTTGCAAGATTATTCTGATCTTCAAGAAGCTCCCTCCTCCTTTCTTCAGAAAGCTCATGAATTTCTCCTCCAATTTGATAAAATTTACTTCTTTTTATAATCTCCTCTCCTGCTCCTTTTGTTGCAAGTATATATCTTCCATCATTTTTGTTTTTATATAACACACTTACTCGTTTCCTTATAGAATCAAAGGGAATTTCATCAATTCTTTCAAAATAAGAAGGGACAGAGTAAAGATTCTCATAATTTCTACATATAGCAACTTCTAAAGGATCTCCTACAAAAGTTCCGTCCTGTTTCTTTCTCACATCACTTGCCAAAAAAGAGATTAAAAATATATCTTTTAATTCTTCTCTTAGGTTTTCAAATTCATTTTTTTCATAAACTTTTCCGTTAGGAAGTCCAATTTTTACAAGATCCATCTTGTTCTCCGTAAGAGTGCCTGTCTTATCAGTACATATCACCGAAGTAGCACCTAAAGCTTCCACTGCAGAAAGCTTTCTGACCACAGCTTTTCTTCTTGCCATTTCTTGAACGCCTAAGGCAAGAAGAATAGTAATTACCGTAGGAAGTCCTTCAGGAATAGCAGCTACCGCAAGACTTACTGATGTGAAAAACATCTCAAAAAAATCTCTTCCTTGTAATATACCTATACCAAGAAGCACAAAAACTAAAATAAGTATAATAATTGAGAGCTGCTTTCCTAATTTTGCTAATTCTCTCTGAAGTGGAGTAGGCTCTTCCTTAATTTCAGAAAGCATCCTCGCAATATTACCTAAAGCAGTATTTATACCTGTACCTACTACAACTCCCTCCCCTCTACCAGAGAGTACTGTGGTACCTTTAAATCCCATATTCAATTGATCACCCAAAGAGATATCTTTTTTTGCAATAAAATCAGCATCTTTCCTTACCGCCTCTGATTCTCCTGTCAAAATAGATTCATCTACTTGTAAATTAGTTGTCTTAATCCATCTTACATCAGCCGGGATTTTTTCCCCTTCTTCAACAAATATTATGTCCCCAGGCACCAAATCTTCCATAGGAATTTCCACTACTTCTTTATCTCTCAAAACTTTAACTGTAGAGGATACGAGAGATTTAAGAGAGGAAAGAGTTTTTTCAGCCTTATACTCCTGAAAACTCCCTAAAAGAGCATTTATAAGCACAATGATAAGGATAGCAATAGCATCTTTAGTTTCTCCTAATATAAATGAGATTAAAGTAGCCACAAGAAGAATAATTGTTAGGAATTCTTTAAATTGTCTTATAAAGATTCTTAGAAAGCCCTCAGGAGGTTTTTCGGGAAGAACATTCTTTCCATATTTTTGTCGCCTTGCTACTACCTCTTCTTGGGTCAGACCTACTTCGGGATCAACTTGTAGCTCTGAGAGTACTTCTTCCTTTGAAAACTCATGCCACATTTATGACTCCCCTTTCATTTATAATTTTTGAAGCAATCCTTGTTCTTCTAATTTAATTAAAAAGATACGATTAAACTCTCTTTCTATCTCCTGACTCTTACCAGGTAGAGTTTTAGCAGTAACTACTATTTTATACTTCCCACCTCCATACTCTGTAATTCCAAGCACTTGAGGATCTTCTATAATATTTTTATTATTGGTCTTAATTTCATCTGACACACTCTTAGCTAAGGATATTCCGTCATTTGGAGAAATACTCACAGGAAATAAAAGGTTTGCCACTGCCATATTATAATCTACCCCATAATTTTTTATAGTAATTATCTGCCCATTAGGTATTGTATATAAACCTCCATCAAAAGCTCTTATTTTTACAGTTCTTATGGAAATATCCTCAACAATTCCACTTATGCTCCCAACTTCAATATAATCTCCCACATTAATAGCTCTATCAAGAAGCAAAAAAAATCCTGAAACTAAATCCTTAACTAAGTTTTGAACACCAAATGCAAGAGCAAGAGAAAGAATTCCTAAGCTGGCAAGGATATTTTTTGTTTCTATACCAAAAACAGAAAGAATAATAAGTGCCGCAATAATAACAAATCCATATTTAATTAGCTTTGCTAACAAAGTCTTTATAGTTAAAAGAGTTTTCTTCCTTGTCTCAATGGACTCCTTTTCCATTTTATTTTCAATAGCGTCTATTACAAGTTTAAAAATAACCTTGTAAGAAAAATAGACTATAACTAAGGAAAGTATAGAAGAGGGCAAATTTTTTAAAAGATCAGAAATCCATAAAGAAATACTTTCTCCAACCTTCATTTTTCTCCTCCTCTAAATATCTTGTCAATCTAAAATAATACACATGCTTAGGAGCCTTCGGTTCACGAATCAACTTCATATTTGCTTCTTCTAAAGTCTTATCGCCTTTCTTATGATTACATTCTTTACACGCACAAACCAGATTTTCCCATACTGACTTCCCGCCAAGACGTTTTGGGACAACATGATCTATAGTCATATCTCCACCCCTTTTTCCACAATACTGACAAGTATAATTGTCTCTTAAAAGTATTCCCTTCCTTGAAAGTCTTAGCTCCAATTTGGGCTTCTTAACATAATAAAGAAGTCTTATAACTGAAGGTACTTCAAGCTTCAAGGATGCGCTTCTTACAACACCAGTATTTGTCTCAACAGTTTCTGCTTTCTTTTGAACAATAAGACTTACTGCCCTCTTTACTTTACAGACATCAAGGGGTTCATAATTACTATTCAAAACTAAAACCATTTCTTTAAGAAGATCTTCTTCCATATTTCTCACTATTTAAAAATTATAGCATAAAATTAATAAGCACCTTTACCGAGTAAAACTGATGGTATAGTCCTCATTATAATTTTTAAATCTAACAAAATACTCCAGTTCTGAATATAGTAAAGATCAAGCTGAACTCTCCTTGAATAGTCCACATCACTTCTACCACTCACTTGCCAGAGTCCTGTAAGTCCAGGTTTTACCCTTAATATCTCTTCTGCAAATTCTCCATACTTCTCTAATTCTTTAAAGGTTACAGGTCTCGGACCAACAATACTCATTTCCCCCTTAATAATATTAAAAAGTTGAGGAATCTCATCAAGACTAAACTTTCTTAAGAACTTTCCTACCCTTGTTATTCTTGGATCTTTCTTTAGTTTAAAATCTTTATCATAAGCTGTCCTAAGTTCAGGATATTTCTCAAGAATCTTATCAGCATCTTTATACATAGTCCTAAACTTCCAAAGATAAAAAGGTTTACCATATCTTCCCACTCTCAAATGCTTATAAAAAACAGGTCCCTCAGAATCAAGCTTTATAAGAAAAGCAATAATGAAGAAGAAAGGAGAAAAAATTATAAGTCCAAAAGCACCCAAAACAAAATCCATGATCTCCTTGATATATCCTTGAATACCCTCCAAGTTAGAAACTTCTACTTCTACTATAGGAATACCACTGATTTCATCAAAGATGATCTTTCTTCCAAAGAGAAGGTAGCTTTCCGGAACTATTTTTATGGATATCCCATATTTTCTTTTTAAATCTAAAAAGTTAATAAGATCTTCATCTTTAATAGGTTTTGTTATTAGGATCTCTTGAATATTTAGATCCTCTATAGTTTCAAAAATATCATCTATATCATCTATATCATCTAAAATCTTTACAGCCTTATAATTAAGACGAGGATTCTTCTCCCAGAAATTTTTGATAATATCTGAAGTCTCATTCTCTCCTATAATAAGGACTCTTGAAGCTTCTCTCTTAGAAACAGATGTCCTTATAAGAGATAAGACTATTCTTGCCAAAAAAGTTAAACCCATAGCTAAAATCCATGTTAAAATAAATACAAGCCTTGAGTAAGAAAAATCTCTGTAGAAAAAAGATAGCGAAGAAACAAGGAATAACCCTAATGTTAATGCATTGATTACAGGATAAAAAGAAAAAAGATTTTTAATGGAATAAACTCTATAAAGTAAAAATATGAGAAGCCATGTTATAAAAAGAACAATATTTAAAAAAAAATAGTAAGGGAAAAACTGAGGTATCTCACCTATTGCAACAAAAAAGGCAGGAAATTTAGAAAGGATATTAAAACGGATAAAATATCCTAAAGGGAGAGAGGCAAAAAGGATAATCATATCCAATATAAAGAGGATTAATATAAATAAGGCTTCTCTTCTTTGTTTTTCCATTTTGTAGGCTTGCTTAAATCCTTTTTTTGGATTATAAAAAGAAATATGAATATTGTCAAATTAGGAGGGATTTATGAGAAGGCTTTTATATTTCTTATTAGTTTTTTTATTATTATTTTCCCTTTCTTATGCTCAAGAGATAGGAAAATTAGAGTTTAATACTGAGGTAAACTCAAACTATGGACAAGATTTTAGCCTTTCTTATGAAAAATGGTGGAGTGATAACCTTGGTATAGGTGCAAACTTGGCTTATAATAGTCTAAGCACAGATTTTTCCTACAAGTTTTTACTTCAGACTCCATATATAAAGACTTTATTAGGCACTTTTTATCCTGGACTTAATCTTTTAACAAATAGCTTAGCTCTTAAGGGTTATCAGCTTGGAATTTACATAGTAAACGATGAAATCTACTATATATCAGGAAAGGGATCACGTATATTTGATTATAGCTCGTCCTCAAAGCACTCATCCTTAGATATTCCTATCCAAGCCATGGGATGGTATAGAGCTTTTACAAAAAATATCTTTGCCAATTTTTCTCTCTTATCTTTTCAGCCTCAGCCTTCTGAAGAATACTACTCCTTAGACATCATGTTGGCAGATAGGACAGCCTTACCATTAGGAAATCTTATCCTTACTCAAGAAGTTAATGTACTTTTAAAAAATTCCTACCTCTATCTAAGCACCATAGTAAATGGAGAGCTTTCTATGGGAAGTATGGGAATAAAAGCCTTCTTAGGATATCTCCACCCTGAGAATTTATCTTTCTGTCCCTTAGAGCCAGGAGATCTTGGAGGAGAAATCTCCTTAAGCATTCCTATAAGTTCTAATATATTCCCTGAATATAGTCTTGGCTATTTTTACAATTCTTCTGGAAAAAGCAAATTGAATTTGGGACTAAAAATCCAATTTTTGATATCTAATTATATAAATATAGAGAGTATGATAAAATATCTCTATTATTTTGCAGGAGACAGTAATTTAAATGCAAAGATTTCTTTTAATTTTCCTGCTCTTGAAGGAGCAATGTGGAATAGTATATACGTAAGTTTTGAAAAAACAAATACCGTTGAAGATACAAGTTTAGGTTTAAACATTTCTTATCAATTTTGAAAGGAGGTCTTATAGATGAAGAAAACATTAGGAATAATTCTAATTTTTCTTTCAATTTTGGGATTGGTATATGCTCAGGAAGATGTCTTAAAAAACATAGAGAAAAAATTGTCTACTGCTAAGGATATAAGTATGAAGATGACCATTACCACTTATTCATATTCCAGCAAAGGAGAAAGTCTTCCTACAAAAATGTCTATGGAGCTCAAAACCATAAAAGATCCAGAAATTTTAAGAGTTGATTTTAAAGAACCTGCTATTCTTGCAGGACAAATCTTCCTTTTAGATGGCGAAAAAAAGATTACCAGAATGTATTCTCCTTCCACAAAAGAAATCATTGAGTCTCCATATACAATGACTCAAACATCTACCACTGGAGCTACAAGTATTCCTATGGTAGGAGAAAGTGGAAAGGATTTCTCAATAACTATTGAAGAGGTCTCAGAAAAGAATCAAAAACTTTATAAAATAAAAGGTATACCTCAAAAAGCTGAACTTAAAGCTCAATACTCATCTCTTGAACTATATGTCACAAAGGACTATATGCCTGTAAGACTTAAGATGTATGATGTACAGAATAGATTATATATGGAGATCGTATGGGACGAGATTAAGATAAACTCAAATCTATCTCCTAATCAATTAAGAACATTGCCACCAGGTAAAATTATAAGACAAAAGACACCTTCAACTACTATTCCTTTACCTTTTGTAGCTCCTACGAAATAAGAAGATTAGGAGGGGAAAATATATTTTCCCCTCCTATAAATCTCTTTCATATAAAGCCACAGAAAAAGCCCCGTATAGTCCCACTTTATCTCCCAACTTAGCAGGAATAATTTCTATCATATCTACAGGTACTAAAAAAACTCTTTTAGCTACTACTTCTTTTATCTTTTCTATTACATCTTTCCCAGAAAGTCCTATGCTTCCTCCAATAATAACTCTCTCAGGAGAGAGAACGGTTATTATATTCCCTACTCCTATTCCCAAATATTCCATAGCCTCATCCCATATCCTTTTTGCCGATCTATCTCCTTTTAGCATCGCCTCTCGTACAAGTTTAGCAGATATCTCTTCTTCTTCAGACATATCTCTCAAAATTGTTTCTTCACCGCTGAGAATAACCTCTTTTGCTCTTTTAGCAAGAGCCGTACCTGAAGAGATAGCTTCTAAACAACCTCTATTTCCACAATTACATAAGGGACCATCGGGTAAAATAGTCTGGTGTCCTACTTCTCCTGCACTATCTCTTCTACCGTGTAATATCTTTCCGTCTACCATTATTCCCCCACCAATTCCAGTACTTACCGTAATATAGACCATATCCCTACAACCTTTTCCTGCTCCAAAGTAATACTCTCCTAAACAAGCAGCATTAGCATCATTATCTATAAAGACAGGAATATTTAAATCTTTCTGAAGATCTACTTTAATTGGTGCTTTATCCCATCCAGGAAGATTTGGAGGAGAAAAAATTACACCTTCTACTCTATCCAAAGGACCTGCACATCCAACCCCTAATGCAATAGTATCATCAGTTTTTATAGATGCAAGCTTTTCAATAATTTCTTTCATAATCTCCTTATAGCCTCTCTCTGGTATTGTAGGAAAAGATATCTCTTCCTCCAATACCCCATCTTTTGTAAATCTTCCTACAGCTATTTTAGTGCCACCAATATCTAATGCCAGAAATCTTTCCATTATTAACCCTCACATCTTCAAGATTTAAAAGCCACTCTTTAAATTCAACTCCAAGTCCAAAAGATCCTATCCTTCCATCCTTCTTAACAACCCTATGACACGGCACTACAATTAAAAAAGGATTCCTACTCATAGCATTCCCTACAGCCCTCTGATAATTCCTATTTCCAAGACTCAAAGCAAGATCTTGATAGCTTACCACCTTACCCCAAGGAACCTCTCTTAAAAGAGAGTAAACCCTTTCAAAAAAAGGAGGTATATCTTTAAAATCAAGCTTTAATGTGGAAAAATCTACCTTCTCTCCTGAAAAATACCTCTCAAAAAGTTTTCTTCCTGGGAAATCACCTTCTTTCTCCCAATCTTTTCTCCAGGTTATTCTTTTTATAACATCATCATTAAACTCTACGATTAAAAATCCATTTCTAACTTTAATAGTCCCTATCATCTTACCTTTTCTTTCTCAGTAAAAAGAATTTTTCTTAAAAACTGCCCTGTATAAGAGTTAGGATTCATAGCAACCTCTTCAGGTGTACCTTGAGCTATGACCTCCCCTCCCCTATCTCCTCCTTCTGGACCAAGATCAATTACATAGTCTGCAGTCTTAACAACCTCTAAATTATGTTCAATAACAAGCACTGTATTTCCAGCATCTACAAGTCTATGTAGAAGATTTAAAAGTTTCTCCACATCTGCAAAATGAAGACCTGTAGTTGGTTCATCAAGAATATAAAAGGTTCTACCTGTACTCTTCTTAGAAAGTTCTGCAGCAAGCTTAATTCTCTGTGCTTCTCCTCCTGAGAGCGTAGTGGCAGATTGACCAAACTTTATATATCCTAAACCTACATCATATAAGGTTTCTAATTTTCTTCTTATTGCTGGAAAGTTTTCAAAAAACTCTAAACCTTCCTCTACACTCATATCAAGAATATCTGCAATGTTTTTCCCTTTGAATGTAATCTCTAAGGTCTCACTATTATATCTTTTGCCTTTACAGACTTCACAAGGTATATAAATATCAGGTAGAAAGTGCATCTCCACTTTTACCATACCTTCTCCTTTACAAGCCTCACATCTTCCACCCTTTACATTGAAACTAAACCTTCCTGGCCTATAACCACGCATTTTTGCCTCAGGAAGCTGAGCAAAAAGTTCTCTTATCATAGTAAAAAGACCAATATATGTAGCAGGATTAGATCTTGGAGTCCTTCCAATAGGAGACTGATCAATTACAATCACCTTATCTATGTATGCTGTGCCTTTTATATCATCATAATATTCACTTTTTATCTTTTTCCCGTGAAGAGCTTTTTGCAGTGCAGGATATATAATCTCTTCTACTAAAGTACTCTTTCCAGAGCCAGAAACTCCTGTGAGACATACAAAGGTTCCTAAGGGAATATTTACATCTATATTTTTTAAATTTCTTGCTCGTGCACCTACTATTTCAAGCCATCTTCCACTTATTGGTCTTCTCTTTTTAGGAACAGGAATTTGTTTTTCTCCACGGAGATACTGAGCTGTTATTGAAGTAGGATTTTTTAAGACATCCTCAAGAGGTCCTGCCACTAATATTCTTCCCCCCTTTTCTCCTGCTCCAGGACCAATATCCACAATAAAATCAGCAGATCTTATAATCTCTTCATCATGCTCCACTACTATTATTGTATTACCAAGATCTCTGAGCCTTTTAAGATTTTCTATTAATCTTTTATTATCTCTGGGGTGAAGACCAACACTGGGCTCATCAAGAACATATATAACTCCTACAAGTCCAGAACCTATCTGAGTTGCAAGCTTAACCCTTTGAGACTCCCCTCCTGATAGGGTATCTGCAGACCTGTCTAAAGTAAGATAATCCACACCAACTTCAATAAGAAATCTTGCCCTTTGAAGAATTTCCTTTAAAATAGGAGCTGCAATAATCCTTTCTCTTTCAGAGAGAGAAAGATTTTCAAAAAAAGATATTAACTCGTTAAAAGTAAAAGCTGAAACTTCTGCAATATTCTTTCCACCCACAAAGATAGAAAGTGCTTCTTTTTTTAATCTTTTCCCGCCGCATTCACTACAAGGAGAGAAAACCATAAATTTTTCATAAAAGGTTTTAATATCCTCAGATTCTGTCTCCTCATATTTTTTCATAAAAATATTAATAACACCTTCAAAATGCCTATATCCATAGATACTCCAATCTGGAAAATCTACCTCTACAGCAAAAGGTACTCCATAAAGAATTGCTTTTATCTGATTTTCAGTAAAGAATTTTAGAGGAGTATTCAATGTAAAGCCAAGCTTCTTACCAACTTCACTAAGGAGAATTTTATAATATGGAGAAATCTCCTTTCCCCAAGGAGTAATTGCTCCTTCTGATATAGATTTTTCAAAATCTAAAATAAGATCAGGATCAAACTCCTTTTTACCTCCAAGACCAGAACAGGCAGGACATGCCCCATAAGGACTGTTAAAAGAAAAGAGTCTGGGAGTAATCTCTCCAAAACTAAAACCACATATAGGACATGAAAAGTTCTCACTGAAAAGATGCTCCTCAACCTCTTCTTCTACAGATTTCTCAACAACTATTAAACCTCCACTAAGCTTTAAAGCAAGCTCCACAGAATCAGAAAGACGTGTTTTAATATCGGGTTTTATTACAAGCCTATCTATAACCACGTATATATCATGCTTCTTGTTCTTATCCATATCTATATCTTCATCTAATGTGTACATCTCACCATCTACCTTTACACGTAAAAAACCTTCTTTTCTTAAGTTATCAAGAAGCTTCTTATACTCTCCTTTTCTACCTCTTACCACAGGAGAAAGAATTTGAATTTTTGTCCCTTCTTCCCAAGATAAGATCTTCTCAACAATTTCTTGAGGTGTTTGAGCCGAGATCTCTATACCACAATTAGGACAATGAGGCTTACCAATATTAGCAAAAAGAAGTCTTAAATAGTCATAAATTTCAGTGACAGTACCTACTGTGGAACGAGGATTTTTTATTACTGTTTTTTGCTCTATGGAAATAGCAGGCGATAATCCCTCAATAATATCCACATCTGGTTTATTAATCTGTCCTAAAAATTGACGTGCATATGTAGAAAGAGACTCTACATATCTTCTCTGTCCTTCTGCATATATGGTATCAAAAGCAAGGGAAGATTTCCCTGATCCACTAAGCCCTGTGAATACAATAAATTTATCCCTGGGCAAATCTACATTCACATTTTTTAAGTTGTGTTCTCTTGCTCCTCTTATTTTTATACATCCACTCATAATTTTGTCTTTCTCTTTAACTCCTCTTTAAGATCTTTTATCTGATTCCTTAAATAAGCTGCCCTTTCAAAATCAAGTTCTGCTGCTGCCTCATACATCTCCTTCTCAATCTCTTTTATTACATCTTCTATCTCATCTATAGAAAGTTTCTTAGACATTGTCTTGTAATCTACCTGATTCTCCTTTACTGCCTCTACAAATTGAAATACTTCCTTTACTGATTTCTTAATGCTTCTTGGCACAATGCCATTAGCTTTATTATATTCCATTTGAATTTTGCGTCTTCTCTCAGTCTCTTCAATAGCTCTTCTCATAGAATCTGTTATTGTGTCTGCATACATTATTACCTTTCCATTTACATTTCTTGCTGCTCTTCCCATAACTTGGATAAGAGACCTTTCAGATCTCAAAAAACCTTCCCTATCAGCATCAAGAATTGCTATCAAAGATACTTCAGGAAGATCAAGACCTTCTCTTAAAAGGTTTATACCTACTAAAACATCAAATTTACCAAGTCTTAAATCCTGAAGTATACTTGTCCTTTCAAAAGTTTCAATCTCTGAGTGAAGGTATGTTACCTTCACACCTAAATTTGAAAGATACTCTGCTAAATCTTCTGCAGTCCTTTTTGTAAGAGTGGTAACCAGTGCTCTTTCTCCATGAGATACTATCTCTTTAATCTGAGACACAAGATGTTCTATCTGCCCCTCAGTAGGATGCACTTCTATCTCAGGATCTAAGAGCCCTGTAGGTCTTACAAGTTGTTCCACCACTTGTTCTGAAATAGAAAATTCAAACTCTGCTGGTGTTGCAGAGACAAATATTACCTGAGGTATTCTCTCCCAAAACTCTTCAAAGAGAAGAGGTCTATTATCATAAGCCGATGGAAGCCTAAAACCATATTCCACAAGACTATCTTTCCTTGCTCTATCCCCATTATACATAGCTCTAATTTGAGGAATAGTGAGATGAGACTCATCAATAAAGAGCAAAAAATCATCAGGGAAATAATCAAGAAGAGTATAAGGTGGTTCCCCTGGTTTTCTACCATCTAAATGTCTTGAGTAATTTTCTATTCCTTTGCAATATCCTATCTCTCTTAAAAGCTCTAAATCATACATTGTTCTTGCTTCAAGTCTTTTTGCCTCTAAAAATTTTCCTTGAACTTTTAACTCTTCCACTCTCTCTTCAAGCTCCTTTTTTATAGATTCCATAGCTCTTTCCAATTTCTCAGCAGGAGCCACATAGTGTGTAGCAGGATAGATAAAAACTTCATCCCAGGAATAAACCTTTTTACCACTTACAGGATCAAACTCCACAATCTTTTCTACGGTATCTCCCCAGTACTCTACTCTGATTGCAGTCTCTCCACCAATAGGAAATATCTCAACCACATCTCCCCTTACTCTAAATTTTCCTCTGGTAAATTCATAATCATTTCTTTCATATTGAAGTTTCACGAGTTTTCTAAGAAGTAAATCTCTGGGAAATTCCTCCCCAGCACCTATTCTAAAAACCATATTTTCATAATCTTCAGGAGAACCAAGCCCATATATACAGGATACACTGGCAACCACTATGACATCTCTTCGTGAGAGAAGAGCACTGGTAGCTCTATGTCTCAGTCTATCTATGCGATCATTTATATCCGCATCTTTTTCAATATAAGTATCAGTCTGGGGAATATAGGCTTCAGGCTGATAGTAATCATAATAGCTGACAAAATACTCCACTGCATTATATGGGAAAAATTCTTTGAATTCACTATAAAGTTGAGCAGCGAGAGTTTTATTTGGGGCTATAACCAGTGTTGGTTTCTGAACATTGGCAATGATGTTTGCCATGGTAAAGGTCTTACCAGAACCAGTAACTCCTATAAGAGTTTGATATCTTAAACCCTTTTTAACTCCCTCGGTAAGTTTTTCTATTGCCTGAGGTTGATCTCCACAAGGCTTAAACTCTGAGACTAATATAAACCCACTCATAACTTACTCCAATCTTTTATTATATATCATTCTACGAAGATATGAAATTCTATTCATAACCTGATCTTTTGTACTTTCAACATCTCCCACATTATATATGATAAAATCAGCTTTTTTTATTTTCTCTTCCATAGGCATCTGAGATTTTATTCTAAGAAGAGCCTCCTCTTCTGTTACCTTATCCCTTGAAACTATCCTTTCAATCTGCATTTCCAAAGGAGCATACACTACCCATACTTCATCAAACCAATCCTCAACTCCCACCTCAAAAAGCAAAGGTATCTCCACAGCAACAATATCATAAAAATCTATTAATTCTAATCTCCTTTTTATCTCTTGAAGTACAGGAGGATGAAGAAGAGCATTTAGCTTTTCCCTATCCTCTCTATTAGAAAATATAATCTTTGCAAGCTTTTTTCTATTTAGAATACCATTATCAAATACCTCTTCACCAAATATTTCCTTAATCCTGTTTTGATAAAATTTTTCTTCTAAGAGTTCATGTACTATCTCATCAGCGCTTATTACGGGTACTTTTATCTCCTCAAGAGTATTTCCCACTAATGTTTTTCCTGTAGCTATACCACCTGTAATTCCTATTTTATAGCTCATTTTAATTCTGAAAGATTTTTACCTATAGAAATTTCTACCAAAAGAGGAACTGAAAGTTCCACCACATGCTCCATTTTATCCTTAGCCATTCTTGAGACAAACTCAATCTCATCTTCTGGTACTTCTAATACCAATTCATCATGAATCTGAAGAAGAATTTTTGACTTTAAATTCCTATTTTCAATCTCTTTAAAAATCTCTATCATAGCAAGTTTTATAATATCTGCAGATGTTCCCTGTATGGGAGCATTAATAGCAATTCTCTCATAAAGACTTCTTATCTGCTTATTTACACTCCTTATCTCTGGCACATATCTTTTTCTACCAAAAAGTGTCTTTACAAAGCCACTTTCTCGTGCCTCATTTAAAGACTTCTCAATATAAAGCTTTACCTTTGGATAATGCTTAAAGTATGTATCAATAAATTTTTCAGCCTCTTCAGGCATAAGTCCTGTGGTCTCAGAAAGACCAAAGGCAGAGATTCCATAAATTATACCAAAGTTTACTGCCTTGGCTCGGGATCTTAAAAGACTATCCACCTGATCTTCAGGGACTCCAAAGATCTCGGAAGCAGTCTTTCTATGAATATCTTCTCCATTGCAAAAAGCCTCTATTAATTTAGGCTCTTGAGATAGATGGGCAAGGATTCTAAGCTCTATCTGAGAATAATCCAATGATACAAAATAGTAGCCTTCTTCTGCAATAAACGCCTTTCTTATCTTTCTTCCCTCTTCACTTTTTATGGGAATATTCTGAAGATTGGGTTCACTACTGCTTAATCTTCCTGTGGCAGTACCTGTAGGATTAAAATTACCATGTATCCTTCCCGTCTTAGGATCTACAAGATTTGGAAGGGCATCTACATAAGTACTTTTTAGTTTATAAAATTCTCTATATTGTAAGATCTTAGGCACAATAGGATGAACATTTGCTATACTTTGAAGAACCGAAGAAGATGTAGAATATCCAGACTTTCCTTTTTTCCCCTTAGGAAGCTTTAATCTTTCAAAAAGTACCTCTGAAAGTTGCTTTGGCGAATTTATATTAAATCTCATACCTGCCAAAGAAAAGATCTCTTCTTCTAAATTATTTAATTTCTCCCCAAACTCCTTTGAAAGCCCCTTCAGATAATCTATATCTACCTTTATTCCCCACTTTTCCATGGAGTAAAGCACAGGAATAAGTGGGATCTCTATATCAAAAAATACCTTATCAAGCTCTTCAATACTTATTTTCTCCTCAAAAATTCTTTTTAGTAGAAGAAGATATCCTGCATATTTTTGTGGAAGTGTAACAGACTTCCCTAAGTATTCTCTAATAAGAATCTCCAAGGAGTGATTTTGCCTTTCAGGATTTAAAAGATATGATGCAATACTCACATCAAAAACCTTTCCCTTTATCTTACCTGAAAGGAAATGAAGATCTCTCTGAATATATGAACCTATCTTTTCAATATCTTCGTCAGCCAAAATATTTTCAAATTTCTTCCTCAGAGCATCGTTAAAATCTGATGATGAGATAAAATAACCTTCTCCATCATCAAAGGAGAGCGAAATCCCTTCAAAATTTTTCTCTCCTATACATTTAAAAGCAATACATTTATGACTTTTTGCAATATCCTCTATATCAAAATCTATCTCTTTAAATACTATATTCTCCTCTTCTTTAAAATCTGGGAAAAGCTTTTGTATAACACTTCTAAGTTCAAACTTCTCTAAAAAATTAATTAATTCATCACTCTTTTTTATATTTATAGGACTAAGAGGAATATCCTTTTTAATATTTTTCAGAGTCACAAGATCTAAATTTCTCTCAATAAGCTCCCAATTCTCCTCAATAACCTTTTTAATATCATCATCAAGAAGAGGGATTTTTTCCTTAAGATCCTCTATGGAATCTATCTCCTCTAAAATCTTTGCTGCCTTTTTAGGACCTATGCCAGGTACTCCAGGAATATTATCAGATTCATCTCCCACAAGAACTTTATAGAGGGGAATTTTATATGGTGGAATTCCAAATCTCTCTTTTACTTTCTGAGGATCATATATGGTAAACTCGCTAATACCTTTTTGGGGATGGATTAAGAGGCAATCTTCTGAAACCAGTTGGAGAAGATCCAGATCTCCTGAAAGGATATACTTCTGATATCCCACATAATTATTTACTGCAGTAGATATTAAATCATCTGCCTCATATCCTGGCTCTTCTATAATAGAAATATTAGACATTCTTAAAAATTCCTTTATCCAAGGGAGCTGAGCCTTCAGGTCATCTTTCATAGGGGGTCTTTTAGCCTTATACTCTTTGTACAATATATGTCTGAATGTGGGCTCTGGAAGATCAAAAGCAACCCCTAAAAGAGATGGCTTAAAATCTTCTATCGCCTTCAGAAGTATCCTTACAAAACCATAAAGGGCATTGGTAAGCTCCCCATTTTTTGTTTTTAACGGAGGAATAGCATAGTACACCCTATAGATGATACTGGATCCATCTATTAAAAGAATACTCTCTTTTTTATTTTCTTCATCTTTTTTACTTTCTTCTTTTTTCTCCTCAAGAAGAAGATCCCATAGAGATTTTTGCTCCATAATTTAGATATATCCTTTTTCTCTCATACTCAAATATTTCCCATCAGATATGATAAGATGGTCTAAAAATTCAAGCCCTATAATCTTCCCTGCCTCTATAATTCTTTTTGTAAAAATTATATCATCTTCACTGGGAGATATATCTCCACTGGGATGATTATGAGCCAATATAAGCTTTACTGCATTCTCTTGAAGGGCATACTTCAAAATCTCTCTTGGTTTAGCATAAACAATGTTTAGGTTACCTTTAGCTATGAGCTTCTTACTCAGACATTTGTTCTTTATATCCAAGTAGGCACAGAAAAGATGCTCCTCTTTTAAATTCATAAAGTCACTGCTAAATAAAGAAAATGCATCCTGAGATTCTTTAATGTTCTTACCAAAAAAATCTTCCCTTTCAGAAAATATCCTTCTTCCAAATTCAGCAGCAGCTTTTATTTGGATAGCCTTTGCTACTCCTATACCAGGAAACTTCATTAATTCCCCTATCCCAAGCTCAGCAATCTTTTTCAGATCTCCAAACTCTAAGATAAGATTTTGAGAAAGCTCATATACAGAGACGCCTTTACTCCCTGTTCCCAGAATTACTGCAAGAAGTTCAGAATCAGAAAGTACTGATGCTCCATAATTAAGAAGCCTCTCTCTGGGTCTTTCCGTGGATGGGAAGTCTTTAATCTTTCTTTTCTTCATCTACTACAGCAGGAATTTTACTTACATCTTCAGGCTCAAGCTTCTCTTCCTTTGCAATTTCTTCAATTTCCTTTTGTTTATCAGAAATCTTTGTTTCAATATCAGTAAGCTCTTTTAAAAGATCATCAAACTTTTCTTTAAGTAGCGGCTCCTCATTTTTAAGAGCATCATATAATCTCTCTCCCATCTTTTTGAAAGAATCAGTTCTATTTCCTTCTAAGATTAAAATATCTGCCTTTAACTTCCCTATCTTTGCAAGTTTTGCTGACTCTTTACCAAGAGTTTTTGCCATATCAGAGATAGCTTCTCCTGCCTTCTTTGCAGTCTCACCAGCCTTCTGAGCAAAAGATGAAACCTGTGGTTTCAAATCATCCCAAAGCTTTTTCCATCTGTCTTCAGCCATTTGCTTACTCCTCCTTTATAACTATTTTATTTGAAAGAAGCAAAAGTCTCTTTATATTATACCTATTCCATATGGTTAATGTATAGACATTTTCCAAAGGATCATATGTATAAGTAATCTGATAATGATCATTATTCTCATCAGAGTAAGGCTGGTTATTATAAGGATTATCAGGCATCTTTTTATTAGGAAGATGATCTTCTAAAGAATGATATAGATCATCTAAACTTGTAGCTACTGGGTACCTTCCCTTACTGTCAACAGCATACATCTCCAAAGTGACATGAAGAAGTCTCAAGGAAGAGATAGCAGCACCTTCCCTTGCCTTTTCTATACCTGAAAGATAAGCTCCTCCACCTATAATAGCAAGGATAGAGATGATAATAATAACCACCAAAAGTTCAATAATTGTAAATCCTCTTTTATCTCCCAATATTAATCCCCCCTATGTAAAAAGTAAGGGCAAGCTTTTTAGCTTGCCCTTTTTTTAAAGAATATTTTTTGCTAATTTAAATATGTTTAGTGGTTGGAGAGGGTAATTACAGGCTTAGT